>QCLE01000004.1 GCA_003214815.1 Prochlorococcus sp. AG-412-J13 | reverse complement strand
TAGGAAGATGTGCAGATGGTGGGGGTATTGTGTGTCCCTGCAGAAGAAAAGACAGAAGCGACTGTAGGGAGTGACTGGTGGGTTAGCGACTGGTGTGCAGATAGATTGTGTGTGTCCCAGATAAAGAATAATGCGGAGGTGGACTGGTGTGCAGATAGATTGTGTGTGTCCCTAGACGGATGTGTGTGCCAGCTCGTGTGTGCGAGGTGTGACGCCTTCGCCTTTCTTTTGACGCCTTTTGACTGACGTGGGTGGACGTGTTGTAACGACTGGTGTGGTAACACTGGTAGGTGAGGCCTTAGTGCCTACTGCTAACGACCCGACCAGCGATTATTAGCTATAGCTTAATTCATTGCCTATATCCTGTACCTGGCACCTGAACATTTTTATTTTTTCTTTTCTGCTATAAATAAAAAAACCTTTCTTTTTTAATGAAAAAAGCATTAGCAATTGCAGGAATACTCGCTTTATCTATTACACCAACAGCATCTTTTGCTAATCATGCTGGACATTCTCGCATAGCTGATCAAAATGAAATTGCTTTTAGCGAAATGCTTGCCATCGCGTATGAAAGTGGTAGAAGTCCTTCTATTGGAACCGACTGGATTTCCTGGACTGAATGTTACGTCAATAATCATCCTGACTTGATTTCAGGGCTCCATGGTTGGATTCCAGGTTTTATTCACACCTTTCCAAATGGTTCTAAACAGTATTTTTCTGTACGCGACATAGAGGAAGCTGGACGTCTTCATTACGTCTTATATGGATATTTTGAAATACGTGGGATTAACTGTCCTGCTAGAAATTAAAAAAATGAAACGCTTACTACTTGCACCGCTTGATAATATTATTTCTTCTTATTTGAATATTTCCTCTAATTTTATTCGCTAAAGTTGGAAGATTTGGTGGTTCTAACATCAGATAAACTCTTCCAGATTGGTGCAAATAAACATAGTCTTCTAATAAATCTCTTTGGAGAAGTCGATATATTGTTTTGGTGGATTTGTAGCCTAGTCTTCTAGCGGTTTCGGAAATTGTATAAGCTTCCAAATACAATGATTTTGGTTTCATCTTACAAAATTTACATTTGGTGAGATTCACTGCTATGCAATTATTCTAGTCCATTTACCTGATCAAGTATTTGTAAAAGTGTGTCTAACTATGCAGCCTTTTACCTAGGAGGAATTTGGGGTCCGAAATTACCCACATACTTACTCTGAAAAGGACCCATTAAACTCAGCAACTCACTAACTCACTGAATCTTATTAAAGACCTCTGTATATTCATTTATAAATAAATACATTTATATAAATAATTAATGAGTTAGTGAGTTAAACACCCGTAAGAACTTACTATAAATGCTTTTTAAAGGAACTCACTGAATCTGATTTGCTGAGTTATTTTTCTGGCTTTATCCAGTATCTAGAACGATCACCTTTCTTGTTTGACTGCCCAGCGCTAATGCAACCAATCCTTGCAAGCGATTTACCCATAGCGGTTAGATCTATTTTTTTTATCTTTTCTGGATCTCTATAAAACATATCGTGACATAAAACTTCTCTTGCTGTGAATTTTTCTGAAGTGTTGGCATTCTCAACGTATTGAAGAGCGTAATATTCATATGGATCTTCCTGCTCAAATTGACTGTTTCTCAAGTTTGAAAGATCTTCACCTTTTTCGCTGAGCATGGGCAAAATGCCCTCTTTATAAGCAAGCATGATACCTTTCCAGATTGAATCAAGATCTTTTTCTACCTGCTTATTATCTATTCTTTCCTTAATTTCAATTATCCAAAAACGTCTATTACCAGTTTGGTCTTTCAGAAACTGATCATCATTAACAGTTGCGCAAAAGACAGACGCTCTTGGGTGGTGATCTGTATTTCTTGCAAAAGGAGCTCTAAAAATATCTTCCCTAATCGTGATTAAATTTTTTAATTCACCGCATTCTTTTTTTCCTGTAATTGTTTCCAATTCTTCAAAAGCTTTGAACCAAGTTGTTCCAATTAACATGCTGTGGTCTTTCCCTTCTGCCATGGAGTCACAGAAAAAACCTTTGCATAAGGTCCTAAAGAAAGTTGATTTCCTCAAGCCTTGTTTTCCTTTAAGAACAAGACAAAAGTCCATCTGACAGCCATTTTCAAATATTCGCTGAGCTGCTCCAACTAGCCATTTGAAAAGCATTTCATCTGAGAGAGGATCAGTCGTTTTTAAATAAGTGGTAGAAAGCTTGGATATATCAGCAGGAATAATAGTTTGATCTTTTTCTAGATATTCCAAGTATTCCTTGATCGGGTTGTAGCTATTTTCTTGAGCAACTTTTTCAAAGACATCTTGAGCCTTGGCCTTATCGATCTTCCAGCCCATTTCACCAAGGACTATATAAAGTTGTTCAACTGATGAAGGTTTAATTTTCTTACCGTTGCTTTCACAAAATTTGGTCAGTTCGTTATATCGAAGATTGGGAAACCACGTCCTGCATTTGAGGCTCCAGTCTCCAATACATAGGTCAGAAGGTTTTCTTTCATTAACTGTTTGCCTTGTTGGTTTCCAACCTTGCTCTACTTTGGAATGATCTAATTCTGAATAAATATCTATCATTTTCTATCTCCATAAATTATGTCCCAAGGCGTAGGAGTACTTATATGAATTTTGAATTTTGAAAATTCACCAATTGCATTAGTACCAATTCCACAAAATGCCCATTCTAGGCCCTGTCTTTTAATTGTTTCTCCAACTTTTAAAGATGGAGGATGATTACTTTTCCCTTGATGGCATTGAATAAAATTTCTATCTCGATTAATGAAGCAATCATTATCTTTCGTTCGATTGCAAATCGGGCATGGTCTTAGTGGTCGCCAATCTCTTGAAGAATATTTGTTTGATCGAATTGTTTGATACTTCTTCTGGTATTGATCAACAATAAAATCCCAAACTTTTGGAGGACATATGTTAATTTTGCTTGGATCAGTTCCATACCACCGATAAAGTCCAGATTTTCTATGCCAGCCTAAAACAGTTACGGGTTTAGTACTTTTAGAAAATACTTCTAGATCATGGTCTTCAAGATCAAGGCTAAATTCGCCCAGTTCTTCTCGTTGTGGTTTGGTTCTATAAAAGAAAAACTTACATCTAAAGGGTTGATTATCTCTTTGTACTAACCAAGTTTGTAAGTCTTCTAATATGAATCCCCCTTCATTTTCGGCAAATCTAATTGCTTCTAAGGAATCAAAATCAAGACACATTAATTGCTTTGAAGTCCTAAGTTCAATAGCTCTTACACCATCAAAATCAAGAATATCTTTAACAGTAAAATTATGATCTTTTACAGCTCCTCCAATTCTTTTTCCTTTATCAAAAACTGGTATTAGATCTCCATCAAAGGGTTGCAGCCTATGGGCATAGACTTTCCAATTTGTATAAGACATTATCTAAAACCACCTTTTTTTCTTTTGATTTTGAAGTTCTTATTTACTTCTTGGAGTGGAACTCTATTTAAATGAATAAAATTAAAAAGAAACTTTCTCATTTTCAAAGTCCTCTATTTGAAAATTCTTTTAACAGATTTTTGCTATACCTAGCTCCTTTAACCTTTTTAGCGTTATCTACTGAATTTTTTAGAAGTGCCTTCCTGCACTCTTCTAATCCATAGATACATTTTCCTTTTTGCCTTCCTTCACCTATTCGATAGAAGTGTTCTCCAGCAATGAAGACATTTGCTTTTTTTAACTTATAAAAGGTACGTTCTGAAAGGTATAGAAGGCTAAGTAGATCTGATAGTTCGATCCAATTTTTCGAATTCATCTAACTGAGATGGATTATTCTTAAACTTTCTATATGCTGTTGCAACGCATGGTTCAAGGTTTTCTGGAACTCCATTAACCTTGCCACTAGAATTTTTCTCAAAGTTAATTAAGTCTCTAGCAATACCCATTGAGTCATAGCGACTCATATGAACACCACCATCTTCGAGATAGCTAATAAGACTATCTTTTCCGAATTCATTTGGTGGGGTTCTGCGTTTTCTCAATATATATAGAAGAGTTTAAAGGTGATAAATCCAAACAACCCTAAGTGACTTATCGAAGGTCAAATAAGACTGCAGTTAGTTGAATCGTGGTCAGTTTCATGGATTGAGTTAAACGGCGCAACAACTAATACTTTTATTATTGCCGCTTATTAGCAGATTTCAATAAGAAAGACGCACACATGCCATTGAACTTCCGTAGAAGTTTTTGTTAATTTCCTTAAATATCTACGGATTTTTCTACGGAATTTTGAGACTCAATAATTGGTGTAACTGAGATCAATTGCTATGACTATCGGGGCGACAGGATTCGAACCTGCGACCTAGTGCTCCCAAAGCACCCGCGCTACCAAGCTGCGCCACGCCCCGCTCATTAGATATTAGTTCATAACAGTCATCTATAAAAGCCTTAATTTCAAAAATTTTTATAAAAAAGCACTTTTCGGTTTAAAATTTGATCGAGAACATTTTCTTAGCACTTTTTTTACGACTTTAATCTTATTTAGACATTAATATTACAGCTGAATTTACTTGAAATTTCAAGGCAATATTCTCTAAGATTTCTAACCTTGCCAACAGTTTTGATTTTTGCGAAATTATCTCATTATTTCTAACCTTTGATAAATTTAATTCTGTATTTAAATTTTTATTATTTTTCTCAGGAGTTGATAATTTTTTATCAAATATTTTTTTGTCATTAAAACTTATTTGAGTGTCTTTATTCAGTTCTCCTAATTTAAAAACAAAACCTGCTTTTAGAACACCGCTATCTAATGTTCCTCCTACATAAGATTTAGATCCACCAAAAACATAAGATCCTCCAGCATTAACATCAACCCTACCATTTAGCTTAGAAGCAAAACCATAACCAACTGCATATTTACTACTGTATGCGCCTGTTCCAATACCACAAGTTAATCTAGATTACTTTTATGTTTTAGGAAGTATTTTTAAAGCAGTTGTTAAAGAAGTAGAAGCTGCAACTCCCTCTCCTAATCTATTAATTGTTGCAACAGAATCTGTGTAGGAGGAATTAGAACTTGAACTTTTAGATGCCCCTACTGAGTCTGATAAAGCATTAATGCAACCCCAAATTAATGTCTTGTCCTCTGTTTCATTATTAATATTTCCATCATAAGTTTTTGATATTGAACAATTGAAATCTACGTTAAATTCATAGTCATCTAATCCACTCTCCGTAATACTGGAGCTAATCCATTTCTCGCGATGTAAAAGGGTCGTGAGAGAGGGTTTTGTATTGGCCTGAACAATCACTTCAGAATTTGCAGTTTGAATCCCTCCAATTAAAAGTGGAAATAACATTAATAAGTAACTAGACCTTTTCATTTCTTGCTATGAGCGAAATAACAATTTAATTATGTATTCTAAAAAATTCTTAGCTTATTTATTTCGCAAATACGTTATTTAATTCTGATTAAAGTGCACTAAATTACAGCACCTACTTCATAGTTGCATCTCGTAAGGTGATTAAGACATCATTTCATGAAAAAGTTTTATTAAGACCAATTTGGTAAATGTTTTGTCTTTATTTTGACGATTGAGATTTTAAATTCTTCTTTATAAACCCTAAAAAATTTACTTTTTTAATTTTTTATCAACCAATGGAAATATCTTAGTTCTAAATTCTATTTAAGAATTACTATCAAAAATATTATTTAAATTTTGTTTATGAAAAAATTAAAGAGTTTGATAAAAACATATTATGATTTTCCTCAAAAAGGTATAGCTTTTAAAGACTTGCTTGGAATAATTCAAGATACTGAAGTTTTTAGGGAACTAATCACCAGAATGTCTTCAAATCAAGTAATAAGAAATTGTGAGGCGATAATCTCAATAGAGGCTAGAGGTTTTATTTTTGGCTCAGCAATTTCACTTCAGGCATCAAAACCAATGATAGTTGCAAGAAAGCCTGGAAAACTTCCCGGGGAATTAATTAAAGAAAACTATTCTTTGGAATATGGCAAAGATTCTTTATCAATACAAATGGACGCTCTTAAAAAGTTTAAAACTTATGCGATTGTCGATGATCTATTGGCTACTGGTGGAACAGTTGATTGTGTTGCCAAGTTAATTAAGAAAAAGGGTAAAAGTATATCTGGTTTAATAACTGTCGTTGAATTAATAGAACTTTGTGGAAGATCAAAATTTGATTTTGCAGTTGAATCTATTGTTTCTTTTTAAGTTATTAAGAAAATATTTAGGTAGACTGGAATAATTTAAAAAAATATGAAACTGTATATTTTTTGATAGATTTAATTGTGTTAGATCAAGCCCATTGATCCAGCTGTAAATCCTACTACTAAGAAAAAAGCAAATTCTGTTAAATCTCTAGGCAAAGAATTCACAATAAAATTTATTTGAGTCATTTTACCTTGTGCTCCTCAGGTTTATTGTTTTGGAAAATATAACTAAGAATTTTTTTTTTTGAGGTTAAATCCCGCATTTTTTTTTATTTTCTAAAGATTTCGGAAAATCAGGGAGTTATTGATAGTTGCAAATGACTTAATTATCTTTTTTCAAAATTAAAATCATGAAGGTAAAAAATTTTTTTAGTGCTATATTTTAAATTAACCTTTTAAAAAAAAATATTTTCTGATGGACTATAAAAAGAAATCTCTCAATAAACTCAATAAGATAGAGAGTTACGAGGAAATCGATACAAGACTTGCTTCAGGTTGGTACGTGGATACTTTAAACGGTAATAAAAAAAAGAAATATAAAACTAAGGAGGTTGTTTTTAAAATAGCAAAAAAACCTCAATAGATTTCATTACTTACCTTTTTTTTGTAAGACCAAGTTTGTAAATTTAAGCACTAAATTTTTATAAAACATTTTAAAAATATATTTAATTTTAGATAATATTTTTACATGCGAATGTCTGGTTTGAAATTTAAATGTATTGTATAAATTAAAAAACTGGCACAAAAATTTCAATAATGTAGCGGTTGCTACTTGATTTTGTAGGCCAAAATACATTATCTTAAGGTGTACTTTAAATTTCGTGTGAGGAAATTTATGAAGCTTTTTAAAAGCTTGCTTGTAGCACCAGCGACTTTAGGCTTACTTGCGCCTATGTCAGCTACAGCAAACGAAGTTACTATTAATGACTTCAACCCTGCTGAAGAACTTGCGGTTACTAACAGCCGTGTAGATGGTTTGGAAGCAAGATTAAACAATTTTGAGGCGGGTAGTTTCTCAGATACAACTTCTGCTTCTTTCAGTGTTGGTTCATACATCGGTGCTATCGATGGCGATACAGGAACAGAAGCAACTATCTTCGAGTATGAGTTCAACATCGGTTTATCAACTAGTTTCACTGGAGATGATTCTCTATCTATAGCTATTGATAGTGGTTCTGACTCAGTAGCTACAGCTGATGACCCATTTGGCATTGATACTGGAAGTTCACTACAAGTTGATGGAGTTACATACTCTTTCCCTCTAGGTGGAGCAACAATGATAGTTGGTGCCGATACTGACATCAGTGCTTCATTCACAGGAGCTTGTTCATACAGTGCATTCACAAAATACATGAGCAAATGTGGTACTAAAAACACTGTTAAGAAAGGTGGTAATGGAGTTACAGCTACTGGTAGCTATGCCTTCGATTCAGGATTATCATTAGCTGCTGGTCTTTCATCTAAGTCTGATTCTGGCACTGGAATCTTAACAAAGGAAGGTACTGACTCTTACGGTATTGAAGCTGCATATACTGCTGATTCATGGGGTGTAGCTGTTGCTTACATATCTGATGATAATGCTGCCGCTGATGAAACTTCATCTTGGGGTGTTAACGGAACTTACACTTTTGATGGAGCAAGTTTACCTTCAGTAAGTGTTGGTTATGAAACTCAAGAAACATCTGGAACAGAAGCAAATGGATACTTCGTTGGTCTAACATGGCCTGAAGTTGGTTCTGGTTCTCTAAGCGTTGGTGCTGCAACAGCCGGCAACTTTGCTGATAACGTAACAGAGCGCATGATGTATGAAGCATCTTATGCTTATCCAGTTAATGATGGCCTAACAGTTACTCCAGGTGTATTTATAGAAGAAAAAGCTGGTGATGATCTAACAGGAATATTCGTTAAGTCTTCATTCTCTTTCTAAGAGGGTTAGAAAATCTTACACACAAAGAAAGACCTGCTTAACAGCAGGTCTTTCTTTATAGATTAATTTAAGTATTTTATTATTTAAAACTTAGAAATTTTAGATAAAAATGAAACTTTTGAATTATTTGTATTGCTTTAAATTTTAGTCTTAATATAATTTGGTTTAAGTATTAATATTTATAGAAAATCATATTAAAAAAAAATTATAATATAATGGTTCCAATTTTTAAATGTTTAATATGTAGAAAGGATATAGAAAGATCAACAAAAACTTTTTGGAGTAAAAAAGGTCACCTATTATGTTCTACATGCTTGGATAATATAGATAAAAAGAAACTTTGAATTAATATAATAAGTAAAAAAAAATAGATTAACGGTAGTTTTTTTTAAAGAAAGCCTTGAGCTATACAGCTATATAAACCGTAATTTATTATTAATCCCATAAAACTGATTATTGCAGATCTTCCGTTAGTTCTTTCGATTATTAGCCAGTAATTTATGGCCATAAAATTAAGTATTAAATAATCTAAATTTGGAAAAAAAATTCCTCATATAATCCGAAATTTCAGTGCATAACTTAAAATAGGGAGAATTTGAGGATATTTTATATATAATTGGTATTTATTAAAACATCAAATAATTGATGCTAATAAATGATATTTTAAATTCTGGATGAAAAAAAATTTAAAACCAACCAGGGATGATTTGCCCAGTAGTTACATACGCGCCTACTGCTGCAACGAAACCTAACATTGCTGCCCAACCATTAAAACGCTCTGCTTCAGGTGTCATAATTAAAAAGTTAAATGTTTATATAAATTATTGTAACAGAGATTATGAAGCTTTGTAAAGTAATTTTTAGTTTTTTTGCGAAGTTTCTTTTTTAGGTAAAAAATACGCCTTTTTATTTACAGTATTGCTACACAAATGTGGTATAAAACTTTTTGTCCAGTAAGCATTGAAAGATGAAATTCAGATGATTCATAAAAAGTTAATTGAAATTTTAAATTGTTTTATTTTTTGAGCACCCTGATGAAAATCTTAGATTTATTTAAGGATGAATTTGCTTGAAATTTAAGTCCAAATTGTAAGATAACTAAAAACTACACGATTAAGTAAGAAATATCTGAATTTTGGGAGATATTGTCTTTCACTTTTAAAATAATGAACTCAATTAAAAAAATGTGGGTCGCCTGAGATTCGAACTCAGGACCAGCCGGTTAAAAGCCGGATGCTCTACCGCTGAGCTAGCGACCCATTTTGTAATATTGAGTACATAAGAAATTATCCCTTCTTAAGGTAAAAAAAACAACTTTTTATCTCAAGTTGAACAATAGAAAAACAATTCTTAACTTATGAAATAAAAAATTAAAATTTCTCTCTAAATTTACAGTTGAAAGGTAGAATATTAAATAAATAATAGAATTTCTAAAATGCTCAGAACGATCGTAGTTTTCGCTCCAATTATTGCTGCTTTGGCTTGGGTTGTATTTAATATACAAAAACCAGCAAGAGAGCAATTCAGTAGAGACTTTTTGGGCAAGGATTAATCCAATTTGATAGAGAAAGAAGTAATAGTGATTGGAGCAGGTCTTGCAGGTTCAGAAGCTGCTTGGCAATTAGCAAATTTTGGTGTACCAGTTAAATTAGTTGAAATGAGACCTGTCAAATCAACTCCAGCCCATCATACGGGTGAATTTGGAGAATTGGTTTGTAGCAATAGTTTTGGAGCTTTAAGTCCTGATAGAGCTGCGGGTTTATTGCAGCAAGAACTAAGAGCTTTTAATTCATTGATAGTTCATACAGCAGATAAATTTTCTGTTCCAGCCGGAGGCGCTTTGGCCGTTGATAGATCTAAATTTAGTAGTGCTTTGACTGAAGCTTTATCTAATCATCCTTTAATCGAAATTAAGAGGTTTGAACAGCTGGATTTACCAAGCAAAGAAAATATTACTATCCTCGCTACTGGTCCATTAACTTCAGATGAGTTATCTTATAAGATTCAAGATTTTACAGGTATTGATGCCTGCCATTTTTTTGATGCCGCTAGCCCAATAATTTATGGTGATACTATTGATCAAGAGATTGTTTTTAAAGCTAGTAGATACGACAAAGGAGATCCAGCTTATCTTAATTGTCCTATGGATAAAAATGATTATATGCAATTTAGAAATGAACTAATAGAAGGAGAACAAGCTAATTTAAAAGACTTTGAAAAAGAATCTGCTAATTTCTTTGAAGCTTGTTTACCAATTGAAGAAATTGCTAGAAGGGGACTTGATACAATGAGATTCGGACCCTTGAAATCTATTGGGTTGTGGAATCCAAAATGGGGTGATTTAACTGATAAGGAAAATAGATTGAAAAAGAGACCCCATGCAATTGTCCAATTACGGAAAGAAGATTTAGAAGGAAAATTATTAAATATGGTTGGTTTCCAAACTAACCTCAAATGGTCAGAGCAAAAAAGAATATTTAGAATGATACCTGGTTTGGAGAAGGTTGAGTTTGTACGTTTTGGAGTAATGCATAGAAATACATTTTTAGAGTCTCCAAAATTACTTTTACCAACATTGCAATTTATGAAAAGAGAAAATCTTTTCGCTGCTGGTCAACTAACAGGAACAGAAGGTTATGCAGCTGCAGCTGCTGGGGGATTGCTTGCAGGAATAAATGCATCCTTATTAGCTAAGGGAAAAAAAACAGTAAGTTTTCCAAGTGAATCAATGATTGGTTCTCTTATGAATTTCATCAGTAATAGGAATAAAATAATGTCTAAACAGAAGAAAAATAAATTCCAGCCAATGCCTGCATCATTTGGTTTGGTCCCAGAACTAAATAACAGAATAAATGATAAAAGATTAAGGTATAAAGCTTATCAAGAGAGATCTAAAGAAGTCTTGAATAGGTTTAAAAATATATTATATTCATGTTTTGAAAAAGATCACACACTTGTAGAGATTTATTAAAATGAGCTACTTAGACTCTGGAAAATGAAAACGAATACAAGAAATTTCGATGCAATTGTTATTGGCTCTGGAATAGGAGGGTTAGTAACGGCATCACAATTATCGGCTAAGGGAGCTAAAGTCCTAGTCCTCGAGAAATACATTATTCCAGGAGGCAGTGGTGGCTCTTTCAAGAGAAAAGGCTATACCTTTGATGTTGGTGCTTCAATGATATTTGGATTTGGAGATAAAGGTTATACCAATTTATTAACTCGTGCTCTAAAAGATGTTAATGAAAAATGTGAAACTATTCCTGATCCTGTGCAACTGGAATATCACCTCCCAAATAACTTGAGTATTTCTGTAGATAAAAATTATGAGCAATTTATAAGTAAATTATCAGCTAGTTTCCCCAAGGAAAAAAAAGGTATCAAGAAATTTTACGATACTTGTGCAAGTGTATTTAAATGTTTAGATTCAATGCCTCTTTTATCAATAGAGGATCCTAATTATCTTTTTAAAGTTTTCTTTAAATCTCCATTATCCTGTTTAGGATTAGCTAGATGGTTGCCAGTAAATGCAGGAGATGTTGCCAAAAAGTTTATAAAAGACCCTGAACTTTTAAAATTTATTGATATTGAATGTTTTTGTTGGTCAGTAATGCCAGCTCTCAAAACTCCTATGATTAATGCGGGGATGGTGTTTACAGATAGGCATGCTGGAGGAATAAATTATCCAAAAGGGGGAGTAGGAACGATAGCAGAGAAATTGGTCTCTGGAATCGAAAAATTAGGAGGCAAAATTCGATACAAAGCCAATGTGAAAGAAATCCTTTTAAAGGATGAGAAAGCAGTTGGCGTTAAGCTTTCAAATGGGGAAGAAATTTACTCAGATATTATTGTATCCAATTCCACTAGATGGGATACATTTGGACTTGAAGATAAAAAGAAAGGATTAATTGCGAATAAAAACGTTCCAAAAAGTGAATATAAGTGGTCAGAAACATATAAACCTTCTCCCTCTTTTGTCTCTATTCACCTTGGGGTAGAAAAGAATCTAATAAGCAAAAACTTTAATTGTCATCACATAATAGTTGAGAATTGGGATGAATTAGAAAGTGAAAAGGGAGTAATTTTTATTTCTATCCCTACCTTGCTAGACTCATCTTTGGCCCCTGAAGGTAAACATATCGTACATGCATTTACTCCTTCATCAATGAGTGAATGGGAAGGCCTATCAAGGAAAGAATATTTGCAAAAGAAAGAAAAATACTTTTCATTTCTTGTTGAAAAAATATCAACTATTCTTCCTCATCTTGAACAAAATATCGATCACAAAGAAATTGGTACTCCCAAAACTCATAAAAAGTTTCTTGGAAGATATAAAGGTAGTTATGGACCAATTCCTAGTAAAAAGTTGCTTGGACTTTTGCCAATGCCTTTCAACACTACAAAAATTAAAAACCTTTATTGTGTAGGGGATTCATGCTTCCCTGGTCAAGGTCTAAATGCAGTCGCTTTTAGTGGTTACGCATGCGCTCATAAAATAGGAGCACAATTAAATATAAACAGTTTTAAATTGCCAGACTAACTGGATCCTTTGGAAATGATAGAAAAGTTTAAAACTCTTTTTTTTGTGAAAAGTTCGTTAATTTGTTTATATCTAGCGCTTACAATTCCTATCCCATTTGTCTCAATTGATGGATTAAAAATTCCCTCTTCTATTACATTCTTTTTAGGCCTTTATTTAATAATCAATATCACAAGTGATTATGTAGAAACTTGTAATAATAAAATTTCATATAAAACTAGCTTTATTTCTAAAATCTTAGGAAAAAAGAATTGGGAGATTTTTTGGAAAGATATTAAGTCAATCAAATCTTTACCCACTAGTCAGGGTAGTAAAGTTTATTACTTTAATACTTATCAAGGAGAAAACTTTCTTCTCCCACATAGGCTGGAAAATTTAAAAAAATTTGTATTAATTGTTTCCAAGAATACTGGAATTGCTGCCATTGAAAAAGTATCTTACATAACACCACTTTGGACATATAAATTACTGACATTACTATCAGTTTTAATGATTGTTGGTGAATTATTTGCTTTTATAAATTAAATATTATCAATGCTGAATCGATAACCTTGTTGTCTAACAGTGGTTATTCCCCCACCTTCTCCCAAACCAGCCTGCTCTAATTTTCTCCGCAAAGTTAATACTTGAGTATCTACTGACCTTGGACCTCCACTGAAGGGCGGCCAGGCCATCCTTAGGAGCTCTTGACGGCTCCTTACCATTCCTGGTGGCATTAGAAGAGCGCAGAGGAGTGCGAACTCCCTAGGACTTAATTCTACGGGCTTCTCGCTAAGAGTAACTTGTCTTAAAAGAAGATGAACCTCTAAAGGTCCTACCTCAACTTTTTCTTGTAATCCTATCCTACCCCTTTTTAAAAGGGTTCTACATCGTGCTGCAAGCTCTTCGAGCCCAAAAGGTTTTCTGAGAACATCATCTGCCCCTTCATCTAATAGATTTACTAATGCTTCAACACCTGATCTTGCAGTTAAAACTATGACAGAAGCCCCTAATTGTTGGGCTAGTCTCATTGCCGTATTCTGCTCGAGGATTTCTGCGCTAACTAATAGGTCAGGTGATTGTTCTCTGCATAAGTCAATAGCTTCTGCAGCTGTACCTACTGCTGCAGCTAAATGGCCGTCTTGGCGAAGCCTTTGCACAAGGACTGTTCTAAGTGTGGGGTGAGGTTCAACAACTAGAACTCTTGAGGGAGTTTGAGAGCTCGTAGGCAATTGTGAACTGCCAGGAGTTGAAGCTAAGATTTGCTCAGTTGATTGCATTCTTAATTACTGTTTGGCCAGGCAATTTTTAATCATCCTTAATAAGGTATAACAAATGCTAAATAAAAATCAGAATCTATCGAATTATGACATCATTTAAAAATCCCAAAGCAATTCGTCATTTTCAATCAATTTGCGATGGTTGCCAAGACTTAGTTACTCGTTTTCATACACCATCTGATCTTAAATTATATAGTGATGGTTATCTCCAAGCTCTAAGGAATTGCAGTAGTTTAGAGCAAAAGGATCAAGAAAAATTAGAAAGCTTAATTGAAAGATGGATTCTAGATCCGTCAAGTTTTATTGATCCAGAGGGGAACGGAAATAAAGGTTTTTTTGATAAAAAAAGTATTTAAAATATTAATTTTTATTAATCAATTCAGTATTTATACTTACTAATTATCTTAAGACGCTAATCCAATTTCTATTTTTTCTTTAAGAGATCCTGAGTTGTACATCTCGATAAGAATGTCTGATCCTCCAAGAAATTCTCCTTTTAAGTAAACTTGAGGAATTGTAGGCCAATCTGAATATTCTTTGATACCTTCTCGTATAGCAAAATCACTTAAAACATCAAAAGTACCAAATTCTACTCCTAGGGAATTTAGTATTTGAACTACATTGTTAGAAAAACCGCATTGAGGCATTAATTTTGTTCCTTTCATAAAAACCATTATTGGATTAGCGTCAATCATTTTTTGTATTTTATCTTTCGTTAGGTTGTCCATAATTTAATTTGGTGTTTTTGTTTTTAATGCCAGTGCATGGATAGCCTCCGAAGCTAATTCTTCCTTCAGAGCAGAATAGACTAACTGGTGTTGTTTAACTAATGATAATCCATTGAATTCAGATGCAATAACAGTTACTTGCAAATGATCATTTCCCTTAAGGTTTTCAACAAAAACTTTGGAACTTGGTAATTTTTTTGTGATTAAATTAATAACTTCAGTTTTAGTAATCATAATTAATTTTAATTATCATTTGTATTTTGTTTCAACAAATCCTAGTTGGATTAATTTTTCATAAGCTTCTTTACCTTCTGGGCTATTAGGTGACATTATTCTAATTGTTTCAACAAGTAATGGTACTGCAACCTCAGGCTTTTCAGTTTTTATATACATAGAAGCTAATCTCTCATTTGATTCTGCCAAAATTTGTAATGTTTGCTTACCTTTTCTTATCATTTCATTTGGTATTCTCGCATCAATTCCTTTGAAGGATGAATTTAGATCAGAATAAAAAGACGCAAGTTGCTTTGCTAATTTTCTAGCGTCTAAGTAAGAATCCTTAGCTTTCTCGAAATCCCCATTTTTAATATATTTATCACCCTGTTGTATGAAATATTCTACGTTTGAGATGGAAAGCTTTTTACTCTCATTTGAGAGTACTCTGTAGTCTTTTGGATTCTTGATTTCTGCATGAACTTCATTTTTATAAGGAAAATTTCCAAAAAATATAAATAAAATTGGAATTAATTTTAAGATTTTCATTTTCTTCTTCAATTATTAAAATTTATAGTAACTTATTGCTGATTCATCTACCTACATTTTTTAATGCTTTTTCTTCCTCTTGGATCATTTTTTCATTTAGAAATATATTAAATTCCTTGATAGTAAAGTTTAAGTAATCATTTATTACTATAGGTTGTCCAAAGGATAGACAAAATTCGCCCCTAAAATTCGGAGGTACTTTACTATAGGCAATTCCAATTGGAATAATAATAATCGATGTAGTTTTTTTAGTAGCTAATCTCGCTAATCTATATAGTCCTTCTTTGAGAACTAATTTTTTTCCATATTTATTAATCTTTCCTTCAGGGAAAACAACTAGTTGTTCTCCTTTTTCTATAAGATCAATCGCATATCTTAAAGCTGAGAGAGATGGCGATAATTGATTTATCGAAAAACATCCAAGTCTTTTTAAGAACCAACCTTGTATTCCTCTCATTTCGGATTTAGTAACCATAAATCTGCAATCCTTTTTAGTTACCCTTCTACCCATTGCCATGGTGAGTATTAAGCCGTCCCATCTTGATCTATGGGTTGGAGCCAAAATGATAGAGGAATTTATGGGAATCGAAAAACCGTTATTTAATATTTTCTTTTTTCTAAAAAAGAACCTCAAAACAACGTCTTGGGTAACGAACATTGCAATAAATCCCAATACAGGGTTGATTTTATGCCAAATATCTAAGGATTTCTTCTTCAAGTTCTAATTATTATATATTAATAATTTAAGTGTTTGCCTTTTTTTATTAGCTATTATTGGGCGGTTACTAGATTGTCTAGAAACTAAGATTTTTAAAATTATGGCCACTTTAGGAGTAAATATTGATCATATTGCAAATGTAAGGCAAGCAAGGAAAACTATAGAACCTGACCCTGTGCAATTTGCTTTTTTAGCTGAATTAGGAGGTGCAGACTCCATAACAGTTCATCTAAGAGAAGATAGAAGACATATACAAGATAGAGACGTATTCCTTTTGAAAGAGACTATAAAAACAAAACTCAATTTAGAAATGGCTGCTACACCAGAAATGTTAGAAATTGCAAAAAAAATTCTTCCCGATTACGTAACGCTCGTACCAGAGAAACGAGAGGAGGTTACTACTGAAGGCGGGTTGGATGTAAGAAGTAATGAGCAATACCTTAGGAATTTTGTTGGAGATTTAAAAGATTCAAATATAGAAGTAAGTGCATTTATTGATCCTCTTAGTGAGCAGATCAATTATTCCAAAGAAATAGGGCTTAACTTTATAGAATTGCATACTGGAATATATGCTGAACTATCAGGATCTAAACAGTATAAAGAGCTCCAAAGGATTATAGAGTCTACACATTTAGCAAATGACCTTGGATTAGTTGTTAATGCTGGTCATGGCCTTAACTATAATAATGTTAAAAAAATTGCATCAATTAACAATATGAATGAGTTAAACATAGGCCATAGTATTGTTGCAAGGGCTTTAGCGATAGGATTAGAAAAGTCTGTACGTGAAATGAAGTCTCTTATTACATCAAATTAAATCTCAAAATGACAACATATTATTTCGTGGCGGCAAGTGAAAAGTTTTTAACAGTTGAAGAACCAATTGAGGAGATATTGAAAGAGAGGATGAGGAACTATAAAGAGAATAATAAAGAAATAGATTTCTGGCTTTTAAAGAATCCATCATTTCTGCAAACCACCCAATTTGTTGATCTAAAAGCAAAGATTCCATCTCCACCAGCAGCTATTTTATCGACGGATAAAAAATTCATAACTTTCTTGAAGCTGCGTTTAGAGTTTGTTGCTGTTGGAGAATTCGAATGTCCGAATGCAGAAATAACTGATCCATTTAAAGTTGAGTAATATAACTAACCAGTAAATTGCTGAATCTATATAAGTCAAACAAAATTGAAGTAATTAGTGAGCTTTTGGCAGAAGAATTAAAAATATGTCCTCCTACTTTAACTGAGAATTTAGAAATAGCTGTTCCAAATTATTTTTTGGGTAAGTGGTTAAGTGAACAAATAACTATAAAAAACAAAATAAGTGCTCTTTATGAATTTAAGACAATATCAAGTTATACGGAATCATTATTGACAAATTTTTTTCCAGGAATTGATATGGGTTTATGGAATTTTGAGTCAATTAAATGGGGCATTATTGATTCATTAGAAGAATTAAATAGCTTTAAAGAATCGTTTCCGATTAGAAATTGGATTAATAAATATTTAGATAATAAAAAGACAATTGATGGAGACATATATAATTTGACAAAAAAGATCACGAATAATTTTATTGATTATCTAATTTTTAGACCTGAAATGATTGCTGAATGGAATAGATATGAAATCAACTCACTTAATCTATTTAAGAATTTAAATTCAGATCAGTTTTGGCAACCTATCTTATATAAATTATTAGAGAAAAAAATATCTGAAAAGCCTTCATGTTTATACATGATTGAAATAATAAGGAATTTAAGAAAAATTAAAAACTTTCAAATTAAAGTACCAAATCAAATTTATATTATTTCAGATAATAACTTATCTAAACTACATATTAACTTTTATTCAGAACTTTCAAAATTTACTAAGGTAAATTTATATTTATTATCTGCTGGAGATGATTTATGGAATAGAATAAATTGTCTTGCAGGTGAGTTGGAATTTGATAATTTTGAAAGTAATTTGAATTTAAACAATACAACTATTGAGAAAATATTTGGTAAATTTGGAGCAAACTTTCAGAAATTAATTGAGGAAAATATTTATAAAGAAGGTATAAATTCAAAAAATAACCTAATTTATATTGATCCAACAATTAATTTTTCTGAAAAGCAAGATATTACTCTTCTTAATCAAATACAAAAAAAACTAATTGATAATAATAGCAATGATCTTTTAGTAAATGAAAGGGATGATTCAATATTACTTTGTGAGAATTTTAATCAGAATAGTCAATTAGAATTTATAAGAAATAAAATTATAGAAATAATAAATTCTTGCGAGAATATTAAATATAGTGATATTGCTGTTTTATCTCCACAAACTAATCAAGTTAAACCTTATCTAAGGTATATCTTTAATAATAAGTTAATTAATGGTGAAAAGATACCTTATTTTTTTATTGATGAGGATAATCATGATTCTCCAGACATTTATAAATTTTTAATTGACATCACTGAAATAGCAAATGAGAAAATTACACTTGAAAAAATAGATTATATTCTTTCGAAAAAAGTAACTCAGAACATTTTTGATTTTGATATTACTGAGAAGGATGAAATTATTTTCCTACTTACCCAAGTTGGTTTTCATTGGGGATTAGATGCTAATGAAAGATTAGGCGAAGAAAAAAATACCCTAGAGTGGTGTATAAATAGAATTACTTTGGGCTTAATTTATGACAATGAAGTCAATTTAAGTACTTTTAATTTAAAACCATTTAGCTTAAAAAATATAAGTTTGGATTTGAATAAATGGATTAATTTATTACTTGATTTAAAAAAATATATTAATTTGCTAAGGGGATCTTTTTCTTACTCAAGTTGGGTTGAAAAGATAAAGTTTATATTAAAAAGTATTGCTGATTCTAATGCAAATTTTAATTTAGAAATAAGTGAAATAAATAGAATTCTTGATAATAATGCAATACATTCAATACCTGATGATCTTATTTTGTTAAATGTTTTTAGAGAGATATTAATTTCTTGCATAAATAAAGCTAAATTTCAAAGCAAATCACGTATCAATAAGATCTTAGTAAGTGATATTGAGAATTCAAGGCATATTCCACATAAGGTTATCTTCCTAATTGACATGAATAGTGTTTATTATCCAAAATTATCAAAGAATGAAAATATTAATATATTAAATAATAAATATCACCTGGGCGATCCATCAGTTTTTGAAAGAGAGAAATATTCATTTCTTGAGTTGTTAATTGCCTGTAGAGATAAATTTATAGTTACTTGGGTAAAGAATGACAAAAACAATAAAAAATTAGATGTTTCTTTTCCTATAAAAGAGTTAATTTCTTTTTTTGATAGTTTTTTAAACCAAGGCCAAAGAGAACTAATAATTAAAGATTATGATTTAAATAAAAAAGAAATAATTGATCTTGATAGCTCTAGGATAATTAAAAGTAATTATTCATTAGTAAAAGATATAGATTGGAATGAAAAAAAATCTGATATTAAAAATTACAAATTATCAGAACTGATTTATTGGTTCAAGACTCCACAAAAATATTGGCTAAATAAAAAAAATATTTCACCTAAGGAAATATTTATTCATCATCCAGATGAGGAGAATGTAAGTAATCTGCAGAAGTCGCAACTAATTACAAAAATAATTCAGAAATTAAAGATTGATAACCATAATGTTGTTGATGATTTAAAAAATTTGAATATTAATGATCAATTGGTTGAAAATGGTATTATTATGCCCAAAAATAGTACTTTTATAAAAGAAAAAGAAATCAAAGATTTACTAGGGAGTCTATCTACAAGTTTGAGTAAACATAATAAGATTAATAGAATTTATGTTAAGTCAAATGCAAATAAAGAAGAATATTTCATCGCTGATGACACCGTAATTGAATTAATTCATGCCAAACTAAGTTTAAGTCGTTTGACAGAGGCTTGGATAAAATCACTCTTCATTTATTCTTTTAAGAAGAATATAAAAAAGACTAAAGTAATTTTTAGAACAGAAAATAATTATAAATCGCAAATTATTCAATCACCCGGAGTAATTGAGTCAAATTTAATTTTGGAGGAATATATAAATATTTTTAAAAATTATTCTGAAAAATGTTTACCTCTTCCTCCAGAAAGTACTTATAAATATGTAGAAGCAAAAATAAAATCAAAAAATGAGAAAAAAGCTTTTACGGATAGATGGATTGGTAATAAAACTTTTTCTAAAGGAGAAAGAGATAATATCGAAATGAAATTTTGTTTTGGAAATGAAAAAGAACCAGATTTCTTTTTGGGAAATAAAAATTTTGATAAATTATCATTCAGATTATATGGACCTCTTATTGAAGCATTAATGAAATAAATTAATGACTAAATTTCAGTTAAAAAATTTTTTTAAAGCTGCTTATGAACTTAGCCTTGTTTTTTTACAGTTCTTAATTATTAGTCTCCATTTTTATCAATGGGAATTTATTTCACAAAAACAAATAATTCAAGTTGGTCCTTTTTCTTATTTAGTGGGGTTTTTAATTATCTTAATTGCTTTCATAATATTGTTAGTTGCAATTACAGACTTAGGTAGAAATTTTTCCCCTTTCCCAAAACCTATAAACAATAGAAATTTTGTTAATACAGGTATTTATCGATTTACTCGTCATCCTATGTACTATTCTTTAATATTCATTACCTTTGGCGTTTTTATAACAAAGCTATCTATTTATTATTTATTTTTATCAATAAGTCTGGCTTTGATTATTAAATTTAGAATTTCTTTAGAGGAGCAATATTTAGACAATAAATTTAAGAATTACTTACTTTATAAAAATGAGGTCAAATATTAATTCAATAAAGATATGGATATTAATCAAATTCAATTAGATAATAAATTTAAATTAGTAGAAGCAAGTGCAGGAACTGGCAAAAGTTTCACTTTGGCGCACCTAGTTTTAAGAAATGTTTTGGAGAAAAAAATTAAACCAGATGAGATACTCTTATTAAGTTTTACAAAAAATACGTGTTCTGAATTACGAGAAAAAATACTTTTGAGATTTAAGGATTTAAAATTATATTTGCAAAATTATAATGAAAGTAAGATAGATAATAGCCTAAAGGATTGGTATCTAAAATTTAAGGAGAAGGAAAAATCTAAGGAAAAAACAATATCCGAAATTGATAATTTTGTTAATGAAATTTATAAGTTACAGGTAACTACATTCCATGCTTTTTGCAATAATATTATTGATGAATATAGTATCGAAATAGGTGTAACTCAAGATCCATACATTGAGAATAATATAGATAATTTGTATAAAGATGTAATAGATAATTTGTGGATTGAAGTTTTTCTAAATCTTAATCCTGAGCTGATTTCAGCAGTCAACAAAAAAAAAATAAGCTCTAGATTTGGAAGTAGACTTAATAAGTCATTTTTTGTAGAAATTTTAAAAAATATAGATCAAGAAAATATTTATAAATTTCAAATAAATAATAACTATAAGATTATTGATATAAATGGTTATTTTAATGAATTTTTTTATTTAAATTGGAATGATTTTTGTGTTGAATGGAACAAGAAAGGTAAGGAACTATTTTTACAACTTATAGAGTTGGGAAAATTAATTAAGGAATGTGGTGGTAAAAGTCAAATATATGCAGCAAAACCGAGAAATGATAAGTTTAATCAAATAATTTGTTGGATTGAAGAGATTAACAAAAGGCTTAATTCGAAAAATGCGATTGATTTTATATATGATATTTCTAAAGATGATCTATTATTTAAATATTTTTACAATGAAAATATATCTAAAGAAATTGATAAACATAATTTAAAATTAGATTTTACTAAATTTAATTTATTACAAGATAAAATTTATAAAATAAAAGAAGGTTTCTATACCGAGTTTGTAAGAATATTTACCCAATTAGCTTATATAAAATTAATTGAATTAAAGAAAAGTTTTTCTATTTTCAACTTCAACGATCTCATAAGGACTGTAGAAAATACATTTCTAGATTCAAAAATTAGTAATAGTATTACCCTATCTAAAATTCAAAAAAGATTTAAATGTGTCTTAGTAGATGAGTTTCAAGATACAGATAATACTCAGTGGAATTTAATAAAAAAGTTCTTTAATACTAAAAATCATTTTTTACTCTGTGTAGGTGATCCAAAACAAGCAATCTACAAATTTAGAGGTGGAGATATTGAAACTTATTTAGATGCAAAATCTAATGCAATCGAAGTTTTTAGTCTTACAGATAACTATAGATCCTCAAAAAAGTTAATTGATGTTATTAATATACTTTATAAGAAGGGACTTAAACAATCAAAACTAAATTATAGGAAATTAACCTCTAGAATTAATGAAAATATTAATTCTGAATTTAAATTTAAGGATGTATTTGAAATTGTAGATTTTTTAAAAAAAGAGACTGATATAGAGGATCTTATAACTAATTACATAGTTAACTTCATTTTAAATAATAAAGAAATTGATATTAATAAAATTGCGATTCTTACATTAAATAATTCGCAATGCTTAGATTTGAAAAACAAATTAAATCAGTTTAACCTCCCATGCAAAATTCAAAATAAACAAAATATTTTTGATACAGAAGCAAGTTCTCTATTGTTTTTATTCATTAACTGTTTATTAAATCCGAGGTTATTTAAAAATATAACTTTGTTAGCCGCATCAAAGTTTATAGAAATTGAATTAGAAGAACTACTTGATGATGGAATTAGTAATAATTTAGAAATTTTGATTAATAAATGCATTACTTGGTCTCAGGAACTAAGAGAAAAAGGTTTTTTAAGTATTGTTAATGAACTTCTTCAAAATTATAAGTCACCCTCGATTATTCAAGATTCAGATTTAAATTCAAATTTATTTCAACTTTCAGAAATTGTTGAAATAGAATTAATCAATAATGATTTTAATATCAATAATGTTTTTAACTGGTACAAAAATCAGTTAGATCATTCTTTAAGAATTTGTACTGGAGAAGATTTTTTGACGAAAGATTATAATCTTCAAAATGGAATAAATCTTTATACAATTCATAGTAGTAAGGGCCTCGAATTTGACATAGTCCTATGTCCATATCTCTCAACTATTTCTAATAAATCAAATAAAATTAAAGGACCTATTTGGAAATCAAATATTGATAGAAACATATACATTAATATTTCTAATAATTACAAGAAGGTTGAAAAATTTAAATTAATAGAAGAAGAAGATTTATTTAAAGAGAGTGAGAGGTTAATTTATGTAGCACTTACAAGGAGTAAATATAAACTTATAGTTTTTAATGATTTAGAAGATACAAATAATATCTTAAACAATGATTTACTTAATAATTTGGAAAATATTAATATTTATAAGTCTACTTTTGAATATAGTATAGAAAAAGAGAAAATTAAAGAAATTTTCGCTAAGTTCCAAATTAACAGATTGAATAATAATCTTTGGAAAATTGATAATGTTAATAAAAAAATATCTAAAGAATTTAATTCTGATCAATTCATTTCTTATTCAAGTTATACTTCTTGGATACGTAAAGATAAAAATATTGATGCGGTCATTAATCAATATAAGGATTATGAAGATAATATATCAATTATAAACGAGTCTAATTTTAAGAAATCAAATAATTATCCTAATTATTTTTCTTATTCAAATCCCTTAAGTGAATTCCCAAAAGGAAATATTGCTGGGACATGCTTGCACAAAATAATAGAAAGATTTGAATTTAGAAACGATAATAATCAAGAATTAATTGATTTAATTATTGAAGAATTGAACTTTCATCAAATCGATACTTCTTTGGCTTCTAAAGTAAAAGATGCAATTTTAAGAATTATAAATATATCTTTAGGGAGTGAATTACAAAACAAGAAACTAGTTGATATACCGAATGAATACTTACTTAAGGAAGTTAAATATGATTTGACACTATCTTATGAAGGTAGAAATATAAATTCTCATGATATATCAAAATGCTTTCTTTTAGATAAGGAATATGAATTTGGTGAAGAATATGCAGACAAAATTAAGGATCTTCAAATTATGCATAAAGGCTTTCATTCAGGATGTATTGATTGTGTTTTCCCAGTAGGTAATACATTAGAAAATAGTAAATGGTGGGTAATTGATTGGAAAAGTAATTTTATTTCTGGAAGTGATAATAGTGATTGTTTACCAAGAAACTATAACTATGAACATATGAGAGATGAAATGATTAAACATCATTATCCCTTGCAATCTCATCTTTATTTATTGGCATTACATAGATTATTAAAGTGGCGACTTAAAAATTATCAACCTCATAAAAATCTAGGAGGATATATTTATGTTTTTTTAAAGGGATTACCAGATTTTGAATTATTTGAAAAATCTAATTCGAAAGAAATATCTCCAGGTGTTTTTATTAGTAATGCACCATTAAATAGAATTAATTATTTAGATAACCTTTTTTAGAATGACTAAAACAACTACGGATATTGAAAAGTTCCAATATGAGCACATATTTAATTTAATCTTAGATATTTTTAAATTCAATGAAAAAAACTATGGTAATTTCGTAAAAGATACAATAAGGATCTTATTAGAGTTTGAAAAAAACGGTGAAATTATTATTGATGTAGATAATAGTTTAATAATCTTTGAAATTTTAGAAGATGGCTGGCCCAATAAACATCTAGATATTCTAAAAAATATAGGCTTGATAGGCTCCCTTAATTCTCCATTCTTATTAATAGATAGAAAATTATCCCTCGCAAAATGGTCAAGAAAGATAGAAAGAGTTATTAATTCATTTTTAAAAAAAATAGATACCGATAATTTAATGAATTCGATAATTTATGAAGATGATAATAAAATAGATCAAATTAAAAATATTTTTAAATATTCAAACTTAGTTTTCCTTCAAGGAGGACCAGGCACAGGTAAAACAACTTTAATAATAAATTTAATATTAGAGCTCCTTCGAATTGATAACTTTTTAAATATTGGATTGTCAGCTCCAACGGGTAAAGCTACAGCTCGTCTAAAAGAAGCTCTTAATCATAAAAAAAATATTTCCTTTAGCAAATTTCTAGACCAAATAGAATTTCAAACTTTACATAGATGGATTTTAAATTCTCAAAATAAATCTCTTAAGTTGAAATTTAAAATAAAAGAACTTGATATTTTCATAATTGATGAAATGTCAATGGTTAATATCGATTTGATTGAATTGGTTTTAAGTTTACTAGCAAAGGATTGTAAAATTATTTTAGTTGGAGATAAAAATCAATTGTCCCCAGTAAATAACTGTTCTATCTGGAATTATTTGTTTGAATATTGTGAAAATAGTTCAATTAAATCTTGTGTAGTAAATTTAGAAAAAACTTATAGAAATAGTGGAGATATAGCAATAATTAGTAGTTTAATATTTAATAATGATTATTCTTTACTTAATCGAAAGATAAAAGAATTAGAAAAGGATACTAAATCAAAACAAGTTACTATTTCAAAAAGTAGAGAAAATGATATTCCAAAACATTTAATTTTTTCAATTACAAGTCATCTAAATAAGTTAAATCTTTCAACTTCAAATTTAAGTAAAAAAAAATATATATTTGATGAGGGTATTGATAATTTATTGCTTAATGAAAAAGATTTAGTAGATAAGATATTTCTGGATTTACAAAGTCACTTGATTTTATGTGAAAAAAATTCTGGAAGATGGAGTGTTGAAAATTTGAATGAAATTGTTTTTGGTCAAAAAAAATCCTATGACCTTAAAACTCTTAACGAGGGTGTTCCGATCATGTGTACAAAAAACAATAATGAACTTGGATTGTCAAATGGCGATATCGGCGTACTTATAGGTTTAAAAAATGAAAGAAAATATCTTTTTAGAAAATTTAATCAAAATAACGAAGAAATTGTCGAATTAATTGATCCATCTAATTTAGAAAATGTTGTTCCAGCAATAGCCATTACTATTCATAAATCTCAAGGAAGTGAATCTGAGAAAGTAAGCATTTTGTGGTCCCAAAAATATAGAAGAAATCAATATGCTGTAAAAGCACAAAAAGATAGTGAAAATATCTTTTGCAGAGATAATTTTGAAAGAAGGTTATTTTATACGGCTGTTACAAGAGCAAAAAAATTTCTAGATATATATTATTTAAATTAAATCTTATTTTTGAGAAATTCGTAAGATTTTAACCCCAAGATGTTAGATTAATAACTCGGCTCTGCAAGGCTAGTCAACAATTTAAGTAAATTTAGAGATTTGTTGAATGCCTAATCAGAAGATCATTGGGCATTTAAAATGGCTTTAAAAAAAGATAGTAACTCTATTGATAGTGAGCAGGAAAAATCTAAGAATGAAGATGTTTCCCTACTTGAGTTAAATAACTTAGAGAACAAAACAGAAACTGAATCTCAACTATTGGAAGTATCTAAAGGAAATGATAATGAAAATGGATTCCTCGATTTTGGGTTTAATCAATCGATCTTAAATTCGTTAAGAAATAAAGGATACAAAAATCCAACTCCTATCCAAAAAGCTGCAATTCCAGAACTAATGTTAGGCAGAGATTTACTAGGCCAAGCACAAACAGGAACAGGAAAGACCGCAGCTTTCGCACTACCATTAATAGAAAAACTTGCAGATAACAAAGAATTAAATGCCAAGGTTTTAGTTATGACTCCTACAAGAGAATTGGCAACTCAAGTGGCAGAATCTTTTAAAAGTTATAGTTCTGAATCTAGTAATTTTAAGACAGTTGCAATTTATGGAGGTACCGACTATCGAAGTCAAATTTCTTCATTGAAAAGAAAAGTTGACGTAGTAGTTGGGACCCCTGGCCGAATAATGGATCATATAAGGCAGGGAACTTTTAAAATTAACGGAATAAATTGTCTTGTTTTAGATGAGGCCGATGAAATGTTTAATATGGGTTTCCTTGAAGATATTGAATGGATAATAGATCAACTTCCGGAAAATAAGCAGATGGTATTGTTTTCAGCAACAATGCCTAGTGAGATAAGAAACATAGCAAAAAAATATCTAAATGATCCCGCCGAAATATTAATCAAAAGTGTCAAAAAAGAAACTCAATTAATTTCGCAAAAATTTCTATATGTACAAAGGCACCATAAGTTAGATGCTTTAAAAAGAATATTAGAACTTAATAACGAGGGAGTAATAATTTTTGTGAGGACAAAACTACTTACTACTTCAATAGCTGAAGCTTTAGAGAATTCAGGTCATACTGTGGCAGTACTTAATGGAGATATACCTCAAAATCAAAGAGAAAATACTGTAGATAGATTAAAAAAAGGATTTATTGATATCCTTGTTGCAACTGATGTCGCAGCTAGAGGATTAGATGTAGAGAGGATTAAACTTGTTGTTAATTACGATTTTCCTTTTGATAAGGAAACATATACTCATAGAATTGGAAGAACTGGAAGGGCAGGCAGATCAGGAGAGGCAATTTTATTTGTAAATCAAAGAGAAAAACATTTTCTAAGAAACTTAGAAAACTCAACAAGAACTAAGATTGAAGAAATTAATATCCCAAGTAATAAAATAATAAATGAAAAAAGGATGGAGAAACTTATAGAGAATGTTAATGAGAGTTCTTTGGCTAAAGATGAAAATGAAGAAAATAAAGCTTTGATTATTGATGTACTAGATAATTTAAAAGAAAAACACTCTATGGATGACTCAAATATTGCAATGGCGGCGATTAATTTAGTAATAGGTAATAAAGCATTTTTTGTTAATGAAGATGATTCTTGGATTCATAAACAAAATAATACTGATCGAAATAGATCAAATAGAAATGGTAATAATCGTATGAGAAATTCAAATAGGAGAAATAATTATCAAAATGATTCTTTTGAAACCTACAAATTTAACTTTGGTAAATTTGATGGGGTTAGAGTTGCAAATATTATATCCTCAATCTGTAATTCAACTAATATAAATGGTAGATCCATAGGGAAGATACAGATTTTTAATGATTACAGTTTGGTAGATTTACCCAGAGATCTGCATAGAGAAACTAAAAATAAATTAAAAAAAATTAAAGTCAGAAACTAGGCATAGAGAATGAAAGCTTACAAATATAAAGTCTTTATTTTTTTGAATCTGATGATCCTATTCAACTCTTTTAATAGTTATTATTTAGCCCAAACGAAACAAAATTCAATCATAAAATTATTTTGTCTTCAGAGTGTCAAAGCGGAAATGCTGCAAGCAGAAATGGTATTTAGTGAAGAAATTGCGAATGAAATTTGTGAATGTTACTACGAAGAATTTACACAAACTGCAAGTCATGAAGATGCAAAAACAAAATGTAAATTAGAAACTAAAGAAAATTTAAAACATAACAGAAAAATTTAATTGTTATTATATGAGGTCTAAGAACAATCAAAATCCAATAATTAGACTTTATTTGAATCTGATTGAAGAAAGAAGGATACTTTTTCTTGCTTTTTTTAGTTCCATAATTAATAAAATATTAGATTTAGCTCCCCCTGTAATAATTGGTCTTGCGGTGGATATCGTTGTAAAGGAACAGAATTCATGGATTGCTGGTTTTGGGATAAAAGAAGTTCCAGCACAATTGATTTTTCTTGCATTTGCATCAGGAATAGTTTGGTCTGGTGAATCCTCCTTTGAATATTTATATTCAATTTTATGGAGAAATTTGGCTCAGCTATCGCAACATAAATTAAGAATAAAAGCTTATGAACATATCCAGGAATTAGATATGGATTTTTTTGAAAGTGATAATACTGGCAGACTCTTATCTATTTTGAATGATGATATAAATCAACTCGAGAGATTTCTAGACCAAGGGGCTAATCAGATTATTCAGTTATTTATAACTGTCTTAATAATTGGAGGCACTATGATTTTTGTTGCTCCAAAAATCGCTTTATTTGCCTTCATTCCTATTCCAATAATATTTTTAGGATCAATTAAATTTCAAAGGAAGCTTGCTCCAAAATATAGAGATGTTAGAAATAAAGCTGGACTGTTGGCATCAAGACTTAATAATAATTTAAGTGGAATTCTGACCATAAAAAGTTTTACTAAAGAAAAATGGGAACTAAATAGATTAAATAAGGAAAGTCTTGATTATCAAAGAAGTAATAAGGCTGCAATAAAATTATCTTCTGCTTTTATCCCTCTTATAAGATTTGCAATCTTATTTGCTTTTATAGCGATTCTATTAATTGGAGGTTTCCAAACTTGGAATAAGATACTTGATGTAGGTACTTATAGTTTTTTAGTGTTTATTACACAAAGATTATTATGGCCTTTAACTACTTTGGGGCATGTTTTAGACGATTTTCAGAGATCTATGGCGTCAATAGATAGAGTAATTGATCTCATAGATACGCCTATAAAAATAAAAGATGGAAAAATTAAAATTGAACCTAAATATACCAAAGGAGAGATAATTTTTAATAAAGTAAATTTTAACTATCCTGGACGAGATTTAACTTTAAAAAATATAAATTTCAAAATTGAAAATAACTCAACATTAGGAATTGTTGGTTTAACTGGTTCTGGGAAAAGTACAATAATAAAATTACTCCTTAGGATTTATGATAGTAATAATGGGTCAATAACCTTGGATGGCATTTCTATTAAAGAAATAAATTTGAGAGATTTAAGAAAGTGTATATCTTTAGTAAGTCAAGAAACTTATTTATTTCATGGCAGTGTAAAAGAAAATATTGCTTATGGCTCTATAAACCCAAGTTTTAAAGACATCATTAAAGCTTCAAAGATCGCGGAAGCTCATGAATTTATTGAACAATTGCCAGATGGTTATAAAACTATAGTAGGAGAAAGGGGGCAAAGGCTGTCAGGAGGTCAACGCCAAAGAATTGCCTTGGCTAGAGCTGTTTTAAAGGATGCTCCAATATTAATATTAGATGAAGCTACAGCCTCGGTTGATAATGAAACAGAGGCTTTAATTCAAAAATCATTATCTAAAATCACAAAAGAAAGAACCACTATAGTAATAGCTCATAGATTAAGCACAATAAAAAATGCGGATAATATTATTGTTATTGATAAGGGTAAAATAGTTGAAAGTGGAAAACATGAAAACCTATTAGATCAGAACAAAACATATGCAGATTTGTGGAATGTTCAAGTAGGAATCTAATTTAGATTTTCTAAAAACTATATTAGGAAGTTAAATGATTCAATTACATTACTAAAAATTCCATCAACTTTATTCCATCTTTCTTCATTTGCCCCTACAGCAAAAGTATAAAGTGTTCCTCTATCAATTACAACAGTAGCAAGTTCATGTCTGGCCTGTTCATTTAGATTTAATTCATACTCTAAATCATAGAAAATATGATTCGAGGCCTCCCTCTTGTTAGCATTTATCAGTTTTACCTCTCTACCTGAACCTTTGGGAGCAATGACTTTTTCAATTAATGTTTGACCTACTTCATTAGGGCTTCCCAATTGCTCTAATTGGACCTCTTTATTTACGTCAGAAATTACTAAACTTAATGTCTCATTACTATTTATTAAATCATGATAAATAATTTCAGGACCTCCATTGACTTTTACTTTGGTCCATCCTGTTGGATATAAGAAGGCATATCTTCCATCGGGGCTTTGATAAGCTTCTAATCCTGCATTGAGACCTCCACTACAAGCGCTAACTGTAAAACATAAAAAAATTAAAAGTACGTATTTGAAAGGATTAAATTTAATATTTTTCATTTTGTTTGAAATTACTAACTAAAAACATAATAAGACATTAAAAGCAAACAATTATGGCAATTCAGAATTTTGCGTCTAAATTATTCCTAGAAATAGTTTGATTTTGATTACTTATACCAAACCGCTTTCAAAATTAATTGGTCACTTTGAGAAATTCCCAGGGATTGGTCCAAGAACAGCTCAACGTTTAGCCCTGTTTATTTTAAAACAACCTGAAAGTACAATAAGGGATTTTTCAAAGGCTCTGTTAGAAGCTCATAGTAATGTTGGTCGTTGTAAAAAATGCTTCAATTTGACTTCAGAAGATGAATGTGAAATTTGTAGAAATACTGAAAGAAACCAAAAACTAATTTGTGTAGTAGCAGAAACCAAAGACTTGCTTGCTTTAGAGCGCGCCAGAGAATTTAAAGGTGTTTACCATGTTATTGGTGGTTTAATATCTCCAATGGATTCTGTTGGCCCTGAACTCTTAGAAATAAGAAGCTTAGTAGAAAGAGTAAGTAAGTCTGAAATAGATGAGATCATATTGGCATTGACCCCCAGTGTTGAGGGAGATACAACGAGTCTTTATGTTGGAAAATTGCTGGCCCCTTTTACTAAAGTTACGAGGATTGCATACGGCCTCCCAATGGGTAGTGAACTTGAATATGTGGATGAAGTTACACTTGCAAGGGCCTTAGAAGGAAGAACAAATCTAAATTAGAAAATGAGAGAAAATAATCTAATCAAGAAAGAAAAAATCTTAAGACTTCCCTCCTGGATAAAATTTCCGATTAGTAAAGCTTCAGAGTTCGAAAAAATACAAACACTTATCAAGAAATCAAACATACATACTATTTGTGAAGAAGCAAGATGTCCAAATAGAGCAGAATGTTATGCCTCAGGAACAGCCACTTTCTTACTGGGTGGATCGATATGTTCTCGTTCTTGTGCTTTTTGTCAGGTTAATAAAGGTAGACCTAGTTCTATCAATATTGATGAATCTACTCAAGTCGCTGAAGCAGTAAAAGTACTAAGTTTGAAATATGTTGTTTTGACATCTGTATCTAGAGACGATCTCCCTGATCACGGTGCAAATTTATTTATATCTACAATTGATGAGATTAGAAAAGTTGATTCATCAATAAAAATTGAGGTTTTGACTCCTGATTTATGGGGTGGGGGCAAAAATTTTGATGAAACTAATAACCTTCAAACAGAGAGATTGAAGATGATTTTAGAAAAAGATCCAATTTGCTTTAATCATAATCTTGAAACTGTTGAAAGACTGCAAAAAGAAGTTAGGAGAGGTGCAAATTACAAAAAATCCCTAAGTTTACTAAAAAAGTCAAAAGATTTTGCTCCTCATATTCAAACTAAATCAGGCATTATGTTAGGCCTTGGTGAAACATTAGATGAAATAAAACATACAATTTTTGATCTTAAAAAAATAGATTGTGATCAAATTACAATCGGCCAATATTTAAGGCCCTCATTAAATCATTTGGCAGTTAAGAAATATTGGGATCAATCAGAGTTTGAATATTTATATCACTTCTCCAAGGAATTAGGATTTAAGAAAGTATCTTCTGGCCCCTTAGTTAGAAGTAGCTATCATGCGGGTTAACTGTCTTCAATTAAAGAGAGTTTCTTTTCAAGTTTTTTCAATATAGAAATACATTCCCCTTTCATAAGTGTACCTGCACCTCCCCAGATCAATCTTAATAAAAGATCTACTGGACTAGAACCAACTTCTTTTACAATTTTGAATCCTATTAACTTAAAATATCTTACAAGTTTTTTACTATATCCTTCACTATCAAAAATAGCTAAAAGTCTTGCTTTGTTGCTTGATTTTTTTTCAATTGCCCAAGCCATAGTTGTTGCCCATATTAATTCTGAAACAAAAGCTGGAGCTTTACTAATGATTCTTAATGTATCAAGCTGAATACCTTGTTTATTTAAATAAGTCCAACCTTTCATTTCGGCCCAAATCTTTATGATGTTATCTTTCTGTTCTGCAATAACGATTCTAAAAAAACATAATCCAAGAGTTTCTCTAACTTGAATTTTAATTAATAATCCAATAGTACCTGCTAATTTTTCTAATTCTTCAACTTTCATGATTTTGGAAAATTAATCTTGATAGATTTTTTGATTCTCACCTTTTAATCTATCGATTTGTTTTTGTCTTTCTTCAAACCTTTTTCTATCATCATCACTGAATTGATTTATGCAGAAATGACATTGAATACCCTCTCTATATTCTGTTCTTTTTTGATCTTGAATTGAAACTGGCATGCCGCATGCATGACAAATGGAGTATGAACCTTTTTCTAATTCTTGATCTAAAGCAACTCTTTTATCAAAAACAAAACATTCACCTTCAAATAAATTTTCTTCTTCTGATATGTCGTTTAGGTATTGCAGAATACCTCCTTGTAGGTGATAGATATTTTTATAACCTTTCTTTTTCAATAAACTCGTGGCTTTTTCGCATCTGATACCTCCAGTGCAAAACATTGCTATATTCTTTGAATCTTTATTTTCTAAGTAACTCTCTAAATGATCATCTACCCACTTGGGGAATTCACTAAAGTTTCTTGTATTTGGGTTTATAGAATTTTGAAAAGTCCCTATAGACACCTCATAATGATTTCTAGTATCAATGACTATTGTATTTTGATTTTTAATTAACTTATTCCAATTAGCTGAGTCAATATAAGTTCCATTATCTTGTGAAGGTTTTATTTCAGGGACACCCATGGTAACTATTTCTTTCTTGATTTTTATTTTTAATTTTTTGAAAACTTTCTTTTTTGAAAAGTTTACTTTTATATTCAAATTTTTATTATAAGTATATTTGTAAAGTAAATTGATAACAATATCAACTACATTTTTCTCAGCACAAATAGTTCCATTAATACCTTCACTTGCAAAAATTAATAAACCTGATAGATCTTTTTCATTCTCGATTTCTAATAATTTGTTTTTGAGATCAAGAATTAAGTTTTCTTGAAATGTAAAGAAAGAATAAAGAGAAACTATTTTATAATTTTTGCCTTTCATAAAGAGGATAATGTTTTTTCACAAGTTTCAAAATCTTTATTAAATGATACCCCAACCTCTTTAAGAAGTTTTCTGTCTGATTGAAAAGATGGATTTGAAGTTGTGAGTAACTCATCTCCATAAAAAATTGAATTTGCGCCGCATTGAAAACATAAAATTTGGGCTTCTTTTGAGAGCTTTTCTCGCCCTGCACTTAATCTTATTTTACTTTTAGGCATAAGAATTCTTGCTGAAGCTATCATCCTTATCATCTCAATAGAATCAATTTCTTGATTATCTTCTAAACCAGTACCTTCAATAGCTACTAATGAGTTTATAGGAACACTTTCAGGGTGCGGATTCATGTTTGAAAGCACTTCCAAAAGAGATGCTCTATCGCAATTAGTTTCACCCAAACCTATTATACCTCCACAACACACATTTATTCCTGCATCTCTTACTCTTTTGATAGTATCTAGTCTGTCTTGATAAGTTCTAGTCGTAATAATTTTTTTATAATGCTCAGGACTTGTATCAAGATTGTGGTTATAGGCAGTTAAACCTGCATCAGCAAGTCTGGAAGCTTGTTCTTCTGTAAGCATCCCAGCAGTAACGCATGCTTCCATTCCTAAATCTCTTACACCGGTAACCATCTCTAACATTGCATTAAAAGATTTCCCGTCTCTAATTTCTCTCCATGCCCACCCCATGCAAAACCTATCTGCACCCTCACTTTTTGCTATTTGAGCTCTTGCTAAAACCTCTTCAACTTGAAATTGCGGATGACTTTTGATTTCACTAGAACTATAAATTGATTGGCTACAATATGAACAATTTTCCTCGCATCCGCCAGTTTTTACGCTGAACAATGATGCTAATTGTATGTTGTATTTGTTATATTTCCTGTGAACCATCTGTGCTTCCCACATTAAATCAATCAGAGGCATATTAAGTATTTCCAATATCTCCTCTTTATTCCAATCGAACCTAATTTCTCTTAATAACTGATTTTTCGAATTAGCCATTTTTTAGGAAGAATATTGAGAATCTTCAAAGGATTCATTTGGTAATGATTCTATACCGCCGAAACGTCTATTCCTTGATTGGTAATCAATAATTGCTTTTAGAAATTCAAACTCATTGAAGTCTGGCCACATTACGTCAGATATGTAAATTTCTGAATAAGCTAATTGCCATAAAAGAAAATTACTGATCCTTTTTTCTCCACTAGTTCTTATTAGTAATTCTGGATCTTTAATTCCTCGAGTTAATAGCTCTGAATTAAATAATTCTTCATTAACTTCATTTGGTTTTATTTCACCAGAAGAAGATTTTAATGCTAATTCTTTTGCAACTTTTACTATTTCTTGTCTACCGCCGTAATTAACACATACATTCAATAAAAATTGATTGTTGTTTTTAGTAAGAGATTCTGAATTAGTGATTATTTTTTTTAAAGTTTCTGGGAAAGGAGTTAGATCTCCAATGAATTTTATTTTTGTTGATTCTTCATGTATCTCTTCAATTTCGTTTCTCAAAACTTCGCTAAAAAGATTGATGAGGAAATCAACCTCTTTAGTTGGTCTTGTCCAATTCTCGGTTGAAAAAGCATAAACAGTTAGTATTTTACAACCTAATTTTTTTGATGATTTGAGAATTTCTTTTAGAACACTTACTCCTTTTTTATGACCAAATGTACGAGGTAATCCTTTTTTTGTTGCCCATCGGCCATTCCCGTCCATAATTATTGCAATATGTTCTGGAACTTTTTGCTTATCTATTTTCTTGGATAAGTTACTATTTTTCTTGTCAATTATTTTTCCTAAACTCATAAGTTAATCATTTTTGTTAATGAAGATTGTTGGCTTTTCGGTCTCTTTTTCATTCGAATCACTGACAATATTATCACTTAGATTTGTATTTTGGGATAAAGAATTTTTACCTAAAGATGATTTGTTTGTTCCCATTGAGTTTTTATTTCCAATCAGATTTACAAGAAGTTCTTGTAACCTGCTGCTGGTAATGGGTCTTTCAAGCTTCCCTTGGTTCGCTAATGATAATGTACCTGTCTCTTCAGAGACAACAATACAAATAGACCTGTCAAATCTTTCTGTAATTCCTAGTGCAGCAAGATGTCTTGTGCCGTATCTACTTATTCCTTGCCTAGATAAAGGTAGTATTACACCGGCAGATATTATTTTATTCCCTTTCACAAGAACTGCCCCATCATGTAAAGGTGTATCCGTAGCAAAAAGATTTATTAATAGGTCGGTTGATAATTGTGCCTCAATATTGGTTCCTGGATATAAAAAATCTTCAGGTCTTAAATCACTTCCCAAATCTACAACGATTAAAGCCCCTCTTCTATTTTGAGAGAGTTTACCTGCAGTATCAACTAACTGAGTAATGGTAGTTGAAGTTGCCCTAAATTCCTTTGGTGGATTTCCAAGTAATACAGCTAGCCTCCCAGTGCCTAATAGTTCCATTAATCTTCTTAACTCTCCCTGCCAAAGGATCGCTAATGAGAGAGAGCAAGCTAGAACTACAGCATCAATTAATTTTGATGTTAGTGGTAAGTATGCATATCTTTGAATAAACCATGCGGATGATACTAAAAACAAATATCCTCTTAGAAGCCATAATGTCCGTTGTTCTTTTACTCTATAGAATAATAAAAGTCCAAAACCAACTGCAAATAAAACATCTAACAAAAGTTTTAAATTTATAATTCCCGAGAAATTCACACCTAAAAACAAAATTAATTTAAATGTACCTAATTTTATTTAATAAAGCGATCGGGCAAAACATCATATCTTAAAAGATCATATGGACGTTCTCTTTTTTGAATAATTTCTGCTTCTCCATTACAAACTAAGATAGCTGCGGGTCTTGGAATTCTGTTGTAGTTAGAACTCATTGAATTATTGTATGCACCAGTACCAAAAACACATATAAGATCTCCTGTTTTGCAATTTGCTAGTTCTATCTCCCTAAACAATACATCTCCCGATTCGCAGTGTTTGCCAGCAATAGTATATTTATTTTTCGAATTAATATTAAAGGGGTTTTTTACCAAACATGCAGAATAATTTGATTGATATGTTATTGGCCTTGGATTATCACTCATCCCACCATCAACAGACAAATAAGTTCTGATTCCAGGAATTTCTTTAAAAGCTCCAATTTTGTAAATTGTTATGCCTGCTGTAGATACAATGGATCTTCCAGGTTCACACATCAATTTAGGTAGATCTAAGTTGTGTCTTTTACAAGCTTTAACAACAGCTTTGGAAATTGTTTTTACCCATTCATCAATAGAAGGTGGATCGTCATTTTTTGTATATTTAATGCCTAAGCCTCCACCAACATTTAGTTCTTTAATATTATGGCCAAATTTTTTGGCGTCCAAAATAACCTTTACCATTATTTCACCAAGATCCTTGTGAGGGTCTAGTTCAAAAATCTGGGAACCAATATGAGCATGTAGTCCTTTTAACTTAAGATGTTTAGTGTCGCTTATGCTTGCAAATAAAGTATCCAAATATTCGATTCCAAAACCAAATTTGCTATCAAATGAACCTGTTCTTATGTATTCGTGTGTATGGCATTCTATCCCAGGAGTAAAGCGAATCATTATTCCTAATTCATGATTTAATGAATTTGATATTTCCTCTAATCTTCTTAAGTCGTAGTCATTATCTACAATTATTTTTATGTTATTTCTAATTGCGAAATCTATTTCTTTGTCAGATTTATTGTTCCCATGAAAAACAATATTTTCATTTGGTACCCCACCCTTTAGAGCAGTTAATAATTCCCCCTCTGAGACTGCATCAAGTCCTAAACCTTCTGAGGAAACAAGGTTACTCATGAATATAGAACTATTTGCCTTGGAGGCATATATCGGGAGTGATTTTCCTGGGTAATATTTTTCTAATGCTTCTTTATAAGCTCTACATGACTTTCTTAAAGTGGTTTCATCCAAAATATAAAGAGGAGAATCATATTTTTTAACTAATTCTTCAATAGAACATCCCCCAACTAATAATTGCCCATCTCTTCCAATGGATGTAGTAACAGGTACAATATTTTTATTAGGACTTTCCAAGTCAATTTTCTGTTTTAAAAAAGATTGTTTTTCTTCCATGGGATAACTTTAAATAAAGTTTTGCTAAAACTGTCACATTCTATAATGACTCTAGATTCGAACTTCCTAAATATACATACATATTGAAATGATATCTATTAAACAAATAAATGAGAAAGATATTGATTTATGTTATGAATTAGATTCAAATACGATTTCCCTATGGAGCAAGAAACAATGGGCTAACGAATTCAAAAAAGAAGGTACAAAAATCATTGGGTTATTAATTACAAATTTAGTCATTGGAATATGTGTTTTTCAAGTTGTTATTGATGAAGCTCAAATAAATTATTTTGTTGTTTATCAGAAATTTAGGAACAAGGGTTTTGGATCTTTTCTTATGAGATATTTAATAAAAAGATGTGAAAAATTAAATCTTAAGAAATTACTATTAGAGGTTTCTCAGAGTAATGTTACTGCTGAAAGATTTTATAGTCGCTTTGATTTTTCTACTGTAGGAATAAGAAAAAATTATTATAAAGATGGTTCACATGCTCTTTTAAAAGAAAAAAAATTAACAACAAAATAATGTAAAAATTTAATTGTTCGGATAACCAGAATGCTTGAAATTACTATAAATTCTTGCTATATCACTAAAAAAGTTCAATTTAATTTAATAAATTATACTTTTAGGTATTCACAAAAGCTCATTCTGAACACAAAATTCACATATTACTGGTAGGTTATTAATAGGAATTCAATCTTCTAATGTTTGAAAGATTTACAGAAAAGGCTATAAAAGTCATTATGCTTGCTCAAGAGGAAGCGAGAAGACTTGGTCATAATTTTGTTGGAACTGAACAAATTCTTTTAGGGTTAATTGGAGAAGGAACTGGGGTTGCAGCGAAAGTACTAAAATCACTTGGAGTTAATTTAAAAGATTCAAGGATAGAAGTAGAAAAGATAATAGGTAGAGGTTCAGGGTTTGTAGCTGTAGAAATACCTTTTACCCCTAGGGCTAAAAGAGTTCTAGAATTATCTCTCGAAGAGGCTCGTCAACTAGGTCACAATTACATAGGTACAGAGCACCTTTTATTAGGTTTAATTAGAGAAGGGGAAGGGGTTGCTGCAAGAGTTCTTGAGAATCTTAATATTGATCTTACAAAAGTAAGAACTCAAGTTATAAGGATGTTAGGTGAAACAGCCGAGGTTGGCACAGGGGCTAGTACAAATAAGGGCAACTTAAAAACTGCTACGCTTGATGAATTTGGAACAAATTTAACAAAATTAGCTAGTGAATCAAAATTAGACCCAGTCGTTGGCCGCTATTCAGAAATAGATCGTGTAGTTCAAATATTAGGTAGGAGAACAAAAAATAATCCCGTTCTCATTGGGGAGCCAGGTGTAGGTAAAACAGCTATTGCAGAAGGTTTGGCTCAAAGAATACAAATGGGAGATATTCCAGACATACTTGAAGATAAAAGAGTTTTGACACTTGATATAGGACTTTTGGTAGCAGGAACCAAATATAGAGGTGAATTTGAAGAAAGGTTAAAAAAAATAATGGAAGAAATTAAATCAGCAGGTAACGTCATACTTGTCATAGATGAAGTGCATACTTTAATTGGTGCTGGAGCTGCTGAAGGAGCTATAGACGCAGCAAATATTCTTAAGCCAGCATTAGCTAGAGGAGAACTTCAATGTATTGGTGCAACAACTCTCGATGAATACAGAAAACATATTGAGAGAGATGCTGCTCTGGAAAGAAGGTTCCAACCTGTAATGGTTGGGGAGCCATCGATTGAAGATACAATCGAAATTTTAAAAGGTCTTAGAGAACGTTACGAACAACATCATCGTCTAAAAATTACTGATGATGCTCTGGAAGCAGCGGCGCATTTAGGGGATCGTTATATATCTGATAGATTTTTACCTGATAAGGCTATAGACCTTATCGACGAGGCGGGAAGTAGAGTACGTTTAATGAATTCTAAACTTCCACCTGAAGCCAAACAAATAGATAGAGAACTAAGACAAGTCCAAAAACAGAAGGAAGAATCTGTAAGGGACCAAAATTTTGATCAAGCTGGTCAATTACGTGAAAAAGAGATGGAATTGTCTGCAAAGATTAAAGAGGTATTGGAAAATAAAAAAGAATCTACAGCTGCAGATCCATCTGATGCTGATAATAAGTCTGTAAAAAGTGATTCAAAACTCTTACAAAGCCCCCTTGTTAGTGAAGAGGATGTAGCACATATTGTAGCTTCATGGACAGGTGTTCCTGTTCAAAAATTAACAGAAACTGAATCAGTCAAGCTTCTTAATATGGAAGAAACACTTCACCAAAGGCTAATTGGACAAGATGAAGCTGTAAAAGCTGTTTCTAGAGCTATAAGAAGAGCAAGAGTTGGATTAAAAAATCCTAATAGACCTATAGCAAGTTTTATCTTTTCAGGCCCTACCGGTGTTGGTAAAACTGAATTGACTAAATCATTGGCCTCATATTTCTTCGGTAGTGAAGAAGCAATGATTAGATTAGATATGTCAGAATTTATGGAAAGACATACAGTAAGTAAACTTATAGGCTCGCCTCCTGGGTATGTTGGTTTTAATGAGGGTGGCCAGCTTACTGAGGCTGTTAGAAGACGTCCTTATACGGTTGTTTTATTTGATGAAGTTGAAAAGGCGCATCCAGATGTATTTAATTTATTATTGCAGCTACTTGAAGACGGAAGATTAACTGACTCCAAGGGTAGAACTGTAGATTTTAAAAATACATTGTTAATAATGACTTCTAATATCGGTTCTAAAGTAATTGAGAAAGGCGGAGGCGGTCTTGGATTTGAATTTTCAGGAGATTCAGTTGAAGATAGCCAATATAATAGAATAAAGTCTTTAGTTAATGAAGAACTTAAGCAGTATTTTAGGCCTGAATTTTTAAATAGACTTGATGAAATAATTGTTTTCAGACAACTAACTAAAAATGAGGTTAAAGAGATTGCTGAAATAATGTTGCAGGAAGTTTTTGCACGATTACAAGATAAAGGTATTAGGTTAGGTGTCACAGATGCTTTCAAAGAAAGACTTGTAGAAGAAGGTTATAATCCTTCATACGGAGCGAGACCTTTAAGAAGGGCAGTTATGCGTTTACTAGAAGATAGTTTGGCTGAAGAAGTTCTTTCAGGGAGAATAAAAAATGGAGATAAGGCTCTAGTTGATATAGATGTTAATAAAAAAGTTACTATAAATATTTCTTCAGAAGAATCTTCTCAAGAGTTAGCAAGTGCTAACTTCTAAACATTCAAAGTAAATATGCAGTCAATCTCTCCAGAAACTATATATAGGGGGAATTATGCATGGGAAAAATCTTTATCTCAAATCTCTAAATTAACAAAAAGCCCATTGATTTTAGGTAGGGGTGTCCATACGAATAATCTGAGAAATAAAATTTTTATCGATTTAACAAATCAAAACCTAAGTGTTAATTCTGCTAATTTACAATTTGATTGTTGTTATGAAGACATATCAAGAGTAAAGGAGATCATTTTAAAGAACAATCATGATTCTGTTATTGCAGCTGGAGGGGGTAAAGTTCTTGATTCCGGCAAATATATAGCAGATTGTCTTAATATCCCTTGTATCTCAGTACCTCTTAGCGCCTCTACATGTGCAGGTTGGACAGCCTTATCGAATATCTATACAAAAAATGGTCAATTTATAAAGGATGTTGCATTAAGATCTTGTCCAAAAATCCTAGTATATGATCATAAATTTATTCAAACAGCTCCATCAAGAACACTTGCAAGTGGTATAGCGGATGCTTTGGCAAAATGGTATGAATCCTCAATAACAAGTTCAACAATAGACGATGGTCTTGTTCAACAAGCGATTCAGATATCAAGAGTCTTAAGGGATCAACTACTAATAGATGGAGAAAAAGCATTTAAGGGTAAATTTGAAAATCCTTCTTGGCGAAATACTGTAGAAGCTTGTGGACTTACAGCAGGATTAGTAGGTGGTATTGGTGGAGAAAAGTGTAGAACTGCAGCAGCACATGCTATTCATAATGCAATTACTCAGATAATTACCCCTAATAAATTTTTACATGGTGAGATTGTTGGGGTTGGATTATTATTGCAATTAAGACTAGAAGAAATGAAAAATAATAATAAATTAGCTGATCAATCAATTAAACAATTATTTGTACTTATGAAAAAATTGAATTTGCCAACTACTATTGCACAACTTGGAATAAATGTTTTTGAAAATAACAATTTAGAGAAAATTGCTAATTTTACTTGTCGAGATAAATCTGAGATTCACTTTTTGCCTTTCGCAATTCATAAACGGGACATAGTAGAGGTCATTGCAAATTTTGAACAACAAAAAATTAAAACATAAACATTTTTTGACTAAAAACAATTTTGAACAATTAAATGATTTAAATGTGGAATTTTTTGAAACTGCTAGATTGTCACTATTGGACCCTTTAGGTCTTTATTTGGCAAATGATGTTAAGTGGATAAAACTAAACCAAAAGTGGAACTATTTAAAATTCCCTGTGGTTATTGGAGGAAAAGGTCAACCTATTCTTCTTCTACATGGCTTTGACAGTAGTTTTTTAGAGTTCAGGAGAATATATAAATCACTAAAAAGAAATTTCCAAGTTATAGTTCCTGATCTATTAGGTTTTGGTTTTAGTCCTAGGTGCGCAACAAATGAATACAATGCCTCGAAAATAATTTCATATTTAATTGATCTCCTAAAGACCTTACAGATTACAAAGAATCTAAAAATCATTGGTGCCTCTATGGGAGGTTCAACAGCTTTAAAACTTACTTTTGAAATCCCTGATTCTATTGATAAAATTATCCTTTTGTCCCCCGCAGGATTATTCGGAGAATCTAAGAGTATCCCTTTCCCTCTTAACCAAATTGGTGCCTCATTTCTTGGATTGCCTCAGGTCAGAAAAAGTCTTTGTAGGCAAGCATTTGCTTTTCCAGATGAATGTGTTGGTGAGATGGAAGAGCAAATTGCTTCAATTCATCTAGGTTGTAAAGGATGGAGGAATTCACTTGCATCATTTGCAAAAAGTGGAGGGTTTGCTGGCACTCATAAATATATCCAAAACATCCCAATCAAAACATTATGTGGAGAAAATGATCGAATTCTTGGAAAAAAAGAGATTAAAAATATAAGAAATATTGAAAAATTAAATTTTGTAGGGTTGAAAAATTGTGGTCATCTTCCACATGTAGATCTACCATCATTATCTAGTAAAATTATCCAAGATTATTTTTTGGAGTAAAAGATTTTTTAATTAATTTAGATACTTGAGAATTATAAAAATGTAATACAAAACAGATGGAGTAAATATGTAACTGTCAATTCTGTCAAGAATTCCTCCATGCCCCGGTAAAAAAGTTCCGGAATCTTTTATTTTTGCATCTCTCTTCATCATAGATTCAATTAAATCTCCAACTAATGCCATGAGAGAAATTGAAATTCCATATAAGATTCCAACAAATAATGGTTTTTCCCAATTCAGCAAAAATGCGAAAAATATTGCTAGTAAAATTGAAGAGGATATTCCTCCAATTAAACCTTCTATAGTTTTGCTCGGAGATATTGGAGAAAGAGATGTTTTGCCAAATGACTTCCCAATAAAATAAGAACCAATATCACTAGCTACAATTAAAAAACAAGAAGTTAAAGTTAGATTAAGACCTGTAGTATTTGATAAGTTCTCAAACGAAATAAAACCCTGATTTGAACTTATTAATACTGAATCTAATCCCCTTAACTTAATCCAGTAACTAGGTAAAAACCCTAAATAGAATAATCCAAAAATTGAGGCTGCAATATCTGAAATTGTTCCAGGTTTTGGTTGCAAAAGTAACCAAGTACATATTCCAACTGAACAGATAGGTAAAATTGAATTTGATATTTCTCCTTCAAGAACACCAATGGTCTCAAGATAAGTAGAAATTATAATAACGAAAGATGAAAATAATGTGGTTTTTGTAGCTGGTTTTATTCCTTTAAATTCTGCCATTCTAAAAAATTCCAATAATGCTAAATATGTAAGCAAAGCTGTTGCTAATGTAAAAAACCATCCCCCCAAAAAAACAACAATTAAACCAAAAATCCCTATAAGTAATCCGCTTCTTAATCTCATATGAAATTTTTTTGTTTATATGATTCTTATATTAAAATTTACCAGATCTTTGTTGCATAAACTTTGATTATTTATCCAATTGAACCTATCTATATCAATTTTTTCACCAGGAACTAAAAGAGGTATCCCAGGAGGATAAGGGCAAATAATATCTCCAGATATTTTATTTAATGATTTAGAGAAAGGAATACTCCGAGTCTCACTTCTCCAAGCGATTCCAATTTCAATTTCGGGTTCTTGAACTAATTTAAAGGGCGATTGGAGCACTTCTAAATTTTTTGATTTTTTAGAATTTAATAGTAATTTATTCCATAACTTTTCAAATAAAGTAAGAAAATCTTTTTGATTTGCAAATCCTAAGCAAAAAGTTAGAGTCATCATTTCTGGTAATTCAGCAATAAGGCCATTTCTATAAAAAAAATTATCAGCAGTAAAACCATCAATTCCAGCCTTAGAGGTATTAACTACAATTTTTAAGGGATCTTGGGTTTCTATTAGAGGAATATTTTTTTGAATTAATTTTTTGTAGATACTTTTTGCCTCTAAAATTCTTTTTTGATATTTTGATAAACTTTTTTTATTAAGCCAGTCTTTAATAGACTCTTCACAAGAAGAAAGCAATAAGGAACTTGGACTAGTAGTTTGCAACAAATTAATACTTTTTATTAAATTATGTTCATTTATTAGATTCCCTTGGTACCAAAGTACCGCCGTTTGGGTTAAACCATTGAGGGACTTATGCAATGAATGAACAACTAAATCAGCGTTTGATGATAAGGCGGGTTTTGGTAAATTAATGTTTTCACAAAAAAGGAAATAAGAACCATGAGCTTCATCAACTAAAACAGGTAAATTTTTTTGATGACAAAAATCTATTAAAGGTACTAAATCTCCGGCATAACCATGATAAGAGGGACTTACAAGAATTACCCCTACAATTTTATTCTCATCAAAATTTAATTTTTTAAATACATTTTTCAACCAAATTTTTGTAATTGGTTTGTAGTGTCCCGTTTCGGTTGAAAATTCTAGGTCAAAAAATATTGGATTTATGTTCTGCATCGCACAGGTTTTTATAACACTTATATGAACATTTCTAGGCATCAGGATAGTTTCTCCTGGATTTGCCATTGCTATTATCGCTGATTGTATTAATCCAGAAGCTCCATTAACTCCAAAAAAACATCCTTTAGCCCCGAATTTGTCAGATAATTCTCTTTGAGATTCAGCAATTAATCCGCTTTGGGATAGTGGTGAACCTATTTCTGGCAGCTCGGGCAAGTCCCAATACCCAGGCGGATTTTTTAATAATTTCACCAATCTCTTTGGTAAAGCTGCCCCTCTATTATGAGCGGGAAAGAATAGAGACTTTAAAAACTTTTTAGTTAGAAAAGATGAAATGCTCATAAAGTATTATTGACATATATAGAATGGATAAGATGGTATTCTTTTTTGATATTTTTTAACTTTAATGAAAGGATCTTATTCAAAATATTCAGCAAAATATAGCTTAATTTGGTTGATGTTGAGACCATGGATTTTTATACCAAGAATTTTATATATCCTTTTAACTTTTATTTTTCTTTTAATAAGAATACTTTTTCAAGGTAACAGTAAAAATAAAAATGTACAAAAAAATCTCTCGAAATATCTTTTTGATGTAATAACAGATTTAGGACCTTGTTTTATAAAATTAGGCCAGGCACTTTCAACTAGACCAGATCTTGTTAGACAAGATTGGCTTACAGAACTTACAAACTTACAGGATAATCTCCCAGCATTTGATCACAAAATTGCTTTAAAAATTATTGAAGAGGAACTTGGAGCACCTGTTAATGAATTATTTGATGAGTTTCCAGATAGTCCTATTGCTTCAGCAAGCTTAGGTCAAGTTTATAAAGCAAAAATAAATAATACTTTTCTAGCTGTGAAAGTACAGCGGCCAAATTTGTACTTTCTCATAAGAAGGGATGTTGTCATCTTAAGGTTTTTAGGAACTTTTTTATCCCCATTCTTACCATTAAATATAGGTGTTGGAATTGGGGAAATAATAGATGAATTTGGGAAGGCACTTTTTGATGAGATTGACTATCAAAAAGAGGCCGAAAATGCTTTGAGGTTTGCATATTTATTCAAAGAAAACCCAAATATTTTTATTCCTAAATTAGAAAAACAGTTTTCATCCAAAAGGATTATCACAACTTCTTGGATTGATGGAGTTAAGTTAAGAGACAGAGCTTTATTGGAGGAAAATAACTTAATACCTGCTTCTTTTATAAAAACTTGTGTCATCAGTGGACTACAGCAATTATTTGAATTTGGATATTTTCATGCAGACCCACATCCAGGAAATATGTTTGCTCTCAAAGGAGGAAATGCAGATTGTGGGAATTTAGCTTATGTTGATTTCGGAATGATGGATACTATTACAAATTCAGATAGACTTACTCTTATTAAGGCAATTGTTCACATAATAAACGAAGAATATTATCTTCTGGCAGAAGATTTTCAGAAATTAGGTTTTTTAACCAAAGAACAAGATCTTCAAAAGCTTGTTGAACCATTAAAAGAGGTACTTGGAGGATCTCTAGGCTCTGAGGTTGGTAATTTTAATCTTAAAAATGTAACTGATAAATTCTCAAAACTAATGTATTCCTATCCTTTCAGAGTTCCCAGCAGGTTTGCCTTAATAATAAGAGCCGTTGTTAGTCAAGAAGGTCTAGCACTAAGACTAGATCCTGAATTTAAAATTTTAAAAATCGCTTATCCATATATTGCTAAAAAACTACTTACCGATAATTCTGAAGAGATTTTAGACATCCTTCTAGAAGTCGTTTTTGATAAAAAAGGTCAAATTCAAATAGAAAAAGTTGAAAGTTTATTAAATATTTTATTTAAAGATTCAGAGAATATTAATGCAGATCTCATACCAGTTGCGAACGCTGGATTGAAATTATTTGTTAGTAAAAAAGGATCCGAAGTTAGGAAGAATCTTCTTTTAAGCCTTATAAAAGATGAAAAATTAGAATTAACTGATGCTAAAAAACTCTTAGCTTTAATTAGAGATACTTTTAGCCCTCTGAATATTGCAAAAAGTGCAGTACAAAATATTATTTCAACAGTTTAATTTTTTATATTATATCAAATAAATTTACTTATGATTTTAATTCGATTAGAATCTAATAAATTTTCATTTTTAAAATAGAGTAGAAAAAGGATTAATTAGCTTGGGAATATTGAATGAATATTTTGAAAAATCTCTTTTTATTTAATAAAAAATCTGAAAAAAATAAAGACTCTAGTTCTGGATTGGTTGATCAATATATAGAAATTGCAAAGTTAGTCAAAGAAGCGAGAATCCAACAAAACCTTACAGTAAAAGAATTGTCATACATTTCAAAAATTCCTGAACGAATAATAAATTCTATTGAAAATAATAATAAAAATATTAGGCCAGAGTATCCTTTTATAAGATTTATATTAATTAAATTAGAGGAATGCTTAGTATTAAAAAAAAATACATTATTACAATTAGCAGTTAGAGAAAAAAAATTTTTAAAGAAAAGGGAAAAGGTTTTTCTGTTCAGGAAATTTGATCTTATAAATACATGGCAAGGAAGTCTTTTGTATTTTTTTATATTAGTTCTAACTATATTTATATTAAAGAGATACTTTATTTTAAATGTAAATGTTATAGAGATTCAAAATATTGAGACTCAAATCATAGATAAATAATTTTTAAAAATTCTACTTTCGAGTTCTCCCAAAATTATTTCCTAGCTCACTAAAGATTTTTATATTATCTTCTATTTCTTCTAAAGATCGATTTAACTTCCATTTCCAGTTATTTTTTGTCGTGCCAGGTTTGTTTAATCTACTTGAATCGTCAAGAGATAAAATATCTTGCATTGGAGCTATAAAGAGATTAGCATTTGTGTCCATGCCAATTTCTATTAAATCCCAAGAAGGATTTTCTGAAAATTTATACTCATCTTTTATTCTTTTTTTGGATTCATAATCTAAATATTCCCACCATGAAACAGAAGTAGAGTTATCATGAGTACCTGTATAAACAACCCAATTTTCTCCTTCAATATTATTAGGTAAATAAGGATTATCTTCATTACCATCAAAAGCGAATTGTAATATTTTCATGCCAGGCAGTTCAAAAATTTTCCTTAGTTTCTCAACATCTGGGGTTATTACTCCCAGATCCTCCGCAATAATTGGTAGATAATTACACCCTAGATCCTTTTTTACTTTTTTTAATAGTGTTCTACCTGGAGAATTTATCCATTTCCCAATAATTGCCGATTTAGAACTGCCATTAACTCTCCAGTAACCTGCTAAACCCCTGAAATGATCAAATCGCAATATGTCCACAAGTTCAAATTGTCTTTGAAATCTTTTTCTCCACCAATCGAAATTAGTCCTCTTATGTTTTGACCAAAAGTAAGTTGGGGTTCCCCATAATTGTCCTGTTGATGAAAAATAATCAGGCGGAACACCACTTTGAAAGATTAAATCTCCATTTTTAAAAATTGAAAATAATGATTTATTACTCCATACGTCGGCACTGTCCCTAGAGACATAAAAAGGCAAATCTCCTATTAGCTTAATATCTCTTGATTTTGCAAAGTTTTTAATAGCACTCCATTGCTCATCAAGATGCCACTGTATTAATTTTTTTATAAGTATCTCTTCACTTTTTTGCTTAATCCACGATTTTAAGAACTTGTTATTTTTTATTTTAAATTCTTGAGGCCATTTCCACCAAGGCAACATATTAAACTCCTCTCTAATTACAACAAATGTTGCATAATCTTCAACCCAAGAATTTCTACTAATCCATTTATAAAAATCCAGTTTTGTTTCTTCAGATTGTTCGCTCCAACCTTGCAAGAGGAGGCAACCTAATTTTTTTGTCAAAGCATCCGCAACACCAAAATCAAAAAAATCTTTATTCTGATTTGTGGGTCCTAATTCTTCTTTATTTGAAATGAAGATAAACCTGTTCTCGATTAAATCATCTATATCTAAAAACCATGGGTTTAGAGCAAAACTAGATGGGGAACTATATGGAGACCCTGTAGAGTCAGTGGGTGTAAGAGGTAAAAATTGCCAGTATTCAATCCCATGCTTGTGTAGTTTTTTGATCCAATCTTTAGCTCCTCTACCAAAAGTTCCGCATACTCTTCCCCCCGGAATACATGAGGGATGCATAAGTACGCCTAGTGATTTTTTGGTAAGAATTGATTCTTTAGGCATGTTTTAGTTTATATTTTGTTTCTTTACTCTTAAAATTTTTTAATTCTCTAAATTCTACATTATACAAATTTTTCTTAATTGACAAATATTTTTACTTGTTTTAAAGGATTGAATCAATATAAAATCAGATTTTTAATAAACGATATTTACCTTGATTGATGTAACTTTTGAAAAGATCTAGATGTTATTTTTTGCGAAATTCACATAAACGATTACGATAAGAATATAGTTTTATGGTGCAAAATTCGTGACAAGTTTTATCACGGCAATGCAGAGTAAAGAGTCGAACTTTAATCTAACCAATAGTAGATTAAGGCTAGTAAGTGGGACAACAAATCCTAAATTAGCTGAAGAAATTGCATCATACTTAGGAATTGAAAATGTACCTTTAATATCCAAAAGATTTGCTGATGGAGAACTTTATGTCCAGATTCAGCAATCTATTAGAGGTTGTGATGTATTTTTGATACAACCTACATGTGCTCCTGTAAACGATAGCTTGATGGAGCTTATGATAATGGTTGACGCATGCAGGAGAGCTTCTGCAAGACAAATAACGGCTGTAATTCCCTATTTTGGATATGCAAGGGCAGATAGAAAGACCTCAGGAAGAGAGTCTATAACTGCAAAACTAACTGCTAATTTACTTGAAAAATCAGGAGTTGATAGGGTTCTTGCTATGGACTTACATTCGGCTCAAATACAAGGGTATTTTGACATACCATGCGATCATATTTACGGTTCACCTGTATTAATTGATTATCTAGAAACGTTAGATTTAGAAGAAATAGTTGTAGTCTCTCCTGATGTAGGTGGAGTTGCGAGAGCAAGAGCCTTTGCAAAATTAATGAAAGATGCTCCCTTGGCTATCATTGATAAAAGGAGATCGGCTCATAATATCGCCGAAAGTCTAACAGTTATTGGTGAAGTTAAAGGTAAAACAGCTATTCTTATAGACGATATGATAGACACTGGAGGCACAATTTGTTCTGGAGCTAATTTATTAAAACAAGAAGGAGCTAATAGAATATTTGCATGTGCATCACATGCTGTATTTTCTCCTCCTTCTTATGAAAGATTAAGTACTAAGAATCTATTCGAACAAGTTATTGTTACCAATAGCATACCTGTTTTACATAAAGATAATTTTCCGCAGTTAAAAGTTCTTTCTGTCGCAAATATGCTAGGGGAAGCTATTTGGAGAATCCACGATGAAAGTTCAGTTAGTTCTATGTTTAGATAAAAGAAATTATTTTTTTACAATCCTTGTAATTTCTTGAGTCTCTCAGTTTCAATCTTAAATTGTTTTTCTATCTTTTCAGGAACATTATCTGGACATACTTGTAGTGCTGATTCAACTAATTGCAGAGATGCAATAAATTGTAATTTTTTCATATCAACTGTTTGTTCTTTCTTTCTTTCTATTATTTTTCCTCCATGTTTTTGTGAAACTACTGATGCGAAAGTTACTGAGGCAACGTTTAATGTTTTTGGAAAATCTAAATCAAATCCTTTTCTTGTCGCATTACATAGAAATGAAACACCCATACCATGATATAAATCTAAATCATTTTTATTAGCAGGCGAATTTTTAACATTTGCATTTACATTATTAAATTCATTATTTATATCAAATAAAAAAGATGAAAAAATTAGAGGGATTGCAAGAATTTTAGATATTTTTAAACCCATTTTTGATTCATTTTTAATTCATATCATTAAAGATAACATTTTTTATTTTTTAACTAAATCTGCCAACAAATTTTTAGTTAATAATTTTAATTTCGTGATGATTCTCTACAATTTTCAGCTTATTTTTGTTCCATGAATATATAACCCTGAATCTATAGTTATCAGAATCTATAAGTCTTGTATGTTCTAATATATACCAATCTTTGTAAGAAGATTCAAAAATCATTTCGTGTTCGTCGACTTGCTTAATATTTGAAATACCTTCGTCATTACTTAAATAAAAATTTTCCCTCTTAAGTTGATGGCCTTTTAAAAATGCACGCATTTCTCCTCGTTCTTTATACTGGGGATTTTCTTCAAAGAAATTATATTTTTTTTCTGGGTACCAAGTAAATTTATAATGCGACTCCCATTCGGATTTACTCTCGAGAGTTTGAATATTTATATTCATACATAAATTATAAGTTTTTTGTTCTTCATCGAGAAAATACGTTCTATTAGATTTCCATAATCCAATATTCCTCGAAAACCACCTTTTTAAATTACTATTTAGATTGATTTCAGGAGGGTTTTCACCAAAATGTAAATTTTTCTTTGGATTAATAGCAACCATATATAAATAAGTCCTATTTATTTCATAGCCTATCTGTAAAATAAAAAAAAAATATCTTAAGGTGTTTATAAGAATTAACAGCTTTTCAACACTTCAGAGGAAATCATTTGAATGATAAAAAAGAATTAAAATTAATACTTGTGGCAGCTAGAAATCAACTTTCTAGTAATGATATTAAGTCCCTAATAGCTTATTTAGAATCAGATGATTGTGAATTTGAGATATCTCTCCAGATTTCTGACCCCACAGAGCAGCCGGAATTACTTGAATTACATAGATTAGTTGCTATTCCTGCTCTTATAAAAGTTTCCCCAGCTCCAAAACAAATATTTGCCGGAAGTAATATTTTTTCTCAGTTGCAAAAATGGTTACCAAGGTGGACAGAGGAAGGCTTAACAAAAAATCTTGGGATTAATTTGCAACCTTCCAAAATTGATTCAATAAGGACTCAAAAAGAATTTCTATTGGAAGACGAACTTCTCGTTTTAAGACAAGAAAATGAGACATTAACAAAAAGAATAGAGTCTCAGGAAAGATTATTAAGAATGGTCGCACATGAATTAAGAACGCCTTTAACGGCTGCTACCTTGGCTGTTCAAAGTCAAAAACTAGGACAAATAGATATTTCAAAATTGCAAGAGGTAATTAAAAGACGTCTTGAAGAGATTGAACTCTTATCTCAGGATCTTTTAGAGGTTGGAACAACTAAATGGGAAGCGTTATTTAATCCTCAGAAAATTGATTTAGGTAATATTAGTGCTGAAGTAATACTCGAATTAGAAAAATTCTGGAGATTAAGGAATATTGAAATTGATACTGATATTCCATCTGATCTGCCAAGTGTATTTGCAGATCAAAGAAGAATGAGGCAAGTATTTTTAAATTTAATTGAAAATGCTATTAAATTTTCTAAAGACTCTGGATTTATAAAAATTACTATGATTCATAAGACAAATCAATGGGTAGAAATAACAATTTGTGACAAAGGTGCAGGTATTCCTTTGGGAGAACAAAAAAGAATTTTTCTTGATAGAGTTAGACTTCCACAGACTTCTGAAGGAACTTCAGGATTTGGAATTGGGTTATCAGTATGCAGGAGAATAGTACAGGTCCATGGAGGAAGAATATGGGTTGTATCTGAAATTGGAGTAGGTTCCTGCTTCCATTTCACAGTTCCTGTGTGGCAAGGACAAAACAAAGAGCAACAATACTTGACGAAAGGCTAGCCTTACTCTTAGTTTTTTATTAAGCTGTTATTCTAATTTCCTGGCCCCATCGTCTAGAGGCCTAGGACACCTCCCTTTCACGGAGGCGACAGGGGTTCGAATCCCCTTGGGGCTATTAATTTAAATTTATAACGATCTTTTGGATGATTTTGCTTGCCTATCTACGGCAATTAAATTTTCTGAAAGATCCTTTTTCAGTCTTTTCTCTATCATTCCTATGGGCATCCACTGACAACCTTGAACAGTAAGATCGTAAATTAATGAATTTTTTGAAGTATTTTTAATATTTTGTATTTTCCAACTACCTTCAAATTTCCTGAAATCTCCTTTTATCAAATTAAATTTTAAGATGCCAAGCTCCTTATCTTCAAATAAATCGATAGTTACTTCAGCTGAAAATTTCATGCCAAGGAAATCCTGAGCCCCAACTTGTTTAAGGTGGACATTATTTTCCTTCTGAAATATTTTTTTGCTCGATAAAAGATTTGGTATATAGAGATTTAGCCGATCATAATCTGTTAAAACACTCCACAAAGAATCTAAACTTGCAGAAGTTGTAAGTTGAGCTGCAAGTCGTCTTGTTCCGCCAGAAAGCTTTTCCATCGTCTGCTCAATTGTCCTGAAATCATTTTCTTTATAATGATTTATTGATTCTTGAGGATTGTTCATACAAGAATTTTTTAATTAGATAAAAAATTATTTCTGTGTAACTATACTGACAAAAACAACAAATATTGAAAAATAAACATAATTTCATCTATTTATTCCGATCTCAAAACGTAACCATTTTTGTAAAATCACTACAAATTAAACTACAAATTGATAATCTTTTATAAAATAAATCTAAAAAATGTATTCACAAGCAAAAGTAATCGCAGGCGGATTAGCTCATATACCATTAGTAATAGCTGTTTTTTATTTTATACTCACAACTTTTAATAAAAGAGCTTTAAAATTTGTTGAAGAAGTTAAAACAAAAAAACCTGAGTCAAAAGCTGTGGAACAAAAAAAACAAGCTGTTTCGAAATCAGAAAATACAAAAGTGGCAAAGAAAAAACATGCAGATGTCCCAGTCAATATTTATCGTCCTAAGACACCATACGAGGGAACAGTCATTGAAAACTACAGTCTTCTTAAAGAAGGAGCAATAGGTAGAGTTAATCACATAACTTTTGACCTTAAAGATAGTGATCCATTTTTAAATTATGTAGAAGGTCAAAGTATTGGTATAATGCCTGCAGGTGAAGATGCAAATGGAAAACCTCATAAATTAAGACTTTACTCAATAGCTAGCACTAGACATGGAGATAACTTTAATGGAAATACAGTTTCTCTCTGTGTAAGACAGCTTCAGTATGAAAAAGATGGTGAAACCATTAATGGTGTCTGCTCCACTTACTTATGTGATATTAAGCCTGGAGATAAAGTAAAAATAACAGGTCCTGTAGGTAAAGAGATGCTTCTTCCTGACGAAGAGGACGCCAACATTGTTATGTTGGCCACTGGAACTGGAATAGCACCAATGAGGGCTTATTTAAGAAGAATGTTCGAACCAACTGAAAAAGAAAAAAATAAATGGAATTTCAAGGGTAAAGCTTGGTTATTTATGGGCGCTCCAAAATCAGCTAATTTATTATACGAAGAAGACCTTCAAAGATACCTTACTGATAATCCAGATAATTTTAAATATACAAAAGCTATTAGTCGTGAGCAGCAAAATACAAAAGGTGGAAGAATGTACATTCAAGATAGAGTTTTAGAATCAGCCAATGAACTTTTCAATATGATTGAAGATGAAAAGACACATATATATCTTTGTGGGTTAAAGGGTATGGAGCCTGGAATAGATGAAGCAATGAATAAGGCAGCAGAAGAAAAAGGCTTGAACTGGTCAGAATTAAGACCCCAACTAAAAAAAGCAGGAAGATGGCACGTAGAAACCTACTAAATCTTTGATATTTAGATTTAAGTTTCACCTACTGAATACTTTTTGGTTTAGACACAATATGTAGCTAATATTAGAAAAAAAGAGGATTTTAAAAAAAGAATATTAAAAATATGCCTTCAACTTTAAGTAATCCTCTAAGATTAGGTTTACGGCAGGAAAGAGTCATATCTCCACAATGCTTAGTAATATTCGGCGCTAGTGGAGACCTTACTCATAGAAAATTAATACCAGCCTTATTTGAACTCTATTTGCAAAGAAGAATTCCTAGTGAATTTGGAATAGTTGGTTGTGCGAGAAGACCTTGGTCTGATAATGAGTTTAGAAAAAAGATGGAAGTAAAGCTATCCAATCAAATATCTGGTAAAGAAAGGGAGTGGGAAGAATTTTCTAATTATCTTTTCTATGAACCAGTTAACTTACAACAAAGTGATCATGTCGTAAGGCTTTCTAAAAGATTAAATGAAATTGATAAAACACTAGCTACTCATGGGAATAGAACATTTTATTTATCAGTATCTCCGAATTTCTATGCAAGTGGATGTAAAGCTCTTAAAGCAGCTGGCCTTTTAGATGACCCTAAGAAAAGTCGTTTAGTGATTGAAAAACCTTTTGGAAGAGATTATTCAAGTGCAAAAAAATTGAATAAGATCGTTCAAAGTTGTGCTGAAGAAAGTCAGATTTATAGGATTGATCACTATTTAGGTAAAGAGACAGTTCAAAATATTCTTGTTTTGAGGTTTGCTAACACTATATTCGAACCAATCTGGAACAGAAATTATATATCAAGTGTTCAAATTACTTCATCTGAAACAGTGGGTGTTGAAGACAGAGCAGGTTATTACGAAAGTTCTGGCGCTTTAAGGGATATGCTTCAAAATCATATGACTCAAATGCTTGCTGTTACTGCTATGGAACCTCCTGGAAAGTTTGAACCAGAAGCAATAAGAAATGAAAAAGCTAAGGTCCTTCAAGCTTCAAAACTTGCGGACGAAAATGAACCGTGGAATTGTTGCATAAGAGGTCAATATGGAGAGGGAGGAAATATTTCAAATCGACTTAAAGGTTATAGGCAGGAAGATGGTGTTAATTGTAATAGCACAACAGAAACTTATATTTCGACAAAAGTTTTCGTTGATAACTGGCGTTGGAAAGGGGTTCCTTTTTATTTGAGAACAGGGAAAAGACTACCTAAAAGAGTTGGAGAAATAGTCTTGACTTTTAAAGACGTTCCTGTTCATTTATTTGAATCAACAATAATAAATCCTGCCCCAAATCAACTTATTCTTAGAATTCAGCCAAATGAAGGAGCTACTTTCAAATTTGAAGTGAAATCTCCTGGTTCTGGAATGAAATCAAGACCTGTTGAGATGGAATTTTCTTATGATGAATCATTTGGAGAACCCTCAGATGAAGGCTATGTAAGATTATTAGCTGATGCAATGCTTTCTGACCCAACCTTATTTACTCGAAGTGATGAAGTAGAGGCAGCCTGGAAACTTTATACGCCATTAATAGAATTGATGGATAATTCTCCTTGGAAGTTACCTATTTATTATTATGAATCTATGACCTGGGGACCTCCTGAGTCTGATCAATTACTTTCAAAAGATAATATTTTCTGGCGTAGACCTTAAAAATGAAACCTCAACTAACACTCCAAACCCCATTAGAGCTGCCTTATCAGGAAATTTCTAATTACCTTAATCAATTATGGATTTCAGAAGATAAAGATAATACTGGAGCTAATACTTTTACATTAATGGTCTGGCAGCCTGCTTGGCTAGAACAATGCTTGGTTCACAAAGGATTAGTAAATGGACCAATTACTGGAAATTTAAGTCCAGAGATAATTGAAGTTGCTAAAAAATTTATATTAGATCAAGGACTTCCTATCACTACTTCCCTTAATAGTGAAGAATTATTGAATTTGTTGAAGGAAAATTTCTCTAATAAAGACTTTGAAGACTTTAGAGGACAATTTTTTGAATCATCAATAAGTACATTGAATCCAAGAAGATTAATAACTCTAGCGCCAACGTTAAATGAAAATTCAGATATCAAAACTTTTGTATCGGCTTACTGTCCATTAAGTGATATACCATCTATGCAATCTATATGCGGTGATTTAGTTGTTATTAGGGGGGACTCAGCCTCAATATCAAATAAAGGATTAAAAATAATTGATGAACTATCTATTGATGAATTACCTTCATGGTTGTGGTGGAATGGAAGCTTGGATGAATCGCCTGAAATCTTCGAATATTTTACTAATTATGGTCTAAGGTTAATAATTGACACTGCTCTTGGATCTCCTAAGAGATGTTTAAAAGTTTTAGATCAACTAAATAACTCAAATAAAGCTATTAATGATTTGAATTGGGTTAGGTTGAAAAATTGGAGGGAATCATTGGCAATGATTTTTGATCCGCCTTCGAGGAGACCAATTTTAGATCATATTACTGATATTGATATTGATATCGCAGGAGATCATATGATTCAAGCTTTGTTTTTGATTTCATGGATTAGCGATAAACTTGGTTGGTCTTTTCTAAGAGTTGAAAGGGATACAGAATCAACAAAAATAGAGTTTGAAAGAATTAACGGCGAAATAATTTCTGCATCAATTAATCCCTTATCTTTGGGAAATCCAAGTATTCATTTAGGACAAGTTATTGGATTGAGGTTGATTTCAAAAATTAGTGAGGTTCAAAAAAACAACACTTGTGTAATACTTGGCTGTGAATCAGTGGAATGTATGAGACTTGAGGCAGGGGGAATGGCTAATATGGAATTAATAGAACAAGTTGTTCCAAATTCTTTTTCTACATCAGAGTATGATGTTAGTAAATTATTGGGAAGTAGTAGAGGGAATACAAGTCCTCTTTTTGAAAATTCTATTAAAATAGCCCTTCAAATATTTAATGGCTTTAATAACTAATAAATGCCTTGTGTAATATCTTCTCCTTCAACTGATAGTGGGAAAACTACATTATCGCTTTTGATATCTTGTTGGCTGCTCTCAAAAGGTAAAAAGATACAAACTTTCAAGGTTGGCCCAGATTATCTTGATCAACAACAACTTAGTTCAATTGGCCAACCTATTTGTAGGAATTTAGATGTTTTTCTAAGTGGTGAGGAATGGGTTCAAGAAAGTTTTTTTAAACATTCTTTGAAATATGAATTCTCATTAATTGAAGGAGCAATGGGTCTATTTGATGGATTAGGGGCAACAACCTATTCCAGCACAGCAAATATCTCTAAACTTCTCAATTCTCCAGTAATTTTTATTGTAAATGCTAGAGGTCAAGTAGCTTCTCTTTTGGCGACTGTTCGAGGTTTTAGAGATTTCGATAGTGAGTTGTCAATAGCAGGAATTATATTTAACAACGTTAATTCAGATAGGCATAAAAAATTAATCAAAGAAGTGTTTAAAAATGAAGACATCGAAATTCTTGGTTTTTTACCATCTGATTCAAAAATAACTTTAAACAAAGCTAATTTAGGTTTGATATCTCCATTGGATAATGGTAAAGATATTGATGTTGAATATTTTGCAAATTTCGCTGAAAGAAATCTTGATGTATTTTCTCTTATTAAATTTCTGAAATCTCCTCAAAAGAAAATATTTAATTCTGTCAGTTTTGAAGATTTTAAAATAGACAAGAATAAACCTATTGCAATCGCAGAAGATAAAATCTTTCATTTTCAATACCCTGAAACTAAGGAGTTTTTGAGTGAAATGGGCATACCATTGATTTCATGGAGTATTTATGATGATGAAGAAATACCTAATGAGGCTTCTTCTTTAATTATTCCAGGGGGGTTCCCTGAAAAATATGCTGATCATATAAGTAACTCTATAAAAAGCTTAAATTCGTTAAGGAAATTCCGCAAAAATGGATTTATATATTCAGAGTGCGGAGGGATGATGATTTTAGGAGACTTTATAAAAGATGAAAATGGTAATAATCATAAAATGAGTGGCATCCTGCCTTTTAGATCAAAAAAAAGTAAACTTTCAGTAGGTTATAGATACATTGAGGGTTTAAAAGATACTCCGATCATTAAACAAAATCAATTAATTAGAGGACATGAATTTCATTATTGGGAAATTGAAAAAGATTTATCTGAACTTGATTTAAGAAACGCTGCTCATAAGAAGAAACTTTCTTCCCCATGGAAAATTAAATCTTGGAAAACTGAATACAAAAATGAAGGTTTTTTTGATGAAAAATTACATGCAAGTTGGATTCACTTACATTTGCCAAGTTCTCCAGAAGTCGCAAAAAACTTTATAGATGCCACCCAAATTAGTTTTTCAAATGATTCTTAATTTATTATCAAATCAAATATTTTGAGAGGAGAACCTAAAAAAAACATTCCAGGCAAAGTGATTAATGGACCTAAAAAACTACCCACCATGACCTCAAATTTTGTATGGCCCAGGGTTTCTTTTAAAAGTAATTCTGATTGAGGGTCTAGTTTTTTTGATAGTTTATTGATTTCTGCAGCTTGAATTCCAGCTGATTTTCTAACACCACTAGCGTCATACATAACTATTAGGGCTACAGCAACTGATAATGCAAATATTGAGCTATCAAATCCCAATTCATAACCTATACCAGATGTAGCACCAGTAATTAAGGCGGAATGACTTGAAGGCATGCCACCAGTCTCGAACATAATTCCAAATCTTATCTCTCCACTTGAAAAGAAATTGAATATAATTTTAAAAAATTGAGCTAGTAAACAGGATAATAAGCTCCAGAAAAGAACTGAATTATTAAAAAAGGAAAAAAACTCAGACATAAATTAAAACTAATTATCTATCTCTATTTGTAATAAAGTCGGCTAATGATATTAAATACTTTGCATCTGCACCCCAAGGTTCAATTGCTTTTTTTGCGTTTTCAACTAAATCAAATGCTCTTTTCTTTGACTCCTCCATTCCAAGTAATTTAGGATAAGTAGTTTTGTCAGCTAAAAGATCTTTGCCTGCAGTTTTACCAAGCTTTTCACTGCTGGAAGTTAAATCAAGAATATCATCTATTATTTGGAAGGCTAAACCAATTCCCTCTGCATATGTTGTTAGAGCTTGTAATAGTTTTTTGTTAGCGCCTGCGATCATCGCGCCTGTTCTTACGCAAGCCTTTAATAAAGCCCCAGTCTTATGAAGATGAATATATTCTAGAGTTTCAAGGTCGACTTCTTTGCCTTCGCATTCCAAATCAACAACTTGTCCTCCGACTAGGCCTGGTGCGCCAGCAACTAGGGATAATTCGCCAACTACATTTAATAATCTATTTGGATCGACTCCAGGACTTCTTAAAGAGACCATTTCAAAGGCCCTAGTTAATAAAGCATCGCCAGCAAGAATAGCTATTGCATCTCCATATACTTTATGATTTGTCGGCCGACCTCTCCTCAAGTCATCATTATCCATCGCGGGCAGATCATCATGAATCAAGGACATAGTATGGATCATTTCTATTGCTACTGCAGTAGGAACAGCAAGAGAGGGTTCTCCTCCAGCCAGTGAGCAAGATGCTAAACATAAAATTGGACGTATTCTTTTCCCTCCAGCTAAAAGGGAATATCTCATTGATTCTCTTAATATTTCTGGATTCTCAGGGCCCAAGGAAAAATCAAGTGCTTCTTCTACAATCTTTTTTGTGTTTTTAAGATATTTTTCAAAATCAGAAATATTATTTTTAACTTCAGTCATTTTATACCTTTAGTAAAAAAATTTTTCATCTTGGAGTTTATGGCAAAAGGTCATTAAGAGTTGATGATAAACTAAATTGTTTTTGCCAGCTGAAAATAGTATTCACAAGTAACATTGTTACTGTCATTGGTCCAACACCTCCTGGTACAGGTGTGTAAGCAAATACTTTAGAAATAACATCTTCTAATAATACATCGCCACATAATCTGGTTTGATTTTTATCGGAACTTTTTAATCTATGTATTCCAACATCAATAATTACTGCTCCTTCTTTCACAAAACTCGAATCTACAAGATTGGGTTTTCCTGCAGCCGCAATTAGAATATCGGCTTCTCTACAGACTTTATTCAAATTTAATGTTTTTGAATGAGTCATTGTTACCGTTCCATTTAGATTCAATAACATAAGCGATAGAGGTTTCCCAACAAGCAAACTTCTTCCTATAACAACAATTTTCTTACCTTCAATTGTAATATTATGGGATCTTAATAAATTAATAATTCCTGCTGGTGTGCATGATCTCATCGCAGGCTCATTTTTCACTAATTTGCCGATGTTTATCTCATTTAATCCATCTACATCTTTGCTTGGATTAATATGGCTGATCAGTTCTTGCTCATCAAACTTCTTTGGAATGGGAAGTTGTAGTAACATTCCATCAATATTCTTATCAGAATTAAGTTTGATTATTAATTGTTCAACTTCTTTTTGCTCTACACTATCTTTTAGATGAAAGATAAAGCTCTTTATTCCAATCCTTGAACATGCTTTTTCCTTATTATTAACGTAAATACCACTTGCAGGATCTTCACCTATTCTTATTACAGCTAACCCTGGAACTCTTTTTGCAATTTTTTTATTACTAGAGATATAATTATTTAATCTTTCTTCAATTTCAAGAGATAATTTTTTACCGTCTAATTTTAATGACATTTAGAAAAACATCTCCTTTTTAAACCTAACATGCCTATAATTTTAAATTATTCAAATAGATTTATTTATATTCTGTGCAAAACATCACAACTACCTTAAAGAAATTGTTTTATCTGTGGAGGCGAAGTCAAGTTCCAGTAAAACAAACAATTAAAATTTCAAGAATAGATAATCTTATAATTTTTTTAGTATGTATTTTAATTTCAATAATTTCTTCTTATAAACTACTTCTTATCTCGCCTTTAAATATCTCAGATATTTTTTCTTGGCTTTTGTCCTTTACTGAAATCCTTATTAGTTCTGGAGTTTTAATATTAGTTTCAAAAAAAGAGAATCCGACAATTTCTTCAAGACAGATCTTCTTGATCATTACTCTGCTTTTAGCAGTACAAGTTACGAAATTAGCCTTAGCTTCAACCATAAGTCCATTATCTATGATAATTCCACCGGCATTAATAATATCTCAAGGAATGGGAAGCATAACAGCTTTAGCTTGGGTATCAATAGCAAGCTTTAGTTGGCCAGACCCAGCAGTTGCTGTAAATAATAATATATTTTTTATTTTATTAGTTGGCTCTTCAGTAGTATCTCTACTTGGAGGAAGAATAAGAAGTAGAGCTCAGTTACTTCAACTATCAATTTTTGTCCCCATAGGATCTTTCTTGAGTCAATGGATATTGATAGGTAAAGATAAAATATCTGTTATTAATAAGCAAGATTTTGTTTTAGTTAATGGGGATATATTTTCTGATTCCTTGCTATTGGCAATAGTAATGCTTGTTACAATTTTATTTATTCCAATTTTTGAATCGATATTCGGATTATTAACTAAAGCAAGATTACTTGAATTGGCTGATAAGGAGAAACCTCTAATTAGAAGATTGTCTCTCGAAGCTCCGGGTACTTTTGAACATACCTTGCTTATATGTGGTTTAGCAGAGGAAGCAACAAGAATGATTGGTGGTGATATTGATCTAATTAAAACTGGAGCGTTATATCATGATGTTGGTAAATTACATGCTCCTAATTGGTTTATCGAAAATCAGGATGGTTCAAAAAATCCGCATGACGAATTAGATGATCCGATTAAAAGTGCAGAAGTATTACAGGCACACGTTGATGAAGGATTGAAATTTGCAAGAAAGAATAGACTTCCTAAACTTATAGCTAATTTTATCCCTGAACATCAAGGTACCCTAAAAATGGGATATTTTTTTCAAAAAGCTAAAGAAAAAAATCTCGACGTTAATGAATTTTATTTTAGATACAAAGGCCCTATCCCTCAGTCAAAAGAAACAGCTATTTTAATGCTTGCAGATGGATGTGAAGCAGCACTAAGAGCTATGAATATTAATGCATCTGATAAAGAAGCTTTGGAAATAATTTCTAATATTATCTATTCGCGTCAGAAAGATGGGCAATTAGATGATAGTAATTTATCTAAAGGAGAAATTTTTCTAATTAAAAGGGCATTCTTGAATGTGTGGAAAAGAATTAGACATAGAAGAATTCAGTATCCAACTAGCAAGAATAATACTTTTTCTTAATTTTCAATTTTATAGCCTAATACTTCTTCGGTGTTTTGGATTACACCAATAAAGAAGAGCCAATGTACTTAATAATGTTGTTAAAAGAGTAAACCCACCAATTCCAAAAATGTCTTGAAGAGTTATGAGCCTTACAACTGAATAAGGACCCATACCAGAAATTACCATTGATAAAGATACTAGAGTTAAAGTTACGCCCCATTTTCTTTCTGCTAAAAGAGCTGCTGAAGAAACTATTCCCACAATCGCAGCAGGCCATCCAAGACTTATGGCAAGAGTTATATTTGCAACTTTTAGTGGAGGTCCATAACTTATTATTAATGCGATTATTGGGAGTGCAATTATGTTGCCGATTAAGCCAACCCACGAAAGTGCCCAATATCCAAGTAACCTTTCTCTCATTATTTACTGCTTTAACTATTATTTCAATCTACAGTATTAAGAGACTATTTTTAATTCTACTTAATAATCCTAAGAAATAATTTAATTTGCAGGATTTGATATAAATTTATTATCAGAATTTTCTAAATTATCAAACTGTGGATGAATTGAATTTTTTTTCTCAGAAAATACAAGTCTATTTAAAGCATTAACGTAAGCATTCGCTGCAGCAACTACAACATCCGTATCAGCAGAATGACCAGAATATATTTTATTATCCCTTCTTATTCTTATTGTTACTTCCCCCAAAGCATCAATTCCTTCTGTTACAGACTTAACAGAAAATTCAATTAATTCATTAGGAACTTTAGCTAATTTATTTAAAGCCTCGCATACGGCATCAACGGGTCCAGTCCCTATTGATACAGCAGTATCCTCAATATTATTTTCCGTGTTTAGAAGCGATATGGTGGCAGTAGGTTTAGATGCGTTACCGCAACTTACTTGTACAAGACTTAATTGAAATTTAGCTTCTGGGAGCTGAACTTGTTCACTTACAATTGCTTCTAAGTCTCTATCAGTAATTTCTCTTTTCCTGTCAGCTAAATCCTTAAAACGAGCAAAAGCATCATTTAAATCTTCTCGGCTCAAGTCATATCCCATCTCTTCTAATCTTGCTCTTACTGCACTTCTTCCACTAAGTTTCCCCAAAGATATTTTATTGTCACTCAAACCAACAGTTTTTGCATCGATAATTTCGTAAGTTAGTCTATTTTTTAAAACCCCATCCTGATGAATGCCTGACTCATGTGCAAAAGCGTTGGCCCCCACAATTGCTTTGTTAGGTTGTACTGTCATTCCAGTTAGATTGGAAACAAGTCTAGAGGTTTTTGTTATTTCTTCTGTTCTTATAGCCGTAAGAGGAGTTGGTGAATCTGGATTTCTTTTAAAAAAACTATTAAAAAAACTTTTCCTAACGTGAAGTGCCATTACTAATTCTTCTAGAGAAGCATTCCCGGCTCTTTCACCAATTCCATTAATAGTACATTCTAGTTGTCTTGCTCCATTTTTTACTGCCTCAAGAAAATTGGCTACTGCCAAACCCAAATCATTATGACCATGAACCGAGATTACTGCCTCATCAATATTTGGAACATTTTTATTAATATCGATAATTAGGTTGCCAAATTCACTAGGAGTTGCAAATCCAACAGTATCAGGGATATTTATAGTTGTCGCTCCCGCGGAAATTGCTAGTTGAATCACTTCGTATAAAAAATCAGGATCACTCCTTGAGGCATCTTCACAAGAAAACTCAATATCATCTACCAATGATTTTGCATAATTAACCATTTCTGGAACTATTTGAAGAACATCCTTTCTGGATTTTTTAAGTTTATGTTTAAGATGAATATCACTTGTCGCAATAAAAGTATGTATTCTTTTCTTGGGAGCTGGACTTACTGCTTCGTAACATGCTTTTATATCTCCTTTAGACGCTCTAGCCAAACCACATATTATAGGGCCATTTTCTTTCCCTACGGCGTTGGCAATTTTATTAACAGCTTTAAAATCTCCTGGACTTGCGAAAGGGAATCCAGCCTCAATAACATCTACCCCTAATCTTGCTAATTGATGTGCGATAGCGAGTTTTTCTTCAAGATTTAAACTGGCACCAGGAGATTGCTCTCCATCTCGAAGAGTTGTATCAAATATCAAAATTCTTCCAGGATCTTTTGACATTAGATGGAATAACCTAAACTTATATTAAGCTAATTAAAAAAAATTGACTAGCTCTAGTTCATTAAAAAAATTTCCTAAAGTTATAGCTTAAATAATATTGGTTAAAATTCTGAAGAAAAAAATGAAATACTTAGATTATTAAAGTATTCTTTTAAGATTAAGCTTCCCTTTTTATAAAAGGTTAATTTTGATTTTTTCTAGAATTACAGGCATAAATTATAAAAAGTATGACTGAGCAATACCCCCCTCCAAATGTTTTAGGTCAGTTAGCGATAGTTTTACATGCTCATCTACCTTATGTCAGAAAAAATGAAAAAAACTCTTTAGAAGAGGATTGGTTATTTCAGGCGATTTTGGAATGTTATGTACCACTAATTCAATCAATAGAATCTTCCAAAAATGAAAATCCTGAAAATACAAAACTTACTATTAGTTTGTCTCCAACATTATTATCACTTCTAAATAATAAACAAATTCAAGAAACTTTCCCAAGATGGATTAAAACAAGGAAAGATTTCTTAAACGAACTGCCACTAGAAGAAAAAAATGCCTCTGCATTTTTAATGAAAAATCTTAATAATAAATACTTATATTGGCAAAATTGTTCTGGAAATTTAATTGAGAAGTTTAGGGTTTTAAATAACTCTGGAAATTTGGATATTCTTACTTGTGCTGCTACTCACGGGTATTTGCCAATTCTAAGGGAAAACCCTGAAACTGTTAAAGGACAAATTACTACAGCAATTAGGAGCCATGAAACTATATTTGGCACAAAGCCTTTAGGTATTTGGTTGCCTGAATGTGCATATTATGAGAATTTAGACGAAATACTATTTAATTCCGGAATAAGATATGCAATCTTAGACGGTCATGGGATTCTAAATTCCACGCCAAGGCCTAGGTATGGTGTTTACGCTCCAATCTGCTCGAAAAAAGGAGTTGCCTTCTTCGGAAGAGATAGTGAGTCTACTTTGCCCGTTTGGTCTGCTAAGGATGGGTTCCCGGGAGACAAAGTTTATAGGGAATTTCACAAAGATTTGGGATGGGAATTACCTATCACCAAGCTCCAAAAGAAAGGTATCTCAACTAAAAGACCTTTAGGCTTGAAGTTTCATAAAATTACGGATAATAACGTACCATTAGGGCAAAAGGCTTTTTATTTAGAAAATGAAGCCAAAAAAAAGGCTGTAGAACATGCTGATGCTTATCTTCTTGCGAGATCCAAACAACTAGAAAAATTAACTTTATCCTCTTCCTTTAAGCCCTTATTGGTGGCTCCATTTGATGCAGAGTTATTTGGTCATTGGTGGTATGAGGGCCCTTTTTTTATTGAAAATATTTTAAAGAACTCTAGTAAATATTTAATTAAGCTTACAAATTTAAAAGAATTCTTACTTAACAAGCCTAATCTTCAGATTTGCGATCCATCACCATCAAGCTGGGGACAAGGAGGATACCATAATTACTGGATTAATGATGCAAATGCATGGATTGTTCCAGAGATCACAAAAGCGGGCTCAACTTTTGTTGATTTATGTTCGAAAAATTTTAATAATGATCTATCTCCAAGACTTTTCAAGCAAGCAGCAAGAGAATTACTTCTCTCTGAGTCCTCAGATTGGAGTTTTATCCTTAGAGCTGGAACTACAACTGAGCTCGCAAAAGAGAGAATAGAAAGACACTTGTTCAGGTTCTGGAAAATAGTTGAAATGATTAAAAATGATTCCAATATTAATTTAAAATTTCTTGAAGATATTGAGGAAGAAGATAAAGTTTTCCCAGATATTAATATTGATGATTGGCGAAAATAAAAAATACTAATTTAACTTAAGCATTCCTAGTTTTACTTTTAGAGGCGAATTTATAAACATCTTACTCATCACGTAAATTAGTTTTGGAAGTGGAAGAGTATTAGTAAGAAAACCTACCCATTCCTTGGTCGATAATCTAAAGAAATTTGAGAAAAAGCTTCTTAATCTACTTTCGTCAAAACTCATCAATCTTTTTAGACCATATTGGTAAAGTTTATGCCTTTGTGTTAGCTCATAAGGCCATAGGATCTTCCAACCTTTTGTTGCTAGTTCAAGAGAACTTAGATGAGGTTCTTTTAAAAAGATTGCTAATTTTTCTGCAAGTAGTGGAGCTCTTCTTAATAAAGATCCGATCATGTATCCTGATGCAGGATGCACCATGCTTGCAGACCCTCCAAAACCAAGTACAAATTGTTTTTTAAATGGGAGGGGTAAATTCATTGGGAAAAGGCAATTCTCTTCATGAAAAATTTCACTTACCTTAATACCCTTACTATTCAGTCTTTTAAAAAGTCTTTTTTTAAGATTTTCTTGGGATAATGCAGGATAACTGGCTAATGATGTTTCTTCAACAAAAAAAGTTTCATTTCCAAGATCCATTGCATAGAGAAAGGAAGGAGATGATAACTTTTCTTCATTGTTTAGGTGATTTGAACGAAAATCCATTAAAACAAACTGTTCCTTATTAACGGGTGGCGATGAAAATTTACCGACAATTCCATAAGCAGATTGTTGAGCGATTTCATTTTGGACTGGTCGTTTTACAAAATTACTTTTATGACCACTTGCGTCAATGACTAACCTCGCCTTTAACTTTAGACCTGAAAAACAAATTACCTCAGATAGGTTATTTTTCTCTTTAATATCCTTTGCTGTTTCATTCAACCATTCAATTCCTTTACACTTTTTTAAAAGTTCATTTTGAAAAGCTTCTTGATTTATTAATCCATAATCGTAATTATGTTTTGTCGGATTATCTCCCTTTTTATTTTCCCCATTTCCAAAAAAACTAACTGTTTTACACCACCGATGAGATAACAAAGACTCTAATCCTAATTCCTCTAATTCAGAAGCCCAAATACCATATGTATTCTGCCATTTTTCATTTGGAGATTTAGTTGAAATCCCCTTTATATTTAGATCTTGCTTGGCTAATTCTGAAGCTAAGCATAGTGCTGCAGGCCCGGAACCTAGAATTAAAATATCAAGTATTTCCATATGATCTAATAAACGATTTTATTTTAATATTTTTTGCCTGAGTTTAATTGATCTGTTTCTTCTGTTTGTTCATGAGGAACTAATACAACTTCTGATAAATGATCACCTTCATCCAATCTTTGTAATTTTACTCCAGTAGCGGCTCTAGATTGTTGGGAAATTTTATCTGCGTTTGTTCTCACTATTACACCTTTTTCGGTCACAAAAAGTAATTCTTCCCCTTCTCCGAGGACCTTCAAACAAACTAATACATCATCTTTAATTCTGAATTTTATCGCTCTCAAACCCATACCTGCTCTTTTTTGTAATCTAAACTGAGTTATAAGTACTCTTTTACCTAGTCCAAATGCACTGGCTATTAGTACCCAAGGACCTTCTGAAGAGTTAACTTCAAGATTTTCATCAAATTCTTTAGTAATATCCTCATTTTTAGCCAATTGATCAACTAAATCAGATGTCAAAACATCCATAGATACAAGATTGTCTCCTTTTCTAAGGTTCATTGATTTAACCCCCCTTGCAGTCCGGCCAAGTGGCCTTAATTCGTTAATATCTAATCTAAAATGAATCGCCATTCCTGTTCTTGATCCAATCAAAACACTATCGCCTTCTCTTGATAATCTAACCCAAGTTAAAGCATCTCCATCCTCAAGATTTATTGCTATTAATCCATTTGATCGAATTCTTGAGAAAGCAGAAAGTGAAGTTCTTTTTATAAATCCAGCTTTGGTTAGCATTAATAGATAACAATCGTTATCAAACGAATCTACTGCAACCAGGGAAGTTATCTTTTCTTCTCTTGGTATAGGGAGAAGTTGAACTGAAGGAGTACCTTTAGCTGTTCTGCTACTCATAGGAACTCTATATGCTGGGAGAGCATAAGATACCCCCCTATCACTGAAAAGCAAAAGAGTATCATGATCATTACAGCTTATAAATAGTTTTACTTCATCATCTTCTTGTGTCTTTGTTCCAGCTTTACCTCTTGACCCACGACTTGTAGATTCGAATTCATTAACAGGCATTCTTTTTAAATAACCTGCTTCAGTTAACAAAACTACAGATCTGTCATTAGCGATAAGATCAATATCATCTAGACCACCGCCTAAATCAAGTATTTCTGTTTTTCTTGGAGAGGAAAATCTTTCATCGATTTTATTAAGTTCTTCAAGAATAATTTCAAAAATTCTTTCTTTACTATTCAATATTTGCTGATATTGGTTGATTTTTCGGGTTAACTCGTCATGTTCTCCTTTGATTTTATCTGCTTCTAGGGCTGTTAATCTTCTTAATTGCATTTGTAAAATTGCTTCTGCCTGTGTGGCAGATAACTCATGATCAGTTTGTAATTTTTCTCTAGCTGAAACTGTATCTTTTGCTGATCTTATTAGATTTATGATTTCATCCATATCCCCCAATGCTAATAAAAGACCTTTTACAATGTGATCTCTTTCTTCAGCCTTTTTTAATAAATATGCTGTTCTTCGCCTTATTGTCTCCACTCTGAAGTCTAGAAATACATCTAACATTTTCCTTAGTGAAAGTGTTGTGGGCTCTCCTTTTACTAAAGCTAGGATATTTGCACTAAAGTTATTTTGTAGAGGTGTTAATTTAAATAAATTATTTAAAACTACTTGGGGGTAGGCATCCCTTTTTAGTTCAATAACAATCCTCATTCCATCTCGATCACTTTCATCTCTAATATCAGAAATACCTTCTAATTTTTTTTCATTAACCAAGTCAGCAATTCTCTCTATTAATGCCGCCTTATTAGTTTGAAATGGAAGCTCTGTAATTATCACGGCATCTTTCTCTGCCCTACCAGGGAATTTGATTTGCTCAATATTTGCTACACCTCTCATGGTTATTGACCCCCTTCCTGTCTTGAAAGTTTCTCTAATACCGTCTCTGCCTAAGATTTGACCACCTGTGGGAAAATCAGGACCCTTAATTATTTCAAAAAGTTCTCTATCTTCAATCGAAGGGTTATTGATTATTGATTTAAGACCATTAATTAATTCCCCTAAGTTATGAGGTGGAATATTAGTTGCCATTCCAACTGCTATTCCGGATGATCCATTTAGAAGTAGTTGAGGGATTCTGGCGGGCAAAACTGTTGGCTCTTGTTGAGAACCGTCAAAATTATCGGCGAAATCTACAGTTTCAGATTCAATATCCTCTAGTAAACTTTCATCTGTAAGAGACTGTAAACGAGATTCTGTATATCGCATTGCTGCTGGAGGGTCGTTATCTACAGAACCAAAGTTTCCATGGCCATCTATTAGTGGCATCCTCATTGAGAAATCCTGTGCCATTCTAACCAAAGCATCATAAACAGCTGTATCTCCATGCGGGTGGTATTTACCAAGTACTTCTCCAACAACTCTTGCACATTTTCTATATGGTCTACCGCTAGTTAAACCAAGTTCATACATTGCATAAAGAATTCTTCTATGAACAGGTTTTAATCCATCTCTTGCATCTGGAAGAGCACGACCAACTATAACGCTCATTGCATACTCAAGATAAGAGCGAGACATCTCATTTCTTAAGTCAGTCTGAATAATTCGGTCGTTATCTTCGCTTAATCCTGAGTTATCAGAATCTAAAATATCAGACATACAAAAATCCTTTCTTTAATAATAATCGTTGATTGTCATAATGAATAAAAAAAAAGATTTATTTAATTCCCAAATACTCACATTTACACACAAATCAAAATAAAACCTGTTGTTTTTGAATAAACATTGGCTTATTACCCCTTATAGTTGTTAACTTAATCAGAATAAATTAAAAATTTCGTGAATATTGAACTTGGTTTAAATAAAAAAGTCAGAAGGGCTTATGGCATTGATGAAATAGCTTTAGTCCCTGGGAATAGAACACTCGATTACGATTTGACTGATCCTTCTTGGTCAATAGGTGATTTCAAAAGAGAAGTTCCGATTGTAGCTAGTGCTATGGATAGCGTTGTTGATGTCAATACGGCTGTAGAACTTACAAAGTTAGGATCCCTAGGGGTTATTAATATGGAGGGTATACAAACACGATATGAAAAACCTGATGAAATATTGAATCAAATAGCATCAGTCGGAAAAAATGATTTTGTTCCATTAATGCAGAAGATATACAGTGAACCGGTCAAGGAGGGTTTGATCTTACAAAGAATAGATGAGGTCAAAGAAAGAGGAGGCATCGCAGCTTTTAGTGGCACTCCTCAAGCTGCTATTAAATTTAAAGAAACACTTAATAATTCTGAACTAGATTTATTTTTCCTTCAAGGAACAGTTGTTTCAACTGAACATCTTGGTATGGAAGGTAAGGAAACCTTAAATATTAAAGATCTCTGCCAATCTATGAATGTCCCTGTTGTAGCGGGTAATTGTGTAACTTACGAAGTTGCAAAACTTCTCATGGATGCTGGAGTTGCAGGATTAATGGTTGGTATAGGCCCTGGAGCGGCATGTACCTCAAGAGGGGTATTGGGAATTGGAATCCCTCAAGCAACTGCAATTGCTGATTGTAGTTCGGCAAGAAATGATTACTTTCAAGAAAGTGGCCGTTATATTCCTATTATTGGCGATGGAGGAATTGTGACGGGCGGAGATATTTGTAAATGTTTAGCATGTGGTGCAGATTCTGTAATGATTGGATCCCCAATAGCTAAATCTTCAAATGCTCCAGGCAAAGGATTTCACTGGGGTATGGCTACTCCAAGTCCTGTATTGCCTAGGGGTACGAGAATTGAGGTTGGGACTTCAGGATCCTTAGAAAGGATAATTAAAGGCCCTGCTCTACTTGATGATGGGACACATAACTTATTAGGAGCTATTAGAACATCAATGAGTACTCTTGGAGCAAAAAACATTAAAGAAATGCAAGAAGTTGAAATAGTTATCGCACCAGCGCTTCTTACAGAGGGTAAGGTTTATCAAAAAGCTCAGCAGCTTGGGATGGGTAAGTAGTCTTTTTAGAGCAAAATTATAAAACTTTAGTGAATTAAGTATTAAATTGAAAATTTTTCTAATTAGGAGTTATTATGAAATAATGGGGGAAACCCCATACTCCTCACACACTAAATCGCCCGATTAATCGGGCTTTTTTATATATTTTGTTACTTATATTATTTTATCTGTAATGAAATCATCACTTAAAAGAATTGCCTGCTAAATTTTCAAAAAGGAATACTTAAATTATGTCATCAGCTCCAGCCGTAACTGATTCTTCATTTGACAAGGATGTACTGAAAAGTGATCTACCAGTATTGGTTGATTTTTGGGCACCATGGTGCGGTCCATGTAGGATGGTTGCACCAGTTGTAGAAGAAATCTCAAAAGACTTTGAAGGGAAAATTAAAGTTTTTAAATTAAACACAGATGAGAATCCAAATGTTGCCAGTCAATACGGAATTAGAAGCATTCCTACATTAATGATCTTTAAAGGAGGTCAAAAGGTTGATACCGTTGTTGGAGCGGTACCAAAAGCAACTCTTTCGAGTACTTTAACTAAGTATTTATAAATTTAAAGGCTTTGCATAAAATTGGACTTATAGATTATGGGATGGGTAACATTCATTCTGTTACAAAATCTCTAGAATGTCTGGGAGAAGAAATAGTATTAATTAAAAACTTTAATGAGTCCAAGCTTTGTAAAGCAATAATACTTCCTGGTGTTGGGGCGTTTGACCCGGCAATGAATAATCTTATAAATACGGATTTGATAACTGATTTGAAAAATTGGATTAAAAGCGGGAATCCTTTTCTGGGTATATGCTTAGGTCTTCAACTCCTCTTTGAATCTAGCGATGAAGGAGAAATTCAAGGTCTGGGAATTTTAAAAGGAAAAATACAGAAAATACCTAATGTTTTCAACCAAAGAATCCCACACATGGGTTGGTGTCAACTTTTACCTACAAAACCAAATACTTTATTGGAGCTTGAAGAATTAAATAATTGGGTCTATTTTGTACATTCCTATCATGCAATCCCAGATGAATCAAATATTATTGCAGCTCAAGTTGATTATGGTTCCGAAAAATTAACTGCAATGATTGAGAATGATAATTTATTGGCCTGTCAATTTCATCCAGAAAAATCTGGTAAAACTGGAGAAAAACTTTTGAGAAGATGGCTTAGTAATATTCAATAACAGATGATTAGGGATGAAGACTAATTTAAGATTAATAGGTGGTAAAAGACTCCAAAGTCCAAATAATATTTATACCAGACCTACAACTTTGAGAGTTAGAGAAGCTGTATTTAATATACTGAACAACAGAGTTGAAAATAGTAACTGGTTAGATTTATTTAGTGGAACAGGAGCTATAGCTTGTGAAGCATATAATCATGGGGCAAGAAAAATAATTGCAATTGAAAAAAACAAAAACAACTCAAAAATTTGCTTAAAAAATTTACTCTCTTTGCAGGATATAGACAATAGGAAAAATGATATTGATGTTATTTGTAAAGACGTTTTGTACTGGACAAAACCAAATTTCGAGAGAAACTTATCATCTAAAATTTTGGATTTAAATAAATTTAAGTTTGATTTTGTTTATCTAGACCCTCCATATAATGCAAATTTTCATGAATTAGTTTTAAATCAAATATTTAATTGTAATTTTTTAAAAAAAGATTCAATAGTTATTTGCGAACATTCTCCAAACCTAATTATTAAAAAAAGTATTTTATGGGAAACTATAGATGTAAGAGACTATGGACAGTCAAGATTAACATTCTTAATCAATGTCCAACATCCCTGAACCTCTTCTGTATTGATTCCATGCGCTTACAAATAATCCAAGAAGAGTTATTGGAACTAACCCTAAAACAATTCCACATAGAAGAGGCTCTATCATTTTTTTGCCTTTTTTAAATTTCTTATTCACAATTGTTACATAGAGACTATTTTTTGTGTCAACATCTTCATCATCTGCAGCAGAAAGAGACTTTAAAAGAGCATACTTGAAAATTCTTTGTATTATTTTTTTTGCTTTATTGATATGTCTTTCTATATTTTTTGTGAATCATAATGAAAATAACAAATATATTATTGAAACTCTTGAGCTTAATGGTTCTGCTGAGGAAGGAGATGCTCTTTTTAAGATAAATTGTGTTGGATGTCATGGAATTACAGCCAGAGGATTAGTGGGCCCAGACTTACACTCAATAACTAAACGTTTGAATGATAAAGAGATAATTAAACAAGTTACTGGTGGCCTTACTCCTCCCATGCCAAGTTTTGAAATTGATCCTGTAAATATGTCCAATTTATTAAAATATCTTCATAGCCTTGAATGATCTTGGAGAAAAATTTTTCTAATTTAAAGTTAATATTAGTTGAACCCAATGGTCCTTTAAATGTTGGGAGCGTTGCTAGATTATGCTCTAACTTTGAAGTTGATGAATTAAGAATTGTTTCTCCAAAGTGCGATATCTTCTCTTTAGAAGCAAAAAAAATGGCACTTAAAGGTCAAAAATTTCTTGATAATTGTAAGATTTTTTATAATCTTGAAAATGCTATTTTTGATTGTGATTTGGTTCTCGCATCTTGCGGAAGGATTGATGTAAGTAAAGATTCATTTTTTGAATCTTCAGAAGATATATTTAATTGGACTATATCTTTTAAAAAGATAAATAATTTAGCAATTATATTTGGAAGAGAAAATAGTGGTTTGACTAATGATGAATTACTTCTGGCAAATAAGACTTTTAATATTCCTACATCCAAGAATAATCCCTCTTTAAATCTTTCTCACGCAGTTTCAATAGCTTTGTATGAGTTGAATAAGTCTTCAAAAAGAAATCTTAATCAAGAATTAGAATTTTTTAATCTTGCATCATCAAAACAAATTCATGATTCGTTTTTGGAGATAGAGGAATTGCTTCTGGCAGTTGGATATCTTTTAAAACATACCTCTAGAGCAAAAATAAGTAAATTTAAAAATTATATTTTAAGGGCAAATACATCAATGCACGAAATAAATGTTTTAAGAGGAATTGTTCATCAAATAAAATGGTTTTTAAACAATTCAAAAAGAAATTAGCTACATAATTAATTAAGTTAGATTGTATTTCTTTGTAGTTTTAATTTGATAGAGATATTTACTAAAAACATTTTCTGAAGTAACATCTATTGATTATTTGAATATTAAAGAAAATTTAAACTGTGACTACAAAAAAGAAAAGAAGAGTTTTTCCTTTTACAGCTGTAATTGGTCAGGAAGAAATGAAATTAGCACTCTTGTTAAATGTTATTGATCCAAGAATTGGAGGAGTGATGATAATGGGTGATAGAGGGACTGGTAAGTCTACTACGATAAGAGCCTTAGCTGATTTGTTGCCAGCAATTGAAGTTGTTAAAGACGATCCATATAATAGCTCTCTTGTTGATCCTGATTTGCAGAGCAAAGAAGTTTTGGAAAAAATTGTTCAAGGAGAAAATCTAGAGAGTATTCAAAAACAAGTACCTATGGTTGACTTGCCTTTAGGGGCTACTGAAGATAGGCTTTGTGGAACCATTGATATAGAGAAGGCTTTGAGCGAAGGTGTTAAGGCATTCGAACCAGGGTTATTAGCAAAAGCTAATAGGGGTTTACTATACGTTGATGAAGTAAATTTACTTGATGATCATTTAGTTGATGTACTTTTAGATTCGGCCGCTTCCGGATGGAACACAGTTGAAAGGGAGGGAGTCTCAGTTAGACATCCTGCGAGGTTTGTCCTTATAGGTTCAGGCAATCCAGAAGAAGGTGAATTAAGGCCTCAGCTATTGGACAGGTTTGGAATGAGTGTTGAGGTTAAGACAGTTAGAGATGCTGAATTAAGAGTTCAAGTAGTTGATCAAAGAACTTCTTTTGATGATAATCCTGATGAGTTTTCATTGAGTGTTGAGAAAAAACAGGATGAACTTCAACAAAAGGTTATTAAAGCTCAAGAAATATTAAATTCTGTTCAAATGGACGATGACTTAAGATTGAATATTTCTTCAATATGTGGAGAACTAGATGTGGATGGTTTACGTGGAGATATTGTTACAAATCGATCAGCAAGAGCAATTGCAGCATTTGAGGGCAGAACTGAAGTGCAAGAAGATGACATAGCAAGGGTAATTTCTTGTTCTTTAAGACATAGACTAAGAAAAGATCCCCTAGAACAAGTTGATTCAGGTGAAAGAGTTATTCAAGTTTTTTGTAAAGTATTTGATTTAGATGTGAAAGAAAATATTTCAAAATTTCAATTATCTGCAGAAGCTTAATTACAGTGAGAATAATTGGAGTTGACCCTGGATTAGCTAGAGTTGGTTATGGAATTATTGAAATAGAAAATGAAAAAAAGATATTATTAGATTGTGGTGTCATTGAGACAGGTAAAGATAAAAAAGAAGAGGATAGACTTTATGAGATATTCAAAGATCTTAATAAATTAATTAATCATTGGAATCCAACTGTAGCGGCGGTAGAAAAATTTTTCTTTTACAGATCCAGTACTACCATTAGTGTGGTGCAGGCTAGAGGCGTGATTATGATGGTATTGGCCTCAAAAAAAATTCATGTTAGTGAATATTCTCCTGCTCAGATAAAATTAACCATTGCTGGGTCTGGAAAAGCATCTAAGAAAGAAGTTCTAGACGCTGTTATGAATAACTTAGAACTTAACAAAGCTCCAACACCTGATGATTCAGCAGATGCTTTGGCAATAGCTCTTACAAAACTAAATGAAGATGGCATTAACTGAGGATTCAATATGACTATCTTTGAGAAAAAGAAATTGGAGAGGCATACCTTTAGAAAACTTAGAGATGAGATTTCTCTAAAAAAAAGAGAAAATGTAGAAAAGAATGTTAAATTGTATGTTGATTCATTTATTAAGGAATATAAAAATATTGGTTATATATCAATATATTGGCCTCTAAGAAATGAAGTAGATATAAGAAGTCTTAAGGAAAATATTTCTTTGGCTTTGCCCAGATGTAAAGGTAAAAAAGAGTTGTTATTTTATCCATGGGATGAAAAACCTCTTACTAAAGACTCTGAGGGAATACTAAGTCCAAATAACTCTTTTTCATTAAGTCATAAGCAGATAAGCATGATATTTGTCCCATGTCTTTCTGTAGATAAAAATTTAACAAGATTAGGTTATGGAGGAGGTTATTTTGATAAATTAAGGAGAGATAAAAATTGGAGAAATGTTCCATGCATTGGAGTATTAACTTCTAATTGTGTAAGTACGATTCCCTTAACCAGAACTGAGTGGGATATTCCTTTATCAGGGTTTATCACAGAAAAAGAAATATTTGTATAGTTAAAGATCTATATTTGGTTTATTATATAGTTTTCTAAAAAATGGAAAATCAAGAAAAATATTATAATTTATCAAAATTAGTCGAAAAGTTGAAGAAATCAGAAGATCCAAAAAGAAAATATGAGTACATTTTATGGCTAGGGAAAAAATTGAAAGAACCAGGAAGTGAAATCCTTGTTGAAGAAAATAAGGTTAAGGGATGCGTTTCAGAAGTTTTTGTTAACGCAAATATTAAAGGCGGCAAATTATTTTGGGAAGGATATTCTGATGCCCTAATAACCAAGGGTTTATTAGCATTTTTAATTACTGGGTTAAATGAATTAACACCTAATGAGGTTGTTAAAATAGATAAGAAATTTATTGAAGATACTGGTTTGAAAGCAAGCTTAACGCCTTCACGATCAAATGGTTTTTTAAACATATTATTGAAAATGCAGTCTAAAGCAAATGAATTTTTGTAGGTCTAATAATATAAAATTAAATTAAAAGTAAAAATAAATAAAAAATGAGAAAATGCAAAGTTGGGATTGTAGGTTTTGGTACTGTAGGTTCAGGGATTTATAAAATATTAATTTCTGAAGTTGATTCACATCCAATTCTAAAAGAAATAGAAATTGTAAAAATAGCAGTTAAAGATCTTCATAAAAAAAGAGATATTGAGCTAGATAATAATTTATTAACTGATGATCCATTTAAATTAATCAATGACCCCTCTATAGATTTAATTGTTGAAGTAATGGGTGGAGTTGATTTAGCGAAAGATATTATTCTGCAATCATTAAAATTAGGTAAATCTGTTGTTACTGCAAATAAAGCGGTCATTGCAAGATATGGAGAAGAAATATATAAAACTGCATCTAAAGAAGGCGTTTATATATTGTCAGAGGCGGCAGTTTGCGGAGGGATTCCTATAATTGAACCCTTAAAAAGATCATTAAAAAGTAACAGCATAAAAAAAATGGTTGGGATAATAAATGGCACAACAAATTTTATTCTTTCAAAGATGACAAATGAAAAAGCTGATTATAAGGAAACCTTAAAATTGGCTCAAAGCCTTGGGTATGCAGAATTTGATCCAACCGCAGATGTTGAGGGCCATGATGCTGCTGATAAGATTTCAATTCTTAGTGAACTTGCATTTGGAGGGAAAATCAAAAGAGAGGAGATACATTCTGAGGGCATTAGTAAAATTAATCTCAAGGATATCGAATATGCCAATAAATTAGGATTTGAAATAAAACTTTTAGCGCTCTCCGAAAGGGGGCAAATTAATAATAATGACTCACTTGCTTTGAATATTTGGGTAGGACCTTCTTTGATTCCAAAATCTCATCCATTGGCAACAGTTAAGGGAGTTAATAATGCCTTATTGATAGAGGCTGATCCTCTTGGAGAGATAATGTTGTATGGTCCAGGAGCAGGGAGTGGCCCAACTGCTGCATCAGTAGTATCAGATATATTAAATCTGCATGCCGCCTCAGTAAAAAATAATAATTCAATCGATCCACTATTATCCTTTGATTTCTGGAGAAACTGTCATATTATAGGATCGTCACAAATAAATAAAAAAAATTACCTTAGAATTATTTGTCTTGATACTCCAGGTGTAATAGGAAAGATTGGAGATATTTTTGGAAATAATAACGTATCAATCGAATCAATTGTTCAACTAGATGCAAGTGTGGACAAAGCTGAAATTGTCGTCATTACTCATGAGGTGAATAATGGAGATTTTGAGAAATCGAAAGTTGAAATAAATTCGCTAAATGAAGTCAAAATTATTGCAAGTCAATTAAGTTGTATTTAAAATAATAGTTTGCAAATTTATTTATAGCTTGGTAAACCGAAGAAAGTAAGTTTTTGGTTTTAGCTCCTTAATGATTCATTCAAAACTATTAAACAATAAAAATCAAAATAATAATTTAATTTGTTCTGAAAACCTTTATAAAGGCGCTTGTGTAAAAATTAAAAATAGCAATAAGACTTTTCAAGTAATTGGTATAAATATATATAAAGAAATTTGTTGGGTGAGAGAGTGGCCTTTTGCCACTAATTCTAAAAAAACATTTGCTCTAGAAATAAGTCAAATAACCTTACAAATTTTTTGTTCAAATAATTCTTCAGAATAATAAATTACTAAAGAAATATGAAAAAAACTTTTTTTTTATCAATATTTATTATTTTAATTTCTTTTTTACAGAATTCTTGCGGCTCAAAAAGAATATCTAAAAAAATCATAGTAGCAAGTTCTGGAAAAATTGAATCTTTAGATCCAGCTAGAGCTAATACTCTTAAAGCTATTCAATTAATAAGTTCTCTGGGGGACACATTATATGAATTAAATTCTAACGGAGAATTAATACCTGAATTGGCTTCGGGGATGCCAATTATTTCAAAGGATGGACTTCAAATAATTATCAATTTAAGGAAAAATGTTTTTTTTCACGATGGAACTGCATTTAACTCAAATGCAATAAAGTTTACTTTTGATAGATTCAAAAGAATTGGAACGATGAATTATATTTTAGGAAATAAGATTAAATCAATAGAAACGCCAAGTGAATATTCAGTCATAATAAATTTGAATAAACCATCAAGTTCATTAAATGGTTTACTTACATCAGTAAATTTAACTCCAATATCTCCTACATTTTACAAAGAATATTCTGATAAGTTTCTAAATGAAAAATTCGTTGGTACTGGCAAGTATGTTCTGACAAGTTTTTCTAATGAAGTTCAATCAATTGATCCAAATTTGAATTACTGGGGACAAAATCCCTTAAATAAGGGCATTAATTTTGTGGGATATTCAAATTCATCTTCTCTTTTTGGTGCTTTAAAAAGTAAACAAATTGACGTGCTCTTATCAAATTCAATTGATGATAGTCAGAGAAAAACTCTAAATAGTTTAAGTAAAAATAAACAGTTTAAAGAAGGTAATAGCCCTTTCACTGAATTAAGTTTTATAAGCCTTAAAACTAGTTCTTATCCCTTAAGTAATCTTAATTTAAGACTGGCTTTGGCAAAAAGTCTTAATAGAAAATTAATTAGTGAGAAAGTAAGTTATGGATTAAGAAAGCCATCTAGATCAATTATTCCTCCGATATTAAAAAAAGATAATCAAGAACTGTGGCCTAAATATGATTATTTAGAAGCGAGACTGTTATTGCAAAAAGAAAACTTTTGTAATGGAAATATTCTTAAAATCCCTCTTACTTATAGATCAAATGTACCTGCTGATAAGCTTATTGCACTTACATGGCAGGAAGAAATTAAAAATTCTTTGAAAGATTGTGTTGATATTGAACTCAATGGTGTTGAATCTACAACAGTTTATAAGAATCTAAGTTTAGGAAGTTATACAGCAGTTATTCTCGATTGGACTGGAGCTTATTCAGATCCAGAAGCCTATCTCACCCCTCTTTTAAGTTGTAATGAAATAGTTGATGGCATATGTAAAAAAGGAGAATCAGTTTACAGCGGAAGTTTTTGGGGATCTAACAAAGTGGAAAGTTTATTTCTTGAGAGTGAAAAAATAAGTGGAATTAAAAGATTAGAAAAACTTGTTGAAATTGAAAAAATAGCAGCAAATTCAATCCCTTATATTCCTATTTGGATATCCTCTCAAAAAGCATGGTCTCAAAATAAAATATCAAAACCTATTTTTAATGGTGCAGGAATAATTTCATTGAGTGATCTTAAGTTAATTGATGAGTAGAAATTTAAATAAACTAATAAATTATTCCTTATTAAAAATTTCATTAATACCAATAATGTTATGGATAATTTCTTCATTAGTATTTATTTTATTGAGAATTGCTCCCGGCGATCCTGTCGATGCCATACTTGGATCCGGAGCCGATGAGGTTTCAAGGGAATTTCTAAGAAATAAATTGGGTTTAAATGAACCTTTAATAAATCAATATTTTTCATATATTAAAAATATATTGCACTTAGATTTTGGTCAATCTCTTAGTACCCAAGAGCCAGTCCTAAATATTATTCTAAAGTCATTACCTGCAAGTCTTGAGCTTGGATTCTTTTCAATATTAAGTGCCATACTAATAGGTTTCCCAATGGGTTTAATTGGCTTGAGAAATAGAGGTAAAAAGACTGATTATATTGCGAGAATATTAGGAATCGCCTCATATGCGATCCCTCCTTTTTGGGGCGCAATGTTAGCTCAATTATTATTTACTGTATATTTTAATATTTCCCCAGTTGGGGGTAGATTTCCAATCTTTCAGCAACAACCTCAAATTACAGGTTTTCTAGTTTTAGATAGTATTCTTTCAAATAATATTATTGCTTTGAAAGATAGCCTTTATCATCTAGCACTTCCTTCAATTACACTTGGCTTTCTTTTGAGTGGTATTTTTAGCCGCTCATTTAGAGTAAATTTGGATAAGACATTAAAAAGTGATTACGTAAATGCTGCTTTGTGTAGAGGAATATCGAGGAAAAAAATCTTTTTAAACCATGCATTACCAAATGCTCTATTGCCAATTGTCACTATTTCTGGCTTGACGATGGCATCATTAGCTGGAGGCACTCTATTGTTCGAAGTAACTTTTTCTTGGCCAGGTATTGCTTTAAGATTACATGAAGCAATTTCTCAGAGAGACTATACCTTGGTTCAAGGCATTGTAATTTTTACCTCCATGCTCATAGTTTCTTTAAATCTCTTCGTGGATATCTTAATCGCGTATTTAGATCCGCGAATAGAGTACTAATTTTTTGAAATTTCTTTTATAGTTTCAAGATCTAAAAGATGGAAATCAAGTCCCAAATCTCTTTGGTTTTTAATTACTGTAGGAACCTCTTGGTTCTTACTATTTTCTAAAAATTTGACTATAATTTTTACTGATAAATTTTGTACTAATATTGGATCTGAACCAATAAAAGATTCACTTATTTTGAAGACGTCATTATTTTCTTCATAACTATTATTAATTCTTATTGGAGAGAAATGACTTGCTCCTTCAATAATTAGAAATCTATTTGATGGATTATCTAAAGCAGTAAACACTTTAAATTGTTCATTCATTAACGGTGTAATAAGGTCGTATGTACCACCTATTAGAAGAGTTGGTGTTTTAATGCCTGAACTATTTTCTTTTGGCCATACTAAACTGCCAAACGAATTAAATCCTATTATTGCACTTGCATTATTAGTATTATTTTTCTCGGAGAATGGAATTTCGCTTAATTGACATTGAAGTAGTTTTGATAAATTTGTTACTGCAAAATCTTTTAATGCCGAATAGCATCGTTCCACAAGTTGATTAGTTGGTTTGTTACCTTCATATAAGAGTGCTATTAAAGCACCAAGTGAATGCCCCATCAAGATATAAGAATTGTTAGGTAAACCAAATTCCCCATTCTCATGAGCTTTTAATACAGCATCTAAATCTTTAATTCTATATAAGAAAAAGTCCGCACTTCCTGGGATTGATTCCCCTCCCTCGAGTACTTCTGTGATTGCTTTTAAATTACTTCCTCTATGGTCTATAAATACTATTGGCCAGCCCCTTTTACTCAATTCGTTTCCTATCCAATTAAAATTGTTGATTTCACCTCCAATTCCTGGCATGAAAATTATTAGTTCTTTATCATAAATTGATTTTTTGTTTTTCCATATTTCAATTTCAAAAGGTTTGACTCGGTGAGAAGCATAAATTTTTTTATTTATCTTAATGAGATCTTTAGTTGAATTTTTTTCATTATTTTTGAATTTCTTTTTGTTTGATCTTTCAAGATTATTTAATTTGGATATAAGATCTTGTTGCATTGATAATTCATTTTTCCAAGATGAAATTATTAAAATTAAATTATCTATATCTAGAGAAATTTCTTCTGAAGGTAATGCCTTTATGATGTCTAAAGTTGAAATTTCTTTTTTATCATCTAATAAATTTTCTATAGTGTTATAAATTTCTATCCCATTATTATCATTTGGAACTGTAATTGTTTTGCTTAATTCTGTGAGGATTTTACGCCCTATCCAACTTCTTAATACTTCTCTATTTAATCCTTCTTCCTTGAAAACTGGAAATTCTAAAAATTTTGATAATTCAAAAAATCTTATTAATCCATTTTTCTTTAACCAATCTATTAATTCTGTTGAATCATCTTTATATTTTTCTAATTTTGATAATTGTTTTATAGTAAGAGGGATTTTCATCTCTTCAAACTTAATATTTATTTTTTCTGCAGCCTTTGAACCATTACTAACAAATAAAGCACAAAAACCTAAAAAAATTATAAAAAAGTTTTTCACTTGTGATTAGTCCAATTATTTTCCAAATTAGCAAAAATTGGTGGATTCAATTTCCATATAATTTGAGGTTAATAACCAAAATAAGATTTTATGCTGCATTTGGTGCAGGGGGTGTTATTTATTTAACATCACTCATTTTTAATAACATTGGCTTATCAGCGACAGATATTGGATTAGGCTTTACCATATCAGCAATCATTGGTACTGTAACAAGACTCTTTACAGGTAAATATCTTAATAAAACAGGAGAAATAAAATTTCCAATAGTTAGTTCATCAATATTAAGTATTGCCGCTAGCTTATGCCTCATTTTTTCAAGAGATACTTTTTTGTACATAATTGGACAATCATTTGTTGGGGCTGCTGCAGGAATATATTGGCCCGCTGCCGAGTTTGGGGTGCCCTATTTTTGTTATCCGATCGACACACGCAAAGCTTATGCTCTTGTTAGAAGTTCGGAGGCTTTAGGAATATTTCTTGGGGTATTCTTAGGGGGGGTTATGACAAATTTTTTGTATTCCAAATCAATTTTTATTAATGATATATTTTGCATGTTAGTTATCACATATTTAATATCTAGAAATAGTTCTTCTATTAAAAGAAACTTAGAAAATTTCCAAAAAAAATTAGTAGATCCAATTAATCAGGGACAATTGAAATGGAATAAAAATTCAACAATAATAATTTTATCTATTTTATTGATAACTACCTCTTTAGCTTTGATTCAAGTAACTTTGCCTTTGGATCTTGTTAAAGGTGGAGTATATCGGAATCCGTTAAGTAAAGAAATTACTAGTCTTATAATATCTATTCAGTTAATTTTATTGTTGTTTTTACAATGGCCTGTCGGTTCTTGGATATCAAAAAAAGAGAGATTATTTGGATTGAAATTTAGTTTGATAAACTTTTCTTTTGCTTCATTTTTATTATTTATTTCTAGTTATTTAAATATCCCAGCTTTTTATTTAATTTCTTTTTCGTTGATATTAGTAAGTTTAGGGACTGCTTCATTTCTTCCAACATCAACAGATGTTGTTTTCAGAATAGCTCCTTCAAACAAAAAAGGTTTTGCACTTGCTCTACTATCACAATGTTTCGCTATGGGTTATTTTTTTGGACCATTTTTTTCTGGACGCATATTAGATCTATTTGGTTATGCTTCAATAATCTGGCTTTCCATTTCATGTTGTTGCTTTATTGTATTTGCAATTCTATTTAAGATATTATTTTAATTTATCTTTTCTAATTCAATAATTCTTCTCTCTCTTAGAAATAAGAAAAAAGGTGCAGAGAATGCGAATGCTACAAGAAAAGTTCCAATGTATACAACCCACATATTCTTTATGTTTAGTTTTTTTGATTCATTTATTATCCATATAAAAATAGCGCTTGCTCCAACTAATAAGTCTCTAGAGATTGACTTAGCTGCAGGGTTGGCATTTGCTAAAGAAATGAAGTTATTGATATCAAAACTATTTCCATATTCCCTAGCAAATTCGAAATTTGCCATCATTGGAAGGACTGCACCTAAAATAGATAGAAAAAGGTAAAGATAAGAAAGTATCTGTTTTTTATCTTTTAAAATGTTAAATGAATTCACTTCTCAAAAATATTTCTTTTAATAATAGTATTTAAAAGCTTATGGCTGTTGAAAAAAATAATAAATTTGAAGACTATAAATTTAAAAAAGGAAATTTAAATTTTGCTGTAGTTGGTCACGTTGAGTGGATAAATTTCTTAAGAGTCGATAAATTGCCGCAGCCAGGAATCATCTCTCATTCTAAAAAGTCCATTGAATATCCAGCTGGTGGTGGCTCTATTATCGCCAAAATACTCTCTGATTTAACTTTAAACCAAATTCATTTTTTTACTTCATTAGGTAATGATGATTATGGAGATAAATCTTTCAAGATTCTCTCAAATATGGGAATTAAGTTACATGTGGCATGGCGTGATAAACCAACTAGAAGAGGGTTTAGTTTAATTGATTCTCAAGGTGAAAGAGCAATTACAGTCATTGGAGAAAGGTTAGCTCCAAATTGTAAAGACAATTTAGAATGGAACATTTTAAAAAAAATGGACGGAATTTTTATTACAGCATCTGATTCAGAGATTTTTAAAATGGCTAGATCAGCTTCAGTACTTTGTACAACTCCAAGAGCGGGGTTGAATACAATTAATCAATCAAATGTGCTTTTGGATGGATTAATAGGCAGTAATCTTGATCCTGGTGAAGTTTTTTCTTTTTCTGAATTATCGTTAAAACCCAAATATACTATTAAAACCGAGGGAGAGAAGGGAGGCATAATATTCCCTGGAGGAAGATATGAGGCTCTTAAAAACAAAAAATTAAAGGTTGATTCTTATGGATGTGGAGATTCTTTTGCTGCTGGTATTCTTTATGGAATGGCATCTAAATGGGATATAGATAAAAGTTTAAATCTTGCTAAAGTAATGGGAAGAGACGCTAGTGAGTTTTTCGGCCCATATGCAAATAATGATGATAAATAATTGAATTAACACTTTCATGAGCAACTTAGAAAATAAAAATAAAAATATTCTTGTAGAAAACCTTATTGTTTTCTTTTTATTTGCTGTTTTTTTGGTTTTTAAATCTTTGAAAACTTTATCTGGAATTTTTACTTATGGAATCTTTAAAAAAGAAATATTAACTAATAAAAGTAACTTAGGGGTTGATATAAAAATAAAAATTAAATAGGTAATGAATATATTTGTAGTTTTTCTGATTTTAGGAGTTGCTTTTTTTTTGGTCTACAAAAAAACTAAATCTAAAAAACCAAGGAACTTAAAATTAGACAAATTTAAAAATAAACTGCAGAGCACGCAAACAAATATTGAAAGAATCTTTTTAAGGGAGGAAGAAAAAACCTTCTCAAATCCTAATATAAATATTTATATTGGAAATTACGATAATGAAGAAAATATAAATAGAAAATCCAATATACACAGAGCAAGACTTTCAAAATTTAAGAAATCCAAATTAAATGGCGAAATGATATTTCAAGACGATGAACAAAGGATTTATAAATTTAATAATGGTAAGAAAGTTTACTTATAATTTTTATTGCTATATACACTCAAGACTTTCTCTTGTTGAAACTCCTGTGGTTGGATTGATTCCATCAGCAATTTTACAAAGATTTCTTTGGTCTTCGCTGTCAAGAATAGCGTAAGAAAAATCTGCTCCTTCTATTTGAGCTCCTGCAAAACTGCTGCCTGATGCGATCATATTTATTAAAACAGCATTTCTAAGATCTGTTTTTTGGAAATTAACTCGATCAGAAAGAGTATCGGTCAGGTCGATTCCATTTAAATTAGAACCTTTTAAATCCGATAGGGTTAATGTCGTTCCATGTAAATCAACATCACTAAAATCTGCGTCTCTAGCAACTGCTCCAGCTATAGAAGACAAATGAAGATCCTCTCCATGGAAATCAAATCCTGTAATATTAGCTCTAACATAACTTGGAACTTCATCTCCCTCGCCCTTAACAGCTACATTTGCCCCAGCAAAAACTGGAGAGGATAAAACTAAGAAAGAAAAAGTTATACATAAAAAATATTTTAAAAAACTAAAAAGTTTCATACCCAAAAATTTCAATATTTTTATTTTATATCAATTAGATAATTATTTAAATTGATGCGTAAATTTGGAACTCCTTTTTAAGATTATTTAACACTATAAATTTTAAATCTAGGTTCTAGATTGGTTATACAATCAAGAAGTTTTTTGTTATCTTTGCTATTCATTACCTTGAATTCAGATTCAACTGTGCCATCTTTATCTCTAATGGCTTGATTTAAAACTATAGATCCGTTTTCGTCAGATACTGATCTATGAAAAGTTCCTCTAGGTATCCTTAGAATATATCCGCAAGATTCTAATCTAACTTTATAAAAAGGATAATCCCACCCAAAATTAACAAGAAAAAATGTTCTACCCCCAGAGATAGCTAATAGATTATCTTCTTGATTGTGATGTATGTAAAATTGCCAATTATTAAATTGCACTTCATTTGGCGGACTAACTGCAGGACCATTGTGAATAACTAGATCTCTAAAATTTGATTCATTAATACTAATATCAAAAAATCTGACATCTTTTGTATCACGAAATTTTTCATAGCTTATCAATTCAAACATTTTTGATTTGATAACTGGAATTTCTAAACTTGAGTTCAATTTTCTTCAAAGATTATACAAATGAAAACAGATATATTTCTCTAAGAACGTATCAATTAACACTAAAAAAGAAACATATTTTTATTTATCTTTTATCCTTGTTTTAAAAGATTAAAAATTTAGTGTTTATTTAATTTTAAGAGGTTTGATTTTCCAGGATAAAGTATTTTCTAGATTATTTTTTCCCATGAAGTTTCCTGTAATTACGGAGGTTAAATTAGATTTGGAAGAGGATACCAATGTTAAATATCTTTCGTCTATTAATCCTTTTCCGCTTGGATCAAAACCTCTCCAACCAGCACCGGGAATATATAACTCAGCCCAAGCATGTAAATCTAACTCAGTGGGCAAAGGATCTTCAAAATGATAACCACTTACAAACCTACTTGGGATGCCAATAGACCTACAAGCTTCAACCATTAGCATTGCTAAATCTCTGCATGAACCTATACGTTCTCTAAGTGTTCTGCTAGCAGGCCATGCTGGACCTGTATGTCTTTTGGTATATTTGACCCGATCTTGAATAATCTCTATTAGCTGGTAGGTAAATGATAATGCGTTATTAATGCATCCTGATAAAGCTTCTTGGGCAAGTTCTACGGCAGAGGGATCATGCTGTCCATTTGGCATCCACCCCTCTAATGCTCCCTGTAAATCTCTGTTAATAATGCTTTTACAAAATGGTAATGTTAAATCTCTATTTTTAACCCCTTCAATAATGTTTGGATGTTTAATAGTTTCAACTTCGCTAATTGATTCAATAATTAAATTATCTGTTAATCCATTGAATCTGATTCTATTAATCTCTTCTCCGCTGGCAGCAAGTAATGGATAAATAATTTCTGGTTCTGGGGTTATTTTTAATTCAAAATTCTTTAGCTTTTGGAATCCATTTGACCTTGGCTTTATACATAATCTATGCTCGCCTAATTGAACAGGTTCTTCGTATTTATATTCAAGTTTGTGAATGTATTTAATTCTCATTAATAAACTTTTTAATTAATAAAATATTTTTCTTGAATGAGATCATTTAATTTATTCAAATCCATTTGCAATGAATCGATTGCTTCATGTAAACCATGATTGATTATATCTTCAATTCTGATATAACTCCACTTTGCTTGAAGCAAACCTCTCACGCATTCTAATTCTGAAGGATTTTCAGTAGATGGAGAGGTATCTATCGTTTTAAGTGTATTACTTATTCCATCAAGACAGTATCTTACTGATCTCGGAAAAATTGGATCAAGTAAAAGAAATCTCGCAACTGAATTAGGCTTTATAGAATTTTGCACTGCTTTCCTAAACATTTGATAGGCTCCAGCTGAACGTAAAAGAGCAATCCATTGCAACTCATCAAGAACTCCTCCAAGTTTATCTAAACTGGGTAGAAGTAAATAATATTTAACATCTAAAATTCTTGATGTTTTGTCCGCTCTCTCAATTAATCTTCCTAGAATGCTAAATCTCCAGGCAAGGTCTTTGCTTAGAGTCGCATCTGTAATTCCATAAAATAGCTGACATTCCCTCCTTATTTCACTTAATTGTTCTTGCCTTGGTTTATTCCATATTGCCTCTCCTTCTTGCATATTCCAGTATAAGATATTAATTTGTTCCCACATTTCCGTGGTCATGACGTCTCTGATTTGTCTTGCATTTTCTCTTGCCATTTGAATGCAAGAAATAATGCTGTTTGGATTTAAACGATCTCTTATTAAAAAATTAATAACGTCATCAGGTTGTTTCTCTGGGAATCTTTTATCAAAAGATTCTCTATCACTTGAAGCATCAATTAAAGGGAGCCAAGGTTCTGCACTTCCTGGTGGACAATCTAATGACATTGCTTCACTTACTTCCACGAAACGAGATATGTTTTCTGCACGTTCTAAATAACGATTTATCCAATAAAGAGATTCTGCTACACGACTTAAAAGCATATTATTTTCCTACAACCCATGTATCTTTGCATCCTCCACCTTGAGAAGAATTGACGACTAATGATCCTTTTTTTAATGCTACCCTCGTAAGCCCACCTGGGCTAACCCATGAATCTTTCCCTCTTAAGATATATGGTCTTAAATCAACATGACATGGATATAGTTCTCCATCACATAATGATGGCACAGTAGATAATTCTAATGTTGGTTGGGCTATGAAATTTCTTGGATTTTTTTTGATTTTATTAGCGAATTCTTCTATTTCATTGGTTGTTGAGTGAGGCCCAATTAACATTCCATATCCCCCAGCTTCTGAGACAGACTTAACAACAAGTTTTGATAAATTTTCTAGAACATATTCCCGATCCTTTTGGTGATGGCAAATATACGTTTCTACATTTTTTATAATAATTTCTTCATCAAGATAATATTTAATCATTTTTGGAACAAAAGAATAAATCATTTTGTCATCTGCTATTCCAGTCCCAGGTGCATTTGCTAAAGCAACATGACCTGCCTTAAAAACATCAAGTAATCCACTAACACCAAGGCAGGAATCTTTTCTGAAATTAAGAGGATCTAAGAAATCATCATCAATTCGTCTGTAAATGACATCTACTCTTTTTAATCCGGAGGTAGTTTTTAAATATACATAATCATCATTACAAACTAAGTCATGACCCTGAACTAGTTGGATGCCCATTTCTTGAGCTAAATAACTATGTTCAAAATAAGCACTATTAAAAATTCCTGGAGTTAGTAGAACTATCTTGGGAGTATCTGTCCAAACAGCAAGTTCTTGAAGAGTTTTTAAAAGATATGATGGATATTCATCAATTGGTTTTACTATTCTTCCAGAGAAAAGATTAGGAAAAATATTTTTCATAACTAATCTATTTTCTAAAAAATAAGCAACCCCAGAAGGGCACCTTAAATTATCTTCTAAAACATGCCAATCTCCATTTCTGTCCCTTATTAAATCAAGTCCTGAAATTTGACACCATTTATTTAGTGGAGGTTTGAAACCTATCATCTGAGGTCTCCAACCATCTGAACTCTCTATTAATTCTCGTGGAATTATTCCATCATTAATTATATCTTGAGAATTATAAATATCATCTAGGAAGAAATCAATTGCCTCAAGCCTTTGTTTTAGTCCTTTTTCTAACGTAACCCAATCATCTTTACTAATTATTCTAGGAAGTGGATCAAAAGGCAATATTCTCTCAGTACCTTTAGAACCAGTATCGTTTAGTCTAAAAGTTGCGCCATGCCTTAGTAATAATTTTTTTGCGGCAGAATGATTCCTGTTTAATTCTTCAAGACCCATATTATCTAAAGAGGAAAGAAGTGGAATCAATATTTCTCTAGCAGAGTTAACATTATCCTTAAAGTATTCATCAAAACTATTTTTAGGCTGATAACTTGAAAACATATATTTCATCGTTTAGTAACTTTTACTTTAGCTTTATATCTTTCTTCGTATTTATGGCTACCAAAAATAATATTTCTTTACTTGATCTATATCATTATTTTGATCATTGAAGTATATTTCTTAAAAATCTAAAAAGTATGAGTTCTAGTAATTGGCAATTTGTTTTTTTTAGATATTTCGCAAGCTTTCTTTTTATCCTCTCTCACAGTTTGCTGGTTCTTGATCATCTACCAGTAGGGGCGGCACTTCATGGACTTGGAGAAGTTTTTATTGCCCCTTGGGCTTTTAGGGAGAGAGCATGGGATCTTGTTGTTATTGCAGTTTTATTTTTCTTCTTCGATATCTGGGGACTTATAAACACTCCTTGGAATTAACTGATATTATTTATTTACTAATTATGGGGAAATGATATTAAAAATGAAGTCTTATTTTTATCCAATTTATAAAATAATTTTTCTTTTATTACTTACTAATATTTCAAATTTATATGCACATAATTTATTTAATGGTGGTTGCAAAGAACATTGTGGGCAAAAAGTTAAAGTAATAAGTAATAAAAACAAATTAAAAAATATTGATTATCAAATAAATATTGAGAGTAAAAATTCTTGTTTAAATAAATCACTATGTAGAGGTTGACCTCTCGAGATTTTTTAAATTGTTTTATGTAATTTTTTTTTGATAATTATCATTAAAGTACTATTTGCTTGATAATTTTTATTAGGTGGATTTATTTGATTTTTAATTAAAAAAATAAAAGTATATATTAACGGTAAAAGTAATGATGACGCAGCAACTAAAGCAATTATCTGGTTCAACCTAATAAATGGTTTTTTTACAAGATCCTCTCCGCACAAGCCGCAAATCAAATCACCTTTTGAGGATTGTTTTTGAAATTGATATTTAGGATTGCAATATGGGCAATAATATCGAACCATTTTTAAATTTTATTGTTTTAATCATTATCTATAAAACTAAAAGAAAGTCATCTTATTAAAAAAAAGAGGGCATATTTAAGCCCTCTTTTATCTCTTACTTATATTTTTTACTGAAGTTAATAACGCAGCTAATTCATGGATCCTTGTTGCTAACTTCTATTAAGCTAATGCTCACTAAAATTAACTAATTGTCTTTAACTGGGGCAAAAACTCTAGAATTAAGCTTGTTTCTTAAAGGGCACCTAAACGATGCAGAAGAAGGAAGCTTAGACATTAATAAAAAATAATTGGAGCAGTTAATTAAATTAGTTCGGTTTATTCCGAAATTTCAGGCAGGCTATCGATCATTTTGAAAGACCTCCTAGAACTCAACAATATAAAATTAGGAAAAAATTTCTCTAAAGACAATCCGTTTTTATACGCATTGCTTTTTAATTAAAAATGTCCGAGAGTGGTAATTCAGTAGCGTTAATTTTTTTGAGATATTTTTAGTAAGTTTTGCTTATTTCTTTTGATATTTAATTCGACTATCTTAATTTTAAATAATTGAGGAGCTCTTTTATGAATCAGTCGAAAGAAGTTAGTAAAACTGATAAATCTAATCCTATAGACGAATATTTTCAATGTCTCTCATATTGCGATATTCACCCAAAAGGAATAGATAATGACTGCGAGGTCATTTGTATGGAAAGACATTTAAAAGCAAACTATTGGTAGTTTTAATTATTTTTATTTTTCTGCTTAAATTCCTTCAAAAAGAATTAGTACGAACTTTAAATTTCCATACATTTACCACACCTTTGGCGTTAACTGCAGCTAGTGCACAATCATCAGGTCTCCAAGAAAGTGCACCCACTAAATCGCCTGCGAATGCAGCCCCAACTGGATCACCATTACCGTCTTTTTTTAGAAAACTTGCGACAACAGAACCATCTCTAGATCCGGAAGCTACAAGCATGCCTTTATTTGAAAAGGCTAGGCTAGAAATAGGTTCGGTATGGTGCCATAGCTCTCCCGGCATGGTTCCCTCAGGACCGTCACCTATAAAGCTCCATACTGTGATTCTCTCGCTACCACTAGTTGCTAATAATTTTCCACTATCATCAAATGAAAGATGACTAGGTTTTCCTGGGTAACCTGTCATTTCAGCATCCATTCCGGTTGATCTTCTCCAAAAATGAACTGAATTGTCTTGACTCCCGCAGGCGACTATATCACCATCAGGACTTAATTCCATTGAGACTAAGGATCCTTGCCACTCGAGTTTTTGATTCGTTTTATTATTTACTATGTCAAAGAATGTTACTCTCCCGTAGCATGCTGTAGCTAGCTCATTATTATTTGACCATTTTATTGCACTCACTGTGCTTGGATGATCATCTGAGACCCATTTTTCTTCACCAATTTCATTAAAAACATATACTTTTTTTGAAGAAGCTATTGCAAGAAATAAGCCATCATTTGACCACTTAAGATGCTCTACCCAAGCTTTGCCAAGATCGAGAGTTTTAATTACTTTACCTTCTTGGCAATTATATATTTGAATATTCCCATCTTGACCTGAAGTTGCAAAAATCTCTCCTTCTGGATGAATGGACATTGCCAGTAGACCACCAGAGTGTGTATTTTCTTTTTTCCAAATAATTTTCCCAGTATCTCCTTCAAAGGCAAAAATACCTCCTGCTACATCCCCAACAATGAATAACTTGCCTTGAATAGCCCAACCACAAACTATTGCATAATCATTCACTTCAGCTGTCCATCCCTCGTGGAACATACCTCTTGGGCTAAATGATTCTATATCAGGCATTTTTCAAAACCTTCTCGCATCTCTTTCTCGTCCAAATTCCTACCTATAAAAACAAGTTGGTTTCTACGAGGTTCGTTACCCCATTCTTTATCAGGTTGCGCTGTAAATAGCATATGTACCCCTTGGAAAACTATTCTCTGTGGGTTTCCTGAGTAGCTAATGAAACCTTTTGTTCTAAATATGTCCACACCTTTTTCAGAAAGAAGTCTGCCCAACCAAGTATTAAGTTTTTCTGGATCAACATCTCCAAATCGTTCAATTGCAATTGACGTTACTTCATCATCGTGTTCGTGCTCAGCTTGCCAGAATCTTTCAATATTAAATGGAATCTCTTTTGGATTATTTTTATCGATACTTATGATTTTCATATTGAATTCTTCAGCAGTGTGCTGTGTATATAAACCTATCTTTGATCCCTTTTCGATATCTAATATGAATGATTTATTTCCTTTATCCTCCAATTTAAGATTTATATGTTCTCCAAATGGAATGATATTCCCAGATTCTAAGCTTTTAGCTTTTTCTGCATAAAGTCTTACGGAGGATTCAGCACCATCTTTAAGTTCTTCCTCGGTTGATCCTTGATCTGTAAAAGCAACTAATGACATTTCAGGATCGGGTCCTTCTTCTAAAATTAATTCATATTTTCCTGCAGCAAGATCGTAAACACCTGTCCATTCAAAAGGATATTCTGGTTCAAGAAATGTTGGTCTGCGTTTAAGGATCTGATCGAGATCAAACGCACTTAGATTTAGGACTGTTTCGATGGGTACTTGAGCATTCTCGGCTCGAATGATTCGAGTCATTCGGTTCATATCTCTCAATCTTGATTCAAGAGTATCTAGAGCGTCATCAGAGACTAAATCAGTTTTATTTAGTACAAGAACATCTGCAAATGCAACTTGTTCTGAACTTTCATCACTTCGCCCTAATTGCTGATCAATATGTGCAGCATCAACTAAAGTCACAATTCCATCGAGAGTAAATTCGGAACTAATTTCTTCATCCATGAAAAAAGTCTGAGCAACTGGACCTGGATCTGCTAATCCTGTCGTTTCTACTAAAACATAGTCAAACTTATCTCTTCTTTTCATAAGGTTGCCAAGGACTCTTATTAAATCACCGCGAACAGTACAACAAATGCACCCGTTTGACATTTCAAACACTTCTTCATCGGCATTAATCACAAGCCCTTGATCTATACCTACTTCACCGTATTCATTCTCAATTACGGCTATTCTTTTCCCGTGCTCTTCACTTAGTATTCTATTAAGCAAAGTAGTTTTCCCTGAACCTAAGAATCCAGTGAGGATCGTTACGGGAACTTTATCTTTGATGCTCATTTACAGATTTTTACTAAATAAATAATAGTTTAATAATAGTAATAATAAGAAATGAAAACCGTTTTTATTAGAAAAATTTAATCTGAAAGTTTGTACCATTCAGACTCAAGATTGGAGCCAGATTCTTTATCACAGCTTCCAACTAATGAATCAACAATTGTACAAGTGTTGTGAACGGCTACTGAAACCGTATTACCATCCATCATCAATCCATCAACGAATATTTGATTAGAAGCTAAAGGAACTGAACTTTGTCTACTTAAGTTCCTTAATAACTTAGATGCTGGAATTTGTTCAGGAAATATTGCCTGAACTTTCTCTTCATCTAACATTTTTAAAGTAGAACTTATGTTGTCTGGCCTTAAGCTTGAGGAGTCTCCAAGAAAATCAAGTAAACTAATGGTTTCAAAACCAAAAGCATCCCCGTAGTATTCCATTGCTTTGTGTTTAGAGACAATTACTTTGTTTTCCTCAGGAATAGAGCTTACTTGTTCGACGATCCAACTATCTAAGCCTTCTAAGAGAGAATCAGCTTTTTCGAATCTTTCATTAATTAGTTTTCTGTCCCCTCTATTAAAAACTGAAATATCTTTCTTTAAACTTTTGCTTATAAGATCTCCCATTTTTATGATGTTATGTGGATCATGCCATACATGTGGATCTAGACCTCCATGGTCATGATGATGATGCCCCTCTCCTTCGTCTGGTACTTGTGCTATTGGTTCTACATCACTATTTAATACGTCTTTAAAAAAGTGTTGAGTTGCTTCAAACTCAAAAGGCATGTGTTCAGTAAAAAATATATATTGACCATCTTCTTTAATATCCACGTTAAAAATAGTACTTTCTTTTCTTTGATCGAAGTTAAGAACAAAAGCTTTATTACTTGCGATCAAAGTACCATTATTTTTTTTGCTTATTGAGTCTTTAGATCCTAATAATTCTTTAGCTAAATCTTCAGACCCTTCTATGTCATTAGATTTTAGAATCACCATCTTCATCGCAGGATCTGCATATTCGCCATCGACTTTTTCAAATGACCATTTGTAAGAACCCTTAGAAAGTTGGAATTTGCCTGCCCATTCGAAAGCACCCTCAGCATGATCATCATGCCCTCCATGGTCTGAGTGATCATCGTGACCTCCATGATCAGAATGATCATCTACCTTGGCTGAATGTTCAGCATGATCATCATGTCCACCATGGTCTGAGTGATCATCGTGACCTCCATGATCAGAATGATCATATACGTCTATTGCACTAACACCTACAACAACAGTATTCTTTTTATTTTCCCAATTTCTCATACTTGGAGTCATTTCTTTCCCAAGGGTAAATACTTTGTCTGCGCTATTTAGTAATTGAGCTTGCCTTGGATTGATCTTTAAGTCATGAACATCCTGTTTTCTATCTACTAAGCATGTAACTTCGTCAGATGGTAATGCAATTGATTTAACTAAATCACAAACTAGTGGTTCTACTGCTACGTATGACTTTCCTTTAGCCATGACATCCTGCCCAAAACCAGAAAATATAATCGTTCCAGCGATTACGGAATTTTTAATAATTGACTTACTTGAACTTGTTTTATTTGTTAAAAGCCTTTTCAAAATTGACATAAAAAATTATTAAATACTTAAAAATGATAATCATTTTCATTGCGGCTGACAAGCAAAGGTATCAAATGTTATGAAAATAATATGCAGCTTGTATTATTGGTAAGCTTGTAAAGTGATTTTTTTAAAAGATTAATTAATGGCTACTTTAGTCGCTGAAAATTTAACCTTTGCATACACAAAAAAAAGTAAGCCAGTTTTAAATAAGGTATCGGTTGAGATTAAACCTGGAACTCTAACAGCGTTAGTTGGCCCAAACGGCGCTGGTAAATCAACTCTTCTGAGAATATTGCAAGGACAAAATACTCCAGATAAAGGCGAAATAAAAATTGACGGTGAAAATTTATATAGATCTAGAGCTCTAGTGGCACTTATGCCTCAAAGAAGTTCTATGAATTGGAAGTTTCCCATTACAGTTGAAAAATTGGTATCTCTTGGTCAAATAAAGTATTCAAAATCAAGAAGTAATAACCCCTTTCAAATTAAGACTCTTCTAGCGTATCCTAATTCTTGGATTAATAAATGTTGTGAATTAGAGGCGACAATGCAAAGAGTAGGCATTGCAAATTTGGCTAATAGAAGACTCGATTCTCTTTCAGGTGGACAGCAGCAAAGAGCTCTATTAGCAAAAACTCTTATGTCCCCGGCAAGAATATTTCTTTTAGATGAACCTTGTGCAGCATTGGACCCCCCTGCAAAGGAGGATTTTCTGAAAATTGTTCGGCAACTTGCGGATGCGGGACTTTCTTTGCTCGTAAGTAGCCATGATTGGGGCGAGTCTTTAAATAACTATGATCAAGTAATAGTTCTTGATAAAAGTGTTTTGGCAGTTGGTAGTCCTGATCTAATAAAAGATAAATTAGAGGCAATAAACATTAGCTCTATAAAGGAAAATAATTTCTTTGTTTGAAAATGTTCCTTTTTAATTCTGAGCTTGATAACAGTTTTGGCAAAGCCCGAAATATTCGAGGGTATGAAACAACAATTGGAATTTCTTTGGATTTGTATTGGGTGTATGAATATCTTTTACCGGGCATCCTTCCATTTTTGATGTCTCACCACATTGAACACAGGTCAAATGATGAATATCTCTATCTAAGGGAGTGTACAGAACCTCTCCTGTTGGGAGATGTCTAGAACGTATTAAGCCATGCTTTATCAGAACTTGAAGATTCCTGTAAACAGTCGTCAGTCCCATAGACTTTCCGCTTTCTATCAATTGTCTATGCAATTCTTGACCACTCAATTCATCCTCGCATTTATTAAGTTCTTCAAGAAGTTGCTCTTGTCTTTTGGTAATGTCAGACTTAGTTAGCATTGTTTCCGAAATCTTTTTTTGTCCCGTATTTTTGATCATACCTAATCTTTAGATTAATGTCTTTTATTAATAGCAGTTGGTGGCTTGTTCCTTTAATAATAACTATTTTTTCAGGAATTCTATGTCCAGCGATGGGAGCTGTATTAATAACACATAGGAGATTACTTCAAGTAAATTTAATTTCTCACTGCGTTTTGCCAGGACTTGCTTTAGCCTTAGCGCTTGGAATTCATCCTTCAATTGGTGGGGTTATTAGTGGTCTTTTAGGCTCTGTAATTGCGGAAAGTTTAACTAATAAAAAGAGTGAAAATTATGAAGCAGTTATGAATACTATTCTTGCTGGAATGCTTGGTTTTGGAGTCCTTATTATTCCTTTACTAGGAATAAGGATTGATTTGGAGGCAGTATTATTTGGAGATTTATTGACAGCAAATTTTGAGGATTTACTTAGAACAATAATTGCATTTTTAGTATTTATGATTTTAATGACTTTTGGATATGAAAAGGTTGTTTATGTTGGATTAGATCCAGAAGGTGCATCCGCAAGTGGTATAAACGTTTCTTTATTAAATCTTGCTTTGAGTTTTACGACGGCATTAGTAATTGTTAGTTCAATGTCAGCAGTGGGAGTAATTCTTGTAATTGCTCTTCTTTCTACGCCAACTTTGTTAGGGCTAAATAAGGCTCATAGTTTAAGAATTGCGATGATGAGATCTTCATTTTTTGGATTATGCATCTCACTTCTGGGATTTATTCTCTCTATATTATTTAATCTTTCGCCTGGGCCTGCAATTAGTGTTATTTGTGTTGCATCTCTTTTGATTCCTAAGCTTCGCAAATAATTAAATCTTAAATGTCCAATCAGAGTTTAATGCTTGAGCTTCTGGATTGTTTTTTAAAGCTACTTCCATAGCCTCTTTTTTATTATTAGCTATAACAACTTCATCAAATTCCTTTCCATTTTTTTTGAGACTTACTTTAAAACGCATAAAAATTTTTTAATTAATCAAAAGTTAACTATTAAGCAACTAGATTTAAATACTTTTAAAAGTTAATTGATGAAATAGAAACTTTAGTTATTTTGAAGTTTTTCTACTACAGATTCTTTCTCAATCTTAGCTACATCCTGTAATCCATTAGCATCAAACCAAGGAGCGTTTTCCCAATTAAATCCTTCCCCAAACGTATTATCGGGAGCAGATACGTACCAGTGACATGATGAATCGGGAACATCTACAGCACATTTTGACCAGTCAGCTTGCCACTGTGGAACTTGTACCCACATCACAGATGCTAATAAAAAAGAAAAAATAAAATTCATAATTCATAATTATCGGTTAGCAAAATTTTGAAAGATTTTTTTCACATTCTTTCTTTCTTTTCTTCCAGTAATTCTCAAGTATTTGATATTTATGCTTATTTTTAAATTGACTTAAATGAGTATTATTCTGATTAAGAACTGAAATATTTTTGATTTTCATGACTCAAGCTGTGTATGTAAAATATATTTAAGACACTTTATAGATTTTTTGAAGTGGATTTATACTTAATTTTTGTCTTACTTTTGTGTAGGTAAGTATTTTTCGGGATTATTTTCAATATAAGTAAGCGAATATTTGACAACACTCACTATTACTGAAAAAAGAGCAATTGCCGAAATAATAAAAATGATTTTTTTGTAAATGCTTTTCATGAATTTTTTATGTTGATGAAAATTTTTTTCATCAACGGCCAATTTCCTGAAAGATTTAAATAATTAGTAATTTATACTGTAGCCTTTTAAATTACCTACGGATTAGATTAAATACATCAGAAACTCCTCACACACTTTTTTCTGATAACTTTAAAAGTACTTGACCAAAATGTTTAAGTACTTTTTCTATTTTTTGCGATGTGACAGTTAAGATAGAGGTCTATTAGGCATTACATATGTTGAATTTAGGTGTGATATTAAAGTTGTGTGTAGGAGGAATTGATTTATTTCAGTGGAAACAAGGAAACACTTGATTTAAATCAATTTTAAAAGATCTCCCTTTAAGAGATCTTTTTTTTTGTAAATTATTAGAAATACCTATTTAAAGACTGGATTTAAAGAAACAAATGCTTTCTTCAAAAATAGGAAAACGATTATTACTAATTAGAAATTTGATTCGTAAGATTATATATTATTAAATTCTTCAATAAATGAAAATACTTTTTTTAGCAATTTTAATTTGTTCAAGCTTTTTATTCCCTTCTTCATCATTTGCCTCACATGTAGAACTAAAACCTTGTGTAGAGATTGCTCATTGTGTAAGAGAAGAATGGAAGGTTAACAATATTGAGAAACCTTTTGAAGAGATTAAAAAATTTATCGAAAACACTCCAAGAACTGAGATTGTAGAAATTGATGGCGATTATCTTCATGCTGAGGCAACCAGTAAATGGATGAATTATGTAGACGACTTAGAGGTATCCTTTTTACCTGAATCAAAGATCTTATCAATAAGATCAGAATCAAGAGTTGGAGAAAGTGATTTGGGAGTGAATCAAAAAAGAGTTGATTTACTAAAATCGAAAATGTCTTAAATATAAAAAGTTAAAAATTATTTGTTTTTATTGTTTTTTGTATAACTTTTCCATTTTAAAAAAAAATTAGCAGATAAAAAAGTGATAATTATCATCATGCCTTAATAATGGCAAATTTATTAGATTTTCTCTAAAAAGATGATCATAAATTTTATATATTTATTGTTAGCTAGTTTTGTTTTTTTCTGGTTTTATATAAACATTAAAAAGAATGGAACTAAATGGATAATCAAAGGTCTTTTTCAAATTGGAATATTGGTATTATTCATTGGAGGGTTTTTCAAAATATTTTTCACCTTACCCCCTAATTTATTTATAAAAATATTTTTTCTTATTATTTATACATGGTGCACTGTTGGAATAAATGTAAATTTCATGATCCCTTTGATTCGTTTGATTGACCAAAAAATAGTGAAAAAATAAAACTAAATATGCCTTAATTCTTAGAATAAAAATAAATCTATTTCCTTAATTTGCAATATTAAAATTTTTAAGATTTATTTTTTCCTTTTGAAAGTCTTTTTCTTGTATATCTAGTCTTTAATGCCAAGTCTGTCATTATATATATTCCAAATAAAAGAATGACTATTCCAATAAAGTATTTCATTATTTTGTATGTAATTACTATGTTTGAGATTTATTCTTGATTCCAACTAATTTTAATATCTATTTCTTGAGATAAATTTCTTGTAACTGGACATTCTTTGGAAGCTTTTTTCAAAAAATCAATAGTTTCATTAGAAGTGCTCTCTGGTATAAAAAAATCTATTATTAGTTCTTTTATCTTCCTCTCGCTATTTTGTGTCATTATTTTTTCAATATTTAAATATATACCTTTCAAATCAAATCCTTTCGATTTAGCATTAATTGCCATAATGGTTAGTAGGCAAGTACCTAGAGATGTTGCTAATAAATCAGTTGGGGAAAAACTTTCACCTTTACCACAGTGATCTAAAGGTGCATCCGTTCTAATAATAGTTCCAGATTGTAGATGAATAGCCTCACAGTTTAAATTTCCTAAATAAGAACATTTCAATTTAGTCATTTTAAAAAAATTAATTTAGGAAAATATTATTAATAACAAAAAATTATAGAACATAACAAAATTATTGATCAGAAATTATTTATTTGCATATTAGTAGAGTATTAAGCAAATTAATCATTCAAGTTTTGAAATCAGTTTTTATATCCATATTCCTCTAAGCAATATTCAATTAATTTAATTGATTTATTAAGAGTTCTTTTATTTTTATTTTCTAGATCGAAGCATTCATTTAAAACACGAATAGATTCATTTAAGATTGATTCTTCTTTATTCTTAAAATCTTTAGCTTGGTAGATATAAATTAATTTTTTAATTCCTAGAAGGGAAAATATGATTACTGATATTGTTAAAATTGCTGTTTTGACTTTATTCATATAATTAGTTTTTACAAATATTTTAATTTATTTAGTACCTAAAACTTTAGAGAATTTCAATAACATATAAAGCTAAGTAATTACGTATGTGACTGCTGTTATTGCAATAGCAGTAATTGAAATAAAGATGTATGGAACAACCTTTAAAGGTATATATAGGTTGTTTTTAGACATAACTAGAACCTTTATACAAATTTTACATTCCCTCTAAACTTTATAAGTCTTCAAATATACAAATTAATTTTCTTTGCAAAAATTCAATCCTTTTATAAAGATTAACAAATTTATATTCATTGAATTTTCATCAAATAAAGTATCTCTAAATCCTGTCTTGAGTCCGATATTTTTCTTTTTAAGAAGATTAATTCTTCTTGGCTCATTTTTGATTCTTTTATCATCAATTCTGCTTGCTCAATAGCATGTTCTATATTTCTAATTTTAATTTCTCTTATTGAGGAGTTATCTTTACATGCTTTTTTAGTATTCGCATCTAACATTTGTAATAAAACACTTTGACTATAATCTAAATTAAAACTTCATAATGCTACTACCGCAATTTTTATTATAATAAATTCTTATCTTAATAAGAACTTTAACCTTAGCTAACCCTCTCTTCAATTGATCGAGTGGTTTTTTTTTATGATGTAATATATTCCTAGCATTTACTACTAACTTGGAAGATTCAAAACTTAATCCTGATGAAAATAATTCAATCGAATCTGCCCCCAATTTGAATGAAGACAATAAAGATCTTAATGAGGGGAATAAAAAAGAAGAAAATGTTAAGGCATTTGCAGAATTTCTAGAGAAAGCAAGTAATCAAGATTCTTCAGAAGAAAAAGTAAAACTCGATTCTGAGCAACAAAAACTAAATATTGACAAATCACTTTTTAGAAGATTTCTTAATTATGGATTTGATGGCATTTCAACTAATCCAAACCATAAAATGTTGGCATTATTAATAATCCTTTTAATTAATTTGTCTCTGTTTTTTGTAATTGGCAATATGGGTAAAGCGTTTTTAAGAAATGCAGGAATTATGGGTTAGAAATTATTTGTTTCTTTTTGGATATTCATCTTTACAATTTTGATTCTTCAAATGAAACTGTGATATTTTCTTTTCAAATTAATATTTAAATAAAAGTTGGATAATAAAGAGCCAGAAAATCCAGTCGTTTATCTTTCTAATTTAGTTAAGAAATTAGATGTAAAAAACAGAAATGGTTTAGTAGCCTTAGCAATAGTAAACCTATTAGTAATTATTTTATTTAAATCTTATTTGAAAGCATCTGGATTATTATCTTGAATTTGCCTGCTGGTAGTATTATTCAGCATTTTCAAATTGCTTTGCTAATCTAAATGTCTTCTTAATTATTAGAAAGCCACCATATGCTCCTGCAAGTAAAGGTAATACTATTAATGGGTTAGGGGAATAATCTGAATAATTTTTCACACCCTCAACATATTCATAACCTGAACATTTTAGAAAGATAAAGCTAAAAAATGTGATATTCCAACCAATGATTGATAAAAACCCACCTTTTTTATCTCCTTCGTAGAATCTGTCTAGACCTAAGCCCCATCCTCCTATTAAGAATATTCCTCTAACAACTGAATTTTTTTCTTGATTTCTAAGCATAATAAAAAAATGTTCATTATGAACATAACCTATTTTATTTGAGATGGGAAATGTTTTTATTAATTAATCTTTAAAAAATTCTTAATGGATTTATTCTATAAATTACTAAAAATATTAGTCAGTCTTTTAATTAATCATTAGAGATTGCATTTGAATGCAACAAGGAAATTGAAGGCCTTATATAAATAAAAATAGACCCATACATATCCTGCATAATTCTCATTTCTTCGTCTAAATATACAATTGAAACCTGGCAATTTGGCGATTCTTTATTCCAAGGTAACTTATTCCATACCTCTTTAACTGGATACCATCTATCCATAAGTAATTCACTAAATAATGGAATCTTATTAAGTCCATCAACTTTGGAAACTTTTGTCTTTTGTAAGTTCATATCAAGTAAATTATTTCTTAAAGCTAAATCACTTGCTAGGGTTATTACTCTTCCACCAAAAGTAGGCAATAGTTTGAACCAACCTAAGATAGGAATTGTTGTGAGCCCAAATATTGTAGTGTCAAAAGTAGATATAAATTCTTTTTTGTCAAAATCAATCTTTTGAGCAATTCTCCCAATAGTTGAAATGCCAAAGGATCCTACTTGCAATTGATGTAATTTAAAAAAAAGATTACTTTTAAATTCATCATTTAATGCCTTTTCAATAGCAAGGAAGAAAGGAGAACTTCGAAATAATTCAACATTAGAAAAAATCAATTCCCACTCTCCAGACAATGATTTTTCTGATATTTCAAAACTAAAGTCTTTAAGAGCCTCAATCAATTCATCTATTTCATTAGCTTTTTCCTCATACATAGGAGAAATTAATTTATTTAATCTTTGCCCTCTATCTGTAACAGCAGCTATTTTATATATATTTGACTTTATCTCTCCAATTTCTTTCATAACTCCAATACAAGAAATATTAATTAATCTTAGGAATTTAATTTGAAGTTGATGGTAATTTTAATAATGCTGGTAATAAAATCAATTAATATTCTCCCCACCTTTTACCAATATCAAAACCCCATTCAGTGGTTAATTTAATTACTTCATAATGATTTTTGCATTTTGAAAGGGATACCTTTTTACTAGGATTATTTTTTATTAGCTTAGCAATTTGATTAAGTTGCTCTATTTTTTTTAGAAAATTACTTAGATCTTTATCTGACATTTATCTAGGAACTAAATTTTTGATCATAAGTAAATATGTAATAAAGAACCCAGGCAACACCAATAATCATAATTGCAATCATTATATTTACTGACCAAACTACTTCTATCATGTAATTTATTAATATATTTTTAATATATCCAAAATTTACAATAAATTAACCGTTAATAATTTAAATCTAGAACAATACACTACTTTTGCTAAGTGTATAAAATACTCTTAAATAGATTAAAAATTATGGGAGAAGCCAAGAGAAGGGAAGAGTTAGGCTTACCACCTAGAGAAAAGACAAAAGAAAAACAAACATCGAAAAATCAACTAAACAAAATTTTAAATAAATATCCTTATTTACCTTTCATTTTAGGTTTTTCATTACTAGCAATATTAATTATTGACTTAGTTAAATACTACAAATAGATATATAAAAAGGAGATATTTTTTGCAGAAGAAAAGATTATCTTTGCAATTGCGAAATTATTTATCCATAATAAAAATAAAACTTATGAACCCTTTTAAAAACTCTTTTGTGCCTTAATTTTATATTTAATATCTTTGTTTTCAATATCTAATGCAAATGCAGGTGGCTGAAGTTCTCATACTGATAAGAAAGCAGAAATTGAATGCTTGTCTGATGATAAAAAATGTATAGATGCGAAAGAAAAAGAATTACTATACAAAGTTGAGGACTAAATGTTTGATAATCTTGGAACTGCTTTAGTACAGGCATTGGTGTTCTTTGCTATTTTTGGTTTTTTTGTTTATCAATCTTTATTCGCAGATAATAAACCCAAAAATTCAAAATTAAATCATAAAAAAAACAAAGATTTCTGATACAAAAGAATTAACTAAAAAAGAACCTAAAAAAGGGTTATTTAATAGATAATCTAAACCTGTTTATGAGAATTTACCAGTTCAAAATAAGGGTTTATTTGTGAGAAAAAAAGAAGTTATTAAAGAAGAGATTAAACCAAAGAAAAAGGCTGGTTAAAATAGGTAAAGGTACAAGAACTGTATTTTGATATCCTTTATACAAAAAATATTTTTAGTAACTTTATAATTTATAGAAGTTAATATTAAACATGAACCATAGAGAAATTACCAAAAAATATAGTGAGTTACTCAACAAGGCTGAATTTGCTACTGGCCGTAAGGAAGTTGTAGGTCTTTTAAAAAAAGCTGCCAAATTGAAATCTCAGATTGAAATCAATTATTAGATCTATAAATTAGTTTAATTCTAAATGTAAAAAATTTTTTTAAATAAGTTTTTACATGAGATAATCTGCATAGATTATTTTTCTTATGAATAAAAAAGGTTTTACAACCGAAAGTGGTGGTAGACAAAATGGTTTCGCAATTGAACCAGAGATTAATCCCATATCAGAAGGCGAATCAAAGAAATCAATATTTTTATTTATTGGAATATTATTACCTGTTTTAATAGGCGGTTTTTATTATTTAAGGACTCTGAATATATTCTGATATTTTATAAGCCATTTTTAGCAATATATTCTTCTGAACTAATTATATCTTGCATTAAGCTCTCTGATGAAGAATTAAATCCATTTTGCTTTAAAAAAGACTTAACCTTTTCAAATTTTTGCTGAATTTTTTTTGTATATGGAGTTGTCATCAAATAATCATCTTTTTCTGTTGAATAGTTCATTTGATTAACGGATTACTTTTATACTTAAATTTTGCAAAATATACGATTGTTAGTGAAGTTATAAATATTACATAAATGATTTAATAGTAATAAATACTTATAAGTTGTTTGTGTGAGTTCGCTTTAGATTGTTTAAAGAGTACTTATAGTAACTAGTTCCATTAAATCTCTGGACTGAAGATATTTTTGAAATACTTCAGAATAAAATGCTTTTTTAGCCGCAAATTGTGATTCGAATTCTATTACTAATCCAAGCTGCCCTCCATCCCATTCATTTGAGTTTGATTCTTGTATTAAATCTCTTTTTACTATTACTCCTCCCACAGATTTAATCCAAGGCAATACAGTCCTTATATATTCCAGAAATAAATCAGCATTTGGAATTGAAATTTTCTTTAGCCAATAGCTTTTTGTCATCAAATCAACATATTCTGGGTAGAATATAACATATTGAGGTGAGTATTTATCCTTAGCTTTATAATCAGCGGTTATGAAATGGAATCCGAAGATGATTTATTAAATTTACTTCTTAAATCTCCAAATTCAGAGAGTATACAGACTATTGCAGAACAGCTTGTAATTGATCATAATTTTTCCTTTAGCAAAGATAGAAATGATTTAAAGGGTGTTTGGGAGCTTAGGTGGAGTAGTTTTAATAGTCCTTTTTTTTAATATTCTCCTTTTATTGATAAACTTCAAATTCTTGATCCATTTAATTTAAATGGTCTTAATTTACTTAAACCTAGAGGAATAAAATCAATTATTGGTACTGGTATTTTAATAAGACTTTTTTACATAAATGAAAAAAAATTGGGGTCAAATTTACACATGGTGGTGTTATAGGTCCTAAATTTGGAAGAAAAAATATAAAGGCTATAAAAGAAATAAATAATGAACAATTAGGGTGGTTAGAGATAACTTATTTAGGTAATAAGCTTAGAATCTACAGAGGTGATAAAGGAACTTTATTTGTTTTAAGAAAAAAAAAATTCACTGACTTTATTCAAGAATTTTAAGGAATTTATTAAAATCTATTATAAAGATAAATTAATTCTTGATCCAAATAGACTTTAATACGAAATAAATTGGAAAATATTTAAAAGATTCTTTAGGTATTTCATAACTTAAGAATTTTAGTGCTTCTTCTAACCAGTAACCAATATCAAATCCTAAAAGAATTTTTTCTACAACAAACCAAAATTCTTTATCAAATATAATTCTGAAGTTTAAGTAAATATATTCCCAATGAAAGGAATTCCAATATTGGGTTAAAAATGAGGATAAAATAAGCCAAAATGATATAAATAGAAAACTTTTAATAAATTTATAAAATTTTTTCATATACCAGCAACTGTTTTATTTAATTTCAAATATCCCTTATTATTATTAGGATCAAATTTTATTTCCATGAAATATATCCAAAAAGATATAAAAATATTGAGAAAATAATAAGTTTTCGTGACATTAATAATCTATTCTTCCTTTTTTAGATTCTGTGCTTTTAGATTTTTATTCTTAAGAAAAAATCCTAAAAACAGAAAAGCAAAATAAATTAGTAAACTTATGCCAAAAATTAAAACTATCTTTGTAATATCCATAAATGATTTTTTAATGTAAATTACAGCATTTTTTGTGAAGTTTTATCTATGATAATGATTTTTCATTTGTCACGATAATGAGCTTCAATTATTAAGCTAGTAATATTATTTAAATTATATGCAATTAGCATTTGCCTGGAGCCTTTGTCTTTCAGTTGGTGTTGTTTTATTATCTATTATTCCATTAACTATAGGGAGAGTTAAAGCGGGTTATTCTGTTGAAAATATGTCTGCTCCAAGGGCTTTATTCGATGAATTACCTTCTTTTGGTAAAAGAGCAGTTTGGTGTCATCAAAATTGTTGGGAAAGTATTTCCTTGCATGCTCCTGCATGTCTTTTTTGTTTGATTACTTTAACAGATTCAAACATTGCAATTGTTGCAGCATGGATTCATCCTCTTCTACGTTTTTTATATATTGGTGCTTATGTATTTAATATCCCAACAGCTAGAGGTTTAATGTGGGCCTCAGGGATTTTTACAACACTTTTGCTGTACAAAGAGGGCTTAACACAATTGATATAAACTATTCAAACAATAAACTTTTCTAAATCTTTCAATTGATATTCATTGATTAGTTTCACTTTATTTGATTTTGCTAGTTGATGGGCAGACTTTGTAAAGCCAGATTTTGAGACTATTATTGCATGTGTACCTTTCCAAAATAATTTACCAGCTGAAATTTCCTGAACTGCTTTATTTCCAATAGCTTTTTCATGATCTTTGCATTGAATACATATTCTCAAATCATTTATTGACGCAATTAAGTCAACCCCTTGATCTCCTGTATTAGGGGTTTCTTTTACTTCCCAGCCATTTTGTTTGAGAATTTCCATACAATGATTTTCAAATCTAATACCTTTTTTGTAGTTTTCCTTGTTTTTATTTGAGTAGTTCCTTTCTATTAGGTTTAAGCATGATTTCTCAATTTGACTTGCTATGAATACAAACCAATCTTCAGTTTCGAGATTTCTAATCGATCCAATTATCTCATCATCAATAGTAGGATTCTCATTACAATACGATCTCCACTTTTCGAAAAATAATTCCATACTTCCAAATTTTTTTAAAATTACTTTTACCCAGAAGTATGGAATTCCCTCTTTAAATCGCTTGGATCCATTTAATATATTTTTCTCTATAGCTTTTTCATCAAGAGGTGGATTGCCAATCCATTTTTTATAATCCTCGTTACCGTAAGCATCTATTTCCCTTAATCTGATCCTTTCCTCTAACAAATTGTATCTGTTTTCTTCTATTAAATTATTAATTGTTTGAATAAAGAAATTAGAATTTAAGGCATTATTTAATTTGAACTTTTTCTTTTTAATTTGATAATTCCTTACAAATATATAAATTAAAAAAATGATAAAAATAATTAAAATAAAAATTTTCATTAAAGATTTTTATTTTCGACCTAAAAAGTTTTTGTTTTTCTAATAACAAAATTATTTTTTGTTATTACTGAAGATTCATTTACTTCAAACCCATTAATTGCTGATATTTCTCCTTTTATGCCTTCTAATGTTAATTGCTCGATAATGCCTTTTATTACTTCATCCTCGACTAATTTCCTATCAATCCTTTCAGGTGTAATATCTGTAAGCCATTTTGAGGTCTTTTTTTTTACAACCTCTGTAGGGTTAGTTATTTTTAAGTAGATAGCCATTTTTTTAGTTATTCAGTTGAATTATAAGCATTAAATCTTCTTAACTTTTATTATTGTCATTACTTTCCCATTCAAGAAATTGAAAAACAAAAATTGCAAAGATAGAGAAAAATACTATAAACAACCCTAACCATCCTAAGAATTTGTGCTCTGTAAAAAGATTTGTAAGCATTGATTTTTCTTGATATCTTGATTCCATTTCATATTGGTAAGAGTCAATAATTTGAAATATATTCATAATTAATAATTTAATAAGTCTTTCAATTAATGGATAATAATTTCAACCGTTTAATTTAATAAATGCTTCCAATAAAAAATCTGGCCTTTTTCTTATTATAGAAAAATTTAGTTTATTTATTAAAACTAAATTGACTTCAGCAATCGTTAAGATTTCTTTTTTCTTGTTAATAAATTTTGAAATTACATTAATCCGTGGACTTTTTTCAATATTGAATTCACTTTCTATTGTTATTTTTTCACCAAGTAATAAAGGGGATTTATATTTTATTGAAGTATTGATTAAAGGTAAATCGAAGCCTTTTTTAGTAAGTTCAAAATAACTTATACCTACTTCTAAAAGTGCATTTATTCGGCTTTCTTCAAGCCAATTAAAATATGTACCGTGCCACATTACGCCTGCATGATCTGCATGTTGAGGTAAAACAATTTTTTCTATTTTCCAAACTGGTTTTGAGTTCATCTTTTATTTAAAAATATTTTTATTCAATGAAAAAAACTTATTTTGATATTGTAGATTAATTTTGTTTATTAACATAAGAATCATCAAAACTATATTTATAAATTTATGTTTAATCGTAAAAATAGTAGTAGAAAAATGAAGAAGATTTTTCAATGGGAAGAATATTTAAATTGGAAAAATATGTCAAAAGAACAGAAATTAAATTTCAGGAGGGCGTGCTTATTCCCATTTCTCGTCTATATTGTTTATGTTTTTCTTAATCAGTACTCCTTGCCAATTCTTTTGTTACTAGGTTTTTATTTTTTAATTAGATTTAAGAATAGAAATAAGTTAGGAAGATGAATATTTTTTTTATTTTAATTTATTTAGATTTGTTTTAAAATTATCTAGTTTTTCTAAATAACTTTATTGGCATATGACAATAGTATTAGATAAATTTTTTTTATGAAAAGAATTATTTTGTTCTTATGTGTATTAGTTTTTTCAATATTTTCTAATATGAATAATTTATTAGCAAAAGAAATTGAAAATAACATTAAAGATAATATTTCGAATGAAATGGAAGAAGTTAAGCCTGATAATAAAAAAACTAAGATTTCTAATTCTTCAGCAGAAGATATATTTGGTGATGAACAAACTTTTCCATTCGTTGCAGGTTTAGGGAAAAATGCAGCCCATTGATTTCAAGGTTATTGATAATGTAGAAAAAGAATTCTTTTAATACTTAATGAAAGGTCTTAGGGTCCTAGAGCTTTCTGAAGCTCTTAATGTTGATAGCTACGATTTATTAGCTGTTTGTGCAATTCTTAAAATAAAAGCGACATCTAGATTAAGCATCCTTTCATTTGAAGAATGTAAAAAGATAACTGATTACTATGAAAATAAAAATTAGATTTTTTTATATAAATTATTTTATTATTTAATCTCTTTAATCATTGATACTAAAGTTGAATGAATTTCTTCTTCAGATATTTCATTTTTAAAATTGATAATTGCTGACTGACCATCGTAATTGATTTTTATATAACTGTTATTAATTTCTTCCATATAAGCATTATCAAATCTTGATATTTTTCCATAATGAATGAGATATTTGTGAACCGAATCAATGTGATCATTGTTCATATGATCACAAACTCTTTTACTTGTTTCTTTACTAATAATTTTCATTTAAAGAATAAATTTATTTTAAGCTAATGTATTTTTTTCATTATTCAAAGTTTTAATCATTTTATTTATTAAATTTTTAACTTCATTTTTATCAACAGCTCTAACCAGGTTATTTCTCAAATTTGATGCTCCTTTAAAGTCTTTGCATGTCCATGAGATATGTTTCCTTGCAATTAGCAAGCCGTGATCTCCTTTTTCTTTTATTAATTCATCAAGATGCTCAATAATTAAATATAGTTTTTCTTCTGTGTTTGGTTCTTTAAAATTTTTGTTTTCTTTAATGGCATAATCTATTTCTCCTATTTTCCATGGGGATCCTAAAATTCCTCGTCCAATCATTACACCATCAGCATTTGTTTTTTTTAAACAATTAAGAGCGTCATCTGGATTTTTTATATCTCCATTAGCAATTACTGGAATTTCCAACAACTTTTTAAGTCTCCCGATCATTTCCCAATCTGACTTGCCTGAAAAACCCTGTTTTCTAGTTCTTCCATGAAGTGTGATCATCGTTGCTCCCGCATCTTGAAGTTTAAATAAGAAATCCTCTATATTTTCTTCTTTACTATCCCATCCGAGTCGTGTTTTTACTGTTACTGGAACCCTTACAGCTTTTACAACATTTTTGACTAATTCTATAGCAAGTTTTCGGTCTTTAATTAAGGCACTGCCTCCACCTTTCTTTGCAATTTTTTTTACTGGACATCCCATATTTATATCAATTAAGAAAGCTCCAGAGTCCTCAGCTTGTTTCGCGGCTTCAGAAACAGCATATGGCCTATTATCAAATATTTGTACTCCAATTGGACCTTCTTCTAATTCTATTTGATTGATTTTTTGTGTTCCAAATCCTTTTTTAAGACTTGTGGCATTTATCATTTCTGTAAAAAGTAAAGAGCTTGGAGCCCATTTACGGACAAGTCGCCTAAAAATGTTATCTGTAACTCCTGCTAATGGCGATAGCATGACCTTACTCGTAATTATTCTGTTAACTCCCCTTCCTTTTAGCTTTATATTTGAAGACATATAATTTTATATTAATTTAATCTTTCTTTATTATAAATTCAGATATGTAGTTGATTTTATGTTTTCTATTTATTTCTTAATTTATAATTAAGTGCTTTTACTTAAATAGGCCTAATTGATTACTTTTTTGTTAGTTTATATTTAGTAGAAATTAAAAAAGGAAATTTTTCTTGTTTATATTAATATCTATTTTTCTTCCAATAATTATTTTTATTGCACCAATAAATGTAAAAGCTTTACAAGGTAATTTAGATTTATCGAGTGCTCAAACCTCTGTAGGCAAAAGATTTGCTAAAGTTTTTTGTGATGCTAAGAGGGAAGGATTAGATTCTGATTTTGCTAGTGAATATGCTTTGAATAATACATATTTAAAATTTGTAGCATTTCCAGACGATGACGAATATTTGGATAATTTATGGAATTTCACCCATAATAATATATTAGATAATTGTGGTGAATTTGTAGATATAAATGATCTAAAAGACCTAGAGATTTTTTTTAAGGAAGAAGGTTTAATTGCATCAAATAGGGAACTCTATTTACCAACTTTTGAGAATAATTAGATTAAATTTTTAGCATGTACTAAAATATAAATAGAATATGAAATTTTATGAAACTATTAGGTTTAAATTCACCTGAAATATTCATAATTTTAGTAATTTTGCTTTCAATTTTAGGTCCAAAAAGAATTGAAAAAGGTTTATTATTATTCAAAAAACTATTAAAATTCCTTTTAAGTAAAGATGAAGATCAAAGCTTAGGAAATT
>QCLE01000003.1 GCA_003214815.1 Prochlorococcus sp. AG-412-J13 | reverse complement strand
AATCCAAGTTGGCTTTTTCTTCGTTGATTTATTACCAAGCCCAATTGGTTGCAAACTTGTTACTCGGAAGCCAGTAGTATCACTTTCGTGATTACGTTTGAAAGGAAATCTCCAATCACTTTGGAATTGAACGTTTTTATTTGGATTAAAAGAACCTCCTCTGATTGTAGAGTTTTTAGATTCATGACCTATTTCTTCTTCTAACCATTCCATAACATTTCCAGTCTGATCAAAAGTGCCGTAGAAGCTTGGGCTTTTTATACTTCCTACTGGAGATGGTTCTTCTGCTTTTAGAATGACATCTGATAATCCATTTTCAGTAGCATATTGTTTATATCCTCTGTCACCTTTACTTTGTTCTCTGATAAATGATTTAAGTTCTATTTCGTCAAAATTTTCTTCAAAGATTATTTGCTCATCATCATCAGTTAGTTTGATATTATCTAAAGCCCACCACCAGTTATTCTCTCCCTCATAATTCCATGAAATAGTTAATGATTTTGCTTCAGGGGGAACCTGTAAGTCTAATTTTTCAGATTTATTAACACCATATTTTAATCCTGAATGTATATTTATTAATAATTCTTCTGGACCTCCATCAAATGAAACAACTACGCTCCCTACCTGAGGAGATTTTCTCCAACTAGAGTCATAAGACAAGGTTAATTCTTGCCCAGAAGATTCTGAAATATTTATAGGAGGAGTTGAAAGCGTAGAATTTATTTTCCCTTCATTTTCAATCTTATAATTATTAGAGTCTATGACAGCTATAATGCCTTCCCCATTTAGAAAATTTGTTCGACCGTCATCGGAAGAGTATATCTTCCATGATTTTGGATTTAAGAATGTCCATCCATCAAACTCTTGTGATTCTTCGTTTGATAATTTATTACTATGATTTTCTCCAAAGGAAATTTCCCATCCCAAAGGAGCATCCCCTGACCAATCGCCAATACCTGAATTTCCTGTGTAATAAGCAGATTTATACCATTCATCTTCACTAGCAAGTGCTACAGCTCCATTTTCCCATTCACTCCAACTTCTTGGATTTCCCCTGCTTTGACCAGAATCAATGCTATTATAAATTCCTTTTTCTGTATCACCACTCGTGAGCCAATTACAGAATCGAAGCGCATCTCGATAATCAACATAATTAACAGGATGATTTTCATATTCATCTTCTACTTCATAGATATAATTTCCCGATTCTCCAGAACGTTTGATACGCATTTTTTCATTAAAAAGATCACTACTTCCTCGATAAGAACTTTTTTTGGCAACTTTGTTCAGAAATTCACAATATTGGGAATTTGTTATCTCATATTTACTTATATGAAAGTCATAAGGAACAGATCCATAACTTGTCCAATCTTTTTTGTTTCCTGCATTACCTACAAAAACGGTAGGAATCTCTATTGCTTTTGCTTCTGCTAAAGGTCTTGTAAATTCCCAAATATCTCCAACTATTTTGGAGTCTTCTGTAACAGTATCAATTCTCCAGAAATAGGTTTCTCCATTAACTAAAGGTTCTCTAGGTGAAAAAATATTATTAGTTTGATTAGATATGAACTCTAAATTATCTGGATCTGTCCCAAAATAAACATCATGTGAAATTGCATTTATTCCCTCTAGCCAAATTAAATCTGCATCTGACTTGACTCTTGGTGATTTATTAAAAGGGATAGGACTTTTTGCTTTTTCAATTTTATGTCCTGGGATCCAATAATTTAATTCATTTGAGGGATCATACTCATATGGACCTATATCTGGTGCAGAGCCTATAAAATCATCATTAAATCCTGGTATATGTGTACCCTTGTCAATCAGTGATGAATCTTTTTTTGGCCTAAAATCAAAATTACTAACGTCCCTCAATTCATCTTGAATAGTAGTATTACGTTCTCTAATATTTGAATTCCCAGTTTTATTATTTGGATTTAAAACTGGAATAGATGTATTGGTATTACCTGCATTATTATGAACAACAGAATTCTCATTCCCTTTTTTAGTTTCGCTGCCTCTTCTTCCCGGTTTTCTAAAATCGTATACATTAACTTCGACTCCATCAACTACGGGATTTAGTCCTTGACTTTCAACATCATAACCATCTAAATATCCATAAAATTTATCATGAGATATACCGATATCATAGGCTGAATTATTAAAGGCAAGATTATTCAATAGCGTATGTTGATCACCTTTAAATCTAAAACCTCTTCGGTTATCAAAAGATATATTATGGTGAGCCGTTCCACCAATTCCAGCAGGATCTCCATCAAATCGAATGCCATTTCGTCCGGGCATATCATATATCCAATTATTTCTGACAGTTATCCCAATAGCAGCTCCGCGATTTACTTGAATTCCTGAATCGTCGCCATGAAAAAAATAATCGTATATTCTATTTAACTCGACAAGACCTTTACCTCCCTTTTGGGCATGTTTTATTCCAACTTTTCCTAATCCGCCATAACCTATAGAATGGACTGTATTTCTTCTTATAGTAATATCTTTTTGAACTCTGCCACTTGTTATAGCTCCCCCTCCTCTAGGTTTATTATGAAAATAACTATTTTCTATTTTGTATCCTGAGCCATTTGGTCCTAAATCAAGAAAACTTGAGTAAGAATTGGCGAATTCACAATTAATCCAACTTAAATTATTTCCTCCTCCTGCATTATTTCTAATTTCTAATATTCCTTGATTATATTCTGCTGTTAGATTCTGAGCATCTTCGCCAAGCATATGTTTATTGTGTCCTGAATATAGAAATTTACTATTTTCAAAAGTTATATCTTTAGATCTGTAAAAATTAAACGTACCAGTTCTTAATGTAATGCCATCAAATACAAGATTTGAAGAATTTTTTATCCTAAGTAAAACATCACCCTCTTTATGTTCATTTTCAAAATAACCTCTAGCGTTTATTTGTACTGTATTAGGGTCAACATTATCACTAAGCCATAAATACAATTGATTTGTTTTTTTATCAAAAAACCATTCTTTAGGGCTGTCAAGTAAACCTAAATGGCCAGTAATATAAAAATCTTCAATAGTTTCGCCATTATCAAAAGTTGTTTCAAATGTAGATTCCCCTTTATTATGATTAGTTATCTGATAAACTTTTGTTCCTATATTTTCAGGAACAATTACAGCTCCTTCAAGACTAATGTTTAAATCAGCTAAGCTATTCTGCTCACTGTTATTTTTAAACAAATTTTTATTATTTTCATTATTAGTAATTAAAGTTGCTTGACTTCTCGTATTATTAACATCCCAATAACTATAAGGAGTTGGATTGTCAGAGTTTGAATTATCTAATTCATCCCAATTCTTTGCAATATTTGGCCAACGTGCGCCAGTTAGCATCTTATCTTCAAAAAATAGTTGAGTAACATCAAAATCAACTCTTGTTTTCCAAATATTTTCATCATGGATACCCCAATCTGTTGAAATCTCTTTTTCTCCAGAAATTATTACTTCTTCATTTAAATAATTTTTAAAAGTAATTGGATTGCCTTCTTCTCCATTAAGATCTTCGAGATGTATTTTTTCTTTATAAATACCTTCTCTTATAAAAATTGTATCTCCTGCCTCAACTCTGGATATAGCATTATTTATTGACCTAAGTGGTAATTCTAAGGTACCTGGATTACTATCATCCCCTTTTGTTGAAACGTAATATGTATTTGTTGTATTTTCAGACATTAGTTTATGGATGTAATCTCTGTTACTAAATAATATAAAGAGCCATATTATTATTCAAGCAAAAAATAAAACTTAACATATTTAAAACAATAAAAGAATTTTTGATTAATACATAAAAAGATTTTTTTTGTTCAATAAGAGTCTCAATTAGTAAGCGTTTTATGAATAATACAAATGAAGAAAGTTAATCATCTGGAAATTATGTACATTCAAAACCAGATAAAATGAAATATCAATCATTGCGGTCAATACTGTACCTCTTCAAATATCTGTAGTGTTAGAGATACTAATAATAACGTTACTCTACGGTTATTGGTTACCCTTACTGAAGGAAAAGATCATATATCAGAGAGAGTTCAAACAAAAAAGTTTTGGTACTTCCGTGAATTTAATTAATTATTTGTCAATTTCCTCTTTAATAAAGTCTAATATGGCAAAACCAAACCTATCATTCTTTAGATTTTTATCTTAATTTGGGATATTTGATGATTTTATAATTTCCCATGCTTCTGATGCGCTGTCTGCATATTGGAAAAGATTTAAGTTTTCATCTGCAATTAATCCAAGATCAGCTAGATATTCGAAGTTAATTATCTTATTCCAATACTCTCTACCAAAAAGTATGATTGGGATTTTAGTTTTCATGCCTGTTTAACAAAGTGTCAGTAGTTCAAATAATTCATCTAGTGTTCCAAAACCTCCAGGAAAAAATACAGCGGCTACTGATCGCATAACAAAATGGATCTTTCTTAATGCAAAATAATTAAATTTAAAGCAAAGACCGGGAGTAATAAAAGCATTTGGAATTTGTTCATTAGGAAGACCGATATTTAACCCTATAGACTTACAATTTGCTTCAAATGCACCTCTATTTGCAGCCTCCATAATTCCTGGCCCCCACCTGTCACAATCACATGAGAGTTACATTTTTTATTTTGATTATTAATTGAAACAAGTTTTGAAAACTCCCTTGCGGATTGATAGTAGTGACTCATTAGCAGCAAATTTTTTAATCTAGTTAAATTTCGTTTTAGAAGTATTGATTTAGGCTTTTTTTTAATTAACTCTTCTATATTTTCAATTCTATTTTTTGTATTTGATTCTTCTGTAATACTTGCGCCTCCAAAAATAATTATGGTTGAAAGAATTTTATTTTCTTCAAGGATTAAATCTGGTTTAGTAATTTCAAGAAGCATTCTTACTCCACGCATTTCATTTCGGCTAAGTAAACCAATATCTTCGTGAGCCAATTTATAAGTATCAGAATTAATAATTAAATTCAGATTTTTAAAGTTATCAATACTAGGCGAAATATGCTTTTTTGTTTTTTTCATTTTAAACATGAGTTTTAACTTTTCTTTCTAGAGGATTAAAATTGACTCTTTTGATTTTGTTTTTTTCGTAAATCCAATAGACAGGTGGACTTTTTCTTGCATTAACTAAATTAATTTTGTCTAATTTTTGAGGGATAAATTCTTTAGCAGGATCAAACAATTTATCTCTTTTGGGTTGATTTAAAACAATACTACCTTCTTTACCTGAGATTGATCTGTGATAAGTTCCAATAGGAATTTCTAATGCCCCCATAGATCTATTTAAAAAAATCACATGATGAGGTTCGTCCCATGAAGGATTTATCAAAACAAATTTCCTTTCCCCGGTAATAACTAAATTGTGATCAATTTGATGATTGTGAACATAATATTGCTCTTCTTTCAAATCATCTGGAGGAGATATAGCTTCTCCAGAATGAATCACAACATCAGAACCATTAGAGATACCTATGCCAGCATCGAAGAATGTGACTTGTGGAGTCTCTCTAAAAATATTTATTGGGAAGAATCTTAATTCCATAGTGCTAACTCCCTTTTAGAAAATTTATAAATACGATTAATAAATTATTTATTTTTAAAAAACAACTATTTTTTAATTTTTAATTGCAAGAAACTAAGCAATCTTCTTGATTTGGATAATCCATACATTCTTTATTTAAAGTTTCTTCTAAAAAATTCACTTTCTTAACATAATCAAGATCTTTTAATTCTTTATTTGGAAATGTGAATTGTGTTTGTAGTTTCATCTTCCGTTCTCCTAGTTAATACTGTTTTTTAAATCCATGCCAAGTTTGAGAAAACCTTAATCCCAGATAAGAAATTAAAATTGTCCAAAATAAAATCTCTATACCTAAATTAGTCATTTGCTCGGCCTCTTTTCTATCTGATTATTCTCTAGTACGGGTATTAAGTAAAAATCAAGCGTAAGAATACCTAAAAGTTAAGGTATTAATTACTAAAAGTTTTGCAATGGTTCTTTCTTGGATGCTCTGGAAATCTTTATTCCAACAAATTTCAAGTTCTTTTAGCTTAATATCATATGCAAGGTCTTTTTCATCCAAACTAATTTCTTGGATAGTAAATGTGTCTTTTAGAGCCATAAGAAATAACTTTTAAATACACACCTATGATCTAATTCATTTGCATAATAAATTTCAAGCTTTATGAGTGCGGTTAGAGGAACGAAATTGTACGGATTAAGGATCAAAAATAATTATAAGAAAAATATCTTCAAAAACTTCATAACAAGTTTCAAAATTTTTGGATGAATTTTGCGTAGAAATTATATTCCCTTGATACTTTCTCAGATCCGCCAGTATTCATCATCCATCTAATCTATCTGCATATTCTCTTAAAACCTCAGCCATCTTTTGAGGTGGAATTTCCTGTTGATATTCTCTACATTAATCAAAAAATTTATCTAAGAAATCTTTCATTGAAGAGGACATAAAAATTAGCGTTTCATTTTAAAAGTAAAATATGCAAACCCACCAAGCAATAAAAGACTCAGAACCCCATAAGTAATCGCTATGCCGTACATGTGCGTCATTTATTTATTAAAGACATAAGCAGAATATAAATAAACTAAGAAAACCCCAATAGCAATGGAACTTCCATAAATAAGAAATTTCCAAACTTTATATAATTTAGGTTTTTTAAATTCTTTTTCTTCTTCTTTAGTAATCATTTATTTCCTTTTTCTTTTCTGGCAGCATTACCTTTTGCTCTTAAAAGCAAAGTTATTGTAAGGGCAGCGCTTAATATTACAGCATCAATTAATAGATGTGGGGAGATATTCATCAGCTGATAAGAGAAATAAGAAGAGTCATTATCTTTTCAGGGATAATTCTATTAAACATTAAAAAAGAGGAGTTTATCCCTCTAAGTTTAGATCGACTGTCAATCACTGTCTATTTTAGCTTTTTAGCTACTTTAAAAAAAGAGTTTTTTATTTAGCCAGAACAAGAGAAGGCACCTGCAAGAATATTTTTAAAAATTGGAGCTTGACCCAAGGCATAAAAGAAGAAAGTTGATGATGTGAGAGTAATAGATATTTTAGAAAGTCTGTTAAATTTTAAATTTGATACTTTTGAAAATGCAGAGTTCATTTATTTATTAATGTAATGTATTTATATTAGCTGCCTAATTTAAATATTTAGCATCAAAATTTACCAAAGAATACTTTGATTAATCCTTTTGCTGCTCTTGAATTTTTACTAGTTCAAATTCTTTTTTAGAAACTACTCTGATTTTGTATTCTTGATATCTTCTCTTCCACCATTTATTGATCGAAATAGCTACTCCTTCTAAATCTTGGGCACAAATATTGACCTATAAAATCTTAGTTTTGACTTCTTTGTAGAATCCCCAACTCGTAGGTGAAGAAAATAAAAATCGCAAATGAAAAAATTATAATTGTTGAAAAAAGGCTATAAATTTAGGTATATGACCCATTGGCTAAAACTACTCTTTTTTTAATGAGGGAATTTAGTTGAAGATATAGGGTTTTCATAAAGTGGTAAAAACAAACTTTAAACAAAAGATTTACATCACTTTTACCTTCTAGGAAAGTATTATTTTTATTTTTAGAACGAGTTTCAATGAAAATCTATCTCCGTAAAAGAAGGGGTCAAAATTGACCCCTCTTGGTGAAACTCTTCCAAAGAAACACCATTAAAATCTTACTCTGAAAGATGCAAAGTTAAACAAATTAACAAAATCAAGATTAACAATTTATGCGGCCTTTTTAAAAGGGTTGATATTCCTTAAGAAGTTATTACTTTTGCGGTCAAGCATTTTTCTATATCTTTGATTTATCTCCAGGATATATTTTCTGGCTTTCTTATCACTTTCAATTTTCTTTTTTCGAAGACGTAAAGCCCTTAAATCTTCTATTGACATGAGACCATCATCTTGGTGGGAATTAAAATGATCAAATTGCATCACTTTAAGAAATTAAGTATCTTCTTTAAGTGCAAGATTAACAATCTTATCTTTATTTGCAATAGAGATTATTAACCAACTTATCTTATAAAAGTTATTCAATGTTCAGAAAGCTATGAATTTAAATATTAAAAACTTAAAATAAAAAACTTTTTAAAATCAAGAAAAACTTTTGATTGAATTAGAGGGAACTTCTGCAGATACCAATGATTCGCCATAATGAGATTCGGCTGATCTTATTAGTAACCAGTAAAAAAAGTTAACTAAAGCTTTCTCCACGAGGATTTAGTAACTAATTTAAATAAACTCCTAATATTTGTAATAGTAATATACAAAATAAATTTATTCAGCAATCAAGATATTTATCTTATATTAAAGCATAGATTTATATTATTTAAGAAAAATTTGCACTTTCATGTTTAGGCAGCGAACTAAATCCTCTTGGAGTATTTGATTTTAGCTCACTCTATTTTTCTGACAAAAGAAAAATGGCACTGCAAGGGAGCTATATTACCAATTAATATATTTGATTCTGAACATTGATTCTTAACCAACAAGCCTTATTTGATTAATTAGATCGAGAATACCTCAGCATATTTTGATATTATTTTTTGTATAAATATGATACGAGAATTTAGTTATATCAATCGATCCGGTATTTTTGCTCATTGATATATTCATTCTTGGAATAATATTATTATTGATGCCTAAAGAAGTTTTAATTTTGAAAAAAATAATTAAATTTTTTAAATTATTCAAGAGAAGAATTGATATTCTCAATGCAGAGGCTGAATTAAAATTTATATTGGAAAATCAATAATGGGATTTCCACATTGCCCTATTTGTGTAGTTCTAGCATTTGTTTCAGCTTTTATTGGAGTTACTCGTAGTTATATGTTCTTTATCCTTATGAGAGAGTTCATGAGGGCAGAATCCAATTTTAAATTGAAGTTTAATTTATTTATAAATGGTTGACATGTAAGTATAAATACTTTAAAAATAGAGTGTAGTAAATGCTACAAAATCGTCCGATCTACCATCTGATAGACCGCAGTACGACTCAAGCCATAGGACGGGGACTTGAGCAAGTTCAGGAGCTGCATCATGGTAAACATGTATTTCAATGGAAAGTCCTTTGTATATTGTAGAAAACAAGAAGAAAAGGTGATAATGCTTACTTATAGAGGATCTATTTACTTAAAATAAGATTTCTAATTTCTTGTTAGATATCTAATAAGAATGGTCTTTAAATGTTCCATTAATAAAATTATTGCTATTAATTTTTATATAGAGGTTTTTGTTATTGCTTTATTGATCAGAAGAGAAAATAATCTTAAAAACTAGATAATTTTATTACTCATCAAATTCTTTTTAAAAAAAGTTTGTGCATTTATTGAAGTTTTTTTAACTAAGTATTTATTGATAACTTATAAGAAAAACTTATTATGAAGATATTTTTTGCCTATTTAAAAATTCATATAAATGTATATTTCGTAACGTGAAATTAATCTAAAAATAACTAATTTAGTATCAGATTTTCAAAAGGTTATGCAACCTATTTCTGAAGAACTTTACAAAAAAATAGTTGAGAGTTCTAAAAAATGAGTAATTTACTAATTTCTTTAATAGCTTTAGATATAGGTGTATGTCTTTCTAAAGTTTTTATTTTTACCTGAAAATCTAATTACTTAGCAAAAAAGAAGTAATTTTAAAAAAAATAAATAGATTTTAGGTACTCATTATTTTCTTTTGCATTTATTTTATAAAATAAATAATTAAACCTTCCAAAGAGCTACCTATAAGTAATATGACCATTAGCAGAGATATTAACTTTGCTAATCCCATAGCTATAAATCCAAATTCCCTGTAGATCTTTGCATCCAGTGAATTTTCCAAATATTATTTACTTTTTTAAAAAAAGATGTAACTGTTGGCAAGTCATAATTAGGTGTACCTTTATAAGTAAATTTTGAACCTAGTGTAAAAATGCAAATTACTATATTTTTCACTTAAAAATTGGAATCGGTGAATTTTGTTTAGTCCTGCCTTTTCTTGAACTATATATTATATCCCCATAAATCATTTGTTCAAACCCTTCTGAATTTATAGTATTACCACTTGGTCTTATGAATAAAAAATCTGGAGTTGCATTGTGAAAAAAAATGAAGCCATTTCTTTTGGATTAGCAAACTCATTTAATAATTAAATTATTGTTTCTTTATCATTCATAAAAACAGAGGAGTTATTATTTCAATTTTAGATCGACTATTTCAAATGTACAATTAGTAACTTTGATAATTAAAAAAAATTGTTAATGTATCACAAAAAGGAAGTCATGATGCAAACTATTGTGAATTCATGCAAGAGAATATTAACTGTTGGCAAAAAGTTAAAAAAAATTTTTTGCCTTTATTTATTGGATTTAAATTACTTACATTTACAGGTTTTCTTGCATATATAATGAATCACTAAATTATATTAGCTTCACCACAACTTTATTAAATAAATATCTAATGAATAAAGAAGAAAGAATAAAAAAAAATCAAATCTATGTCTAGTAATGATAGACAAGAATTGATCTTAAAGAAGATGAAAGAGAGAGGAATAGAGGTAGGTAGTGGAATTCCTAATAAAAAATATGATAGTAAAGAGGTTTATGAATTAATCCATATTGTAAATTGCTTCCCAGAATTAAGAGAAAAAAAATAAAAAATATTTGGGTTTACTTGATTAAGCTATTTATGTTTGCTCTCTTAATGCAGAAATAATTAATCCACGTATCAATCCGAGATTAATAAGCAATACTCTTTTATGGAAAGGGAATACATGGAAAATTATTGTTGTTGAAATAAGAAAAAGTAAAAACAAAACCGAAACAATTTTTTTATTTTCTCTAAATATAAAAAATCCCGAACATAAGATAAGACATATAATTGCACGTACTAGAAGAATAATTCAAATTTGATCGGGAATACCTTTTGAAGAAATATATTCAATTGTTCTTACAAAACTATTTATTTTGCCTGGTATGGCTGAGATAAATATTGCCGAAATTGTTACTCTTGAAAAAAAATTTAAAAAGGATTAGATAAATACTTAATTATTTAGAATTACTTTTAAAACCTTCTCACTGAGTTTTAGCTTAATTAATAGAAATCTTTTTAATTAATGTGAATCTTTTAAAGGTAATTAATACTAATTTATGAATCGTCTTTTTATATTTATGTTTTGACAAATCTAAATTAAAATAAAAATGTTTAAAAAATTTCTTTTAATTTCTTTTTTAGTTTTTGGTGCCTTTATAACTATATATCCATCAAAAAAAGAAAATACTAATTTTTTCTATTATTGTTATTCTTTAGAAAAAATAATTTCCAGAAATTCAGTAGAAAAAAGTAAAAATCTATCAAACAATTTCAAGCCTTATTTAAAAGTGTTTACTTCTTTTGGTACCAAAAAAACTCAAGGAGCCTTAATTAATAAGATCATTGATCAATATAAATCTTCCAAGAAATCATATATCTTAAGTGTTGTACCTAATAAAATTTATTGTTTTTTAGGATATTGGATTGAAACAGTAAATCCAGGAACATTTCAATCTATTATCTATGAGAAAAGCAAACAAAAAATTAATCAATATAAGAATACTAAAATAGAAGTAGATGCATTTATTAAAGACATTAATTTAGAATATAAATCTATTAAAAAAGAAATTAATGATTTATTTTAGAAAATTAAAATCCTTTTTCTAATAAAGTTGATTTATTTATTATGTTTGATTCATTATTTTTAGATTGTGAAATAAAAAATACTAGGAATCCTAAAATAGATACAAAGCCAAAAATTGATAAAGAATAAATTATTTTCTTTGTAATATTAAATTTAAGTTTGTTTTTGGTGAGTTTTTCAAAGAACAGAATTTTTTTATTTGATAATGAAGCATATTTTTCTGAATTGTTTTCAAAATAATAATTATTAAATAGTTCTTCTCTATTTACATCAATTTCTTTTTGCATGTTATTTTCAGAGGCCCCAACTTTGTAATTCGATTGTTCATAAAAAAATTCATGTGTATTTGAAAGATTTGTTATTTTTTTATTTTTATCTTTAGGGGTTATTTTTTTAAAATCATTATCAAACCATTCGTCATAGACTATAAAGTTGGGTTTGGCAAAATAAGACAAGACTCTAATTACAAAAAAGTACATTCAAAAGATAAATTAAATAAAAAAAGAAAGTTATTTTTGTTGGTAAATTTCATAAACCATGTTTATAAATCATCATTTATTGTCAACTTTTATTTAACGTAATTGTATAGATTTCAAAGATTATAATTATTTGATTGTTTTTGTAAGTTATTAGTTCCCAGGAAAATTTATTATTTTGCCTTTCTTGTGCCACCGTAGGAATAATTTTTATGTTTAGAAATTACATACCAACATTCTTTAAAACAAAAAATCCAGTCTTTATGAATTATGGATTTAACTCTGTAATGAATTTTATCTGGCTTATGACATAAATCGCATTTTTTCATTCATCTTCAACTTTGCTAAATAAATTTTAGATAAGAACAAGTATCATTTAAAACATTCACGAAAAGTTTTGATCATGTCATCATTAATCTGGACTTTGCATATCCTGAAGCAAAGCAATTGTTTTGTTTAGTGCGGTAATTTTGAAATTGCCTGATCAAAATTTATAGTTTTTACTTTTTATATTTAGAAGGTGAAATTATTATTTATATAAATTTTTTTAATCATTTTATTTAGCTTTATTTAAAAAGAAAAGATTGGATTATACATTGAAACTAGAACTTTAAAAAGAAACTCACGAATCTTATTTAATTGATTTTAATATGATTTTATTATAATTTAAATCTATGAACATTTATTTTTTTTGGATATTATTTTTAGCACTATGGGCAATAGTTCCCTTAATGATTATTAAAGGTAGGGTAGACGAAGCTCCTAAGATTCAGACTTCACCAAAAATTAAGGCAAAGAAAAAAGGTTGGTTCAATTAAGGGAATCTCTGTCTCAGTAAAAATAAGATTAAAGATATTTTTTGATAATTTAAATTAAAATCTAATTAAACTTTATTTATGAAAAGTGGAAAAATTAGAAAATAATTTTCTTTATTTGGTTGTACTTGGAGGTAGAGCAAAAAAAGCTAATATTGAACTACATGATGTTAGGTGGGTTGTTGGATCCAAAATTGAGCATACATACGATACTTTAAGAAAGGATTGGTTTGGATCATTAAAAGGTTTGCATATTGATAGCTATAAAAAAATAAAATATATAGATGGTTTTAAGATTAATTTATTAAATATTGAAAAGGATAAAATAGAAAAAAAGAAATTAGTTAAAAAAACTAAGGCCAAAAAATATTTGTGGTTTGTCAATATTGGAGGATATGATCCAACTTCTATGCAGGAAAAACATGAGTTTGGATTAGTTACAGCTTTTAATAAATTAGAGGCAAAGAATATAGCTAAATCTAAATGGCTTATTGGGTGTAAAAAAAAGCATAAAGATGATATTGATTCTTTAGACATGTTAATTAGTTGCGATGATTGTGAAGTAATAAATAAAGTAGGTAATTGGGAAATAGAATTAACTCCAGATAATACATTTATTGAAGAAAACAATCATCCTGATTGGTATGGTTATCAAATAATAGATGGGAAATAAAGATCTAAGAATCTTGTCTTGAAAAAGAATTTTATTAAATAAATGTATTATTATTTATCTTCTTAAAAGATTAAAAAGAACTTGATTTTCTTAGTAAATAAATTCCACCTCCCAGAGAAATTAAGACAGGTAACCATGCAGCAAAAATTGGAGGTAAAATACCTTTTACTCCGAACGAACTAAATATAAATGACATTACATAATAAATTAATATAAGTATTACACTCAATCCAAATCCCTGACTTTTTGAAGATCTTAAATTAGATTTAGATCCCAAACTGCTCCCTATTAAACCAAAGACCAAGCATGCAAAAGGCAGGGTGAATTTTTCTTGAATGCGGACTTTAATTCTTCTAACCTCCTTCAAGTTTCCAGTTTTTTTGTAAATCTTTTCTGCTTGTATAGCCTCCTTTAAAGTCATTTCAGTTGCATCCTTGGGCACTTTTGCTAGCTCCATAGGCCCTTCCACAAATGGATATGTGTATTCTTTAAATTGAATATTTGTAGTTTGTCCGCTTGGATCAATTGATACAATACTCCCGTCAGAAAATATCCAAGAAGAACTTTTTTTGTCAAATTTTCCAGTCTTTGCCTTTAAAATTTGCTGAAAATCTTCTCTGGAAAAATCTAAAACTGTAACTTCCTCCATAATGTTGTTTTGATACCATGAAGCATAAAATATATGAGTAAGAAAAGTATTTATTTTTGTTGGTTTTTTATTTGAGGCATTTATCCTAGATCCGTATCTTGAAAACATAATATTATCTTTTCCTTGTTCGCCGCTAAAAGAACTTCCTATTCCTGCTCTTAATGTCGTTTCTGCCAATTTATTACTCGTAGGAACTAAATTATCATTAAAATAGAAAGTTAATCCTGTCATAAATATTGAAAGAGCAATAGCTGGAGAAATAATTCTTGAAGTTTTTATACCCAAAGATTTCAATGCTAACAATTCAGAATTGCTTGATAATTTTCCATAGGCTAATAATGTTGAAAGTAAAACTGCCATTGGGAATGATAAGACTAAAAAACTGGGTAAACTAAAAAAAAGAACTTTGAAAGCTAAAAATAAAGGTAAACCAAATTCAACTATTTTCCTTATAAGATCAAACATTACTCCAACAGATAATGAAATAACAGTAAAAGCAGAAATTGCAAATATCATGGGAGGTATTATTTGCCCTAATAACCATCTATCTATTAAAGGTAGTAAATACCAAGGAGAAATTATTTTGTTAATATTATTTTTAATTAGTGATTGATTTGAAAGTTTCAATGAAATTTATTTGATTTTACTGTCTTTTTTAACATTATAAAATATCAATTATTTAGAAAACAATATAAAATTGATAGTTAAGAAAATATCTTTAAATTTAAATAATAAATCAGAAAAATAATTTACTAACATTTGCTATAAAACAAAAAATTTGGTTTCTTAAAAAAAGATTTAAAGCATGAAAAAAAAACTTTAATATAAGAATGCAATTGCATACATTGCCAATAAAAAACCAGATCAAATTAATAATTCAAAACTATATTGTGACAAATTAATTTTAAGAAAAAAGTTGGTATAGTTTCTTTACTAAATCCACTAAGATTGAATAACTACTTTTAGGTAGTTTCTTTAAAATCTATTATTTTCAGAAAAACAATAAACTTGTTCGATCTTTAATCTTTAGTATTAAGAATTTCTAGACTAATGATTTTACTTAACCTTCTGATTTTTATTGTAAATCATATTTTCTCGATTTAAAAGAAAAATGATAATAAAAATACAAGAAGGAATGAGAAAAAATCCAAATACATACATTTTGTTCAGTCTATTTTTTATTTAGCAAATAAATAAATTTTTGACATTAGTATCTTGTCTTTATGATTGTATTCAATAGGAAAAAGATTATTTAATTGCTTAGTTTATTTGCTTGCTTTTAAAATTGAAAGAGCCTGCAAGTATCCCACAGGCAAGCTCATGACGACCTAGTTAATTCAGATTTTCTGACTTAACCCAGCTAAGCATTTCCTAAATGCTTTAAATATTTTACTAAGTAAAATTACTTATTGTGAGTATAAATGCTTATTTTTAGTGATTCACTTGCAAATTTGATATTAAAAAAATTGACTTTATTAAAGAAATGTGATCTGCAATTTTTTTAAACATTATTGTGACATATTGATCTATCAATGCTCAAAGCTAATTCTTGAGAGCGCTTTAGTTTACATAAATTAACATTCGTGTTACTTTTGTTTACAATAATTATTTTTTTTATGGCAAAATCAGGAGTTACAACAGAATCAGGTGGAAGACAAAATATGTTCCCATCAGAAACTAGACCTTATATTGATAAATCGGTTTCTTATGATGGCTATCCTCAAAATGCAGAAAAAGTAAATGGTAGGTGGGCTATGGTTGGGTTCGTTGCACTATTAGGTGCCTATATAACAACAGGACAGATCATTCCAGGAATTTTTTAGAACCTAAATTACTGTTTTTAGAAACTTTTTAAAAAGTATATTTTTAAAGTATTTTAAATAATATATTTAGATTTTATTTTAAATCAATTAACTTTTAATTAATTACAGTAAGAGCTTATTTGAAATTTGAAAATAAGAAAAACCAAATAAAAATAATGGCATTTAGGCTAAATATTATTCCTAGAAATATATAAGCAAACTTTTTACCAATAAATGCTGTTTCTGGTTCAAGCTTTACTCTCATGAAATTCTTCCATAATCTTGATAAAGATAGCATCATTTAACAAATAAATTTAAATTCTCAAGAAGAAAAATAACCAAATTAATATTTCTTCCTTTAGTCAAATTTTTTAAAATTCAGCAATTATGGATTTTCATCTTTCTATTTTGGGAAATTTAATTTTTAATATTGTTGCTTATAACTTTTCTTAGTTTAAGTAATTATTGAGCAAATGTAGATTAGTAAAATTAACAAAATAATATTTCTAATCCAAGGTTTGACTGTGAAAACACTAAAACTAGAAAATTACTATAAATCTAATTTTTAGCATTGCGATAGAATTTTTATACTGCTTTTTAGCTTATTGTTTTGTTCGAAATGGTATTACTCAAATTCAACTAATATATAATATTAAATATCACTTAAAAAAAATAAATAAAAAAAGAGCCAAATTTAATTTTAAATTCGACTCTTAATAGAAATAAAAGAGTTTGTATTAGATGAAACCAGGTATGATTTGACCTGTTGTTAGATATGCTCCAATTAAAGAAACAAAACCTAACATTGCGAATCTCCCGTTAAGCTTTTCAGCAACGATTTTTTCTTTTTCTACTATTTTTGGTCCGCTATTTTTCATTAGAACCAGCCTGGAATGATTTGGCCTGTAGTTACGTAAGCGCCGACTGCTGCAACGAAACCTAACATTGCTGCCCAACCATTAAAAAGTTCTACTTCAGGAGTCATTTTGCTTATCTAGGCCGCAACTTTTAATAATATATTTATTTATTAATGTAAAGAAAAAAGTGAAATAACCTTCCTTATTTAGGTAATCTCAGCAAAACTGGTACATTTATGTATCGAAAAAAATATAAATTATTCCCTTTTTCTTTTAGAGTTGAATCCTCATTTAAAAGTAATTTAAATTAATATGTTACCAGAGTCAGCTAGTAGGGATACAGGCTGACTCTTTTTATAAGAATTTTTAGTTTTTGACTAAAAGTTGTTTTTTTGAATTAAAATAATTGCTAGTAATATATTAGATATATATATGAATTTATGTCATTTGCAACTTATTACATGCATGTAATTTTTGGAAGAATTCCTTCTCTAATAAGTTCTGATTTAATACTTTACATCTTGCCTGCTCTTACAATTTCAATATTATTCTTTAGCCTTAAAATAATGTTTTTTAAAACTCCAAAATTGAGAAAGGTTAAATAATAAAGGATTTTAGAATTATTCTTTTTACTGAAGTACCCAATTTTTTTAATTTTGGATAATAGACTTTTTTTTTCGGCAACTCAAAGAAACAGAGACTGCATTGGTGATGTACTATCCAGAATCGTAAAAAAAGGTTCAGTATTGGAAATTGGGAGTGGCAGCGGTGAGCATGGAGTAGTTTTTCAAAAACGCTTTCCTGAAATAATTTGGCAAACAAGTGATCCAGAGTTGGTACATAGGAAAAGTATAAGTTCTTGGGTTGAATATGAAGACTTAAATAAGATAATGCCCCAACCTCTTGAGATTGATGTAGAAAAAATTCCTTGGAAAGTTCCATTGAGATTAGCTCATTCTTTGCAAGGAATAGTCTCCATAAATATGATTCATGTAGCACACTGGTCTTGTACTATAGCCCTATTTAGAGAGTCAGGAAAATTACTTAAAAAGGGACAATTTTTGATGTTGTATGGGCCATTTAAAATCTGTAATAAGCATACAAGTCAAAGTAATTATTTTTTCGATAATTCATTGAAAATGAAAAATGATCTTTGGGGGATTAAAAATCTTGAGGAAGTTTGTGATGAGAGTGAGAAAAATGGTTTTTCTCAAGAAGATATTATTAGAATGCCTGCAAATAATTTTTCAATAATTTACAGAAAGAATTCTTGATAAATCAAATACAAATATTAGTAAGTTCTGCAAATTCATCAGATTAGATATTAACCTGATAGTTTTTTGCTCCATTCTTTATGCTTTTGATCTAAATCTGAAACTTTTTCTCCTAAACTCAAATGTCTTTCTAATAATTCAGCTTTTGTAAGTGTTATTTTTTCAGAATAAAATTTAATAGGTTGCTTACCATGCAAATTGTCACCACTCATAGGAATTACATAATTTAAATGTATTTTTAAGATGAAAATTTTGTTATGGCTAATTCTTTTATATTCTTTTCAGATTTGCGTAAATTAATGTGATAAAAAATTGATACCTATTGTGTTTTTAATCCGCTATTTTGTAGGAAGATTGCCATATATATCTTCCTCTCTTGCTGTCTGACTTAACAGCAACGCAATTGCAAGCAATATTCCAGAGAGCCTTGTGTATTGGATCAGGATTAAAAAGATATGCTTTTTTAAAGGCTTTTTTAATTAATAGTGTTGCTTTTTTTGCATGATAATGAGGGATAGTTGGACATACATGATGAACGACATGGCTAGAACCTATATTATGGTGAAGGAAATTCAGGACTCTACCGTAAGGCCTGTCAATAGATAAAAATGCTCCTCTCATAAAGAAAAATTCCGTATTTGAAAGATGAGGTACGTCTGAATCTGTATGATGAAGCCATGTATAAACTACTAACCAACAATTAACTACTAATAAGGGACCAAAATACAGAGCAACTACTGGAAACAATCCATACTTAAAAACTAAATAAAAAATGGCCAATAATGTCAAACCTACACCAATATCTGATATCCAAACTTTCTTTGTCCATATTGATGGCCATAATGCTTTAGAAAATGGTTTGATTGGCCAAAAATGATTTGAAGTTCCATATTTAATACCTCCGGTACTTCCTGTCAGTAAATAAGCAGGCCAGCCAAATATTAGATGTAAAATAAGTTGAAAAATTCCGTAATTTTTCTTCCCCAAGGAATTTGAAAAATGTAATTCTTTTTCTCCACCAACTTTTTCTGTAATTCCATTACCTTTAATGACTAAAGGAACGTGAGTTTCTCCATTGGTTATGTTATTTGTGAATCGATGATGAACTGCATGAGAACGCTGCCAAGAAAAATAAGGAACTAAAAGTAATGAATGTAGTAAATAACCAGCTATAGTTTCCAATGTCTTGTTTTTAGAGAATGCTCCATGCCCACATTCATGGGCAATTACCCAAAATCCCATTGCAGTGGTACCTGATAGTAATGCGTAAATAATCCAAATTGGGATCAGTTTTGGGGTAAATGGAATAGATAACCCTATTGCAACTACTAATGATTGGATTAAAGCTGATTGTAAAAGATACCTCAAAGAAGTTTTGGTATTGCACTTAAAGTAGTGATCAGGAATAACATTCTGAAATTCTTTTATGCTTGGAATATCTGTATCCTCTATTGCAAGCGCTTGGCCTTTAAGACCTGAAAATTTTATATTACTCAAATTTTTTTGGTTAATAATTTTGTTAAATAAAATTGAATTTATATATTCTATTATCCATTACATGATCTCATAATGAAAAGAATTTATAATTTTTTTCTATAAATTTATACGAGTCAAATTTTTTCATGAAATAAATTAATTTGAGACGAATATTTTTGAGTTTATTTTTTTTCTTAATCTCTTTATTTATCTATTAACTTTTTTTTATACTGCTTGTATTTGCTCTTCCTTAAAGCATATTTAATTTAAAGACCGCGTATATATCTTTTTGTTAGACCAGATTGTTTACGTGGTTTTACTAAAATAGGTAACACAATAACTCCTACCGTAAAAAGACAGATTGGGGCAACTACCATCAATATTGATTCTAGAGACATGAAAAATTTTGAATTTATTAATAAATAGCAGGATTTTTTTAAAAAGTCATGCGTATTTATATCTATTTTGTAAGAATAAATTCATAATTTTATAAATTATTAAGTAAAAAAGAAAAAAAGATTAAAAAACGTCAATTTCATCATTATTCGTCCTAATTACTTATCCATTACTTTAAAAAAATTATTATTTATGGATGAAGAAAAAAAGTGGATGCTTATGACTTATTATTGTCCAACTCATGGCGATTCAGGTTTAGTAAAACCTGTTCAACTAACGAAAAAAGAAATTAGTAAAACATTCTTAAAAAAGGAAGGAGTTCCAAAAACTAAGTTTTAGAATAAAACTTAAGATATTGTGAAAAGGTTTTAAACCTTGATTTACATATGGTTAATTAAAGATTTTTATATTATAAAAATGCCTTTTGCTGGTTTTCTATTAGCAGGATAGATCAAAATATTGTATTAAAAATGTTGAATCTATTCTGAATTTAGATCATTAAAAATGCAGCTTAATCGAAATATTTTAATTTTAAAATTAATTACTAAAAATATTTTTACTTGGATTCTAGGATCAAATTATTCGCGTAATTAATAATTTTTTAAAGTTCTAGAAATAATAATTTTAAACTTGATCAGAATTGCATGTTAATTCACATTGATTAAGTTCATTAGATGATAACTTTTCTAAAATTCTTAACATATCAATTTCTGAAAGCTCTCCATTCGAGTTCCATTTTAAAGTTGTTTTCCTTTGTGGTGAATTTTTTTTATTCATTTTGATTATCACCCTTTAAATGAATTTCTAAACAACGAGTAATACATTCTTGATGACCATCCACAATACTGCATTCAGTAATACACTCAAAATATGAATTAATGGAATCTATTTCTGTATTCTGGTTGGTAGAAACAAATGAATCATTCATAATATTGTTAGATTTATTTGAAATAGAGATATAGCACGAAATTATGTTCAAAAATTTAATTTATTAAGTGAATTAGAAAAAATAAGTATTATTTACTAAATTTATATTACACCTGGTTTACCTTTGAAAAGTTAATGATAATATTCTTTTAAAAGATAGAAAAAATAAAAATTTTGATTATTTAATATTATTTTTAAAAGGTACTTTTTCAAAAAATCAGCATAAAGACTGATTTACTTTTCAGTAATTAAGTTAGATGATAAAAATGTACACTTTTAGATTTTCAAATGAAATCAGTAATTAATTGGCTTGCGAAAATGTTAGAGAGTATGGCAAATGCTTTTATGCATCCTTTAAAGAATGACTTGCCTCCATCTATTGGTACCCATGCATATAGTAGTATTCCTATAAAAAGAAAATTGAGAAGAAGATTGAATTAAGTATTAATTTATTGAGATTAATTTTTCTTGTTTATTATCCCAAATAATATATTTGAAGCAGTTTGAAAAATCACTTAATTTTAAGAACTTTGATTGTTGAAGCAAATGAAGGTTTGCGTTATGACAAGCTTTTAAGTTGTAATTTGGTATTCTCTCAGAGAGATGATGAATGCTGTGGAAGGATATGTCTGCTAAAAACCAATTTAGCCAACTAGGGATGTCTAAATTGCTACTACCTAAAATCGCACCATCGACTATATCCCAATTTTTCGTATTTTTAGCATATGCATTTTCATAGTTATGTTGTACAAAAAAAACACATATTAAAATTGCTGCAGATAGAGTTAATACCAAGGAATAAAATGATAAGAAAAAAACTAACCCCAACCATTTGCACATAAAAATCCATCCTATCATTACTACTATGTTATTAATTATTAATTCACATAGTTCACTAAAATTATCTCCATAATCAGAAAAAGGTGGTTTGAATCTTGAATTTATAGCTAAAAGTTTAGAGATTTCTCTGTTTTTTATTTTGATAAAAGTCTCTTCCAAAAAATCTTTAATGAAATTAAAAATAATAATAATTAGTCCTAATCTAGGTTTTAAAACTAAGTAAAAAAAACCGCCAGGAAAAAGCATCATCCAGTTTCGACTTATTTTATAAAATATTTGTTCTATTTTTGTAAGGGCACTATAATCTTCAAGACTTAAAACATCTATCGGACCTTTGTAAATTTCCCAATTTCCATTATTTCTATGATGAAATGCATGATCAATTGACCATGACTTCTGGGGAATACCATTAACTAAGCCAAGTAAAAATCCAAAAAACCGGTTTAATTTCTGTTTTGTAAAAAGAGAGTTATGACCGCAATCATGCATTAATGAGAATGTTCTAGAAGAGAATAAAGTTAAAAGAAAAATATTAGGTATCAATAAAAATCCTTTATTCAATAATGAAAAAGGTTGATTTATTATTTGGTATACAATTAACCAAATAAAAATTATTGGCAAAATAGTAGAAATAATTTGATAAAAAGCTCTAAAATTATTTCTTTTTAGAAATGGCTTGATTAAAAAATCACTTCTTTTTACTTTGATCATATTTCTCTAATTTTTTTATGAAAACAATTTTTAAAAAATATTGATTATTTAATAAAAAAATATTTTATATATCATACTAAAGAATAAATTCTTTAGACATAGTTCTTAATTGATCTAGATTTAATTTTTCTAAGTAATTTTTAAAATCACTAAGATTCCTAGTTGATTCAGAATCTTTACTCTCGTAAAGAACGCTATTAGAAATTAAATCTATAAGATGATCTTTATCCATAACTCCTTATATACCATAATTCTTGTTTAAAAAATTAAGGTCTTGAATTCGAGATCAATAAGTCATCTCTATAAAATTAATTTCTTATAAATTTTTAAATCTTTTTCTATTTTTTCTAATCTTTCATTCAATTTTTTTGTTACTTAATTAAGGCTTTTTTCTTTTCTACAAGCTCTTTTTTTAAAGGTGAATTGAAATATTTTTGATACGAGATAGAAAAACTGCTATAGCTACTGCAATACCAAGAGCAGCAATTATTAAAATTAGGAGATTAAGGAAACTCAAAAAATGGGATTGACAATGTTATTTCACAAGATTCTATTATAGCTATCCTATAAACAATAATATGAGTAATAAATACTTATTCCTTTGGAAGTTTTATTGGTAATTTTGTTAGTTATTTTGTAAAAAATATATAAGGTTTATCTTTAATTAAATTTTAAAAATAAGCAATTGTACAGCTGTCAAAGAATGAAAAACTAATAATGATTAAACTAGTAAAAATTTTTTTATGAAGAAAATCATAAATAAAAAAGAACCATGGTTTAAATGGTTAACGAGAGAACTTAATTCTTATGAAGCTTTTCAGTATTTCGAATCAGGCAAGAATCCACAAGATGTTGCAGAGGATTTTATTTCTAGAAATAGTATTGCTATTTCAGAAGTTTTCAAGAATTTTGATGAAGAAGATAAAGATACACTCGATCAGTTTCTTAAATTAACCGAATGCGAGATGCATGTATTTAGGATTCTTGAAAAACAAATGGAGTTAAGAAACAAGATAAGATTTGTAGATTTTAAAAAAAGAAAAAAAATACAGAGTTAATTTCTATATAAGTTTATTTTTGCTATTACCGGTCTTACCAAAGCCTAACCAGATGAACCACAAGATCCATCCGAATATAGGTATTAAATTAATAAAGATCCATTTCCAATCTTTTCCAAAATCTCTTATTCTTCTTATGTCAATAGCTATTTGAGGAATGATACAAACTATTCCATAAGCATTGAAACCAAATATTTTTAAAAATATTGGAATAGTTAGGAAAGAAATTATAAGATTCGCTAATTGAACTAACCACCAGTCTGATCGAGATGTGAATCCTTTGAAGTCTGTAGCGTTAATCCAAAACTCTTTATATGCATTTAAAAAGTTGTTAAGCATAAATTAGAAATTCTAAAAATCTAGCATTATCAATTTAATCTTCAATTTATCAAAATATTATTTATTTACTAAATAGTATCAAATAAATTCATATCATTTGAATCTTGTTTTGGGATCTCATCTTGATTTGGTAATGAACAGAATCCGTCTTTGCAAATCATCTTTTGTTTTGCAATACTTGTAGTCTCTGAGAATATATTTTTGTTATTGTTATTTGAAGATTCTTTAAGCATTTATATAAAAAAATTAAATCCAATATTAAATTAATAACTCAATTTATTTTGATAAGCAACAAACTTAATATTAATTATTTATTTACTTTTTTTGATTTGGTAAGTCTCTCCAAAATAGCGCCATTATGTAAATGAATAAAAATATAGAACAAATATAAAGTAAAGAATTTAGATGCATGTTTATTTATTAAAGTAATTACAAAGAGAGGGCCTTTCACAAAAAAAGGAATATTCATAGATTGGTAATTGTTTAACTTAGCAATCATACAAATTCTAGTATTTATTTAAGTTTTTTATGCTTTTACCAAACTTTCATAAGGAAAAGTTTTATTTAATAGGGATATATCTTTTTAGCTAGTAAAACTTATAAATCTAAGAGTTTATAAATCTTATAAAAATTCTATATCTTTAAATGATATTTTGTGATATTTACGATCTATCCTTATTGATTTCTGTTAAAGCTTTTCTACCTTTTTTAAGGGTTCTTAAAATAAGCCAGGATAGAGAGGAAACGATAAAAATGGTAAGTGTAATTAAAGAAACAAGAGTTGAATCAATATTGTTAGTCAATATACTGAAATTCTTTCTGAGCTTGTAATTGAAAATTCAAAAAAATTTCAAACGTTGGATCTAGAATATGCCGGTATAAGCATTCCACCATCTTGGTCGTCATTATTATCATCATCAAATCCACCACCTAGAAGTAATTCAATGATTACGAGTACAGCTATTGGATAAAGGCACCATAATAATGCTGTAAAAGGACTTACTGAGGAAGAAGTTGTATAAAATTCTGTCATAAATTGATATTAATCTAAAGAAACAAAAATTGTGGATCCTCTGGGTAGTGTTATTAAATATTTTTTAAAAACTTTTCTCTTTCGCACGAATAGATCTTTGGTATGTATTGATATTTTTATTCTTCATTATTAATTTGAATAATAATTTTCTTGAACCTAATGAGAAACTAATAATGACTTAATGAATCGCGCAATTGTTATTTTTTATACTTAACAATAATTGTACAATTTTGATTCAAAAACTATTATTTATCTTGATTTTATAAATTCTATGTTTTCTTTCACTTTTGATCCTTTGGCTGCGATTTTTGGTATATCTGGAATTGTAGGCTTCTTTTTCTTCGTTTCTGCTGCTAAGGGAACTTCCAGTATCAATACAAAACCAAAAAAGGAATTAGATTAGAAGTTGTTCTGTCAGAAAACTAAATTTAAATTTTAAATTTAGTATTTTAAAAGGCTTGCAAATTATTACTTATTCCATTGTTTAGAAATAAACTCAAGAAAATCTTTTAGGTCCTCTTCCGGACAATTTGTTTGTTTTTGTAAATCAATGCAAATTTGCTTAATATTTTCAAAGGCCTTTTTTACTATTTCGTTTTTTTCGATAACCTCAAAATATTCTTGATCAGTAAAAGGCATAATATTAGTTTCCCTTTTGAAAATTATGTATTAACTATATTTTATCTGCATTGACTTAACAACAAATAAAGAAAAAATCTTTTTTCTTAATTCTAGATGCCCAATCGATAATGTTTTTTAATACTTTTGGTTACTTCCCATTTGCAGTAAAGTCCAGCAGGAAACTCAACTAGATCTCCAGCTTTAATAAAATAAATGTCACCGTTTTTCGTACTTATTTTCGCTTGGCCTTCAATAATTAAGCAAATTTCCTTATCATCGTAATTCCATTGAAATTTACTTGGCTCACATTCCCAAATAGGCCAACTTTTTATTCCATACTGAATTATTGTGCTTGCACTACAAGGGGAAGTAATTAGAACTTTCACGAAATAGTTCGGATATAAATTCTTAATATTTTAAAGAAAAAAGAAATTTTTATTTTCGAGAATGTGTATTTGTTTACTGTTTCTTATATTTTTTAGATTATTATAAAAAAAATTTTAATTTATGGATGAGCTTTCTGTATTGTCAATTTCATTATCTATAGCTTCTCTAGGGATATTTTTTCTATTTTTTGCGTCAAATGATGATGATGACCAAGATGGAGGTAAGTTGATTAAATCATTCCAAAGAATAAATTAATTTCAAGTAAAAAAAACATTTAATAGAGATTTATAACCTATAAAGCCTGCATAAATACAGCTTAGAAAAATAACATAAACCTCCAATGTGCCAAGTCCTTTTTTCTTTAAAATTTTCATTGTTATGAGTGTTTATAGGATAATTTTATTTAATCTGATTTCCATTATCATGAGTATTTATTACATTAATCCTTAAATTAAAGAATTATTAATGTCAAGCCAAAAAATAAAAAACAAGTAAAAAATATTATTTTTTTGGTAATTTCTCTTTCCTCATTCTTAGCAAAAAATAAGGAAATTACTGGAGATGTGCTTAATAAAGCCCATCCTACTCCTATTGGAAGGGTTTTAAAAACAACTTGTTGTAGCAATATTCCTATATTGGTTCCAAGAAGTATTGAAATCAAAAATCTTTTTTGGTTTTTTTTTCCTATGTTTTTTAAGAAAAAATTAATCTTAAATCCTTTTAGACTAATCAAAAAAATTATTGCACCTAATAATCTTATCTCAGTTGTAAGGAAAGGAGATAAATTGCTTTGAAGGAAAACCATCCTTGAAAAAATACCTCCAAGAACAGCACATAAAACTGATAAAAAAGGAAAAGCAAAAATCTTAAAGTTATTTTTTTCTGAAAAAGGGGAGTTTTCCTCTTTAAAATTGTTACCTTTTTTGAGAATTATGAATAGCGAAATCGATACTATGATTATTCCAACCCATGATTTAGTTGTTAAATTTTCATTAATAAAAATTTTTCCTAACAAAGCAGCCAATAACGGAGAGAGAGTTTCTATAGATAAAGTTTTTCTTGTGCCAATTGTTTGTAATGACATTAGGTAGAAAGTATCACCTAAACCAATACCTATTATTCCACTAATTAGTAGGATAAATATGTTTTTTAATTCAGTTATAGAACTTAGATTAATAAAAGCAGGTATAAAAACTAAAAATGCTATTATATTTTTTATTAAATTAATATCTATTGATTTAAATTTTAGAGTTTGCGAGCGCCAAATAAAGCACGCATAAGTCCAAGATGTAGCAGCTCCAAAAGCAGAGAGGATTCCAATCAAAACGAAAAATTTTTAGAAATTTTATTTTATAAATTGAGTAAATGCTAAAAACAATACATAAATGAGAATTAAGATCCCTGGTAAGTACTGAATTAATGATTTGAAATTAGTTTTTTTCATATTTACTTTGAAATAATTTATTTTAAAGAGTTTTTTTATTACTAGGGTACAAACTCTCTAACTTCTTTCTTCTTTTAACTTTCGCATTAATTCTTTCTTCTTTTTCTTTTTTCTTGATCTCATCATTTATCTTATTTTGTCTATATCCAAACCAAAGAAGAACCCAAATAACAGAAGTTATTAAAAGAAGAGCCGTGTATTGACCAGTCATAGGAAAACTGGCCTCAGAATATTTAACGTAAGAAAATATTGGCCTCATTTAATTAAGTTAAAGCATAAAAATAACGACTGCGTTGACTTTTTTTAGAAATTTAAAAATTAGTGAATTGCAGCTATTTATTATGTAGTTTTTAAGTTATTTATTTATATTTTTTATGGTTTTTGGAATAATTTTTCTTTTTAACTCCTTGCTATTATCAGATTGAAGCATATTAAATAATAAGTTTTTGGAACCTTTTGACTTAGCAGTTCTAGGAGGCGGTGCAGCCGGTTTTATGACAGCAATAACTGCTGCTGAAAATGGAGTAAAAAGAATAATAATTCTTGAAGGCACTTCAAAACTTATGGAGAAAGTAAGGATTAGTGGAGGGGGAAGATGTAACGTCACTAATGCGACATGGATACCGAATGAACTAGTTGAGAATTACCCCAGAGGTGGAATTCAGCTCTTGGAATCATTTAATCGTTTTGCTGCTGGAGATGTATATGATTGGTTTGAGAAAAAAGGGTTAAAATTAAAAATTGAGGAAGATCTAAGAGTATTCCCAGTGTCTAATTCTTCTTCAGATGTTATTGATTGTTTGAGAAAAAGTGCCTTATCAAATAAGGTAGATATACTTACAAAATTTTTTGCAAAGGAAATCATCAAAACTCCAGATAATATATTTAATATCTTTAGTCTTAAAAAAGAAAAGGTAATTGCAAAAAATATAATTCTTTCTACTGGTGGCCACCCAAGCGGGTATAAATTGGCTCAAAATCTAGGCCACAAAATTGTTAAACCTGTACCATCACTTTTTACTTTTTCTACAAAAGAACCAAATCTTGATGAATGTAGTGGAGTATCTATAAAGGGTATAGATATAGAAATTAAATTAAAGAATAAGACCTTTAAAAATAGAGGAGATTTACTAATTACTCATTGGGGTTTTAGTGGGCCAGCAGTATTAAAACTTTCAGCAATTGCAGCAAGAGAAATGTTTAGCCAAAAATATAAATTTAATCTAATAATCAAATGGTCAGTTTTAAGTTATAAAGAGTTAAAAGAAAAAATTAACTTTTTAAGAATAAAAAAAGGTAAGGTGAATTTAATAAACAGTAGACCTCTTCCAAAATTAACAAAAAGATTATGGATTTTTTTATTAAATAAAATAGGCATTGATAAAGAGAAGAAGTGGGCTGATTTACTGGCAGATGAAAGAGATAAAATAATAAATACTCTTATCAGGGATAAATATATAATTTCGGGTAAAGGTCCATTTGGAGAGGAATTTGTTACTTCCGGAGGCGTAAAAATTAATGAAGTTAATTTTAAAAGTATGGAGAGCTTAATTTGTCCAGGATTATTTTTTTCTGGAGAAGTTTTAGATGTTGATGGGATCACAGGTGGATTTAATTTTCAACATTGTTGGACAAGTGGATGGATCGCTGGGATGGCAGTTTCAAAGTTAAATTATTAAGTAACAAACCAATAAGTTTATCTTTTTTTATTAAGTATTCGATGGAAAAAGTTTTTTGAAGAAACTTTAATTTTAAAGTTTTAATTATTGGTGAAGATAATGCAAAATCTTGTATCAAAAAAGGAAGAGGAGGAAAGAAGATTAAAAGCTTTAGCAGAATATAGGATTTTGGGAACCAAACCAGAATCATGTTATGACGATATTACAAAAATTGCAGCCACAACCTGTAATGTGCCTATTTCTTTAATGACTTTGGTAGACAAAGATAAACAATGGTTTAAATCCAAAGTAGGACTTCAAATATCAGAAACTAGAAGAGATTGGTCTTTTTGTACCCATGCAATAAAAGAAAATAGTCCATTAATTATTCATGATGCTTACCAAGATGAAAGATTTATAAATAATCCATTGGTAACTGGAGATCCAAAGATTCGTTTTTATGCAGGTTTTCCTCTTAGAAATAGTGATGGTAATAAGCTGGGAACTCTTTGTGTAATAGACAGAAAGCCCGGAAATCTAACTACACAACAATTTAATATTATGGAATTATTATCTAAGCAAATAGTTTCATTTTTAGAACTTAGAAAAAAGTCATTAAACTTACTAGATGCATTGTCTAATTTGCATAAACAGGAAGGGATTTTATCTGTATGTTCATATTGCAGAGAAGTAAAAAATAAGGCGGGCGATTGGATGCATTTAGAAAAATATCTTTCGAGAATTAGTGATATTAGATTTAGTCATGGGGTTTGTGATAATTGCATGGAAAAACATTTCCCAGATGTAATCGAAGTATGGAATAAAAAGGATTTTTTTGAAGACGGTCAAAAAAGGTTTATGGAGTCTTAGATTCAATACCTTGCTTTAAGTTTTTAATTTATTTCTAAACAAATTCTTTGTTTGGTGGTTAGGATTGTATAAATTTTGACTAGAAAATGTTATTAGGAAGTTTATTTACAGGCGAAATCGCTAAAAGTGCATTGGTAGCATATGTTCATTATTTAGGAATTATTTTGTGTTTCGGTTCTCTTTTATTTGAAAGATTGACTCTCAAAGTAGATCTTAATAGAAATGAGACTATCTCAATGATAATTGCAGATGTGGTTTATGGTCTGGCAGGAGTTGCAATATTAGTTACTGGCATATTGCGTGTTAAGTATTTTGGTCAAGGTGGTGATTTCTATACAGGTAATCCTGTTTTTTGGATAAAGGTTTCTCTTTACATTTTGGTAGGAATACTTTCTTTATACCCAACAACAACCTATATCTTATGGGCAATTCCATTAAGTAAGAATAAATTACCTGAAATTTCTGAGAACCTTGTCAAGAGGTTTAAACTCATCATTACCACTGAATTAGTGGGCTTTGCAACAATACCATTGTTTGCAACTCTTATGGCTAGAGGTGTAGGTTTAGGTTGAAAAATTTCCTTCTAGAAAGAAATTGTGTGATAAGTGCTAACAAACTATATAGATGGAGTTTAAGTTATAAGATTTCTAAATCGACAAAAGAAATTATTTTTATTGGTTTAAATCCCTCATTATCAGATTCAATTTTCATTGATAATACAACAAAAAAAATAATCAAAATTTCAAAAAACAATAATTATGGCAAAGTAAAATTAATCAATCTATTTGCTCTTATTTCAAGTAATCCAGAAAGACTTTTTAATCACAAAAACCCTGTTGGGTACCTAAACAATAATCATATTTATAAAAACTTAAAACACTGGTCTGAAAATAAAAATTGTGATTTATGGTTAGGTTGGGGTAATAAAGGAAAATTTCTAAATAGAAATAAAAGAATATCAAAAAAAATAATGCAATATAACTCAATCAGGAAAAATAATTTTGATAATCCTCTTGGACCGCTTTTAATTAAGAAAACAATCAAAGATAATCCAATACATCCTCTATACTGTTCTGACAATTCCATTCTCAAAGCGGCAAAAACAATTTGATGCAAAGGTTTTGAGGTAATTAATTTAAATTTATGTTAAAGTGACTTTAGGACGGGTTAAATTATGAGTAACACAAAGCAACTGCAAAAACTTAAAAAATTAAATGTAAAAGCAGAAAAATGCCTTATAAGAGATAAAGCAAAAAAAATATTGATAAAGGCTACTAAAGCTCAGAGTAAAATAAATTTTTAAATTCGATATTTGCTTTTTTTTTTAGGAATAATTTATAAAAAATAATTTTACGTATATTTTTCTAATTATTTAGAATTTTTTTTATATTTATATTGATGGTTTTAAATATTATTAAACTAAGAAAATCCAATGATAGATTTTTATCAAGAAGAGATTGGCTGCATTCAATGCATACATTTTCTTTTGCAGAGCATAGGCATTCAAAATGGGATAATTTTGGAAATATTAGAGTCATAAATGAAGATACTATTTCTCCAAATTCTGGCTTTAATATGCATTCTCATTCCGATATGGAGATAATTACTGTTGTAACAAAAGGTGCAATTACTCATCGGGACTCATTAAATAATTCAGTAAAAATTCATGAAAATGAAGTTCAAGTTATGTCGGCTGGCACTGGGATTACTCACAGCGAGAAAAATGAAGAGAATAAACCCTGTAAGTTATTTCAGATTTGGATTTATCCCAAAAAAAGTAATCTTAAGCCTGACTATAAGCACACATCATTTAAAAATGGCATAGGAGATAATCTTATTATTGATTACTTAGATGGGAAAAATAAACTTTTAATAAATCAAGATATCTCTTTGTGGCGTTGTAAATATAAACCTATTAAAGAAAAAAAATTGCCATTAAAAATCGATAAATATAATTGGATACAAATAATAGAAGGTAATCTTTTATTAAAAAGTAAAGACCCTAATTCAAATATTTGTCTCTCATCTGGAGATGGCTTAGGGTTTGAAGTTAATTATTATGATGATATCTCTATAGATACTGAAAAAAAACTAGATTTTCTTTTATTTTCAATGCCATCCTTATAGTTTATCTGTTTTTATTACCCATCAACTCCTTTATTGAATGCATTTAAGGCTTGTAAAGCCATATTAAGGTGAACTTCCATAGCACCAAGAGCAATTAAAGAATTTGGTGATTTATCTTTTAGTAAATTCTCTTTTCTTTTTGATAACTCATTAACTACTTTCTTAGTTGCAGCTTCCCAATTGTTTATTAACTCGTCAAATTCTCTTTTTTCGTTGCTTTCTATTTCTGATAATTCATCAGAGAAATGAGAATCTTTTTGTGCCTTCAACATCAAGTAACTTAATTTTTTATGACTTATTGCTTGAGGTAAATTGTTAGATTCACTCATTGTTAATAGTACGTTTAAAGTCAAAATCTAACTAATTAAGTGAATATTTGCTAGAGGGGAAACGGTTGTGATGACCGACCTGAAAATTACTTAATGTTCTATAAATAAAAACTCTATTAATTAACCTTTAATTTTTTACTTATTAGTTTCTTGAAATAATCTCCTCGCTCTTCATAATTTTTAAATTGATCAAAACTTGAACAGGAAGGTGAGAATAATAATGTTCCACACTTATTATCTTGTAAATATTGAGAAACAAAATTCACAAGCTCTTTTAGTTCTGGAAATTCAAAAATATCTTTTTTAAATCCTTCATTAATAAGCGCCATTTTTAGGACTTTTGAGCTTTCTCCAAAAAGAAAAACACATTTAACTTTTTTATTTAAAACTTTTACCCACTCACTATATTCATTGCCTTTTAATCTGCCTCCAGAAATTATTATTATTTGACCTTCAATTGAATTTATTCCTGCAATGGATGAATCAAAATTCGTAGCTTTACTATCATTTATTATTTCCAGATCATTATTTTTATAAATCGTTTCCATCCTATGCGGTAATTGTTTGTAATTAGATAAAGCATCTTTAATCTTCTTTCCAGATAATCCAATTTTTCTTGCTGCTGCTATTACCAATAAAAGATTTTGAAGATTATGCATTCCTTTTAAAGAAAAATGTTCAAGTTTGAATAGTCTTTTTCCTCTCTCAACAATGAATGCTTGATCATCTATCCAATAATCGCATTGAATAAAATTTGATTTATCGAAACTAGTTGTTATCCAAACACCTCTTGAGAGTGAACTATAGTGATTTCTTAGATTTTTATCGTCATAATTATAAATTCTAAAATCTGATTTTTCTAGCAAGCTTTTTTTTATTTTGAAATAGTTTTCAAGTGTTTTATGTCTTTCAAGATGATCTTCTGTGAAGGTTGTCCAAATTCCAATATTAGGTTTTACTTCTGGAGATATTTCTATTTGATAACTGCTTAATTCTGCTACAATCCAGTCAATTTTTTCGTGTTTTTTGTAGTGTGCATATTTACATAAAGGTGTACCAATATTTCCAGCAAAAGGAGCATATAATTCAGTCTGGCAGAGTATATGGCTCAGTAAATGAGTAACAGTAGTCTTGCCATTAGTTCCAGTAATACCTATCCAATTTGTGTCTTTTAAAATTTCCCATGCAACATTAATTTCTCCAATTACTTTAATTCCCCTTTTTCTTAATTTAATAATGGTTTTATGGTCATAAGGTATTGATGGACTTACAACAACAGATTCAATCTCATTTACAAAAGGATGAATTTCTTCAAATACAAATTCTTTATTCAGAGAAACTAGTATATTAAGTTCTTCCAATTCTGTTTTTCTTTCTAAGAATTCTTTCCCATCTTTACTTTCCCAAACAATTACTCGCTTATCGATGCTTTTCAAATGCTTGGCAGCCCAAAATCCAGATTTACCTAATCCAATTACAAGATTAATATTTTTTCTTTTACTTAAAAGATTATTATCTACCATTAAATTTATAATTGCATTTATATTAAGTGTGTTTGTGGGTTAATTCAATCATGAGATCTTTCTTAATTATTTATAGAATTCGCCAAATAGAAGTTAATTAATGGAAGATAATACTGCAAAATATTGGTTCTCTTGGTTTTATGAAAAGTGGGAGAAAAATGCTCCAGGTGAATTAATAGAAAAGGGTTTAACTCCATCTCAGATTGCTGAACGCTTTGTTAGTGAAAACCATGATAGTTTTATTCAATTATCAAAAAAAATTGACGAAAAAAATTATGATGCATTAACAGAATTTATGAAACTCTCAGAGAGTGAATTACATATCTTAAAGTATTTTCTAAAGTTAGTAAAAATGAAAAATTTATAAGAATTTACTAAGTATTTCAAGGCTTTTTTCCCATAAATTTTTTCTTTCTTTTTTATTAATAGCAAAAGGAGAAGTAGGGGATAGTTTTGGATGACCTCTGAAATTAAATTTAGGACCATAATGTTCACCTCCTCTTGCATCTGGTGAAGTAGCCGCAAAAAGTTGAGGTAAAGCCCCCATCTCAGCAGATTGAAAAATAGGGCTAAATAATTCCATGGAGAATGTTTCTATCGGACTAGGTTTAGGTTTCTGGGCAGTAAAAAGATTTGTTTTTGCAATTCCTGGGTGAGCAGCTAAAGAAAGTATATTGTTGTCTTTTAAGTTCTCATTTAGCTCCAAAGCAAACATTACATTTGCCAATTTACTATTGGAGTAAGATTCCCATTTGTTGTAATATTTCTCGGCTTTCAGATTTTTCCAACCAACTTTTCCAAAAAATTGTGCACCAGAAGTAACCGTCACTATTCTCGATTCCTCTTTTTTTTCAATAATTGGAAGAAGCTTTAGGGTTAAAAGCATATGAGCTAGATGATTAACTGCAAATTGGATTTCATATCCCTGGGCACTAAGTGTTTTAGGCGGATGCATTATGCCTGCATTATTGATTAGTAAATCCAAATTTTCAAAATCATCAAAAATTTTGGACTGAACTTCAACAATATTTTTTAAATCTGATAAATCTAATTCTAAAGGTGTAAATGTTCCTTCAGGATTAAGACCTTTAAGTTTTTTGATAGTTTGATAAGCTTTATCAAGAGATCTACAAGCAATAATTACATGAGCATTTTTTTCGACTAAGGCCTTTGCTGTGTAGTATCCAAGACCACTATTTGCACCAGTAATTAGTGCTGTTTTGCCTTTAAGGTTAGGAATATTAGATGTTTTCCAGTTAGAGAATTTAGGTCTTGAAATAGTGGCAGTCATTTTGTAATCCTGCAAATTGTTTTGGAATTTAACCAAATTTAATTACTGTTCCACTTTAAATACTGGGAGTCAGTATCGTGAGCTCTTTTTGAAGGTACTAGTCAATATTATTTTTAATTGCATATTGCCATTCGTTATTTTGAAATAAACTTTTCTCTCTAAGTAACTGTAGTTTTCTATTGTTTATTTTAAAAACTATCCCATCGGTTGGATATTTCGTAAATATTTTTCTCTCTAACCAATTTTTTTTATATATTTGGATTTCGCTTTTAAGATTTGTGAAGTAACTGTTAGGGGTGCTGAAGCCACATTTTTTAAGATAGTTAAGGGTTTCATATTGATTAAGTCTTCTATTAAGTATTTGGAAACAGCAAAAGTTGAGACTTTTTCCAATCCCTTACTTATAATTGAGGTATTTTCTTGCAATTCTTTTGGAAATGCCGGCAACTTGGTTGGTAGGGTATAGTTCACCTCTAATTTGAAAATCTCGTTTGATAGGAATACAATCGGGGAGATTTTTAATTTGTTTAATTTTGCTTGAGACATCAAATCCTTTTTTTGTAATAGCTTTATTAAAATTGCCATTTATATATCTAATTGCAATAGCGCAGTCATCAATTTTTGGTTGAATGCTTAATCTTGTTTTTGTTAATAAACCTGCCAAAAATTCTTTATAGTTTTCTTTCGCTAATTTTGGCAAAAGTCTATTATTTTTTTAATTAAAGTAATCAGATTCTAGATCAAAAGGCATAAAGAGCTTCTCAAGTTGCTTAAATTCTTTATCGGAAATTATGCCGTCACCTATTCTGTATTTTTCATCCAGATACTTAACATCTATCACTAATAAATTATTCATAATAATTTTGATAAATATTAAAAAATCTTTTAGAAAAATTATTTAAATAAAGATTTAAAAATTACAACCAGATTTAGAAAGTAATTGAAAACTAAATATCCTCCTACGCAGAGAGTGATTTAAGAGTATAGAATGTAATAATTAGTAGTTTAAATTAAATACTTCAATCAAACATATTTACTTAAAAGTGAAGTAGAAAATTTCAAGAATTAATTTGCCGGCTAATTTTTGTAATTTCTATCAATACAAAAAAAATTCTTTAAAGTTATCAGAAAATGTCATTTTTATTAAAAGCTCAAAATATCTGGGACAAATTTGCGAAATATAAAATTAATGATTATGCAAAATTAAGAAATTTTGATTTTGGGCCAAATAACGAAAGTTCCGTTTCAAAATTATCACCTTTTGTCGCACATAGAATTTTATTGGAATATGACCTGATTCATGATGTTAAAAGTAAGTACAAAATCAAAAATTCAACTAAATTTGTTGAAGAAATATTTTGGAGAATTTACTGGAAAGGATGGATGGAAAATAGACCTAAAGTTTGGCAAAATTTTATTTCAGAAAAAAATCTTGATTATGATCATGAGGTATATGAAAATGCAATTAATGGAAATACAGAATTAGATTTTTTTAATTCTTGGGTTCTTGAATTAAAACAGTATAACTATTTGCATAATCATACAAGAATGTGGTTTGCAAGTACTTGGACATTTAATTTTGGCCTCCCGTGGCAATTGGGAGCAAAGTTTTTTTTTAAATATCTCTTTGATGGTGATGCTGCATCTAATTTACTTAGTTGGAGATGGGTCGGAGGATTACAAACTAAAGGAAAGCAATATCTTTTTTCATCTTCAAACCTCAGAAAATTTTCAAATAATAGATTTAATGTAGAAAAAATAATTAATAAACAAATTTTTCTAGAGGAATCGAATCAAATTCCATTAGAAGATGAGATTTATAAAAATAATATGGATCCTAAATCAGATAATCTGATTATGTTTGAAAATGATCTGCACCTTGCAACTCTCAAAAATTTAATCCCAAGCTATAAAAAGGTATTCATAGTCCTTCTAAAAAATGAACAAAGACAAATTAAATTGTCTGAATCTGTTTTGAAATTTAAACAAGATTTGGTCTCTGAATTTGTAGAGCAATTTCATAATGTTAAACAAATTGATCCTTGTTTACTAGAAAATACTTTTAAAAAAATTAACGAAATAGACATTATTTATCCTGGAGTGGGAGAAAATTATGATTTCATAATTGAGTTTAAAAATTTACACAATAAAAAAATTTTTAATCTTGTGAGGAATGAAGATTTATTTGCATGGAAATTCGCCAAAAAAGGGTTTTTCAAATTTAAAGAAAATATTCCGAAAATCAATCAGAGAATATTCGAAAATTATTCAAAAAAAAATAATTTTTAACTTAGGTGAATTCTTAATCAGAAAAAGAATTCTTTAGATCATTGAGTATAAATACTTAATTAGGTCCGACTTTTGCTTTTTAATCCACGATGGATAATGTGACTAGTTATTTTTACTTAAGGATAATTTTTTTATAGTGCTTACAACAATTCTTACCAAATCGTTTAGCAAAGATACTGCTTTATTAATTCTTAGAGTTATAACTGGAACAGTTCTTATTCATCACGGATATGAGAAATTAGCAAATATAGAAAATTTTGCTGATGCTTTTGTGAGACCATTACATCTTCCATTCCCAATATTTTTATCATATATAGCGGCATTCTCAGAAATAGGTGGTAGTTGGTTACTAATTATTGGCTTAGCTACAAGATTAGGAGCTTTGGCAATTGTTGGAACAATTTCTGTCGCTATATATCACGCACTTGTTACTTCAGGTTTTAATATTTTTCTATTAGAGCTCTTACTTCTGTATTTCGCTTCAGCCACTTCAATTGCCTTAACAGGTCCTGGTAATTTTTCTTTGGATGAAGTTATTATTAGAATATTGAAATCTGAAGATGAAGAAGAAATTGTATCTTCAACAAAATCAAAATCTTCTAAGGAAGTTGAAATTAAAGAAGAATCAAGTAAAGGTGGTTTATTTCAATTTCTTCAAGCAAACATACTCTCAGATATTTCAAGCTAATTTCTTTGGATAAAGGTTACTTATAAGTTCTACCCTTTTGCGATAATTGTTTCTCTTCTGAATTCTTATCTTAATTGTTGCTTCAGTAAGACTTACAAAAAGTCCTATAGCTGTTACCCAAGATAAGAAAATAAAAGGGTTTTCTGGAATTTCTGAGAAATTCATTGGCACAATACTTCTTTTCTAAAACTGACTGATTGCCATATGTTTTTCAACCTAAATATACAATTTAGAAATATTTAAGGATTAATTTCAATTTTTTCCCATTTCTTAATCTTTTCCCATAAATATCTTCTATGAATAGGCTTTTCTAATTTAAGAAGATCTACTGAATCGATTTCAAAATTTAGAACTACAAAATTTTCTGACTTGGGTATATTGGATAATATTTTATAAGCAGATTGTAATTTTGGATTTATTTTCTCTCCAGGAGATCCCAAAAACCAAGAAGATTTTGATTTTTCTGATAATTTATCCCAATAATTTTTGTTATTACTTAATTCACTTATTTTGCCTTTGAATCTATATTGTGATTTGGTTTTCAAAAAAAACCATAATATTTCTGCATTAGGATTAGATTTTATATGCTCAATTTTTTCACTTCTTCTATCTGTAAAAATAATCATTGAACTATCTTTATGCCATCCCCTGAAAACAACTGTTCTTAATCTTGGCTCATTTTTTTCGCTAACTGTTGCAAGCTGAATCCACTTATTAGAGGGTGATTTGCCCTCTTTTTTTCTAGAGGATTTTAAATCTTGCCTCCAACTGGGTAAGTTGTTTTCAAGCATTTAATTTAGGTAAAATAAGACCGCTTTTCTTTTTGTATTCTTCGAATGAATCGTATTTTGAGAGCGATTTATCTTTGTTTATCATTCTTGGAAGAAAAACTATAGAGAAAAATATTGAAAGAATTACGAATGGAATAAAACTCATTGAAAGGATGGAGAATGATAAATAAATTAGTATTTCTCCTAGATAATTTGTATTCCTTATATTTTTGAAAAATCCTTCTTTAATTAGATCTTTTTTTAATTTAAGAGAAAAATATTTTTGAGCATCACTAGCAAAGTGTAAAAACACACCAATTATATTTATAGAAATAGATGTAGCTATGACGAGGTTTGGAACAGATTTCTGAGATGAGATAAGAATGTAGGGAGCTACCCAGTAACTTCCAAGGAAAATAAAACCAGTAACTGAAGTTAAAAAATTGATTTTTTCTTTAAAATAAGGATCGGGGAATATCTTTTCTTTTAGTAGCCAAAGTAATCCATAAGTACCATGCAGAGCTAAGTAAACGTAGGGAGCGATTGTAAAATTATCAAAAAAAAGCATAAGACCTATAACTACAAATGCAGTGAGACCCTTATGAAGATTAATTATTTGATTAAGTTTCATTTTTTTAATAATCTAAAAAATGAAATTAACTTCTGTGGATATAACCTAGGTCGTCAAAAATTTTAATGGGCGATACTGGATTCGAACCAGTGGCCACTACCGTGTCGAGGTAGTGCTCTACCACTGAGCTAATCGCCCAAATTGAAGAATTTTTAATCCCCCTTATAAGAAAATAGCAGGTTGAGTTTCATTTTCTAAGTAATTTAACTTTCCATCGTTCTCTTTTGGTGATTTCTAAATTTATAATTTCGATAAATCCTTTATTTTCAAGTTCTATTTTGTCGCCAATTTTTAGATTAATAGTTGGCTTATTGACTTTGATTCCATTTAATCTGAGCATTCCATTTTCTATCCTTTCAATAGTTTTGGTTCGTGATATCCTAAAACCTGCTGAAGCTATAGCGTCTAATCTTGTTGAAGCTTCTACTGTATTAACAAGTTTTTTTGATCTTCCAGAAGGGATTTGTAATTCATTTATACCAACTAAATCAATTTTAACTTTTACGTCTCTCAAATAAAAAAACTTTTCATTTAAATAGTTAACATCTAAATTATCAATTATCCCTTGTGCCCCCCTATCGCCAATAGTCCATATATCTCCTACTTTTATTTTATTTACCCCATTTTCAATTAAGAGGGATCTAAAGTCGTCTTGAGTAGCATTATCAAATAAAAAATTGCCATTAATTTTTATTCCTTGAGCTGGAAAATTACTTTTTAGCGCATCCTCTTCAGGAATATTATCTCCTCTAAAGCAAGCTATTCTAGATCTCTGAGAAGAGGAGAATCCTCCATAAATAAAAAATTTGAAATCATTTAAATTTTCAAAATCTTTTAAAATCTCTTCGCAAACATAAGTTGAATTAAATCCAGTCCAATAAGTTTCCCAGTGTTTATAAGCTAAGTTGGCAATATTTATTAATTCCTGAGTTTCTTTTTTATAGTTTGAATTTATTAAGATTTCTTTTAAGTCAATCATTTAGCCTTCTAAAAAAATTATATCTTTTGCTTCTGATTCTTTTATCAAAGCCCAAGGTAATTCAGTTCCAATTTGATTTTCAAGTAAAACAAGCCATTTACCCTCTTTATTAAAATTAATAATTGATCTCAACTCTTTATTTCTATTGATGTTGATACTTGAAGAAGAAACAATGCTTCCTAAATATCCTGAACCCATTCCTAAAAGACCTCCAATTAATGATTCCCCGATGTTATTTAAACCAAGAAAGCTGAAGGTAGATAAATTTGTCATATTAGAAAAAGCTATTCCAGCTATAAAACCAAATGGCATTAACCATCTACTCATTTCTTTTTGTCTAATCTTTCTATCAAGTTTAGGATTTAAGATTCTTATATCTTCAAAATTTTGAGATTTGAATAAGATATCTGCTTTAGCATTTAGTACTTCTGTATCATCTGATGATATTTTCTCACTTATTGGTGGGATTAAAATAGCTTCAGAGAGCATTACTGATTTTTCTTTGAAAACTTCAAATAGTTGGATACATTTAAAAATGTCTTCATATATCACAATACTTTTAGTCAAATTTCAATCCTCAAATGTTTGTGTGTTATTCAAATTAATAAAATAAGATACATACACTATAGATTAAGTTAAAGTAAAAGGTTAAAGAACCAATCTTAAATGACAAAAGTTCTCATTACAGATCCAATTGATCAAACAGGAATCGATATTCTTTCACAAGTTGCTCAGGTTGATCAGAAGATAGGGATCTCAGACTCTGAGTTAGCTTCCATTATTAAAGATTATGATGCTTTAATGATTCGCTCAGGTACGCAAGTAACTGAAGAAATTATTAACTCTTCAAGGAAACTGAAAATTATTGGAAGAGCAGGAGTTGGAGTAGATAATGTAGATGTTAAGGCTGCTACTCAAAAAGGAGTTCTTGTTGTTAATTCTCCAGGTGGTAACACAATAGCTGCTGCTGAACATACCATAGCTATGATGTTGGCTTTATCTAGACATATTCCAATTGCTAATAGTAGTACTTTGTCAGGTAAATGGGAAAGAAAGAAATTTGTTGGGAATGAGCTTTATAAGAAAAAATTAGGTGTAGTAGGTTTAGGGAAAATTGGTGCTCATGTAGCGAAAGTTGCTAATGCATTAGGAATGGAAGTTTACGGATATGATCCCTTTGTTTCAACTGAAAGAGCTCAACAAATACAAGTTAAACTCTTTGATCTAGAGAATTTATTCCAACAATCCGATTATGTAACTTTGCATTTGCCTCGCACCCCAGAGACAGAGAATTTAGTAAATATGGAGGTGCTTAAAAGTATGAAGAGCAGCGCAAAATTAATCAATTGTGCTCGAGGAGGTTTAATTGACGAAGAAGCATTAGCAGAAGCTTTAAATAAATCATTGATTGGAGGGGCTGCAATAGATGTCTTTTCTAAAGAACCTTTGGAATCTAATTCACCACTTTTGAAGGCCGAAAGGAATCTTATTCTTACCCCTCACTTAGGAGCATCTACTCAGGAGGCACAAGAAAATGTAGCTGTTGACGTTGCAGAACAAATCAGAGATGTCTTGCTTGGCTTGTCTGCGAGAACTGCAGTAAATATTCCAGGTTTGAGTCCTGATATTATGGATAGTCTAAAACCTCATTTGCAGTTGGCTGAAACATTGGGTCTGCTTATAAGCCAGCTTTCAGGTGGACATATACAGAAACTAGAAGTAAAACTTCAAGGTGAATTTGTTCAACATCCTTCCCAGCCATTAATAATAGCTAGTTTAAAAGGTCTTCTAAGTAAAGCTTTGGGAGATAGGATTAATTATGTGAATGCTTCTCTAGAAGCAGATTCAAGAGGTATTTCAGTAGTCGAGAATAAAGATGAGGCAAGACCTGAATTTGCTAGTGGATCGCTTCAGTTAACCACCTATGGAGATAATGGCGACCATAGCGTAGCAGGAAGTATTTTTGCTGACGGGGAATTAAGAATTATTAGTATTGATCAATATCCTGTTAATGTATCACCAAGTAGATATATGTTGGTTACTAGGCACAGAGATATGCCGGGTATTATTGGCAAGCTTGGTTCTTTATTAGGTAGCAATAATGTAAATATTGCCTCAATGCAAGTTGGGCGCAAAATTGTTAGAGGAGAAGCTGTTATGGTTCTAAGTATTGATGATCCAATTCCTAATAAGTTGCTTGACACTATTATTGAAGTAGAGGGAATTACAAACGCTAATCCAGTTACTTTATAAAAAGTCTGAATCTACATAATGGCAATAAAAGATTGGTATAAACTTACTTTTCAGATAGAAAGTGATTTAGAAGAAATTATTATTTGGAAATTAAATGAGCTGGGAATATTTAGTTTTTCATTTGAATATTTAATTAAAAATGAAAATAAAAAAGAGGTGAACATATGGCTTCCAATTGATGAATGGGACGAGAGTTCTATAAGTGGTTTTGAAAAAAAAATTAGCCAGCTTCTAGACATTAATGATTCTAAGAATCAAATTTTTGACTGGTGTATAATCAAAGAGGAGGATTGGTTGACAAGCTGGAAGAAATATTGGGCCCCTGAATTAGTAGGAAATCATTTTTTAATATTGCCTTGTTGGATAAATCTAAATGAAAAATTAAAAGATAAAAAAATCATAAAGATTGATCCAGGAGCAGCCTTTGGAACAGGAGGTCACCCTTCGACTTATCTATGTTTGGAAAAAATGGAGAATATTTTATTGTCTGATAAAAAAGTGTTAGATATTGGGAGTGGTAGTGGGATTTTGAGTGTTGCTGCAAGACTGCTCGGCGCTAAAGAGATATGTGCAGTGGATAATGATTATCTAGCTATAAATTCAACTAACTCTAATTTTCAACTAAATTTCGGTAATTTAAAAAACCTAAATACATATTTGGGATCTTTTAATGAGGTAATTTTAAAAAATCAACTCAAACAATTTGATTTTGTTTTATGCAATATTCTTGCTGAAGTAATAAAAGAAATGATACCAAATATTTATAATTGCCTAAGAAATAATGGGGAAGTCATTTTCAGTGGTATTCTTAATTCACAAAAAGATGAAATTATAAAAATATTAATTCAGAATAACTTGAAATTATTGGATATATCAACAAGAAAAGATTGGGCATGCATTTCTGCTCAAAAAGCCAGCAATTCCACCTAAGTATAAGTTTTTCTTATAAATACTCATTAATACATTTTATTGTGTCATTTTTTACTTCAAAATCTCACATATCGACCCAATCGATGTTAAAAATGTATTTGATAGGTATTAACTACCAACAATTTTTTTTTTAAATGGCTTCTTACAAAGTTACACTCATCAGCGAAGGTGAAGGTCTCAATTCAACTATCGAAGTACCTGATGACCAGTACATCCTCGATGCTGCTGAAGAACAAGGTATCGACCTTCCTTATTCCTGCAGAGCTGGAGCATGTTCAACATGCGCTGGAAAAGTTACTTCAGGTAGTGTTGATCAATCTGATCAAAGTTTCTTGGATGATGACCAATTAGAAGCTGGTTTTGTACTTACATGTGTTGCTTATCCAACATCTGACGTAACAATCACAACTCATGCTGAAGAAGAGTTGTATTAATTATAAAAAATTAACTTTTCTAAGTTGATTATTCATTACTTCTCTGCCACCCTTTATAAAGGTGGCTTTTTTTTGTGAATGAATAAATTTGAATTTTTTAAGACTGGTAGTGTTCAATCAAGTTATGGAGGTCAGTACAGTTATAAGGTAATTGGACCATGTTGCAGACTATATGACAGAGAAGAGTTACCCTGGCCATGTTCAAGGCTTGCTTGGAGAAGTAAGGAGCCTAGTTGGCGAAGAATAGGTTCTAGGTTCGTTGCCGATATGGCCTCACGAAAATGCCCATCTTACTCAGTTCAAATTTTGGAGCCTGGATCAAAACCTGTTGAAACAGTTATAACTTTTTTTTCAAAGAAATTTTCTTCTGATATACAAGAATGGTGGTATAGCAAAAAACCAGGCTCAAAAGAGCCTGGTAATATCTTCCCATCTGAAGTTAGTTAGCTTTAAATCTTATGCTTTTGGCTTTGGTGGCATGTACCCTTTTAAGCCAGAGCATTCAAGACTATCAATTGTATTAACTCCAGTTTGTGGGTTAGTTCCACTAGCTCTTTCACATAATGATTTTCTCTGAGAAAGATCAAGATTTGCATCTGTAAAGTCTGCACCATCTATAATTGCTCCATCAAAAACACTTTTCATTAGCTCACCATTAGTAAGATTCGCATCAGATAAATCAGCATTATCAAAACGTACAGCATATGCAATAAGATCTTTCATGTTGGCGCTTTTGAAACTAGAATTCTTTGCAGTTGTCACGCTCATATAGGCGCCTTGTAGATTAGCCTCTCCTAAATCTTGATAAGATAAATCATATTTTACAAATTCATTATTTTGAAGATCTGCTCCATGAAGATCTTCTTTCAATCCATCTACTGATGAAGGATCACTAGGATAAAGTGCATTAGCAGAAATTGGATTAAGAAGTAAACCAATAATCAATGGAAGAAAAATAAGAAGTCTTTTGAAAGACTTATTAAGTGATGAAAAAATAGAGACCATTTCGATCGACATCAAATAGAAAAACCTATGACTATTATTTCATGGGTTGGTCATTTACAACGCTCCTGCTAACGAACTGTTGCAGTTTATTTAATTTTTGCAGTTAGAAAATCTTTGGCGAGGTGAGTATTTGGGAAAACTTTTTGCGCCTCTTTAAGCAAATCGCTTGGTGTAATTGAATTTTTATTAGTGTATCTTGGACTTAAATGAGTAATAATTAATTTTTTTGTATTAGATAATAATGCTGTTTTGGCAGCCATAATTGTTGTGGAATGTAATTTTTCATAGGCCATGCTCTCATCTTCCTGAGAAAATGTTGATTCATGTACGAGTAAATCTGCATTTCTTGATAATGACACCGCTGATTCGCTAAAGACAGTATCTGTGCAATACACAAAACTTTCACCTTTTCTTGGAGGTCCGCAGAATTCTTTCCCGTCAAATGACCTCCCATCTGCTAATACGACTTTTTTACCTTGTTGCAATTCAGAATAAATTGGCCCAGGTGCTATTTTTAAAGTCTGTGCCTTTTTGATATCAAATATACCTGGTTTGTCTTTTTCGTTCACTCGATAACCATAAGCTGGTATTTTATGCTTAAGGCATGCACAATTTACTTTTATTTTGTTGTTTTCAAATAGAATTTTTTCCCCTGATGCAAAATTTTCAACTTCCACAAAATGCAATGGGAACGATAATTTGCAAAAACTACTTTTAAGTGCAGAATTTATAAAACTTTGAAGCTCAGAAGGACCGTAAATTTCAATACCCTTACTATTTCCAGATAAACCTAGGGTTGCTAAAAGTCCAGGCAAACCATAAATATGATCTCCATGCATATGTGTAATAAATATTTTCTTGATTTGCGAAGATTTAATATTGCTTTTCATTATTTGATGCTGTGTTCCCTCTCCACAGTCAAAAAGCCAAACTTCTGAAGATTGCGATAATTTAAGTGCTAAGGAAGAAACATTCCTTGTTAAGGATGGGACTCCTGAACTTGTTCCTAAGAAGGTGATATTCACTTATTATGATATTTTTATTTTTATAACTGGATTAAATCTAGACTTTTAGTCAAACTTAGGCAAATTAAGAATTTGTTTTTTAAACAAAGTGATATTTACATTTAAAAATAATTTTAGTAAATGTTGCCTGATTAGTATTTTATTTATTTGTGTTTTTCAGAGTGAAACTGTTCTTGCATCAAGAGAGCCAATAATTAGAGTTTTGATATCAAAAAATAACAATTTAAGGATTAGATCAGATAAATCAATTCCTTTAACCATAGAGGGAAAATTTTTTTCAAGTAAAAAAATAAAAGGCTTAACTTTGAAAAATGAGAAAAATAGAAAAATTTTATATTTTGATAAGAATAAACAAAAAAAATATGACTTAAAAAGTAATCAACAATTTCAAGTTAGATCTTCTGATGAAAGAGGTATATGGGTAGGTCAGAAAAGATATTCTGGCAAACTTAATCTCTTCGTACTTGATTCTGAAATATTGGTAGTGAATGTTTTAGGAATTGAAAAATATCTTAGTAGTGTGGTTGGTTCAGAGATGCCAACAAAATGGCCTATTGAAGCATTAAAAGCACAAGCAATTGCGTCTAGAACTTATGCTTTAAAGCAAAAGGGAAATAATTTATTTGACATAGATTCTACCCAGAGAAATCAAGTCTATAATGGCTTAGAATCAAGAACTTATAAAACTATCAGAGCCGTTAAAAGTACAAGATCTTTGGTTTTGACGTATAAAAATAAATTAATTAATGCTTTGTTTCATAGCAGTTCAGGTGGAATGACAGAAAATAGTCAAGATGTATGGAAGAATAAATATCCATATTTATCAAGTGTGAAAGATTTTGATAAAAAAAATCCAAAATATAGATGGCAAAAAAAATTTTCGAATAATGAATTAACAAATTTATTTCCTAAGATTGGAGGTTTAAGAAATATAGAGATTCTAAATATTACAAGTACAGGGAGGGTAAAAAATGTAAAACTTATTGGGGATTATGGTTCTGATCAAATGTCTGGGGTAGATTTAAGAAAAAGATTAGCCCTAAATAGTAATTTTGTGCGATTTAAATTTTTTGAGGAAGATTTAAATAAAAAATTTCCTATAAAAAAAGGTTTAATAGTTTTTGGACAGGGATCTGGACATGGAGTAGGAATGAGTCAATGGGGTGCAAAATATATGGCTTCTAGAGGCCAAAAAGCTGAAAGAATATTAAAACATTTCTATAAGGGTGTGCAGATTAAACCTTTTAGAAAAGATTACCTTTAAAAATTATTTTGCATTAAGTACTAATTTTGGATTTATATTGGTTTGTTCTTTATTTAAGAAGCCAATTCCAAGCAGTATTTTTCTTTTATCTATTACCTTTATGGGCTTTTTATAATCAAAAGTTTTGCTTTCATTAAAGTAATTAATATCAAATTTAATTGCTCTTCCTGTTTGCCAATAATTAATTTGTTCTTTATTACTTAAGACAAATGTTGAAATGTGATTAAGAGCAGAAATTGTTGGAATAATGAAATTTTTCGAGGTTTTTTTTCCTTTTTCTTTTTCGATATCAGATATTTTTATGGAGTTTTGTTCATCAAAGCCACAAGCGGAAATTCTTTTTAGTTGTAGAAGGCACCCCTCGGAATTAAGAATTTCTCCTATATCTCTTGCAATTGCTCTTATATATGTGCCAGCTGAACATTTGATTTTTATTTCTATTATTCCGCTTATTTGGTCCCATTTCATCAAGATAAGTTCTTCTATTTTTACTTCTCTTGGTGCTAATTCAAAAATTTCATTGTTGAAAGATTTTTTATAAGCTCTTTCACCATTAACGTGCACACTAGATACTTTCGGCGGAATTTGTTTAATAATTCCTCTAAATCTGTTTAAATATTGATCTAATTTTTTATAACTGATTTTAGGCCAACTTTTTTTATTAATTATTTCTCCCTGAATATCATCAGTTTTAGTTCTTATACCTAATTTAATTTGTCCTATGTAAGTTTTCTCCTGAGGAAGGTATTGAATAAATCTTGTTGCACTGCCTATTGCAATTGGTAATGTTCCTATAACTTCTGGATCAAGAGTTCCTGTGTGCCCAACCTTTTTTGTATTTAGTAACTTCCTTATTTGTTTAACACAATCATGAGATGTACAGCCTTTATCTTTATTAAGTACTAAGAATCCATCTTTAGTTTCCATTTTTAATATTAAGAATACTTTGAGAAAGATTTATAATCATTCTATGATTTTGGTATGGAAAATTTAGAGTAAAAATTGAAAAACAATAGTTTTATTTTAAAAGAGTTTTTACAAAATGCTTTTAATTTGAAATCACATTTAATGGAATACTTATCTATTAGAGAAAATGATTTAGATGGATTCCTTGCAAATGCAAAGATGAATTTGGCAAATTCTCATCCTGGGGATGCTTTAAATGATGTTTCGGATTTTTATACTGATATTGTTGGAGATAAGCATGTAGCTGATTTAGCTGCTTGGCATATCACAAGTAGAGAATACATTGCTGATACATTAAAACTTCAGCAAAGATTTTCTAGAGATTTAGTTTTAGATTTTGGAGGAGGGATTGGAACGCATGCTTTAGCTAATGCTATGTCTTCAAAAGTTGAGCATGTTTTTTTTGTAGATATTAATCAAACAAATAGAAATTTTGTTGAATACAGGGCTAAGAAATTAGGAGTCGAAAGAAAAATTACTTTTTGCAAGACAATTCAAGATACACAAATATTGAAATTTGATACGATAATTTGTCTTGATGTTTTGGAACATCTTGCAGATCCAGCTTCTCAAATTAATATTTTCAGTGAGATTATGGATAGTAATTCTATTGCTCTATTTAATTGGTATTTCTATAAAGGAGATAATAATGAATATCCTTTTCATATAGATGATAATCAAATTGTTGAAAAGTTTTTTGAGACTATTCAATCAAATTTTTTAGAGGTATTTCATCCTATTCTTATAACTACAAGAGCTTATAAGAAAATTAGATAACTATATTAATTCTTTTTCTATTTCTTAAATTTCTTTTAATGCTTTCGAAACTTACGGTTCCTCCTTTGAGTGCAAAAAGGGTGTCATCTTTACCTTTCCCGACGTTGATCCCAGGCAAAAAGGATGTACCTCTTTGGCGAATTAAAATTGATCCAGCAGTTACTTTTTCTCCTCCATAGGCTTTCACACCCAATCTTTTGGAATTTGAATCTCTTCCGTTTCTGGTAGAACCTGTTCCTTTTTTATGTGCCATTAGAAGTGTTTAATTTGTAGATTTTTCGGATTTTGGTTGAGTTTCCTTTTTAACAGTTTCCTTTTTAGAAGAAGACTTTGGAGCGCTTTTACCTATAGATATAGATTTTACCATAACTCTTGTAAGTTCTTGTCTATGTCCCATCTTTCTTCTAGTCTTTTTTTTGGGACGCATTTTGTATACAATAATTTTCTTATCTCTTTTATGAGAGACTACTTCTAATTCAATTCTTGCATCTTTAACGTACGGTTTACCAATAGTTATAGACTCTTTGTCCTTCAAAAGTAAAACTTTTTCCAGTGTTATCTTGTCTTTCTCATTGGCATTTAACCTGTCTATGTCATAGTATCTATCAACTTCGAACCAAAATTGTTGGCCTGAAGTTTCTGCTATTGCATATAATTCCTTACTTTTAGAAGAATTGTTGGAGGAGTTTTTAGAATTTGTCATATCTTAAAGACGCTACTAGGCTCAAATTATTAATTTGATTAAGCCAAGTAAGCAATCATAATAGTTTGTTTATTTTCTTATTTTGTAGTGTAATAAGTCAAGGGTTGTTTTTAAATCTTTTATATCAATTCAGGAACTATAACGATGGCAGCAAGGAAAACATATATTTTAAAACTCTATGTTGCTGGAAATACCCCTAATTCAATGAGAGCTTTAAATACCTTGAGAGAAATTTTAAATAATGAATTCAAAGGGGTTTATGCTTTAAAGGTTATCGATGTACTTAAGCAACCACAACTTGCAGAAGAAGATAAAATTTTAGCCACTCCAACCTTGGCTAAGATTTTACCACCACCAGTTAGGAAAATAATAGGTGATCTCTCAGATAGAGAGAAAGTTTTAATTGGTTTAGATCTACTTTTTGATGAATTAACTGAAACTGAATATAGTGTAGATAAATAATATATATAAAACTTTTAAAATAAAATTCAAATTTTTTTTATTTTTGTTTAATTAACACAAAACTATGAATGATAAGAAATTTAGCAAATCAAATAAAATGCAAGTACAGAAATTGCCAACTGGAATAGAAGGCTTTGATGATGTTTGTAGGGGTGGTTTGCCTGTATCTAGAAGTACACTCGTTAGTGGCACATCAGGAACTGGTAAAACTGTTTTTTCTCTGCAATACCTACACCATGGAATTTGTAGTTTTGATGAGCCTGGAATCTTTGTGACATTTGAGGAATCCCCTTTAGATATTATTAGAAATGCCGCAAGTTTTGGTTGGGATTTACAAGAATTAATTGATCAAAATAAACTTTTTATTTTGGATGCTTCTCCTGATCCTGATGGTCAGGATGTGGCAGGTAACTTTGACTTGTCTGGTCTTATTGAGAGAATTAGTTATGCAATTAGAAAATATAAAGCTAAAAGAGTTGCAATAGATTCAATAACTGCTGTCTTTCAACAGTATGATGCTATTTATGTTGTTAGAAGAGAAATATTTAGATTGATAGCAAGATTAAAAGAAATAGGTGTGACAACAGTTATGACTACAGAAAGGGTTGATGATTATGGACCGATTGCCAGATATGGGGTAGAAGAATTTGTATCTGATAATGTTGTCTTATTAAGAAATGTTCTTGAGTCAGAGAAGCGAAGAAGAACTCTAGAGGTTTTGAAGTTAAGAGGTACAGTACATATGAAAGGTGAATATCCATTCACTATGGGAATGGATGGAATAAGTGTTTTTGCCCTTGGAGCAATGAGATTAACGCAGAGATCCTCAAATATTAGGATTAGCTCTGGAGTTAAAGATCTTGACGATATGTGTGGTGGTGGATATTTTCAAGATTCCATCATTCTCGCCACTGGAGCTACTGGTACGGGCAAAACAATGCTTGTGTCAAAATTTGTTGAAGATGCTTATAACAATAATGAAAGAGCAATACTTTTTGCTTATGAAGAATCTAGGGCTCAATTGCTTAGGAATGCGACTAGCTGGGGAATAGATTTTGAAAAAATGGAAAGTGATGGGTTATTAAAAATTATTTGTGCATATCCTGAATCAACTGGTTTAGAAGATCACTTACAAATTATAAAGACGCAAATTAATCAATTTAAACCAAAAAGAATGGCTATTGATTCTCTCTCTGCATTAGCAAGGGGTGTAAGTTTGAATGCATTTAGACAGTTTGTAATTGCTGTTACCGGTTATACAAAACAAGAGGAAATAGCAGGCTTTTTTACTAATACTGCAGAAGAATTTATGGGAAGTCATTCTATAACTGATTCTCATATCTCAACAATTACAGACACCATATTGTTGCTTCAATATGTAGAAATAAAAGGTGAGATGGCACGAGCTTTAAATGTTTTTAAAATGCGTGGATCATGGCATGATAAAAGAATAAGAGAATTTATAATTACAAATAGTGGCCCAGAAATAAGGGATTCTTTTTCTAATTTTGAACAAATATTTAGTGGTGCCCCTCACAGAGTTGTGCCTGATCAAAATGTTCAAAATGTTTTTAAAGGATTAGATAATAATTAGATAATTTCTTTAATTTCAGAACCTGGAAAAGAATCTGAATTATTAATAGCTTTTGTCAATAATTCATCTTTATCAGATTGTGATAAGGCTAAATCAAACCAGAATGTTGTTCCTACTCCTAATTCACTAGCCATACGAATCTCCCCACCGTGTTTTTCAATTATCCCTCGCACTATAGATAAACCTAAACCAGTGCCTTGCTCAGTATGAACTGAATTCTCTACTCTGTAAAAACGATCAAATATCTTTTCTTGATCAGCTTGAGATATTCCTGAACCAGTATCAGCAATCTCAATTCTTACTTTTGGAAGTGGTGAAACTAATTCACATTGAGGGGCGGCATCATTTTTAATAATTGGAGGGAAAGCAGGACAGGAATCTGGCCAAGTATAAGCTCTTATAATTAAGGCGCTATTTTTTGGACTAAATTTCAATCCATTACCTAGTAAATTATCAAAAACCTGCAAAAGCAAATCAAAATTCCCAAGAATTGGAGGAATATTTTCCTCTATATCATGAGCTAATGAAACATTTTTTTCTGAAGCATTAAGTCTATAATTTCTAAGAGTCTGTTCTATTGCTGGTTTTATGTCAATTTGCTCTAGAGGAACAATTTTACCAGACTCTAATTTTGATAAATCTAATACATCATTTACAAGTCTTGTTAGCCTATCAGTCTCTGAATTTGCAATTCCCAAAAATTCTATTTGTTCTTCATCAGAAAGCTGATCTTTTAAATCATGTAAGGTCTCTACATAACTTTTGATATTAAAAAGTGGTGTCCTTAATTCGTGCGATACATTACTAATGAATCTATTTTGTGCCGCGTTAAGTTCAACTTCTCTAGTTAAATCTTGAATTGTTACAGCAATTCCTTTTAATTCAACTTTATTTGTATCTAAGACTGATTGCAAGACAATTCTTAAGGTTCTTGCTGGTTCTCCTAAACTGAATCTTAAATCGTCCTTCTCCTTTTTCCTGTTTAAGATAGATTCTATATTTGTATGTAAGTCGTTAGATAAAATTTCGGGGATTTCATTTAAAAATTGTTTACCCTCTAAAAATCTTCCTTCCCAACGAAATAATCTCTTTGCTGTTGGATTAGTAAGTACAATCTTGCCTTTCGAGTCCAATAATATGGCACCATCAGCCATTGTAGCTATTAAGGATTGCTGCTTTATTTGTGCTGCTTTTAGTTCTTCTACATTTGCTTCGTCATAATTTTCTAACTGTGTTGCCATTCGGTTAAATCCATTTAAGAGTTCTCCTAGATCACCTGTCATGGGTAAAGAAATTCTGGATTTAAAATTTCCTCTTGAAATTTCTCTAACACCTCTTACTAACTCTCTGACTGGTCTTGTAATTGTCAGTGCATTAAATACAGCTCCAAGTATTACTAAAACCCAAATAGAGATAAAAACTGCAATGGTTACTTCTCTAGTTAAGGCAGCACTGGCTAGCGCTTTTTTATTAGGGGTAACTCCCAAAGCTAAAGTTCCAAGATATTTGCCTTTCCACAACATTGGGACAAATACATCTGTTACTTGACCTTGAGGTGTCGCATGCTGCCTAACCAAAGGGAATTGTGGTCTCTTCTTTAATTCTAAAGGTAGTTTTAATCTTCGAGTGAGCTGAAGCTGACTGTCTGAACTAGTTGGTGTTGCACTGATTGGTATCCCAAGTTGAACAATATCTTCAGCATCAGTAAAGAATATATAACGCAGGTTTCGACTTGATCTCCAAAATTTTTCAGCTACATTTGAAATTTCTTTTTTTTGGTTATTAGCGACTAATTCTGTAACATTCCCAGATAACAATAAGCCAAGATCTCGAGCATATCTAGTATCATTCATCCCTGCATCTCTTTGAATACTATTTAATGCAAAAAAAGTTATTCCTGTCATAAGGAGGCTTACAACAAGAGTTGCGATAGCTAACAACTTTGTTCTTAAACTGAACCCACTCCACCAAGCGAGGAGTCCATTCATCCAATAGTTATTATTCAAATCTTCATTATTAGTGATGTTATATTTTCTACTTTCTCGATTATTGGTATCCACCATAAGTTTAATTCTCCTTAGAAAAGTTTTTTCTCACTTGATGACCTATGTCATTTCTAAAGTAAATTCCCTCAAAATTAATTTCTTTTAAATTTTTGTATGCTTTTTCAAAAACCATATCGAAGTCTTTATCTTGACAGACAATACTTAAGACTCTTCCTCCATCAGTTAATAATTGCCCATTTTCACTTAAAGAAGTACCTGAGTCGAAAATTTGACAATCATTTGAGTCAATCTTACCTATTTTTATTTGAAAGCCAGTTTTATATTCGTGAGGATAACCTTTGGAGGTCGCTATTACACAACCACTAACTTTATTAGAAGTATTAATTTTTTCCTCACCAGTTAAATTTCCCATTGAGCATTTTTCTAAAAGAAATACAAAATTTTGATCCATTAAGGGCATTATTGTTTGGCATTCTGGATCACCAAATCTGCAATTGTATTCTATAACTTTGGGCCCAGATTTTGTGATCATTAACCCAAAATAAATTACGCCTCGATAGTCAATATTTCTTTTATTTAGCTCGTTTATTGTAGGTTCAATGATCTCTTTTGTGATTCTATCAAGGTAATCTTCTGTTAATAATGGGGCAGGAGAATAAGCCCCCATACCTCCTGTATTTGGACCTTTATCTTTCTCATTCAGTCGTTTGTGATCTTGGGCCGTTGGAAGTAATGTATATCTTTTTCCATCGCATAAAGCAAAAACTGAAACTTCTGGACCTTGAATTTTTTCTTCTAGAACAACTATATTCCCAGAATTGCCAAATCTACCATTAAAAATTGTCTCTGCTGCTTTAAAGCATTCATCTTTTGAATTAGGAATAAAAACACCTTTACCTGAAGCTAGACCATCAGCTTTTACAACAAGTGGGATTGATGATGAATTGATAATTTTTTTGGCTTCTTCTAGAGAATTGACTTTCCAAAAGTTTGCAGTTGGAATATTTGCGTCTTGCATAAATTCCTTCGCCCAAGATTTGCTAAATTCTAGTTTTGCTCCATCTTTATTAGGACCAAATACTTTAAAATTTTTTTTGCGCAGAAAATTAGCTAATCCATTTGCCAGAGGTATTTCTGGTCCGATAACAACTAAATCTATTTTAAAAAAATCAAGCTTTTCGACTAGTTCATTTTTATTACTTATATCAATTTTTATTCTTTCACATTTATTTATTCTATCTGAACCAGCGTTACCAGGTATTAAATAAATTTTTTTAACTAATTCATTTTTTTGAATAGCCCAAGCCAAAGAGTTTTCTCTCCCGCCATTTCCAATGATTAATATATTTTCTAAACTAAAAAATTTTCTAGAACTAGCTGCATCAATTCCCATTTATTTATTTTTATAAGGTTATGAGGTTTCGTTGAATAATCAGTTAAAATGAAAATAAAATCATTTGAAATTGATCTCTAATAATTATGTTAATTACAAAAAGTACTTTAGGAATCATAATGAGGTTTTAAATTAATGAATAATAAATATGAATTGATTTATGAAGGCAAAGCAAAAAAAGTATTTACTCATGATGATGCAAATAAAGTAAAAATTGAATTTAAAGATGATGCTACAGCTTTTAATGCGTTGAAAAAAGAAAGATTTGAAGGTAAAGGCAAACTTAATTGCCTAATAAGTGCAAGAATTTTTGAGATTCTCATTAAGAAGAATATTCCAACTCATTTTATTGAACTTGAAAATGAAAATACAATGATTGCAAAAAAAATAAAAGTAATTCCATTAGAAATTGTTCTAAGAAATACTGCTTATGGTTCTTTGTGTCAACAAACCACTATTAAACCTGGAACTTTCCTAGTAAAACCATTAATTGATATCTATCTTAAAAATGATGAACTTAATGATCCTCTAATTACAAAAGATAGAATTGAATTAATGAACATATTAAGCTCTCATGATTTAGAGTTAATAATAAATTTAACATTAAAAATTAATATAATCCTGAAAAGTTTTTTTAAAAATATTCAACTTCAACTTGTAGATTTCAAGTTGGAATTTGGTTATGATTTTAGAAATAACATTCTTCTCGGGGATGAAATAAGTCCTGATAATTGTAGATTGTGGGATCTAAATCAGAAAAATGATACAATTGTAAGTCTAGATAAAGATAGATTTAGGAATGATTTAGGTGGTCTTATTGAAGCTTATAGTGAAATTCACCGAAGAATAAACGATTTTCTTTAACCTAATTGAATAAATAATGACTTATTTATCTTGATCACAAGTACTATGCAAAAACATTTTTTAAATTTTGGGAAGGTTCTCACAAATGTTGCCTGCTCTCCCTTGATTTTGATATCAAATAATTCAGAACTGGCTGCTAAGTATTTGCCAAATGACGTTGATCAATCAATAACAAACTTAGAAATACCAAATATTAATAGTGATTTATTTCAAGGGATTGATATTAAAAAAGAGAAAAAATTTCTTCTTGCAGACAATAATAATGATATTAGCGAAGAAAGTGTTCTTATCTCAGAAATAATTATCGAAGGTTGGGAAAATCATCCTGAGGGTAGAAAACTTGAATTAGCTGCATATGATTCAATGAGCATAAAGCCTGGAAGTATTGTTGATAATCGAATTTTAAATCAAGACCTTAATGCAATATATGCAAGTGGTTGGTTTTCAGGAGTTAAAATAAAGTCTCAAGATAGGCCACTAGGCGTGAGGCTAATAGTAAATGTAGTGCCTAATCCAATTTTGAAGAAAGTTGAACTTAAACCAATAAACACTATAATCTCCAATGAATACGTAGATAATATTTTTAATAATTATTATGGGACAACTCTTAACTTAAATGAATTTCAAAATAAGATAGAAATAATAAAAGAACGTTATGAAAAAGAGGGTTATTCTTTAGCTAGAATTAGTGGTCCCGATAGAATCTCTGAGAACGGAGTAGTAATATTAAAAGTCTCTGAGGGCATTATATCTGACGTAAAAATAAGATTCCCAGATTCTGAAGGTGCATTTATTATTGATGGAAAACCTAGAAAAGGGAAAACAAAAGATTGGGTCATAAAGAGAGAATTAAAAACACAACCTGGTTCAATATTTAATAGGAAAATTTTAGAAGCTGATATCGGTAGACTTTATGCCACATCGTTATTTGATGATGTAAAGGTTTCTCTTGGTCCTGACAATATAAATCCTGGTCAAGTCATAATTTTTTTAGACTTGAGCGAGCAAAGAACAGGATCATTAACAGGTGGGCTTGGTTATAGCAATGGTTCGGGTATCTTCGCCACGATGGGTTTGCAGGAAACAAATGCACTAGGAAGAGCATGGTCCACAAATTTTAACCTGAATTTCGGAGAATATTCAACTACCTATAATTTTTCATTATCTGATCCATGGATTAAAGGAGATAAACATAAAACATCCTTTAGAACCAATATTTTTTTAAGTAGGGATTATCCACAAGAATTTAAAAGTGATAACAATGGGAGACTATATGCAGTAGATGATCAAATACCAACTAACTCTGATAGTTTTTCATCAATTGTTTTAGAGAAAACTGGCGGTGGATTTTCTTTTTCAAGGCCTCTTAATGGTGGAGATCCATTTAAGGCTACTAAGTGGAGAGTTCTTGCTGGAATGAATTTTAAGAAAGTAAAGATGATTGATGGTGATGGTAACAAAAAACCTTTTGGCGATAGGACGCCAACAACAACCAGAAATAATATAAGCGACATTATTTGTATTGGATTTACTCCTAATTATGGTTCATGCCCTGATGAAAATACATTGGTAAGTGTTATAGCAAGTGCATCGAGAAATAATTTAAATAATTTCACCAACCCTACTTCAGGAAATAAATTAAGCTTTGGTACTGAACAGTTTGTTTCAATGGGGGAAAACTCTCCAACTTTTAATAGAATGAGGGCTGCGTATTCATTTTTTATACCAACAAAATTGATCAATTTAACCAAAGCATGTAAGTCTAGTAATGCTACTAGTGAAGATTGTGCTCAAGCTATTGGTTTTCAAATTAAGGCTGGAACTATTCTTGGGGAATTGCCTCCTTATGAATCATTTTGTATGGGAGGGACATCATCTGTTAGAGGATGGGGATCGTGTGATTTAGCTGTAAGTAAAAGTTTTGTTGAAAGCACTGTAGAGTATAGATTCCCTGTTTGGAGAATGATATCGGGAGCTTTATTTGTTGATGCAGGAAGTGATTTAGGCTCTCAAAATGATGTCCCAGGAAAACCTGGTAAATTATTACAGAAATCAGGTTCCGGTTATTCGCTTGGAGGTGGAGTTGGAGTAAAAACGCCAATTGGTCCATTAAGATTAGATGTTGCCAGTAAGGACCTAAGTGGAGATTGGAGATATACACTTGGAGTTGGATGGAAATTTTAAGTGTTTTCTTGGCCTGCTAATTATGATTTCTGCTACACCTTGGCTGGTGTTATCTCCAGAGAAGGTATAGGTCTTCATAGTGGAGAAAAAACAAAAGTAATAATTTCTCCTTATGAAAAAGAAGGATATTATGTTTCTTTCAAGGATAAACCTAACGAGATTTTTAAGCTTACACAAGATTTAATTGGAAGTACCATGCTTTGTACGGCAGTTAAATTGGGAGGGAGAAATCTATATACTATTGAGCATTTATTATCCTCAATGGCTGGGTGCGGGTTAAGTTATATTCATATTGAGGTTGAGGGGAAAGAGATTCCACTTTTGGATGGATCTGCAACTCAGTGGGTTAAAGCTTTTGAAGAAGTAGGGATAAAAAAGGCACCAAAACCAGATAATTTTTTTCGAGAAATTAATAAATCAATAATTTTAAATAAAGAAGGCTCAGTTATAGCGGCAACTCCCTCTGAAAAAACTACAATTATATCCACCATAAGTTTTTCCTATAAAGCAATTGGAAATCAAACTTTTGTGATTGATTTGAATCCAAAAAGTTTTGTTGAAATGATTGCTCCCGCCAGAACATTTGGTTTTAAAGATCAATTTCAAGAGTTAAGTGAACTTGGATTAATAAAAGGAGGAAGTTTAGAAAATGCCCTTGTTTGTGATGGTGATAAATGGGTTAATCCACCATTAAGATTTGATAATGAACCAATAAGACATAAAATTTTAGACCTAATTGGGGACTTGGCTTTGGTAGGGTTACCTAAGGCTCAAATTTTAGTTTATAAAGGATCACATTCTTTAAATGCTTTATTGGCCTCATCGCTAAAAAATTAACTTTATCTTTTATTGTCTTGGAAAAGAAATTATCCAGTGAAAACAATCAACTTTCCTCTGAGCACATACTAGGTTTATTACCTCACAGATATCCTTTTGCACTTGTAGACAAAGTCATAGAGCATATTCCTGGGGAGAGAGCTGTTGCAGTAAAAAATGTAACTATAAATGAGCCTCAATTTCAGGGACACTTTCCTGAGAGACCCTTGATGCCAGGGGTTCTTATTGTTGAATCAATGGCTCAAGTTGGTGGAATAATTGTAACGCAAATGCCTGATCTTCCTAAAGGACTTTTCGTCTTCGCTGGAATCAATAATGTTAAATTCAGAAAACCGGTTGTACCAGGAGATCAATTGATAATTTCTTGCGAGTTATTAAGTATTAAAAGACAAAGATTTGGCAAGGTTAAAGGTGAGGCACACGTTGATGGGAAGTTGGTTTGTGCTGGAGAATTAATGTTCTCATTAGTTGATTAGTGATATGGTAAATAAAAATAATGAATTAAACTCAAGATTAAGTGGTGTAAAAGTTCACCCAAATGCTTTTGTTGATCCAAGTGCTGAATTACATGACGGAGTCATTATCTCTCAAGGAGCAATTATTGGTCCTAATGTAACTATCGGGCAAGGAACTGAAATAGGTCCGAATGCGGTTATTACGGGAAGAACTAAAATTGGTATAAGTAATAAAGTTTTTCCAAATGTTTTTATAGGCCTAGATCCCCAGGATCTAAAATATAAAGGTGCTAATACTGAAGTAATTATTGGTGATAATAATACTTTTAGAGAATGCGTAACTATTAATAAGGCAACTGATGAAGGAGAAAAAACTATTATTGGAAATAATAATTTGTTAATGGCTTATACCCACCTAGGTCATAATTGTGAACTTGGCAATATGATAGTTTTATCAAATAGTGTCCAAGTTGCTGGCCATGTAAAGATTGAAGACAAAGCTATTATTGGCGGCTGTTTAGGTATTCATCAATTCGTACATATTGGATATTTAGCGATGATCGGAGGAATGACTAGAGTAGACCGAGATGTACCTCCTTTTTGTTTAGCTGAAGGTCATCCTGGAAGATTGAGGGGTTTAAATAGAATCGGAATTAAAAGAAGTGGTTTGATGGAAAACAAAGATTTTGATTTTAAATTACTTCAAAGTACTTGGAATCTTCTTTTTAAATCTAGCGATGCTATTTCAAATTCATTAGAAAAAACAATGAAAGGAGAATTAGATCTTTCATCTTCAAAATTATGTAATTTTTTAAAAGAATCAATATCTAAAGAAAGACGAGGACCAATGCCAGTAGTGAATTGATGAATAAAAAGATATTTATAAGTACTGGAGAAGTCTCTGGTGATTTGCACGGAAGTTTGTTATCAAAAGCATTATTCGAGGAAGCTAAAAAAAAATCCATAGATTTAGAAATTTGCGGATTAGGTGGGGAAAGGATGAAGAAAGAAGGTGTAAAAATTCTTCAAGATACTACATCTATTAGTGCAATAGGGATTTGGGAGGCTTTACCTCTTATTCTTCCAATAATAAGAATTCAAAAAAGGTTCTATAAATTACTAAAAAAATATCCTCCAGATTGCTTAATTTTGATTGACTATATGGGTCCCAATATAAAAATTGGAACTAAATTAAAAAGATCGAAGACTAATATTCCAATTTTTTACTATATTGCTCCTCAAGAGTGGGCTTGGAGGATTGGCAATAATAGTACAACAAATCTAATAAAATTTTCTGATAAAATTTTTGCGATTTTCAAGAAAGAAGCAGAATTCTATAAAAAAAGGGGCGGAAATGTTTTGTGGGTTGGACATCCAATGATTGATTTAACAAAAAAACTTCCTCTAAAGAAAGATGCCAGAACTATTCTGAATCTTCGCTCTAATCAAAATATCCTACTGTTGATGCCCGCATCAAGACCTCAAGAATTACGATATATATTACCTACTTTTATGAGAGCGGCTAAAAAATTACAACAAAAATATCCAAGTTTGGTTGTCTTTATTCCCTCCTGTAGGAGTGCTTTTGATGAGATATTCAAAAAAGCCTTTAGAAAATATCATGTTAAAGGAATTGTGATTTCTCAAAAAGATAGTGCAAAATTAAAGCCTTATATTTATTCGCTCACTAAAATTGCTTTTTGTAAATCCGGGACAGTTAATATGGAATTAGCTTTATATGGAATCCCGCAGATTGTTGGTTATAAAGTAAGTAGGGTAACTGCTTTTATTGCTACAAAAATTCTCAATTTCAAAGTAAGATTTATTTCCCCGGTAAATTTGTTGGTTAATAAATTAATAATCCCTGAGTTTGTACAGAAAGAGTTTGATGAAAAGAAAATCTTCTATAAATCTTGTAGGATTCTTGAGGGGAAGTCAGAAAAATTAAAAATAAAAAAAGGTTATGCTTTTTTAAAAAAAGAATTAGGAGAAGAGGGAGTAGTCCAAAGAGCTGCTAAAGAGATTATTAATTTTATTATTTGAACTTTATAATAAAAAAATGAAATATTTTTTACCTCTAATAATTACTCTTTCAATATTTATTAACCCTGTAAACGCTTTTGCAGAGGAATTGATCCTTGCAGGAGGTTGTTTTTGGTGCTTAGAACATGATTTAGAGTCATTAAAGGGGATAAATTTTGTACAAAGTGGCTATTCAGGAGGGGATTTAAAAAATCCTACCTACGAAAATCATAAAGGACATCAGGAAGTAGTTTTGGTGGACTATGATTCCCAATTGGTAACTTTACCCGAGATACTTAGGCTATATTTAAGAAATATTGATCCTTTGGATGCCAAGGGTCAATTTTGTGATCGTGGAGATTCTTATAGGCCAGTGATCTTTTTCAAAGATGAAACTCAGGAAAGTGATTCAAAAAATGCAATTGTTTCGGCCTCTAATGAGTTGCGAGTGCCATTAGAAAAAATATCTGTAGAACTAAAATCAAAAGGTCAATTTTGGTTAGCTGAAGAATATCATCAGGATTTTGCTGAGAGAAATGAACTAAAATATAAGTTTTACAGATACTCATGTGGGAGGGATCAGAGGTTGGATAAATTATGGGGCGATAACGCTAGATCAACAAATCTTTGGATTGAATGATTTGAAATATAGTTATTTATTTTTAATCCATTGAACAAGAGTTTTAACTCCAAAACCGGTTGCACCTGATGGATTAATCCCCTTATTCTTATCAGTCCAACAAGTCCCAGCAATATCAATATGAGCCCATTTAATCTCTTTATCAAAGAATTCCTCTAAAAACAAAGCTGCGGTTATTGACCCACCTGCTCTAGGACCTGTATTTTTCATATCAGCGATATGAGACTTTAACCCTTCTTTATAGGATTTTTGTAAAGGCATTTGCCATAATTCTTCTCCAGCCTGGGCTGATGCAGCTTTTAGATCATTTGCTAGATTATCATTATTGCTCCAGAATCCAGCTACATCATTCCCTAATGCAACAACAATAGCTCCTGTTAAAGTGGCGAGATCTATTATTGAGTCCGGTTTTAAATTGGATGCGTAAGTTAAAGCATCAGCTAATGTGAGTCTACCCTCTGCATCAGTGTTATTTATTTCAATTGTCTTACCATTACATGCCTTAACTACATCTCCAGGATGTACTGCAGATCCATTTATCATGTTTTCGCAAGCTGCCACAATAAAATGTATTTCTAGTCCCTTTGGTTTTATTGCTCCAAGTGCTTTTGCTGCTCCTAAAACTGCAGCGCTTCCACCCATATCATATTTCATCATTTCAATTTGAGAGGCTCCTACTTTCAGGTTGTATCCTCCAGAATCAAAGGTTAAACCCTTTCCAACAAAAGCAATCTTTTCTTTCATAGGCCCCTCTGATTTCAAAGTAAGATGTATAAATTTAGGATCTAAATCAGAACCTTTTGCTACAGCTAAATATGCACCCATTCCTAAATCTTCACAATCTTTTGCCTCTAAAATTTTTAATTCCAAACCATGTTCTTTAGCTATTTGAGAAGCTTGCAAAGACATTTCCTTTGGCGTCAGACTATTTGGAGGGGCGGCTACAAGTCTTCTGGCTAGTTCTACGCCTTCACATATTTTTTCTGTCTCTTCAAAGCTAATATTCTCAAATTTCTTTAAATTCAAAAACTCTATTTCTTTAAGAACTTTCTCTTCATCTTTTTTCTTATTGAATCTATTGTCCTTATAAGCAGATAATCTGGCTGACTCAGCTAATTGATTTATTTCTAGTTTTGCATTTATTAATTCCCAAGGTAGCAAGATGCTGATTTTTTCATTTTTATTAACATTTTTCCTAATTAGATTTCCTATGGAGTTTTCTACATCACTTTTTTTTAAGTCTTTCGATTTACCTAGACCAACTATGATTAACGTTTCTAATTTTTGATCTAAAAATTCAAAGCTTAGAGTTTTTCCTTTTTCTCCTTTGAATTTTTTTTGAATAACTTTTTTTAGTAATAATTTTGGGTTAACAACAAAATTTATGTTTTCAAGTTGGTTTGCAATTTCTTCCTCTAAAACTCCAAAAATTAATGAAGCACCTTGCCAGTTATCTAGATTTTTTTGGAATGTGGAAAATTGCATTTGTAAAATGGATTTAATTAACTTTTAGTTGTTTGTGAAAGTAGTTGCCCACCTATCTCGGGTTTCTTTATTAAAAGGGGGTAACCATAAATATATCAGTTGTTGTTCTAATTTACGTCTTAATTTTACTTCTTTAGGTACATCTAAGAAGAAACGAATATCTTGGTGACTTGAGAGCTTGTTATGGGCTAGGGCTTCTTTATAGTTCATGAGGTAATTTTTACAGTCATGTTCTCCCTTCCATCTTTTATTTGCTAGGTTTGTTTCTCCTATATAAAGGATTATTTTAGAACTCTCCATCGAGTCAATTACAAAATATATTGCTGGACCATTATGTATATATTGCTTGGTTCTCCAAAAGTTCAATGATAATGGCTGCAGGGAAAACGGATCAATTTTTCTTTCATTGGAAATTGTATTTATAGGAAGACTTGTTTGGTGCAAACTTTTATTGTGAGCATCTTTTGAAATTTTAAATTGATGATTATGGATTCTATTTCTCCATTCAGTTAGGATTTCGCCTTTGATTTTTAGATGATTTGAGTGTTGAAAATTAATTGATATATTTACATTTGAACCAAATAATTCAAATTGTCTATTTTGATTTGAAATATTTTTTACGTTGAATTTTTCCAATATTTATGAAACATGTCTACTCAATTTAATTCTGAAAAAATATAAATCAAAGAATTATTTATAAACTAAAATTTATTAATGTTCTAATCAATTTAAAAGATTCTTGTTATCTTGTAATTGAGCCTTAATCTTGCGAAGTAAAAAATAGAAATGGGATTCTTTGAGTCAGACATCGTTCAAGAAGAAGCTAAAAAGCTTTTTACAGATTACCAAGAACTCATGAAACTTGGCTCTGATTATGGAAAATTTGACAGAGAAGGGAAAAAAATGTTTATAAAAAAAATGGAATCTCTTATGGATCGTTATAAGGTTTTTATGAAGAGATTTGAATTGTCTGAAGATTTTCAAGCCAAAATGACGGTAGAACAATTAAAGACACAGTTAAGTCAATTTGGAATTACTCCTGATCAAATGTTCGATCAGATGAATAAAACCTTAATAAGAATGAAGAATGAACTTGATAAAACTTCTTAAATTTAACGGTTAAAGCTTCATGTCAGATAATTTAATATTGCCATCATGGCTATCAAGAGGAATAGAAGAATATTTTCCAATTAAGGAAACAGATCAAACTTTTTCGGAGATAATTGATCATGCGAAAAAAAATAATAAAAAATTAAGGGTTAAACTCGGAATCGATCCAACTGGAACAGATATTCATCTTGGGCACAGCATATTGTTCAAAAAACTTAGGGCATTCCAAGATAATGGACATGTTGCAGTTTTAATTATTGGAGATTTTACTGCTCAAATTGGTGACCCAACGGGAAAAAACAAAACAAGAGTTCAGTTATCGGAAAAACAAGTTAACGAAAATGCAAAAACATACTTAACCCAACTAGGAATGGGTAAATCAGCTAATGCATCTATTTTAGATTTTGATTCAAAAGATAGAATAGAAATTAGATATAACAGTGAATGGTTAAAAGGATTAGATCTTAATTCGATAATTGAATTAATGGGGAGTGCGACAGTTAGTCAAATGCTAGCTAAGGAGGAATTTAATAAAAGGTACACTTCACAAGTTCCAATTGCTTTGCATGAATTCTTATATCCACTATTACAAGGTTATGATTCGGTGGTTGTTCAATCAGATATTGAGCTTGGAGGTACAGATCAGAAATTTAATATTGCAATAGGAAGAGATCTTCAAAGGCATTTCAAACAAGAACCTCAATTTGGTGTTCTGTTGCCAATTTTGACAGGTTTAGATGGAATTAAAAAGATGAGTAAATCTGAATTTAACACCGTCGGTTTGACTGATGATCCTCTTTCAATGTATTCAAAATTAGAAAAAGTACCTGATAATATAATACCTACCTATTTTGAATTACTTACTGAATTAGATTTAAGTATTCTTAATAATGAAAATCCTCGTGAATTACAGAGAAGAATGGCTTTAGAAGTTACTACTTTATTCCACGGGGCTGAAGAAGCATTAAAAGCGCAATCAAACTGCGAAAAATTATTTCTCGGGCACAAAGAAAAAGTTGGAGAAATTCCAGAGATTTCATTAAAAGAAATAATTTTTCCAGTTAAGTTTTTTTACTTGCTAAGTGCTCTAAAACTTTTCAAATCAAGCAGCGAATCCAAAAGATCTATTAAAGGTGGGGGCGTGAAAATTGATAGTCAGAAAGTAATAAACCCTGATTTAGTTTTTGATTCAAAAAATGAATTAGAAGGGAAAATTTTGCAAATTGGAAAAAAAATAATTAAGAGGTTTAAAAACTAAAAATTAATGAATAAAAGAATTAATTCAGAAGATAAAATAATATTGGCAATTGATGGACTAGATGTAAGTCAAGCAAAATTACTTCTAGAAAAATGTCCTAATATTAAGTGGGTGAAAGTTGGTTTAGAGCTTTTTGTTAGAGAAGGTCCAAGAGTTATTGAGATTTTAAAAAGTTTAAATAAAAAAATTTTTTTAGACTTAAAATTTCATGATATTCCAAATACCATGAGTGCAGCATGTTTCCAAATTTCAAAATTAGGGGTTGATATTATTTCTATTCATGCTTCAGCAGGTCTAAAAGCTCTTAAGGATTCGAAAAAAGCATCTTTAGAGGGAGCCTCCTCAGTCAGTGTAAAACCTCCATTTGTTTTAGGAATAACTGTTTTAACAAGCTTTTCTCTTAAAGATTTTCAAACTGACCTTGATAGAAATAATTCAATTGAAGAAAATGTATTGAGACTTGCAAAGTTGTCTTTTGATGCTGGATTAGATGGATGTGTCTGTTCACCTTGGGAGGTAAAAATGTTGAGATCTATTTATAAGGATAATTTTGAACTGATTACACCAGGTATCAGGTTAAAAATTGAAAATAAAGATGATCAAAATAGAATCATGACTCCCCATGAAGCTATATATAATGGCGCTTCTAAATTAGTCATTGGTAGATCAATATCAAAAGCTATAGATCCTAATAAAGCTCTAATTGAAATATTTAAATCTATTAATTCTGGTTAATTTTGGATTCTTCTCCCTTGAACAATCTTGTTATGTTTGTTCTATGTTTCCAGATTACTAATAATGCCACAATTAAACTTATAAAAAAGTATGAGTGCATAAAACTGCCGAGGTAAAAAAACATAAATAAAGGAAGTAAGATTGCAGCTGAAATACTGGATAAAGAAACAAATTTAGTTTTTGCTAATACTATTAAAAAGATTCCGAGAGATGCTAGTCCAACTTTCCAAGAAAGAGCCAGAAACATACCTAATCCAGTCGCAACAGCTTTCCCTCCTTTGCCTCTAAGCCATATTGGCCATATATGTCCTGCAATAGCGGATATTCCTGCTACTACTTCTATTAATCCTTGATCTGTGTAATTTTGAGTAACTTTTACTGCAATAAGACCCTTCCCTACGTCAATAAAAAAAACAAAAAGTGCAGGCCATTTACCTACATTTCTTAAAACATTTGTGGCACCTGTAGATCCGGAACCTATAGTTCTTAGATCTATATTTTTGAGATATTTCCCAATTAAAAAACCTGTAGGAAGAGATCCTAAAAGATAACTTACAAAGACTATTAAAATATTCATAAAGATCAGTTTAGTTCAAGATCATCATAAATTTCATTATCTGAACCAGCAAATGCAACCCATAATGGAAATTGAAGTATTGGAATTTCAACAGATGTTTCTGCTGCGTCAATAATAATAAATGGTAATTCTTCATTGGCTTCTAATCTATCAGCTCTTTCGATGACACCTTCAGGCCTTTCAAAAAGAACAATCCCACTATTTGGTCCAAAGTCATCCCTTGTGAGACCAAGTGAATCTTGAAGAATTCTTCTCCATTCACCTAATCGTTCAGGTTGCGAAGCTAAAATAAGAGTCTGAAACTGATCTCCATATAATTCGCCAAGAATAGAAATTAAACCCGCTGATAATAAGGCATTTTTTTGTCGAGATCCCCTACTTTCAAGCGAACCTCTTCCTCCCATGTTAAAGAACCAATCATCCATAATTTCTATATCTGATGTACCAAGACTACGTCTTAATTTCCAAGGTTCAGCATAAAAATCAGGTTGTTCTGTGAAAGTTGAAAAGCAACTTTTTATAATCTTTTCATCTGGTTTAAATGTTTCAGAGAGGGCAGGAACATTAACTACATTATTGATTCCATTCTCTTGTTTTTTTTCATCGAGGGGTGATGGTTTTACTATTATTGGTTGAGAAACTAATTCCAGTTTCTCTACATTTTGTGAAAGATTCTGCAAAGCCCCAGTTAAGTACTCTTGAAAGCCTTTGACTCTCTTAGCGATATTATCTGACTGACCTTTAAAATTTGACTCAATATCTTTTTCTATTTCATTTTTTTTTGTTTTTAACTCTTTTATTTCTTTAACTAAAGAGTTTTTCTTTGTAACGAGATCTCTAAAAATTTCATTAGAAATTTCATCAAAAGATTTATTTGATTTGTCGTTTTTTGGTGTAATTTTTTTATTTTGTGTTGTATTTTTCTTACTAATTTGTTTGGTTTTATCATCTGAAATTGACTTATCTATTATTAATTCCTTTTCAGGATTATTGTTGGAAATTTCTGTATTGGTCATTTAAATAATTTTGATGAATAGGCAAAGTCTGAATTTTAAGAATTTTTAATTTCCAGGGAGTCAACTTTTTTTATGAGCTCATCTTTTAATTGCTTTGGATTAAATAATATTGGTAATAAATGAGGACTGGACTTTTCTCTAAAATAAAAAATACCTGGGATTATAGGGAAAAAGAATTTCCATGATATCCAGTTCTTGAATGGAAAAGTTCTAATCTCTTTCCCTAATTGTAAAACGATAAAATCATCATTTGTTATTTTTATTCTTAAGGTAAATGACTGAAGTAATAAAAAAAAGCTAAAAGAAGCAAAAACTATTGTTGGCAAAGAACCAATATTCAAAAACAAAAGCATAAAACTTAAAACTATTAGAATGATTGGCAACTTAAATGATGGAGATATTATTACTGGTTCCTCTTTTTTTGATTTAGTGTTAAACATAGAATCATCCAAATAAAATTTGTGTTAGTAATACATCCATTAAAGATACAGTAACGAGAGTCATTACAACTGCACCTGTTGTACTTGTTCCAACTTCTTTTGGACCACCTTTAGTTGTGAGTCCATATCCACACGCAATGATTGAAATAAGTAATCCGAAAACTACAGATTTTATTAACATTGAAGTTAAGTCTGTACTGGTTAAACTCACATTACCTGATCTTACAGATGTCCAAAAAACTATTGGAGGAACTTTATAAAAAATTGTGCTCCAAATTTGTCCACTCCATAAAGCTACAGATAAAAACAAAAGACACTGTATTGGAGACATTATTACCATAGATAGTAACCTTGGGACCACTAAATATTGAACTGGTTCGGTCCTTAACATGGTTATTGCTTCAATTTGTTCCGTAACTTTCATAGTACCCAGTTGAGCAGCATATGCTGTGGCAACCTTTCCAGTCATTAAAGTAGCAGTTAGAAGAGGAGCCATTTCTCTCGCCATGCCTACTGCTAATAAACCTCCAATTTCACTTGAAACCCCCATACTGGTAAGTTGGGATGCAACTTGAATATTAAAAACTGTACCTGCGGCAATTCCTGTAATTAGTACAATTAACAAACTTTCAGGACCTGACTCCATAAGTTGGTCAAAGAGATCATTTTTGGATATTTTACCTCTAAAGATAAAATTAATTGCTTGCCCACCAATGATTAAGCTGCTTAGAAGTCTTTTAAAAAAATTAGGGTAATACATATCTTTATATTAGTTTGTAATTAATTTTCGATCCCATTTTCTCATTATTAAAAGACCAATTATTACCATTATTGAGGGTATAAAACCAATACATAATCTAATAGTTAATTGTGCTGAGAAGCATTGTTCTATAATATATAGACTGTCTTTATCAACAAAGCATGATTGATAACCAGATAAATACAACAAAAATCCTAATAATTGAACACTAAACGCGATCCCAATCTTCTGAATAAGGACCATCCAAGCAGTATATAATCCTGCTGGTTTCTCTGGATCTTCATCTATTGCATCAGGAAGTAGTGACCAAGGGATAAGAAAAGCGGTTGAAGCTCCAATGCCAATAAGACAGATTATGAAAATTAAAAGAATGAACAGAAATATGTTACCGGCATTTATGAATAAACTATCTCCAACTCCTGAAATTTTTGATAATGAAGGTAAAAATAAAGCTAACGTACATGAAATAATCCAAATAATCGCTCCATAGTTTAAAGCTGAAATCCTATTCAATTTATTTGATACTTTGGTCCATATTTGTAAACCCACTAAAGCGCTAATTTGGAAAGGTATCGGGATCCACTTTGCAATATATGTTGGTACATTCAGTACATCCTCTACATAGATTAATGCTACTGTTTGCATCAATTGTAAGGCGCACCAGAGAAGAATATAAAGCGTAATAACTTTTAGAAATTTTTTATTTCTGAAGATCCTTTTGAATTGAAGTGTTATAGCTTCGACTTTTCCTGAAGGCCTTCTTGCTTTTTTTGCGAATGGAGCCAAGCCCCAACAAGAAATTAATGTTGCAGCTACTGCAATACATCCACTTATTTTACCCATTAAAAAATATTCATTATTTGCTGATCCTTCAGAACCTAATACAACTCCAGCAATTATTAAACCAGTTAGTCCTGCAATTATTGAGCCAGTAAATCTAGATGCGTTTAGTTTTGTTCTTATTGCTGTTTTTTCAGAAATTTCAGTAGATAGAGCTGCAAAAGGAAGATTAATACTTGTATAAGTAGTCATTACGACTATAGAAATTATGGCATAGTAAATAGTCTTGGTTAGCACGGAACCAGTGGGTGTCCACCATATCGCAGCTAAAGAGAAACCAAGAGGAACAGATGCTGCTACCATCCAAGGTATTCTAGGCCCCCATCTTGATTTGGTACGATCACTTAACCATCCAATTAATGGATCATTTACTGCATCCCATATCTTTATTAACATTAATAATGAACCTGCAATTATTACTGGTAAACCAGCAGAAATAAAGAATTTGAAAAGAAAAAAACCAAATTGCGTCGCGACTAAACCTGTGCCTGCATCTCCTAGCCCATAAGAGAACATTAATCTTGTTGTTGATCTAGTAATATTTTTTTTCGAGTGTGAATTTTCCAATCTTTTTACTTTGTTGATTGTTTGATAATGTATTATTGCAATGGTAATTCTATTACTTAATGCGGGCGTGGTTTAGTGGTAAAACCTCAGCCTTCCAAGCTGAAGATGCGGGTTCGATTCCCGCCGCCCGCTTTTAGAATATATTATTTTTTGCCCCAAATACTTCTTCTGAAATAATTAATAGAGAGCTTCTACTTTCTAATAAAACAGAATTTTCATTAATAGTAAAGGGTTTAAAAATCGCAGACTTGCTAGTATCAATTACTTTTAACCAGTTACATTTACATTTTGGCAAGGGGAAATCGATGCTTTTTGAATAAGCATTTAAACCTATCCAGACCAGAGGATTAGTTTTCCCTTTATTAATGCTAAAGGCAACTGTATGTGACCAACTACTCCAATCGGGGTTATCTAAATTTATTCCATGCCATTGATATCTTGGGATATTTTCTTGTTTAGCATTGCTAGGAAAGAATGATGGATTAAAAACGTTTCTAAGTTTTTTTCGAATTTTTATGACGTATTTTAAATAATCTAATAATTCTAAATCTTGTTGAGCATCATCCCAATTCATCCAACCCAATAAATTGTTTTGGCACCAAGAATTATTGTTACCTCCTTGTGACCTACCTATTTCATCACCCATAAGTAACATTGGAACACCTCTAGAGATAAGTAAACTAAGAAGAAGATTTTTTTGTTGTCTTTTTCTTAAATTTTTTATTAACAAGTTTGTAGTTGGACCCTCTATCCCATGATTCCAAGAATTGTTATGGTTATCACCATCTCTATCTTGTTCTTTATTAGCAAAATTATGTTTTCTATTGAAAGTTACTAAATCTTTTAGGGTGAAACCATCATGAGAAGTAATAAAATTTATTGATTTAGGGAAAATATTATCTTCTTTATAAATTGATGGACTACCTTTAATTTTATCGCTCATATTCCAAGCTGTATCTTTATCTCCTTTCCAAAATCTTCGCAAGTCATCTCTAAAATGACCATTCCAAGTGAAAGTATTATTAGATGGGAAATCACCTAATTTATATAAACCTCCACAATCCCATGGTTCACTTATAAACTTTAGATCAACAAGTTCTGGTTCACATTCTATGTCTTCGAAAATTGGAGGATTATCGAGTGGCGAGAGATTTTCTCCTCTTGATAAGGCAATACCTAAATCAAATCTAAAACCATCAATCCCAAATTCACTTGCCCAACACTTTAATGATTCAATTATTAGTTTCCTAACTAATCCTCTGTTTGCTGCAATAGTATTACCACAACCAGATACGTCCTGATAATTTTTATCTTTCCCAATAAAATAATAAAGATTTTCATCTATACCTTTCCAAGATATCGCGGGTCCTTTTGAATCTCCTTCAGAAGTATGATTGTATACAACATCTAAAATAACTTCAATGTCTGCCTTATGACATTCCTCTACTAATTTCCTGAATTCCTTTCTGTTTTTTTCAGCTGATTCATTCGAAAGGTATTCAAAATGCGGCGTAAACCAATTAATTGGACTATAACCCCAAAAATTTTCTAAACCATTTGGTGCATCAGTTGGATCAAAACAAAAAATTGGAAGAAATTCTATTGTTGTAATACCAAGTTCCTTGAGATAAGGAATTTTTTCTAAAAATTTCTTAAAACAACTATCATCTTTATCAATTGATTCAGTGAAGGCTTTGATATGGAGTTCATAAATAATTGTTTCTTCCCAAGAATGTTTTGGTCTTGGATAATCTTTAAAATTAAACAATTCTCTATCGCAAACAACGCTTTTAAGACAAGTATTGGTATTGTCGTGCGTTTTTAATGCATTCTCTCTTCTATAACATCCCCATCCAGTAATACCTCTTGAACACGGATCAAGTAAAACTTTTTTTTCGTAATTATTATTAATCCCATTATTTTTTTGTTTTATTCTAAAAGCATAAATACATCCTTCATTTAGATTGCTTATTTCAGCATGCCAGTAAGAACCAGTATTATGATTCTGATCAAGTTTCAGTATAGTTTTTGGGTAAATAGAGTCCTCTTTTTCAAACAATAAGATTTCTACATATTCTGCATTCGTAGCTATTAGGGAAAAATTAACTCCTTGGGTAGTTAGAGAACTTCCTAAGGGAAATGGTTTACCTTTATTGATATGAGTCACTGTCTCTTTATCATTGATAAATTAAATATTGAGATAATTTTTCAAAAATACTACTAATTGAATAATAGATGCAAAATTTGAAAAAAAAAACTCAATTTTAAGGTTTCATTAATCAACTTCATTAAATCTTGGATGATATTAATTTTCTAAATCATCGCAATTTATCTATCCATTTACTCAGTGAATCAAACGATTTATAGATAAAGTTTAATAATGATAAAACCAGATTTTTGTTGTAATCAAAATAAAAATCATGCTGTTTCATGTGATGAGAAGGAAATATATCTGAAAATTAATAAAACATAATAAATAGCTCAAATTCTTAACTTTATTTCTCTTTGATATATTTTCTTTGATAAATGAATTTAGAATTTTTAAGGTTAAATCAAGTCCTACCAGTGGTTTTAACTGTTTTATAGTTAAAGAGTCTAATTTTATATAAGAAAAATGTGAGGCTATAAAAATAAATAATGTAGCTAAAAATGTCCCTAAGATTTGTATAAAGCTTTGCGCCGCCGGCATTTTCAGTTGCCGTATTTGTATTTGCTCCATATGATATGCAAGTTCGAGGTTTTTTAGGCTTGATTAAAACACTTGTCTTTAAATCTCTGCTTTACAAACAATTCAATGAACAAAGCTGATTTAGTAAATCTTGTTGCTGCTCGTACAGAGCTCACAAAAACGGATGTTTCTTTAGTTGTTGATGCAGCTATTGAAACTATTGTTGACTCAGTAGTGGAAGGCAAAAAAGTCTCCTTACTAGGATTTGGTTCTTTTGAGCCAAGAGATCGTTCTGCAAGACAGGGATTAAACCCTAAGACAGGCGAAAAAATAGCAATACCTGCTAAAAGAGTCCCAACATTCTCTGCTGGTAAACTTTTCAAGGATAGAGTTCAAGGGTAATCTTATTAATCTATTTCTTCCCTTAATTCCAAGGTGCTCTTTTAGGGCATCTTTTTTTAATTGCCAAAAATTATAATATAGCTCAATGACTAGAATTTACAACATAACAAGCCATCCAAAATTTAGAAATTTTAAGAATTAATGAAATGTTCAACTATTTTATTCTTGAAATTTTTGTTGTTATCTAATTTTGTTATAGCAGAAACAATACCAACAAAATCTAAGATTTTAAAACAATCTAGTGATTGTATTAAAGATTCTCAAACCCAAGTTTGTAAAGAGTTAGTTTCTGAAATAGAAAAACTTCAATTAGTAGTATTTGATCAAAATAGATTCAAATGTCAATCTAGTTTATTGGGTTTGCAGTCTGAAATTATTGAAGCTTATTATTTGAAAAATTTCTTAAATAAGAGAATTTCATTTATGATCCCGTATGTGATTAAAAATTGTTAATTATTAAAATAATTTATTTTTTTGGAATATTATTAACTTATTATTTAATTTGTAATGGTAAAAGGTTTCTCTGATAATGAATTTAAGAATGATGCGGAAATAAAAGATTCAAAAAAAGAAAAAAAAGGGTTAGCTGCTTTTCTTAAAGGCAAGAAATTTACTTACACTTTGCCAGGTAAAAAACAAATTAATATTTTTGGATCTATAGTCCTAGGTTTGAACATAATTCTAATACTTTTAGTAGTTTTGTATCTGAATAATCAAGAATTCCATGACTTTGTTTTTAATATTGGTCGTTAGCTATATTTTTAAATCGAAAAATTTTATTAGATGATATATTGAAATTTTAAAATCTCTTATGAAAGAAGTTAATTTAGTTTCTCAAGTATTTTTTTTCTTAATTACTGTTGTATTCTTGATATATTTTTTAACAGGTTATGACTCTGCGTTTGAGGCAGATCAATATTGTCACTCAGCTCTATCAAGCTACGATAACTTATCTGGTAATTATGATTGTGATCATGATACTGAAACACATCAGTGGATACTTTACGAGTCCAATTACAGCAAAGAACCAGCAAAAATAATTAAGAAATTTAGGTACAAGTTTTTATAAATCAATTTTTTTATATAAAAACTTTGCAGATATAATGGCAATCATTGCTGTAAATGTGAAAGTAAGATACTGATATATGCTTCCTTCTAAATAAATTTTATTTTTATATAGTGGATAATCGATAAAAGATCCTAAAGTGCCCCAAATTATTACCCATACAGATATGTATAAGAATACTTTTATGGGATTAGATTTTCTTGTTTCCATTTTAATTAATACCAAAAATTGAAGACGTCACAGGCCTGCCGCGAAAAACTAATTCGGTTAATATGAGCATTAAGAATCCTATCATTGCTGCTCTACCATTTACGAGTTCAGCACTGCTATTAAATCCAAAAACATTCTTTACTTCATCTCCTTGATTGTCTACCCATTTTGAGTCTTCATTATCAGTCGATGATGTATTAGTAAAATCATCATTTTGATTTTCCATTGGAGAGCTGTTTTCTTGCATAGAATCTTTATTGTCTATATTAATAATTTTAAAACTAATTTAGTATCAAATTAAATTCGAAATTATAAAAAAAATTAAGACAAAAATTATTATCCATAAAGATTGTAATCTCAAAATTAATTGACAAATAAATTTAATTTTCTCTCCATTGCAATTATCTCCATTGACATTGATCATTGGCTTTTCAATAAGCTCATTTTTATATTTACTTTTTCCACCCAATTTAATACCAGAAATATAAGCAAATATAGCTTCTGAAATCCCAGCATTAGGCGAATCATATTTTTTACCATCAAGATAGCTTTTTTTTATAATTGATCCATATTCTTTAACTTTGGAACTGACTAAAGGTAATGTGATTAAAACTAATCTTGAAGGAATAAACGTAAAAAAATCCTCGATTTTTGCACTAAAAAAACCTAAATATATAAAATAATCATATTTGTAACCTATCATTGAATCCAAAGTACTAATGGCTTTATAAGAAAAACCAAGTGACAAAGGTCCTGGTAGAAAAATTGAAAATTTCATAAAAATAATTCCAATAAAAATCCAAAATAATGGCCCAAATATTCCATCAACAGAATTTTCGGTAAGACTCTCTGTACTTGATCTCAAAAGATGTTCTATAGAAGATGAGCTTACATCCCTACTTACTATCCTTTGTACCTTCTCTTTGATTATTCTCTTATTTTGTTCATTAATTTCTTTGCGTTCTATTAGCTCTGCAATCTCTTTCACACTTGAAATAAGTCCTTTAGTGGCAATACAACTTGAAAGTCCCAGAAAAATTAATAAACCACTAAAAAAATTATTTCTTGATTGCATATAACTAAGTTCTATCAATTTTCCTAAACTAAAACTCATTCCAATAGTAGATATAGCTATGATGAGGCCTCCCCAAAACAATATATTTTTATTTTCTCCAATATTATTTATAAGGTAATCAGATATTTTTTTTATATAAAAGCCAATTACTTGAACAGGGTGGATCAAAAATCTTGGATCACCTATTAACAAATCAAAACCAATTGATCCAAGAAATATTAAAAATAAATTTATTTCAGCCAACTGAACATCGAGCGTAAACCTTTACCTACTTTTTCAATTTCATGTTTTGAGTTTTCTTCTCTTAATTTTGTCATTAATGGTTTATTTTTATCGCATTCTTCTACAAAATTCTTAGCGAAAGTACCATCTTGAATATCTTTTAGAATCTTATGCATTTCTTTCTTTGTATCATTATTGATAAGTCTTTTGCCACTTACATAATCTCCATATTCTGCAGTATTGGAAATGGAGTCTCTCATTTGAGATAAGCCACCCTTCACCATGAGATCAACAATCAGTTTAACTTCATGTAAACATTCGAAGTATGCAAGTTCTGGTTGATATCCTGCTTCTACAAGAGTTTCGAAGCCCGATTTAACGAGTTCTGATAATCCTCCGCATAAAACGGCTTGTTCGCCAAATAAATCAGTTTCTGTCTCTTCCTTAAAATTTGTTTCAAGTATCCCAGCTCGCGTTCCTCCAATCCCTTTAGCGTAAGCCATCGCCAATGATCTTGCATTTCCAGAAGAATCCTGCTCTACTGCGAACAATGCAGGAACACCTTGACCATTCTGATATTCCCAACGAACAGTGTGTCCAGGTCCTTTTGGGGCGACCATAACAACATCCACAAAACTTGGAGGTTTGATAAGCCCGAATCTAATATTAAAGCCATGAGCAAAACTTAATATCTTGCCTTCTTTTAAGTTTGGTTCTATTTCTTTAAGGTAAACATCTTTCTGAAACTCGTCTGGGAGGAGAATCATAATCCAGTCTGCTTTTTCGCAAGCTTCAGAAACACTAAACACTTGTAGACCATCGCTAATAGCTTTACTCTCAGACTTACTTCCTTTATATAATCCTACAATTACATCCATGCCGCTATCTTTAAGGTTTAGGGCATGTGCGTGACCTTGTGAACCATATCCAATAATCGCTATTGTTTTATTATTTAAAAGACTTAGATCTGCATCTGTGTCGTAAAAGAGTTGGGTCATTAGTTGTAGCTTCTTTGCATTTGATAATTAATATTTTAGACATTAAATGAGTAAATAAACCAAAAAATTATTAATTTAAAAATTAAAATTAAATTATTTACCTAGAAAATTTAAGACTGATTTGCTTCGCTTGGATGTGTTATTACTCTATCAATCAAGCCATAGTTTTTTGCCTCTTCAGCACTTAGAAAATAATCTCTATCTGTATCCTTTTCTATTTTCTCGAATGATTGGCCTGTCATATCTGCCATAGACATATTTAACATGTCTTTAATTCTTAAAATTTCCTTAGCTTCTATTTCAATATCACTTGCTTGGCGTTGAGATGTTCCTCCGAGGGGTTGATGAATCATTATTCTGCTGTGAGGCAAAGCAACTCTTTTACCTTTTGTACCGGCGGCCAATAGGAATGCTCCCATGGAGGCAGCAAGGCCTACGCATATGGTCACTACATCACTTTTTACGTATTTAATAGTATCGTAAATAGCCAATCCAGCAGTTACGGATCCTCCCGGGCTATTTATGTATAGATAGATAGGTTTGGAATTGTCATCAGAATCCAGATAAAGCATTTGTGCAACAAGGCTATTAGCAATACCATCATTTACTTCTTGTCCAAGAAAAAGAATTCTTTCAACACCTAGTCTTGTATATATATCAACCCATCTTTCGTATTGACTTCCGGGAAGTCTGTAAGGCACGCTTGGAGTTCCTATTGGCATGATTTTAAGTTAGTTGTTTGTGAGAATTAAATTTTATTTGGTAAATCTTTTTGACTTGTGAGTATTCTATCGATAACTCCATAATCTAGGGCTTCTTGAGGGTTTAGATAACTCATTCTGTCCGAGTCTTTAGATAGTTCTTCTATAGTCTTCCCAGTATTACGTGAGAGAATCTCTAACATTGATTTTTTATTTTTCAAAACTTCCTCAGCTCTTATTTGGATATCGGTTGCTTGACCTCTTGCTCCGCTTATAGGTTGATGTAAAACAATAGAGGCGTGTGGAAGAGCGGCTCTATGCCCCTTTGTACCAGAAGAAAGAATAACTGCAGCAGTACCCATTGCTTGTCCGATACAGATTGTATGTACTGGAGGCTTAATATAGCTTATCGTATCGCAGATAGCGAAAGCTTCTGTTTCGAAACCAACAGCGTCACCAGTGTACCAACTTGTCCCAGTTGAATTGATATAGAAATAGATCGGTTTTTCTGGATCCTCAAACTCAAGATAAAGGAGTTGAGCAATTATTAGCTCAGTAACATCCATCCCTAATTGTCTTTTAGCATCATCATCTGAAAATAATGGTAAACCGAGGTAAACAATTCTCTCTTTCAGTAAAAGAGAGGGTAGATCAGGGGGCGGAGTCCTCATAACGGTGTTTTCGCCGTAATAAGGAGCAGATACAGTCATTTGTATCACAAAAATAAGATTGATTTGATTCTAGCTAGATTTAGCCCTGTGTCGCTGGTGATTTAAAAGATTTGTTTGACTCAGGATTATTTATCAGTTTTCCAAAGACCATTCTTCCTGTAGGAGTTTGCAGTGCTCCTGTTATTACAATATCTAATCTGCTTCCGACAAAATTTTTCGCTTCATCAATAACAACCATTGTTCCATCATCTAAATATCCTATACCTTGCATTTTTTCTTTACCCTCCCTTACGATTTTTATATTAAGTGATTCTCCTGGTTGTACTTCTGGTCTTAAAGCAATAACCAGATCACTCAAATTCATAACTTGTAATTCTTTGACTTCTGCAATCTGAGAGAGATTATAATCAGCCGTGATTAAAGTTCCTGTCATATCCTCAGTAATTTTCAAGAGTTTTTCATCTACCCCCTTCCCTTCATACTTTGTTGGGTTGATTACCAGTCTTCTTCCGTATAACTCTCTTAATTCTTTTAGCAATTTTAGACCTCTTCTGCCCTTAGATCTTTTTTCATTGCTGCTTGAGTCAGCTAAAGTTTGTAGTTCATCCATTACACTTTGAGCAACAATCAATTGTCCTTCCAGCAAGCCGCAACTTAAAAGGCCATTTATTCTGCCATCAATAATTACACTGGTATCTAGAATTTTTGGACTTGCAGCAGGTAGTATTCCTTCATTAACTAGATATGCATCAGTATTATTTGGATTGAATAATCTTAATAATGTCCTTCCATGGGTATCTGCTAACTTATAACCAAGTACACCAAAGAAAATATTGCTTAATATAGCTGCCAAAGGTTTTGCAAAAAAGACTTCTCTAGGGAATGGAATCAACAATATTGGAGCAAGAAGGAGATTAGCAACAAGTAACCCTAAAATTAATCCAATTGACCTACTGATTAATAAATCCGTAGGCATTGTCCTTATTTGATCAAGAAAGGTTTTTCTAAGTTTAAGAAATACAAAACCAGCTGCTAATCCTATAAAAAAACCTATTATTGCTAAAACAATTCTAAAACCTTCTACATTAGACACCTGTTTAAGTATGTCTACTGGCAATAAATCAACTCCAAGCCATCCTGAAGCAGCCCCAGACAATACAAATAATATTAATACTAAGATATCTGTCATATCTATAATCTACTAGGATTTATTAATTGAGTAAATAAGGATCTGATTTTTTTCGATCCTTAATACTTTTTTGGAGCTTAAAAATGTATTTAGATTATGAATAAGTATCCAAGAAGTGCTTATGTACACATCCCTTTTTGCTATAGAAGGTGCTTTTATTGTGATTTTGCTGTTATTCCACTAGGAAACAAAGTTGAAACACTACAAGGTTATGGAAGTAAAACTGTTAAAGAATATTTATACTTTCTATACAAAGAAATATTGTCAATTAAGCATAAATCACCTCTTTCGACAATTTATGTAGGTGGTGGTACTCCATCAATTTTGGATCCTAAACAAATCAAAGAATTAATTGATCTTTTTAAAGAGAATTATGGAATTGACTATGGTGCTGAAATTACTATGGAGGTTGACCCAGCTAGCTTTAATCAAGATGATCTTTATGGATTCATAAATGCTGGGATAAATAGATTTAGTCTCGGAGTACAAAGTTTTAATAATCAGATACTGCAAAAGTCGGGAAGGCGGCATTTGAGAGAAGATGCTGAACAATCTTGTTTATGGTTAAAGAGAGTTTATGATTCTGGGTTAATAAAAAGCTGGAGCTTAGATCTAATTCAAAATTTGCCACTTAGTGGATTTATAGAATGGCAAGATGACTTAAAAAAAGCAATAACTTTTTCACCACCACATATATCTATTTACGATTTGAATATTGAAAATGGCACTGTTTTTAAAAAATTAGTTGATTTAGGAAAATTAAAACTTCCAAGTGATGAAGAAGCTTTTAGAAATAGTGAATCAACTCATTTAATTTTAAAAAACTCAGGGTATTCAAGATATGAAATCTCAAACTATTGCCTACCGCGGCATCAATCGAGACATAATAGAGTTTATTGGAGCGGTTTAGGCTGGTGGAGTTTTGGTCAAAGTTCCACTAGTTCTCCTTGGGGGGAAAAGTTAACTAGACCAAGAGTGAGTAAAGAATATAAAGAATGGGTAGTTAAACAAAATGAAATTAATTTAGATACATCCCTAATTAATAAGGATTTTGTATACAAAGAACTTGATGAGAAAATAATGTTGGGATTAAGACTCAAAGAGGGTATAGATATTAAACAATTGTTTAAAGAACAAAACTGGGAAAACAAAAAATTTGAAAGCAACTTAAGTAAATTGCTTGAAGAATGGGAAAGATTTCTTGAAAGTGGACTATTAGTAAGAAAAGGTAATAGATTCTTTTTAAGCGAGCCTAAAGGAATGGAACTAAGCAATCAAGTTCTTGTTTCTATGTTTAAGTGGTGGGATAAGATTAATTAAGACTAATTACAAACTTTTTGTCATAGCTAAAACCACTGGTGTAAATCTATTAGGTTGATTTTAAATAAATTTTATAAATTGCGGCAAAACTTCTTTAACAAAAGGTAAGGTAAATATCGGTAATAAAAATGATTTATAGTTGATTAAAAATAGAAGAGATAAAAAGCCTAGTTTTAAGTCGTTATATTTGTGCATACTTCATAGCATCCATTTATTACCCATTTCATCAGCTCCTTAGCAACCAAACTTGTAGGCTTCTTTTTCTGCTTGTTTTTTGGCATCAAATAATATTGGCATTTTTATCTCTTTTTCTACTGGTTTATTTGAACATCCCAATTTTAAGAATTGTCATGGAAAGAAAAGGAATAAGAGAATTAAAGTTTTTCAAAATAAATTTTTATTTAAGTGAATATAGTATTTAATTTCCTTTGATATTTTTAAAAAATAAATTCTAAAAAAAATCTACTGATTGACATTCGATCTAAATTAAAGGGTATAACGACCCCTCTTTTTTATATCTATTAATACATTCCTTTTGCTGTTATTAGTTATTGCAAACTACACAAAATTATTTTTAAATAATAAAGATAGTAAATATGAAACTTTTTCAGGATTATATATGGCCGTAAACCATTTCTAATACTATGTTCTTAGGGAATTAGACTGAATGACAAAATGTATTGGGTTAGTTAAGTCTTTCAGAGTTTACCCATTCTTTTAATTTATCCTTAAATAATTTCTTCCCTTGAATAATCGGTTGGCAAAATGGTGGTTGATTATCATTGAGGCCTAACAAATCTGCAGTAACTCTTACTTGCCCATCGCAATAATTACCTGCACCGATACCAATTATGGGAATTTTTAAAGTATTTTGTATTTCTTTAGCAAGCATATCAGGAATATGTTCAACAACTATTGAAAAACATCCTAATTTTTCAAGTATAGAAGCCTCTTTCTTGATTTTTTCTTGGCTTTCTAAGCTTTCTCCTTGTTTCTTTAATCCAAGATTTAGATAGCTTTGGGGTGTAAGACCTATATGACCCATAACAGGGATTCCCATTCTTATTAATCTAGAAATAACTTTTTGTATTTCTGGTTGAGCTCCCTCTACCTTTACAGCTTTTGCATAAGTGCTCTGAATAATTTTCCCTGCATACTCAACAGCTTTATCCTCTCCACATTGGTAAGTCAGAAAAGGCATATCTGAAACGATCAAAGGTTGATCATCAATTTTCTTTTTAAATCCTCTCGAAACAGCATTAGTATGATAAATGATGTTTTCTAAAGTTAATGGCAATGTCGATTTGTATCCTAAGCAGACCATTGCTAAGGAATCTCCTACCAGGACGAGATCAACATTGGCTTGTTCTGCAATGGATCCTGATATAGAGTCCCATGCAGTTAATGCAATGATTTTCTGAGATTTTTTTTTATAATTAACCAAGTCTGAAGGTAACATAATAAATTTATGTATCTTTTTTAATCAAGAATTGCTAGTATGCATCTGACTCGGCCTTTCGCAGTTTTAACACCTAAACCTGGTCAGGACCGGAAGGTAGCAGCCAAAAGGGATGCTTGAAGCAGGCGAGATAACCGAGTCACTCCATTTTAACTTTTAGCTTATATCTTTTTTATTTTGCCTTAATCTTAAAAACTCAGGAATACTAGCTCCCGATTCTTTATTATTTGAAAAATTATATAAGGGTTGATTTGATAATCTGTTTTTTATGCTTTGTTGGTTTAATGGTTGATTAGTTTCAAATCCTGTAGCAATTACAGTAACTTGTATCTCTCCTTCCATTGCTTCATCGACCACTGCACCAACAATGATATTTGCTTCTTGGTCAACAACATCATAGATAATTTCAGATGCGGAGGTCATATCTTCCAAAGTCATATCTTTACCACCAGTAATATTTATAACGCAGCCTTTAGCTCCATCAATTCTAGCTGCTTCTAGTAAAGGACTGTTCATTGCTGCCTGTGCTGCCTCTAAAGCTCTCGATCTTCCTGAACCAATACCTATTCCGAGAAGAGCAGTGCCTGCTTCAGTCATAACTGATCTTACATCTGCGAAATCAACATTAACTAATCCTGGACAAGTAATGATGTCACTGATACCTTTAACACCCATCCTTAAAACATCATCAGCATTTCTAAATGCTTCTTGAAGGGGCGCTCCTGCTATAACGTCTTTTAATCGGTCATTTGGAATAACTATGAGAGTATCAACGTTTTCAGCTAGTCTTGAGATTCCTTCTTCTGCTTGACGCATTCTTCTTTTCCCTTCAAAAGAAAATGGTTTGGTTACTATACCTACAGTTAAAGCACCACTTTGTTTAGCTACTTCTGCAACTACCGGAGCTGCTCCTGTACCAGTTCCCCCACCCATTCCAGCAGCTATAAAAACTAAATCAGATCCCTCTAAAGCTTGTTGAAGCTCTTCTTTAGATTCTTCGGCAGCTTTTTGACCAATACTTGGATTTCCTCCTGCACCTAATCCTCTAGTAAGGTTTTGACCAAGTTGAACCCTACGTTCTGCAGAAGACTGAAGTAGGGCTTGTGCGTCGGTATTGAGGACTCGAAATGAGACTCCTTCTAAATAACTATTTATCATTCTATTGACTGCATTACTTCCACCACCACCTACACCAATAACTTCTATTTTGGCGTTTTGGCTTGGAAGGATTTCTCTCGATTGATCAAAGTTTGGATTGTTACCGAAGCTCATCTCTTAATAGGATCTAATACTAGTATTGGGTGCATTATGAACTTACTGAGCTCATCTGTAGGAATTTGTTGAGGAAAATCCTAAAAATATTTTTTTATTAAATATTTTGTTTTGAATGCAAAACCCATATCAACACTACAATAATTAAAAAAAATTATTCAAAATCCTTTTTCAAATATTAGGGTTTGAACACTTTTATTTTTGGTTTATTGGGATTAGTAAGATCAATGTTATCTACTTTTATTGAAAAGCTATTTTTCTTAAATTCATTTTTTATATCATTGATTATTTGTAATTGATAGTTGATTAGATTTGGGTTAAATCCTAAGAATATTGTTTTTAAATCTTTTTCCTCAACAGTTAAAAACCCATCGGGTGAAAAAGTTATTTTTACTATCTCAAATTCATAATTTTCTAAAGCTATGAAAATTTCAGATAATATTTTTTTAAATTTTTCTTTCCATCCAAAAACTTGAATTGTTAATTTTTTTAAATTTTTTTCATCCGTATTTTGTTTATTTATAAAAATTCCATCTTTATCAATTAAGCCTAATATTTTCTCTTGGTTTAATATTCTCTCACCGTAAGCTATTGGAATTCTTGTATTCATATGAACCTTCAAACCAAAAGGAAATAATTCTCTGTTTACTGAGACATTCTTGAGAGACAAATTTTGTTTTAACTCTTTTTCTAACAACTTAGTTTTTACAAAAAATAATCGGATCGGGAATTTTAAAGATGAATTATTTACAACATCATTCTGCGAAAATAATTCACTACCAGAAATTCTAATGTCCTGTAGATCAACTTTTTTAAGAGTTTTTATGCTTAAAAAGCTTGTTAAAAATAAAAATGTAATTAGAAAAAAAAAGCTTCTATTATTGATTTTTTTTGGTTTTTCACAAATCACATCGAGCTTTTTCCATCAATTGGTCCATCCATTCTCTCGCTTGCTCTGCATCTGAAAATGGTACATCCATCTCTTTTCCATCACCTACTAATCTCAACCTGCATTTACCTTGAGATTCACTTGTTAAAGGCGCTTCTCCTGAAGTTAGTGCCATTAATTCAACTAATTCTAGTTTTTTGATTGTAAAACTATCTTTTTCTTCAAATTTACCAGCTTCAAATGCGCTCCACTTTAACTCCCCATCTTTTAAGGAAGCTGCGCTTGAACTATCTAACTTGCACAGTTCAGAATCACTCGCCCAACTTCTAAAAAGATTTTGCCTTCTTCTTTCTAACCATCCAAGTGCAGTTAATAAAATGAAGATTAAAAGTAATGGTAACCAAAGAAGTCCATGCAACATTTGATTTAAACTAAGAATCTAGAGATATATCTACCAGTTTAGCCACAAGTTGTTCAATTTTTAAACCTGAAGCTTTCCAAAGCATTGGAAACATACTGTTTTTTGTAAAGCCAGGAATTGTATTTATTTCATTTAACAAAATTTTATTTGAAGATTTTTCTAAAAAGAAATCTACTCTTGCAAAACCGAAGATATTTAGTGCTCTACAACTTTTAATAGCAATTTCTTTAATTTCTTTTGTGATTTTAGAATCTATTTCGGCTGGTATAATTATTTTATTATTTGAATAATATTTTGAATCGTAATCATACCAATCACTTTCGTAATTTACTTCGCCTATCTCGGAGGCTAAGAGTTTTGAATTACCAATTATTCCGCATTCAATCTCCCTAACTTCTAAACCTTCCTCTATTATTATCCTCTGATCTATTTCCCAAGCCTTTTCTAATGCTTGTAATGTTTCTGATTCACTTATGACTTTGGAGATGCCAAGAGATGATCCAGAGTTCGATGGTTTAACAAAAATAGGAAAATTTAATTTTTTTAAAATTTCATTAATTAACTTTTTTTTTACTTCCTTATCGTTTAGATCTTCATTTTGAAAAACTAGATAGTTAACTTGTGGAAGTTTAAGATATGAGAAAATTGTTTTCATCAAAATTTTATCCATTCCAAGCGCAGAGCCTATAATTCCACATCCGACTAAAGGTTTCTTTGTAAATCTCAGTAAGCCATGAATTGATCCGTCTTCACCATTAAATCCATGCAAAAGAGGAAACCAAACATCAATATTTTGAAATTCAATTCCGTCAAGGAAGTTAATTCTCTCTTGATTTAAAATTTCTTGTTTTTTTGTTCTATTGTTTTCAATTTTACCAATTAGGATTTTTTCTGAACTATCACTATCAAGCCAATCTCCATATTTGTTTATGTAAAAGGCTTTAACCGTAAAGCGTTCATTGTTTATTTCTGAATTAAATGCTTGGTAAACTGTTTTCGCAGAGGATATAGATACTTCATGTTCATTGGAATTCCCGCCAAATATTAACCCAATACATTTTTTCTTACCCCTGATCATTTAGAAAAAAATCATAAATAAAGTTCACCTGTTAGAGAAAAAGGTCTTGCTTCATTTATTCTGACATTTATCTCATCTCCCAATGAAAAATGAAAATTAATGTTTTTGGGAATCTCCACGAAAGTTAATCTATTTGTTCTAGTTCTACCCATAATTTGCGAGGAATTTTTTGGATTTAAACCCTCAATTAAAACGCTTTCAATATTTTTGATGTATCTTTGATTTCTGCTCCTAGCAGTTTTTTCGACTAAATCATTAATTTCTTGTAATCTAGCTTTTTTTACCACTTCAGAAAGTTGATTCGACCAAACTGCTGCAGGCGTATTTGGTCTTGGAGAATATGCTGCCGTATTTACTTGATCAAAACCAATTTCTGATATTAGCTTTAATGTATCTTGATATTGTTGTTCGGTTTCTCCTGGGAAGGCAACTATTGCGTCAGCAGTGATTGATGCATCTGGTATTAATGACCTTATATTCTCGATAATATTTTTATACTTTTTAATAGAATATCCTCTTGACATTTGTTTTAAGATTTCATCATTTCCACTTTGGAAGGGAATATGGAAATGTTCACAGACTTTATCAAGTTCATAACAAGCTTGAATCAACCTTTTTGAAAAATATCTTGGATGACTAGTAGCAAATCTTATTCTGCGAATTCCTTTAACATCATGAATATAATATAAAAGATCAGTTAGAGTATTCTCTTTTCTCCCCTCTTTTGTAGTTCCTGGAAGGTCTCTACCATAAGCATCAATATTCTGACCCAAAAGAGTAATTTCTTTATAATTATCATCAGCTAATTTTTGGATCTCACTTTTTATCGCATTTGGATATCTTGATTGCTCTTTTCCTCTTACAGAGGGGACTACACAATATGAACATCTTTCATTACATCCATAAATGATATTAACCCAGCCACAAATAGAGCTTTCTCTTCTGGCACTTGTTATGTCTTCAGAAATGAAGTTTTCTTCTGTGGCAGCAACTTGATTTCCTAAATCAACTTTCCCCAGAAGATTCTCAAGATTATTTACGTGTTGAGGCCCCATAACCAGATCAAGTTCTGGCACTCTTCTTAATAAGGACTCTCCCTCTTGCTGCGCAAGGCAACCTGCAACAACAAGTTTTAAGTTAGGGTTTTTGTGCTTTCTTTTTGCTTGTCTTCCTAGAAAGCTATAAACTTTTTGCTCTGCATTATCTCTGATTGTGCATGTATTGTACAAGACCAAATCGGCATTTAATTCATTATCTGCTCTGGTATATCCCATCTTCTCCAATGTCCCAGCCATTCTCTCAGAATCAGCCTTGTTCATTTGGCATCCAAATGTGGTTATCCAATAACTGCCAGTAGTTGAATTCTTTTGAGATTTTTTTTCGTCTGATTTTGTTTTTGTTAGCACTTTGCTAGGAATTTTTTATGATTCTATAATTCAAAATTACAAGTTAAATAATTTTGCTGCAATATTTTTGAGGGCGAGCGAGGGGATTCGAACCCCCGAATAGCGGCGCCACAAGCCGCTGCCTTAACCACTTGGCGACGCCCGCCTCACATTTATAAATTTAACAACTCAAGGGTAATTTTTCATAGTTATTTTTATCTTTTAGAGAAATTTGAATTATTTTCTAATTCAGTAAAGTTTTCTTATGATTTAAAATAAAAGAAAATTTAAAAATTTGAGTAATTCTGGCAAAGCTGAGGTTCTTATTCCCAGAAGCCTTTGTTTAATAGAAGATATAGATAACCTCATTATCGATGTAGAGGATTTATGTTCAGTTTCCATTAGTTGGGAGGATGGATTTGTTTCTGAGTTAAAGCCTTTAAAAAATAAAGTTACAAAACCAAAAAATATTTTATTCCCAAGATTTGTTGAAACGCATTCGCATTTTGATAAATCTTTTACATGGGCAGACTTTCCTAATCTGGAATCAAACTATGGAGGAGCATTATCAGTAAATCTTGAAGAACATAAAACTAGAACTACAGATAAGGTTCTTGAAAGAGTTGAGAAATCATTAAAACTTGCCATACAAAATGGATACCGAGCTATTAGAAGTCATATTGATACATACAACAGTCAATCTATTGATATTTGGATTGAACTTTTTAAATTACAAAAAAAATTTTCATCTGAGTTGACTTTACAATTCGTTGCTCTAGCTCCATTGGAATTCTGGGATACAAATAATGGAGAAGATTTGGCAAAAATTTTTTCCTCTAATGGAGGCATTTTAGGAGGTGTTATTGTACCCCCTTTCAATAAAAAAAATACAAGCAAATTACTAGCAAAGATGCTTCTTCTTGCGAGTAAATATAAATTAGAAATTGATTTGCATATAGATGAGTCAATTATTGAACCTGGAGCGGGAATAAAAGTTTTATTAGAAACAATCGAAAATTTAGAAATTAATAGTATTCCGATCACTTGTAGTCATTTGAGTAGTCTTATTTCTCTAAGTAATAGAGAGATTTTAAATTTAGGAGAAAAAATGGCTGAGAAAAATATTAATGTTATAGCTTTACCCCTAACAAATTTTTGGCTGCTCAATCGAAGTAATAAAACTACTTCATTAAAAAGACCAGTTGCGCCAATAAAGCAATTACAAAAATCACATGTGGATGTATCTCTTGGTAGTGATAATGTTCAAGATCCTTGGTACCCATTTGGTAATTTTGACCCTTTTTATATGTTGTCTTGCTCGATGCCTATGCTTCAACTAAATCCCTGGGAGAGAATGACTCTATCTTCTATTTTTTTAGCTCCAAGCAGATTATTAAATTTAAAATGGGATGGTTTAATTAAAAAAGGTTGTCCTGCTGATTTTGTGATTTTAGATGCACAAAGATGGGCAGATGTTTTTTCGAGTACTTTAAAGAGAAAAGTATTCATAAAGGGCGATTTATATTGCTAATTGGCTAATTTATATACAAATCATAAAAAATTTTATTAATGATATCAAATAAACTTAAATTTATAGACAAATTTAGAGAAGTCAAAAACTTAGAGATTATTGAAAATAAATTCGATGTAAAAAGACTTTCAAAAGATTTTTATAATTACTCTCCAATCCTTACTGAAGTATTAGACGAATGTATTGCTGATTTGGTGGTAAGACCTAATGATCACAAAGCGGTAAAGGAAGTAGCAGAAATTTGTTGGGAATTTTCTATCCCACTTACTTTAAGGGGTTCAGGTACAGGTAATTATGGACAAGCGGTCCCATTATTTAAAGGAGTTGTAATGCAAATGAGTCAATTTAATAAGTTAGAAGAATTTGATCCAGATACAGGTTTTGTAAAAGTACAGTCTGGCTGTGTTATGGGAGATTTGAATAAACAATTAGAGCAATATGGGAGGGAATTGAGGTTACTTCCTAGTACTTGGAAAACTGCAACAATTGGAGGTTTTATTGCAGGTGGATCAGGAGGTATTGGTTCCATTAGGTGGGGATTTTTAAGAGATCCTGGTAATCTTATAGGTTTAGAGGCAGTAACGATGAATGAAAAACCTGCATTATTAAAATTTGATGCTGAAGAATCAGAACCTCTAAATCATGCTTATGGGACTAATGGAATAATTACTTCTTTATTACTTGCTACTGATATCAAACGTAAATGGTACTCATTAGTTATCGACTGTATTGAATTTGAAAAAACAATAAAAATATTAAAAACTTTTACGAGCGCAGCAATTGATCTGAAATTAGGAGCAATTCTTGAAGAAGAAATTGTAGATCAAATGCCAAAATGGTTTAAAAGTAAATCTAGAAGTCACAAGATATTAATTCAATCTACTCTTGGAGGAATAAAAACCATCGAGCTAATTTGTAAAAAGTTCAAAGTTGAATCTACCCTCCTTGGGGAAGAAGAAAAGCTCGTCAATGGAATTTCTGAAATCGTATGGAATCATACAACTCTTCATATGAGGTCTAGGGATAAAAATTGGACTTATTTACAGATGCTTTTGCCACTTAATAATGAACTAGAATTAATTAATTTTTTGAAAAAAAAATGGGGTAAAAAAGTTCTTTGGCATTTAGAGGCAGTTTCTCAACAAGGATCACCGCGATTAGCGGCTTTGCCTGTATTAAAGTGGAATGGGGCAGAAGAATTAAATGAAATAATGGAAGATTGCAAGAAACTTGGTGCGTTTATTTTTAATCCTCATGTTTTAACAGTTGAAGGCGGAGGTCTCGGAGTGGTGGATGCAGATCAAGTAAAAGCGAAATTAAGATTTGATCCTAAAGGGCTATTAAATCCAGGAAAATTGGAAGGTTGGGAAGTAAAAGAACAATTTAAAATTTAACATTTCTGTTTATTCGCAAGTTTAATAAATTCAGCAACTAAAAAAATAGAACCTGTTATAACAGGATGATTAGGTGGCCATTTTTCTAGGGAAAATAAATACTCAATGGCAAGTTCAAATGTTTTAAATTCAATTGTTTTTTGAACGTCAATTTCTTTAATCTGAGAGAAATCATTTAATTGCCAACTAGGTTGGTTTGGGACTGGCACAAGTAATAAGTGATCATTTTTCTTTAGAAGTGTTTTTAATATTGCGTAAATATCTTTTTGTCTTTGGACACCTAAAATCCAATAAATTCCTTTATCTTCATTCTCCCAATTAATTCGCTCATTAGAGAGTGCTTTTGCAGCAGGATAATTATGCGCACAATCTACAAGAATTTCTTTGTTGAAATAATTTATTATTTCTAGCCTTCCGTTCCAAGTTGTCTTTTTAAGACCTTCAGCTATGTGTTTTTCTTTTATATTAAATCCCAAATTATTCAGCGCTTCAATTGCTCCAACAGCTACTGAAGCATTTTGCTTTTGAAAAATTCCTTTTAATCCAAGCTTATAGCTGTTTGAAATTGAATCTTTCCAGATAATTTCTGCTCCTACCTCTTTAACTTTTTTGGTTATTAAATTTTCAACTTGACTATTTTGATTGCATGAGATGACAATTGAGTTTTTTTCAATAACTGCTAATTTTTCTTCGGCAATTTTTTCAATCGTATCTCCAAGAAATTCTTTATGGTCTAAGCCAATATTCCCAATAGCAATTATTGGTCTAGATTTATGGGCTGTTGTCGCGTCTAATCGTCCCCCTAAGCCAGCTTCAAGAATGAGTAATTCAACTTTTTTATAGTCAAAAAAATTTAGTGCGCAGCAAATGATTTTTTCGAAAGGAGTTAATTCAAATGTTGAAAAATTTTTTTCTATTAATCTATAGATTTTTTCAAAATCAGTTTTATTAATATTTTTTTTATTAACTCTAATCCTCTCGCATACATCCAAAAGATGAGGAGATGTCGTTACACCAAAATTCCTTTTAGCCTCAAAAAGTATACTTTCTAAATATGCCGCGATTGATCCTTTCCCATTGGTTCCAATAATCTGTATCGCAGGGATATTCTTGCAAGGATTACCAAGTTCTTGAAGTGCTTTTTTAATTCTTGATAAACCTAACTTGATATTATCCCTTTCATGTTTAGGTGATAATAATTCAAAAATTTTTAAATTTGCATTTTTCAAAATTTAAATTGCTATAGTTCTTCAAAAATTGAATTTAGCTTATCCAAAAGAATATTAATTTCTCTTCGAGATATAACTAATGGTGGGACAATTCTTACAACATTTCCTCCTGCAGGAACTACCAGTAATCCTTTATCAAAAGCTTTTAATGTAATTTTTTTTGCCTCAGCATAATCATCATTGATCACAAGACCTTGTATTAGACCCAAACCTCTTTTCCCGCAAATAATATTTGGAAATTTTTTTGACAATTCTTCAAACCCAGCACTTAATTGTTCCCCTCTTAGATAAACATTATTGATAATATTTCTTCTATTTATTTCTTCTAATACTGTTAGGGCAGCTTTACAGGCGAATGGGTTCCCTCCAAAAGTGCTTGCATGATCTCCTGGAGAAAAAATGTTGGCTTTTTCTTTTACCAATAATGCTCCAATTGCATGACCTCCTCCTAATCCTTTAGCAAGGGTGAATCCATCAGGTTCAATTCCTAAATTCTCATAACCCCACATTTTCCCAGTTCGACCTACTCCACTTTGGACCTCATCTAAAATGAGAAGAGAATTATATTTATCACATATATCTCTCAGGCTTTTAAAAAATATTTTACTTCCAGGAATTACTCCGCCTTCTCCTTGTATTGGTTCAACTAAAACGCCGGAAATTTTTTGATCATTATTTTCACACTCTTCAAATAATTTTTTTACCGAATAAAAATTGTTAAATTTAAAAAATTTGAACCCTTGAATCATTGGTTCGAAACCTTTTTGATATTTGGGCTGTCCAGTAGCACTCAAGGCTGCCAGCGTCCTTCCATGAAAGCTGGATTCTGCTGCGAGAATAATTGATTCTTTACCTTTATTTGTTGTATTACCATATTTTTTAATTAATTTAATTGCTGATTCATTTGCTTCCGCTCCACTATTGCAGAAGAAGACGCTTTTAGCACAACTCATATTCGTTAAAGTTCTGCTTAATTGTTCTTGTTCTTCAATGTTGTAGAGATTTGAAATGTGTTGAATCTTTTTTAGTTGAATTGATAGCCTTCTTCTTAAAACTGTATCGCTATGGCCAAGACTACAAGTTGCTATTCCAGCGACTGCATCAAGATACTTTTTACCTGTTTTATCCCATAACCAGCAACCCTTTCCTTTTTTGAAAGATATATCGAATCGACTATAAGTATTCATTAAAGTGGGAGCGGTCGGACTTGAACCGACATACCCGAAGGTGCCGCATTTTGAGTGCGGTGCGTCTACCAATTCCACCACGCTCCCAAGGCTTTTGAAAAAATGAACTTTTTCATTATAACAAAAATGATTTTATTGACTATTGTTTTGGTTAAGGAACAGTGATCAAGATAACGTTTGTTAATAGTTAATCTTTTTGAGAAAATATAAATTCATATTTATTGGATTTCCTGACAATAAATATGATAACAAAGTAAACTTTGAACATTTTTGATACAGTTTTGTGATTTATCGCCAGTAAAGTCTTTTTTTTTATGAATTAGCTTCATTATTTGTAATATTGCGTTATATTGTAAGAAAAAAATTAATGTCAAAAACTCAAGCTAAAAAATTATCCTTAAAGTTCGTCCCTTATTTCTTTGTTGCGGTCACTATATTGACAGCATTTGGCTCTAATAGGGGAATCTGGGTATGAATGTATCTAAGTTTAATGGTTTGAATAAAGTTTGGTCTAATCGCTTTTTAGTGCTGTTGTTACTATTTTTCGGTTGTATTTCACTAATTAATGTTGCTTACGTTTGAATTAATTTTTTTGATTTTAAGAATTTCTTAGTAAAAGACTAAGCTGCTTCGAGCTTTGAAATGTCTTCAGATTTAGGTTTAATTTTATATTTATTCTCCTCAAAAGTACTTTTATTAATTTCTCTAATTATTTTAATACCTAAACTTTTTAGTTTTAATTCAAAATTTTCATAACCTCTATCTAAATGTTCTAATCCATAGATCTTACTACTACCTTTTGCGATTATTCCTGCAATTATTAATGCAGCTGATGACCTTAAATCTGAGCCCACTAGATTCATCCCACTAATTGTTTTAACACCTTTTATATGAGCTACGTTTTTGTTTAATTTTATACGGGCACCCATTTTATTAAGTAAATGAATATGATTCATTCTGTTTTCGAAAATTGTTTCGGTTATCTTTGATTCACCATTTGCGATTGTCATTAGAACTGTAAATGGTGCCTGCAAATCAGTAGGAAATCCAGGGAAAGGAGCTGTTTCAATATCTACTCCTTTAATCTCTTTACTCTTGATTGAAATTGAATTACCTTTAATCGTAATTTTACTCCCACTCTCTTTAAGCTTATTAGTAACAGCTTCAAGATGATGAGGGATCACTGGAGAAATTGTTATTGAAGAGGAAGTTGCAGCCGCAGCTATTAGAAAAGTTCCAGCTTCTATTCGGTCTGGAATTACTTTATGAGTACAACCGCCTAGCTTATTAACACCATCAATAATTATTGTTTCTTTACCGGAGTCATAAATTTTTGCCCCCATTTTATTAAGCATTTGGCATAAATCCTGAACTTCAGGCTCTCTAGCAGCATTTTTAATAGTAGTTCTTCCTTTGGCTAAAGATGCTGCCATTATTAAAGTTTCAGTTGCACCTACACTTGGACAATTTAATTTAATATGAGTGCCATGAAGTTTATTTTTGTTTCCCCTTATTTTTGCCTTGACAATCCCCTCTTCAATAATAATGTCTGCTCCTAATGCGATTAGTCCATTAATATGCTCGTCTATTGGCCTTGAGCCAATATTGCATCCACCTGGTAAGGGTACTTGAGCTTCTCCAAATTTAGTTAATAGTGCACCTATGCAAAAGAAACTTGCTCTTAATCCGTTAACAAGTTCATATGGAAGTTCTTTAATGGAAATAGTTTTTGGATCTATTTCTAGTTGGTTGTTTTTATGAACTAAATTCACTCCTAAATTTTTTAGGATATTACCCATTTTTTCAATATCAGTAAGAAAAGGTACATTTTCAAGAATTATTTTTTCATTAGTTAGCAATGATGAAGCCAATAAAACTAAGGCCGAATTCTTCGCACCACTTATATCAACTATTCCATTTAATTTGCCTTGGCCAAGAATCTTTAAATTTTGCGATTTAAGATATGCCTTCTTTTTGCTTCCGCAAATCATTAAGACTTAATGTATTAGGTTAATAATGACAAACTAATAATATTAAGTCCACCCCTATGTAACGTCATGAATATTAATAAAAAGTGAAAATGTATTTATTAAATTTCTTAGGAAATAAAAATTTAATAAACAATTGATCAAAATATTTATTTAATTAAAATATAGTTGATAAAAATTTTTCAAATTTCTCATAGAAAATACTTTTTTAAAAATAACTAGTAAAAACAATAATCTAGTTAAAAGATTTAGATCATTTAAAAGAGGATCATCTTCAAAAGATCAAGACTTTTTTTGCATAGAGGGCACACATCTCATTGAAGAATTGTTGAAGTCTGGAAAAAATCCCTCTAAAATTTTAGTCACCGAAAAATGGCTAAGAAAGAATCAAAATCTAAGCAAAAAATTTCATCAGTCATTAATAAATATTGTCTCAGAGGAAGTTTTGGCATCTGCGATTTCAACAATTAATCCAGATGGGATAGCAGCTTTAGTAGAGATTTCAGCAATACCTAATTATCAATTTAATAGTAAAGATGATTTCGTTCTTGTGCTCTACAGGATTCAAGATCCTGGGAATATGGGTAATCTTTTTAGAACTGCTTTAGCTGCTGGTGTTGATGCAATTTTTTTAGCTGGAGGTGCACACCCATTAGGCCAAAAGGTATTAAGGGCATCCTCTGGTGCAGTTTTTCATCTGCCATTTTTAAGGTTTGATGGAACTGAAGAAGAAATATTAAATTCTTTATTTAAGTCTTTGTCTGAATTGTCAAATGTAGGATTTAAGATTTTCTCTACTAGTAGCCATAATAAAAGTTCAAAAAAACCTTTAAAACCCTACTGGGAAATTGATTGGTCTCAACGTACCGCATTAATTTTGGGCAATGAAGGTCAAGGTATTCATAAAAAAATTCAAGAAGCTTTTAATGAAACAATTACAATTCCGCATAGTGAGCTTGTAGAATCATTGAATGTGGCTTGTGTTGCAGTTCCATTATTACTAGAACGAAAAAGAGTCGCATACATCTCTAATAAGTAAATAAAAAGTGACTGATTCAACTTTTGATTTTGATTTAATCGTAATAGGAGCAGGATATGGAGGTTTTGATGCCGCTAAACATGCCGCTGGTAAGGGGCTGAAAGTCGCAATAGTAGAATCTTCTGATATGGGAGGCACTTGTGTTAACAAGGGTTGTGTCCCCTCTAAAGCTCTTTTGGCTGCAAGTGGAAAAGTCAGAGAAATAGCTGATTATGTACATTTAGCTAAATTTGGTATCCATGCTTCCCCAGTAAGGTTCGAGAGATCAAAAATTGCAGATCATGCAAATAATTTAGTTTTAAATGTTAGAGAAAATTTAACAAAAACTCTTAAAAGGAGTGGAGTTGAAATTATTTTGGGCATTGGCAGAATTGAAGGAAATCAAAAAGTAAGTGTAAGAGATAAAAACGGAATCAATAAAATTTTTACATGTAAGAATATTGTTATAGCAACTGGTTCTTCTCCTTTTGTGCCCCGTGGAATAACTTTGGATAATAGGACTGTATTTACTAGTGATGATGCGGTTAAACTTGAGTGGCTTCCAAGATGGATAGCAATTATTGGAAGCGGATATATAGGACTAGAATTTGCTGATGTTTATACCGCACTTGGTTGTGAAGTTACCATGATCGAGGCTTTGGAGAATATCATGCCAACATTTGATCCAGACATCACTAAAATTGCTAAGAAGAATCTTATTCAAGCAAGAGATATAGAAACAAAATCAAATGTCTTTGCGACAAAAATAACACCAGGATGCCCTGTAAAAATAGAGCTGACAGATGCAAAATCTAAGGAAGTTGTAGAAACTTTAGAAGTTGACGCTGTACTAGTTGCAACTGGCAGAAGTCCTAATAGTAATAACTTAAATCTTGAGTCGGTTGGTATCGAAACAGTAAAAGGTTTCATTCCTGTAGATGCTCAAATGAGAGTTAAGAATGGCGATAAAATAATACCTAATATTTGGGCTGTTGGAGATGTAACGGGCAAACTAATGCTTGCCCATACAGCTGCAGCGCAGGGTACTATTGCTGTTGATAATATTTGCGGTGGTAATATCGAAATAAACTATAACTGTATCCCTGCAGCAACCTTTACTCACCCAGAGATAAGTTCAGTTGGTCTATCTGAAGCTGAAGCTAAGGAGATATCTTTAGCAGAAAATTTTACTTTGGGAGTTGTCAAAAGTTTCTTTAAGGCTAATTCAAAAGCATTGGCTGAATTGGAAAGTGATGGATTGCTAAAGTTGATTTTCAATAAAGATAATGGGAAAGTATTAGGGGCTCATATTTTTGGGTTACATGCAGCTGATTTAATTCAAGAAATTTCGAACGCCATTTCAAGGAACCAAGATGTAATTGAATTATCTAAAGAAGTTCATACTCATCCCACTCTTAGTGAAGTAGTTGAGGTAGCATATAAACAAGCGGCTTCTCAAATAAAATAATATCTTAAATTAAATGGAGATAAGACGCAGGCCACCAAATCCAACAGTAAGGGTAGAAAATTTAGAATACGCTGTACCTCATAGAGAAGCACAAGCAAAAAATATTCTGGAAGAAATTTTATGGCACAAGGACATTGAAATTAAGAATTTTAAAAAAATAGTTTCTTTAGAAGATCTCATTAAAAAGATTGAAAACCTTCCTGCTCCAAAAGATTTTTATAAAAATATTTTGGAGTCAAAAATAAAACCAGGAGTAATTGCTGAAATAAAAAAAGCTAGTCCGAGTAAAGGAGTTATTAGAAAAGATTTTAAGCCTGAAGACATAGCAATTTGTTATGAAGGATTAGGTGCATCATGTATCTCAGTACTTACCGATAAAAGATTTTTTCAAGGTAGTTATGAAATACTCGAAACTGTAAGGAAATCAACTAATCTCCCTCTACTCTGCAAAGATTTTATTATTTCTGCTTATCAGATTTATAAAGCAAGGGTATCTGGTGCTGATGCAATATTATTAATTGCTGCGATTTTAAGTGATGACGATTTAATTTATCTAAAGAAAATAGCTGACAATTTAAAGATGAGTGTTCTTGTTGAAGTCCATAACGATAATGAATTAGAAAGGATTTTAAAGTTAAAATCTTTTAATTTGATTGGAATAAATAATAGGGACTTAAAGACTTTTAAAACGGATTTAAAAACATCAATAGAATTGATGCTTACATATGCTGATATATTTTTAAAACAAAATATTCTCCCCATTAGTGAATCCGGAATTAATTGTGCCGAAGATTTAGAATCGCTTAAATCAATTGGAATCAAGGGAGTATTAATTGGTGAAACTTTTATGAGAGAAAGTGATATTGAACAATCTTTCAAGAAATTATTTAACTCTATTTAATTTTGACTTCAAATCGTGCTATAAAATTTAATAAAGAGTTGTACTGAAAATATATGCAGGCTGTAATTTTAACAGGTGTAGTTGCAGGATTTGTGCATGTTATTAGTGGCGCTGATCATCTAATTGCAATGGCACCAGCAGCGATTAATAATCCCCCAAAAGCTCTTAAAAATAGTTTCTCATGGGGCTTGGGACACTCTTCAGGTGTCCTTTTGTTAGCTTTCCTAGCGATTTTTATTAAGGATATTACGCCATTAAACAAATTTTCCAATATTGCCGAATTCCTAGTCGGAATTTCTCTTCTAATTGTTGGAGTATTTGCTATAAAAAATTCTTTTCAATTAAGTATCCACTCGCATTCCCATAAGCATGAGAATGGAATTGCCCATCGTCACTTTCACTTTCATGTTAAGGAGCAAAAAAATAATAATAAGCACTCACATGCTTTGACAGGTTTAGGCTTGCTACACGGTATAGCTGGAGGTTCGCATTTTCTTGCAGTTCTTCCTGCTTTAGCACTACCTTTAACCAGCGCTTGCTTATATTTGATTTCATATTTGATTGGGTCACTAACAAGTATGAATCTTTTTACTTGTTTAATATCTTTTACCACCCTTAAAGCAAGTCAAAAATTTATTAAAAGATTAATAGCTTTAGCAGGAGGGCTTTCCTTTTCTTTGGGATTATTTTGGATTCAAAGAAGTGCTTCTGTTTTTTTGAATTAAAAAATTTTTTAATTTAGGAATAATTAATTTAGAGGTGACAATCCCAATTATTTTCTCGTTATTTATTAATCCAAATTTATTACTATCTTCGCTAAATTCAATATTGTCGCCAAGAACCTCAATATTATTTTGATTCACTGAGTTGATCCTTTTTATTAATTTTTTATTTTTAAGTGGATGATTAAAAATAACTATTTGTCGATTTTTTAGTATTGATTTATTCTTTTTATATTTTTTAAAAAATACAATATCCCCTTCTTTTAGGTAAGGTAACATCGACTCACCACTAATAATGGCGGTTTTTCTTAAACCTAAAAAAAATAAAATAAAATCTAAAAAACTTTTTAGAATAATTCTGATTAACTAGCTTTTACAAAAGCGTCTGATCTTCCTTTTGATGCCCAGAAAATATTATGAATTTTTTCTACATAACTCATGAGTTCTTCAGCTTGAGCTAAATCAATATTAACTTTGCATGCACTGCATAATTTGGCCGCCTTCCAAATGGTTTCATGTAAGTCTGGATAAGTTTCTAAGTGAACTGGTTTAAAGTAATCTGTCCACAAAATTAGAATTTCTTTCTTTGTTTCTTTTGCTTGCTCTTCTTTAACTGCAACAAATCTAGAAAATGTATTGCTGTAAGCAGCCCACTCTGCTGAATCAGTGCTAGAAGGAGCTTCTAGTGCAATAAGTTTTTTTGTCATTGATAAAACTGCTTCAGCAGCAACTCTTGTAGATGCTGGATCATAAACACCACAAGGACCATCACAGTGAGCATGTACTGGTATTGGGGATTTTTTATCTAAAAAAGGATTGATGAATTTACTTAACATTTCAAATATAGTGTGTTGTATATATATTACTTGGAGATTAACTAAATTGAAAAGTCTTAGATATTTTTCTTACTTAATTTAATTGACTTTTAATAATTCAACTTCAAATATCAAAGTCGCATTTGCGGGTATAACATTTCCTGCCCCTCTTGATCCATATCCCAGTTCCGGAGGTATTGTTAATTTTCTTTTACCTCCAACTTTCATGCCTGCGACACCTTCGTCCCAACCTTTTATTACTCGTCCAGCACCTAAGGGAAAGCTGAATGGAGCTCTACCGATACTTGTATCAAATTGTGTTCCGTCTTCTAGAGTTCCTGTGTAATTTACAGTAACTGTTTGCCCAGCACTAGCTTCATCTCCTTCCCCATTTACGATATCCGAAATAATTAGACCACTTTCTGTAGTCCTTGAATTGCTTTCTGATTGTGTTTCTTCTGCCATAGCGAAAAGTGTAGGATTTGGATCTGATGGGTCTAGCTCAAATAAATTATTATTTGAAACATTTGATGATTTTGCAACAGGTGTTTTTTGAATTAATTGAGTTTCTGACTCGGCAGCATTAACAACTTGTGGTGAATTAAATTGACTGAAAAGAGTCAATGAAACACAAAAAACAAAAACTGCAAAACTAATAAAGACTTCTCTCACTAAAATTTTGAAAGTTACTAAAACTAATTTTACAGAATAAAGGTACAATAAATGCGTGTTTATAAATTTAATTTCGTAATTTTAGATTGTTAATCCCGTCTCAAATTAAAAGTTTAAGACAATATTTTTACCCTTGTTTAGGTGGAATTTTAGGTGGAATTTCAGTCTCAACTCACTTTTGGCTGATTTTTATGCCGATATCTTTATTTATTTTATGGGAGGGAAGTGAAAGAAAAATAGCAAATTTTTGGTGGGGCTTTTTCTTTGTTTTAATAAGTCATTCATGGTTATATGATCTTCATCCATTGACATGGCTGGGATTTTCATGGGTTGCAAGTTTAACAATTGTCATTTCAATATTATTATTTTGTGCTTTTTGGGGTGGTTTATTAGTTTATTTATGGGGGCTTTTAGTTGAAAGGATTCTCTGGAAAGAGGATGTTTTTAAAATGAAAATTATGCCTTTAATCATAAAAGTATTTTTTTTATCTTTGACTTGGGGGATTGGTGAATTGATACTTTCTCAAACACCTTTTTTCTGGATAGGTTTAGGTGAAAGTCTAGTCCCAGGTGATATTTATCTTGCTGGTTTGGCAAGATGGATTGGCGCAAGTGGTTTATGCGTATTACAAATATTAATTGGATTTTGGATTTTTTTTATTCACGGTAGATGGAGAAGAAAACTTCATTTTAAAAAAATATTTATTTTTGGAATTTTGATAATTGTTTTCTTACATTTATTTGGGGGCCTAACAAATCCAACAAAAAGAGATTCTGAATTTCCTGTGGCTATTTGGCAAACAAATATCCCAACAAGAGAAAAATTAAAAATTGATGATAAGTTTATTAAAGAAAAACAATCTCTCGCTCAAGAATATGCTTTAGACAATCAAGCAAAACTTCTTGTTGCTCCTGAAGGAACTCTATCTAATAATTTTTATTTATCTAAAGGCATTAAGGTTAATACTTTGGCAGGAGGTTTCAGAAATTACGATAATGAGTTAAGAAGTTCTTTACTCGGATTTCAAATTGGAGATAAATCTTTTACCTCTTTCATAGATAAAAATAGACTTGTTCCATTAGGTGAAAAAATACCTAGATTTTTAAATAGTTTTTCAAGAGGATTATCTGCAGTAGGAGGAATTCAACCAGGATCTGATTCAAGATTTTTTGATCCTAAATTTACACAACCTCTAGCAGTGGCTATCTGTTATGAAATTAGTGATGGATTGAAAATAAGAAAGGCTATTAATAGCGGTGCAAAACTAATAATAACTACAGCAAATTTAGATCCCTATCCAACTAAGCTTTATAATCAATTCCTGTCTTTGGCAAGATTGAGAAGTATTGAAAATAAAAAAGATAATCTACTCGTATCAAACACCGGTCCTTCGGGTTTAGTTAAAGATGATGGAAAAATAATTCAACTTCTAGATTTAAATGTGGAGCAAAATAAAATAGTATTCCCTAATTTTTCATCCGACAAGACCTTCTATACAAAATTTGGAGATAAACCTATTTTGTTGTTGTTTATATTTTTTATGGGATTAAATTTCTTTTGGAAAATTAATTAATTAATCCGCCACCTAATAAAATTTCTCCTTTATAAAAAACTGCAGCTTGTCCAGGCGTTACCGAACTTTGACTTTCTTCAAAAATTAATTTAAATGATTTAGGTAGATTATCTAAATTTTTCAAAGGAATTAAAGTGCCTTTTACTGCATGACTTCTATATCTGATTTGTGCTTCTACTTCTATCTCTTGCTCGGGTTCTTCTATTGAAACCCAGTTAACCTTACTAATTATTACTTCTCTACTAAAAAGGCCTCTTTTATCTGCTACGTAGACTATGTTTTTTTCCCTGTCTAAACTTTTTACATATAATGGTTCCGGCCAAGCAATGCCCAAGCCTTTTCTTTGACCTACCGTAAAGTGCTGAATACCATTGTGATTTCCTAGGACTTTACCATTTACATGAATAATTTCTCCTTCTTTGGGTTCAATGTGTTTGTCGATAAATCTCTGCATTGATCCATAATGCTCAACTAAACATAAATCTTGACTTTCTGGTTTTTGAGCAGTTCTAAGGCCTAATCTCAGGGCTTCCTTTCTTGTTTCTTCTTTTTTCATTTCACCTAGAGGAAATTCTAATCTGCTTAGTAATTCTTGTGAAAGAGAATAAAGAAAATAACTTTGGTCTTTGTTCTCGTCAGCACCTCTTAGAAGAAGGAAGTCCCTAAATACAAAGCTCTTGCGATCAACTTTATCAGCATATGATGATTTTTTTATCCTTGCGTAATGTCCGGTCGCAATATGAGTAAAGACTTTTTTGTTTATTGCATAATTAAGCATCTCTTCAAACTTCACATTCTTGTTGCACATCGAACATGGAAGTGGAGTGATTCCTTTCTCGTAGCTTTCAGTAGTTTTTTTAATTACCTCTCTTTCGAAAATTTCTCTTGAATCTATTATTTTATGATTAATTCCTAAATCTTCACAAAGGCCAGCAGCATCTACTAATCCTTCAGAACAACAGGAGCCTTCTCCTTTCATTAGCCAAAGAGTTAGTCCCTCAACATTCCAGCCTCTTTCAACAAGAAGAGCAGCTGAAAGGGAACTATCTACGCCACCAGAAAGACCTACAATAATATTTTTCTTCTTTTTAGTTTTATTATTAGTAGAAAAATAGTTCTCTAATTTTTTATCCTTTTGTGTCTTTAACATGGAAGTTTAAATTTTTGAACAGTACTTCAATTGCTTTGTACTAATTATGAACGAAATTGTATGGCCAACAATTGACTCTAAACATTTAATTGTTGATTCAAAGCAAATGTTGATATTAGAGAAAGAAATGTTTTCTGATGGAATGCCACAAGAAGCATTGATGGAAAAAGCTGGTATCCAAATTAGTAGATGGCTCTTGAAAAGGAAACCTCTTTTAAAGCATGGAATAACTGTTTTAATAGGTCCTGGGCATAATGGTGGGGATGGTGCAGTAATAGCACGAGAGCTTTTTTTGAAGGGTTTTTTAGTCCAGGTATGGTGTCCATTCCCGATTAAAAAAACATTAACAAATAACCACCTTAATTATCTTACATCTCTTGGTGTAACAAAATTAGTAGAGCCCCCTGATGCAAGTGGGAAAGAACTCTGGATTGATGCGGTTTTTGGTAATAATCAAACAAGAAAAGTTGATGATAAATTAATTAAACTGTTTAATCAAAAATTTCATAACAAATATGGCAAGGTAATAAGTATTGATATTCCAACAGGATTATGTCCTAATAAAGGAGAGCCTTTTTTAGATAATGCAGTAAAGGCAGACTATACCTTGGTCATTGGTCTTCATAAGATTGGATTAACGCAAGATTCTGCTTTACCTTTTGTTGGAGAATTGCATTATATAGATGTTGGTGTGCCTATTAGTAAACTGTCCAAAGTTGATAAAAAGATTTTTAAGATTACTTACAAAGATTTAAAAAATATTGATTTACCTTCATTACCAAAAAATTCCAACAAATATAAAAGAGGTAGAACATTACTAATAACCGGAAGTGAAAAATATCCTGGCGCTGCATACTTAGCATTAAAAGGGGCCGTATCAAGTGGAGCAGGCTTTATCTCTGCGGTCCTGCCTGAGATAGTTGCTGAATCTATTTGGCAAATTGCCCCAGAAATAGTTTTAAAAGAAACTATGCAATCTAATCAAAGTGGAAATGCATCTTTATTTAGTGCATTAAAGAATATTGATTTAAGTGCATTTGATTCATTAGCTGTCGGCCCAGGAATAGGAATTGATAATGATGATTGGCAAAAATCAAAAGACTTTCTTATTACTTTTGAAGGATTATTAATCTTGGATGCAGATGCACTTAACAGAATTTCGGAATCTAAGTTAGGGGCAAATTTTTTTTTAGAGAGAAAATTTAAAACATGGATTACACCACATAGCAAAGAATTTCGAAGGTTATTCCCTAATATCAAATCTGAGACAAATGTAGGGCTAGCTTTTGAAGCAGCAAAAGAATTTAACATTAGTATTTTATTAAAGGGAGCTAACAGCATAGTTGCTGATAAGCAAAAAGTATGGCAACTTTTTGGAACCGATTCTCAGACAGCACGCGCTGGACTAGGTGATCTTTTATCTGGATTTATAGCTGGCAGTTCTGCGATTGATTTAACCTTTTGTAGACATATAACAACAGATTTTTTTGCTAAATACGTACTTTTGCATTCATTTGCTGCATCAAAGTGCAAAAAAGGGTCAAATGCTTCTGCTATTGGTGACGAATTGTCGAAATTAATGAGAAATATAAAAATGAGACAAATATCTTGAAAGAAACAATTTCTGAGAGTTATTTTCAGCTTTAAACACATAAGTGTACAAATATTACTTGAAATCTGAAGCGCGCATTAAATATTTGGCTATTTCTTGAAAAGTGTAGGAAAGTTTTAATACCTAATTAGGTCAACAAATGGTTTCATCTTTACCAACTCAAGCAGAACAACCTAAAAGAAGGAGTAATGATCCAATAAGTTGGTATTTGCAAAACATTGGAAGAGTTCCTTTATTAACACCAGCTGAGGAGATTGAATTGGGTAATCAAGTCCAGAAAATGATGATTCTTACAGAAGATGGACAATTAAATGAAAAGACTAATGAATTTACAACTCAGCAAAAAAGAATAATAAAAATTGGTCGAAGAGCTAAAGAAAGAATGATGAAAGCTAATTTAAGATTAGTTGTTAGTGTGGCAAAAAAATATCAAGGTAAAGGACTAGAACTTCTTGATTTAGTACAAGAAGGTTCTCTTGGTTTGGAGAGGGCTGTTGAGAAATTTGATCCGACAAGGGGATATAAGTTTTCTACATATGCTTTTTGGTGGATTAGACAGAGTATGACAAGAGCAATTGCTTGTCAATCAAGAACAATCCGTTTACCTGTTCATTTAAGTGAAAGGTTAGCTTCTATTAGAAAAATTAGTAGAGATTTGGCTCATAAACTTGGTGCTATGCCAAGCAGAATTGAAATTGCAGAGGCGATGGAAATTGATGTAGAAGAATTGGATTCTGTTTTGAGACAAGCCTTATCGACAAGTAGTTTAGATGCTCCAGTAAATGGTGATGATGGCAGGAGCTTTTTAGGTGATTTGATTGCAGATAGTAATAATGAAGAACCATTAGATCAAGTTGAACAAAAAATGCATCAAGAGCAACTTGGTAAGTGGTTAAGTCATTTAAGTGAGCAAGAACAACATGTTCTCAAATTAAGATTTGGACTTGATGCAAATGAGAGACATACGCTTGCTGAAATTGGAAGATTATTAGAAGTCTCTCGAGAAAGAGTGAGACAAGTTGAACTTAAAGCACTCAGAAAATTAAGAAATTTAACCAGAAAATTACCTAGCGGTATTTAATCTAATCTTCTGCCCAAATATATTTAGTTAATTCTTGTGAAGGTGGTTCGGGAGCTTCAATAGCATTTTTAACTGAATCAGATATCTCTGTATCAATTTTCTTTTCAATAATTTTTAATTCTTCTTCTGTTGCAAATTGACCATCAATAATTTCTTGAGCTAATTTCTTAATAGGATCTCTTTTGCTCCAAAAATTCTTCTCTTTTTCAGACCTTAATTCATCTGGATCTGCAAGAGAATGACCTCTGTATCTATAAGTCAGACATTCTAAAAGTGTAGGTCCTTCACCTGCTCTAGCTCGCTCAATTGCTCTTTGTGCGGCCCCTCTAACTGCTAATACATCCATCCCATCAACTTCCTCGCCGTGCATACCAAAAGCAGATGCTTTTCTCCAGATTTCAGGATTGCTAGTAGCTCTATCGTGAGCCATACCAATAGCCCATTTATTATTTTCAACAACAAAAATTATGGGTAATTTCCATAACTGGGCCATATTTAAACATTCAAAAAACTGCCCATTATTGCAAGTCCCATCCCCAAAGAATGCTGCAGTGACTGCATCACTAGTACTATTACCAACAACTTCCTTTTTGTATTTACTTGAAAAGGCTGCCCCTAAAGCAACTGGAATTCCCTCTCCAATAAATGCATATCCTCCGAGTAAGTGATGCTCTCTTGAAAATAAGTGCATGGATCCACCTCGGCCTTTGCTACAACCAGTAGCTTTACCAAAAAGTTCACTCATTACTTCAAATGAGGGAACACCCGCACTTAGTGCATGAACATGATCGCGATAGGTACTACAAAACCAATCATGTTTCTTTTTCATGGCGCCAATTACTCCCGTGCTTATAGCCTCTTGACCGTTATATAAATGAACGAAACCAAACATTTTCCCCCTGTAATACATTTCTGCACACTTATCTTCGAACCTACGGCCAAGCGTCATGTCTTCATAAAGAAATAATCCGGTTTCTCGATCTAATTCGGCTTTTTTTATATCATGGAGATTTGAGATTCTCTCTACATGTGTTTCCAAGAAAAATACCTTAACGAAGTTTTGATTTGTTAACATTCTAAGGTGTGATGGACGATTTTCATGATTTTTTTTAATAACTCTGTAAGACCTTGTGAAAAAAATTTTTAACTTGATAAAATTTGTCTAAGAATTTTTCAATAGGATATTTGTTTGGAACTTCCTTTAGACCATTTTCGTTTAATTGGCGTAAGCCCCTCTGCAACTTCTGAGGAAATATTAAGGGCGTTTCAATTGCGGTTAGATAAAACACCCGATGAAGGTTTTACTTATGAAGTTTTAACCCAAAGATCTGAATTGCTTCGCCTCACTGCCGATCTACTTACAGATCCAGAAAGCAGAAGAGAGTACGAAAATTTGTTATTAAATGGGAAATCTGGATTAGAGTTTTCCTCAAATAGAGAAGTAGCAGGATTAATACTTCTTTGGGAATCGGGTTCACCAAAAGAAGCTTTTAAAATCACGAGAAAAGCATTGCAGCCCCCACAAACTCCAGCTTTAGGAAGTAGTAGAGAAGCTGATTTAACATTATTGGCTGCTTTAACAGCTAGAGATTCTGCAATTCAAGAACAACAGCTTAGATCCTATTCGAACGCGGCAGACTTTTTACATGAAGGTATACAACTTCTGCAAAGAATGGGAAAGCTTGGAGACATAAGAAAAGAACTTGAAGAAGACTTGGTTGCTCTCCTTCCTTACAGAATCCTAGATCTTCTTAGTAGGGATTTAAATGATAAAGAGTCTCATAAAAAAGGCTTAAGTATGTTGGAAAATTTAATAATCAAAAGAGGTGGATTGGAAGGTAATAATAAATCTGAATATAAAGATTATTTAAATCAGCAAGAATTTGAAGCTTTTTTTCAACAAATTAAGCCATTTTTGACAGTGCAAGAACAGATTGATTTGTTTCTTGAATTACAAAAAAGAGGCTCATTAGAAGCGGGATTTTTAGCTTTTCTATCCTTAACAGCTATTGGTTTCTCCAGAAGAAAGCCGGAAAAATTATTTGAAGCGAGGAGAATTTTAAAGAAACTAAATTTATCCGGTCTTGATTCAATGCCTCTAGTTGGTTGTTTAGACTTGCTTTTGGCTGATGTTGACCAGGCCTCTGCAAGATTTTCAAGTAGTTCTGATGAAAAATTACGAGCTTGGCTTAATAATTATCCTGGAAATAAGTTAGAAGCGATATGTATTTTCTGTAAAAATTGGTTAGAGAATGATGTTTTAGTTGGGTATAGAGATATTGACTCAAATGAGGTGGATTTAGATTCTTGGTTTGAAGATAGGGAAATTCAGGAATTTATTGAAAAAGTAGAAAAGAAATCAAATAAAATTGCAATTAGATCAAATCTTCAGAACCAACAAATTGATAAGGAGTCTTCCACAAAAACTACTGAAGATCTTGATAATTTATTAGGCAATATTGATGAAAGGAGATTACCTTGGCCTGGTGGTATAAAACAAGATTATGAAAAGATTAAGATCAAAGAAAACGAATTCAATGAGGAATACTTTCAGAAAAAACCAATAGAGTTTTATAATTTTTTAATTGAAAAAATTGCCGAATTAAAGTTTAGTTTTGGGGAATTCTTGAAGGATAATGAGATTATTAATCGGTCACCTTATTTAATTTATATTTATGCGTTCTTGATCTTATTTGCATTTGGTATTGGTATTGGATTTTTAAGAAATAATTTAAAAAAATCCATTCAGGAAGAAGCTATTGCTGAAAAACCTTTAATTGCCATAGAAAAAAATCAAAAGCTTAGTGAGAAAGATATTATTCAAGAAATAAAAAAAAATTCTTCAAGCAAATTGAATTCTATTCCTAAGAAATCTACTTCAATTATTTCCTATGAATTCAAAGAACTTAATACCCCTTCACCTTCTTTGGAAGATATCAGGAGTTTAATTAAAGGATGGCTTCTAAGTAAAAGTAATTACTTAGCGGGAAAGAGTGAAATTAATCTTTCTAAGATTGTTAGTAAAGGTCTGATTGATCGAACAATCGAAGAAAGACAGAACGATATCAAGAAGGGAATTTATAAAGAAATTAATTCCCAAATACTTAAGATTGATTTGGAATCGCAAACTTCATCTCGGATAGTTGTTTTAGTTGAATTAAACTATCTAGAGAGAATAGTAAAGAATTCTGGAGAATTTGTTAATGAAACATCATTGACTCCCCTTAAAGTTAAATATATTTTGGGTTTTTCAAATAAATCATGGAAATTGGTTGATTTCGTGAGCGGTTTGTGAGTATAAACTTCGAGATCATCTATAATATTTAAAAATTCTTTTTAATAATGTTTGATGAACTCTCATCACGCTTTGAAGACGCAGTAAAAGGTTTAAGAGGCGAAGCAAAAATTAGTGAAAATAATATCAATGATGCCTTGATTCAGGTAAAAAGAGCACTTCTAGATGCCGATGTTAGTTTATCTGTAGTAAAAGAGTTTATAACAGATGTTAAAGATAAAGCTATTGGAGAAGAAGTAGTTAGGGGTGTAAACCCTGGTCAAAAATTTATTGAAGTTGTAAATAAAGAATTGATTAACATAATGGGGAATGAAAATTCTCCATTAAACGAAAATGAAAAGAGTCCCACTGTTATTTTAATGGCAGGACTTCAGGGAGCTGGTAAAACAACTGCAACAGGAAAATTAGGCCTTTATTTAAAGGAAAAAGAAAAAAAGGTTCTTTTGGTGGCTGCAGATATTTATCGACCAGCCGCTGTAGAACAACTTAAAACATTAGGAAGTCAATATGACTTGGAAGTTTTTTCAGCTAAAGAAAAAAATAGCAAACCAGAAGAGATAACGAAGAACGCATTGAATTATGCAAATCAAAATAATTTTAACTCGATCATTATTGACACAGCAGGAAGATTGCAAATTGATGATTCAATGATGAGTGAAATGGTTCGGATAAAAGAAGTGTCTAATCCTGATGAGGTTTTACTGGTTGTTGACTCTATGATTGGGCAAGAAGCTGCTGACTTGACAAAGTCATTTCATGAAAAAGTAGGAATTTCAGGGGCGATACTAACTAAGTTGGATGGCGATTCAAGAGGAGGAGCTGCTTTATCAATAAGAAAAATAAGTGGTAAACCTATCAAATTTATTGGTGTAGGGGAAAAAATAGAGGCGCTACAACCATTCCATCCAGAAAGAATGGCTAGCAGAATTTTAGGTATGGGTGATGTATTGACACTTGTTGAAAAAGCCCAAAAGGAAGTTGAGCTTGCTGATGCAGAAGCTATGCAAAAGAAACTGCAAGAAGCAACTTTTGACTTTAATGATTTTGTTAAGCAAATGAGATTAATTAAAAGGATGGGATCACTCGGTGGGTTGATAAAATTAATACCTGGTATGAATAAAATTGATGATGGGATGATAAAAGATGGAGAAGATCAACTCAAGAAAATAGAATCTATGATCTCTTCTATGACTCTTGAAGAGAAACAAAAACCTGAGGTTCTCGCCGCTCAGCCGTCAAGAAGACAAAGAATTGCTCAGGGTAGTGGCTATGAAGCAAAAGATGTGGATAAAGTCTTAGCCGATTTTCAAAGAATGAGAGGTTTCATGAAACAAATGTCCAATGGAGGAATGCCAGGAATGGGAGGAATGCCAGGAATGGGAGGAATGCCAGGAATGGGAGGAATGCCAGGAATGGGAGGAATGCCAGGAATGGGAGGAATGCCAGGAATGGGAGGAATGCCAGGAATGGGAGGAATGCCAGGAATGGGAGGAATGCCAGGAATGGGAGGAATGCCAGGAATGGGAGGAATGCCAGGAATGGGAGGAATGCCAGGAATGGGAGGAATGCCAGGAATGGGAGGAATGAGTAGTAACAAACCAATAAAAAAACAAAAAAATAATAAAAAGAAAAAAGGTTTTGCAGATTTATAGTTTCTAAATTTTTACCTTTAAGTGATATTATTATTAAAAACGCATTAATTTAAGATGATTAAATTGCGCCTAAAGCGCTTTGGAAAGAAAAAAGAGGCAAGTTTCAGAATTGTTGCATGCAATAGTACTTCCAGAAGAGATGGTAGACCTCTACAAGAACTAGGTTTTTATAACCCAAGAACTAAAGAAACTAGGCTTGACACAGAAGCTTTACGAACAAGACTTACTCAGGGTGCTCAGCCAACTGATGTTGTAAGATCTTTATTAGAAAAAGGCGGTTTATTAGAAAAAAAAGAGAGACCTTCTATCGCTATAGGTAAGGCTAAGATAGAAAAGGAAAAAGTTGCTAAAGCCAAAAATAAAGACGAAGAAAATGATAGTAGTGAAGCTAAAAGCTAGTGGTTTGATCAATTTTTATTTTTATACAATAACTAGATGAAGGAAGTTTCCAAAACTGGTCACTTCACAATAGATTTGCCAAGCTCTGATGCTGCTACAGCATTATCTGGACCTGGTAATTCTTTTTTAAAAAAGTTTGAGTCTCTTACAGGAGTTTCTTTAACTATAAGAGGTTTACAACTTGAGATGAACGGTGTCATATCCAAGATTGAAAGAGCGTCAGCATTAGTAGAGCTGACAAGACCAATTTGGGAACAAGGGTTAGAAGTTCCAGAGGTAGATCTTAAAGCGGCTTTAAGTTCTCTAAATATTGGAGAGTCGTCTTCACATGCTGAACTTGGGAAAAAAGTACTTGCCCGTTCCAAAGAAGGAAGATATTTAAGACCAAGAACTATAAGGCAAAAAGAATATGTTGAATCAATTGAAAAATTTGATCTTACGTTTGCAATTGGTCCAGCTGGAACTGGCAAGACATTTTTAGCAACTGTTTGCGCAGCAAGACTATTGAACGAGAAAAAAATTGAAAAAATTATCTTAACAAGACCAGCTGTAGAAGCTGGGGAAAGTTTAGGATTTCTGCCTGGTGATTTGCAACAAAAAGTAGATCCATACTTAAGACCCCTATTTGATTCTTTACATAGTATTTTCGGATTTGATAGAACGAATTCGTTAATCGATAAAGGAATTATTGAAGTTGCTCCTCTAGCATTTATGAGAGGAAGAACCTTAGATAATTCTTTGATTATCTTGGATGAAGCACAAAACACAACTTGCTCTCAAATGAGAATGTTTTTAACCAGATTAGGAGATAGATCTAAAATGGTTGTAAACGGCGATATTACACAAATTGATTTAGAAAAAGATGAGGAAAGCGGCCTTATAGAAGCATCAAGAATATTTTCTGTAACTGAAGGTATAAAATTTTGTTATTTGACTATTGAAGATGTAGTTCGTCATCCTTTAGTTCAGAAAATGATTGAGGCTTATCAATAATATTGATAACTCTGGAGATCCGTACCCTGAAATTTTAAAAATCAAGTAGAATAAGATCATATTTAATAAAAAAAATGCCAGCAAGTAGTAATTTCAATCAAGCTATTCGTGAAGCACAAACTAGTTCAATAGTTGGCCCTAATGTTGTTCAAAAAGCTCTACCCTATGTTGGTGGAGGTATGGTTTTAACCTCTTTAGGCGTTTTAGCAGGTATCTCACTTATAGCTTCAAATCCTGGTCTTTTCCAGCCTCTCTCAATAATTGCTTTAATTGCAGAATTGATTTTGTTTTTTATAGCCACAAGCGCTGCAAATAATGCAAATAATGCAAAGGCCCTGCCTCTTTTAACAGGATTTAGCTTGTTAACTGGATTCACCTTAAGTGGAATAGTCGCTTTAGCAATAGGAACAATTGGTATTGGTTCTGTTGGAACAGCTGCTTTAGCTACAGGTATAACTTTCGTTATTGCCTCTTACACTGGCCAAAGAATGAGTGATAGTGTTGGTCAAGCACTAAGTGGAGTTGTTGGTCTTGGGTTGATAGGATTGCTCATAGCAATGTTTGTTCAGTTAATTGGAGGATTCTTTGCTCCAGGAGTTTTTGGAGGTTCAGGACTTGAATTAATAATTGCTGGATTTGGGACTGTCTTATTTGTTGCAATGTCTTTCGTGGATTTCTATATAATGCCAAGAAGATATAACGATGATCAGTACCTTGCAGGCGCTTTAGGAATGTATCTAACTTACATAAATCTTTTTGTTTTTATTTTGAGATTAATGATTGCACTTCAAGGCGGTGGAAGAAGAGACTAAAATTTATTTTATTGTCTAACTTAAAGCGTAGATTTGTTTCTACGCTTTTTTAATGTGCGATATCAAGTATTTGTTTTTTTATAAATTCCTTTTGCTCTGAGTCATATTTTACTGAATTATCAAAACTATTTCCCATATCATCTAATTCTCTAAGGACTTGATTTACAGACTTTGTAACTGACTTAGTTTCAAGCAGTCTCAAAATAGCTTTACATCTATCTGAAATGTTTTCCGATGTTATCTCATATTCATGATTATTATCTCTTCGATGAATAATAATTTGAGCCGAACTCATTATTAAATTTTTTACTACTAAATCTGCTATGGCATCCCCACCTTCGTTCAGTTTGTAAATTAGTGAAAAAGGAAGTTTATCTAACAAAAAACAATCTTTATCTGATAAAGCGTACGCAAAAAATCCTCTGAGTCCATTTCTTGTTTTAATTAGCTCTGCAATTCTGTCTGCCAAAACCTCTTCGCTGAGGAAATCTTCACCCCACTCTTTACACCATTGTGCGGATATGTTTATTGCTTGCGTAAACGAAGCTTCTTTTATATTTATGGTTTTTTTTTTCATTTTTGATCAGAATTTTATTATTGATGCATTAAAAGTCTTTGACTAATTATAGATCTGGGTTTGTAACTTTACTAGGAAGGCCAAATGTGGGTAAATCTACTTTAATAAATAAACTGATTGGAGAAAAAATAACAATTACTTCTCCAATAGCACAAACTACTAGAAATAAATTAAAAGGAATACTTACTACAAACAATGGACAAATAATTTTTGTCGATACACCAGGTGTTCATAAACCTCATCATCGCCTTGGAGAGATACTAGTAAAAAACGCAAAATCTGCAATTAATGGAGTTGATATGGTAATTTTTGTAATTGATTCAAGTGAAGAACCTGGTAGAGGTGATGAATATATATTGAACTTTTTAATCGCAAATAAAACTGAGTTTATTGTTGCATTGAATAAGTGGGATTTGGTTAATAAAGAATTTAGGAATTTACGATTAGATCAATATAGAAGATTTTTTGGAATTAATAGAAATTTTCAAATTGTAAGTGCTTCTCAAGGAGAAGGATGTTCTGAACTAGTTGATATGGCACTTAATTTTCTTCCAGAGGGACCAAAACTTTATAGCGAAGATACGATATGCGACCAACCATTAGATAATTTATTATCTGATTTAATAAGAGAGCAGGTATTAATATATACGAGAGAAGAAGTACCTCATAGTGTTGCAGTCAAGGTAGAAAAGATAGAGGAAATAAAAAGAAAAAATGGCAAAAGTTTTACAGCTATTTTGGCTACCATTATTGTTGAAAGATCAACTCAAAAAGGAATTCTTATTGGAAAGAAAGGTTCAATGTTAAAAACTATTGGTCAGTCAGCAAGATCAAATATGTCAAAATTGATTGATGATCCAATTCACCTGGAGTTGTTTGTGAAAGTTGTTCCAAATTGGAGAAAAAAAGATTCAAGGTTAATTGAGTTTGGTTATGTGGAAGATTTCTAGATGAGTAGTTTTAATTTTGATGTAATTACATTGTTCCCTAAATCTTTTGAATTAATAAATAATTTAGGGGTCATAACAAGAGCTCTAGATAAGAATTTGATCGATGTAAATTTACATGATTTAAGAGAATATGGTGAAGGTTCTTACAGACAAGTAGACGATAAGCCTTATGGTGGAGGAGCAGGAATGCTATTAAAACCTGAACCTATTTATAAGGCATATGAATCAATTAGAAAATTACCTAAAAGTAAAACTTTGTTGATGACCCCACAGGGTAAAGTCTTAAAGCAAAAGGATCTTGCGAGATGGTCCACTTTGGATCAAATAATAGTTATTTGTGGTCAATATGAAGGTTTTGATGAAAGGATTAGATATTTAGCTGATGAAGAGATATCTATAGGCGATTATATACTTTCTGGAGGTGAAATACCCGCTATATCAATAATTAACGGTTTGACTAGATTATTGCCAGGAACTCTTGGTGATCCAGACTCTTTAGTTGATGAGAGTCATAATGCTTCTTTATTAGAATATCCTCAGTACACGAGGCCGTTAACTTTTAAAGATATGAAAGTGCCAGATATTTTAGTGAGTGGTAATCATGAAGAGATTAAATCGTGGAGAAGACGAAAAAGTATTGAAAGAACATTAGAGAGAAGAAGTGACTTATTTTCAAATGAAAACTACAAAAAATCCCCACAAAGTAAGAGAATGATAAAAGAATACAATAAATTCATGAAATTTCGAATAGGTAATGGATACGATATTCATAAACTTGTAAAGGATAGAGATTTAATTATTGGCGGTGTAAAATTGTGTCATCCTGAAAATTTAGGATTGGATGGGCATAGTGATGCTGATGTTTTAAGTCACTCAATAATGGATGCATTATTAGGAGCACTGTCGCTGGGGGACATAGGAAAGTATTTCCCCCCATCTGATGAAAAATGGAAAAATGCTGATAGCTTGTTTTTGTTATCAAAAGTAATTGACTTGATAAGACAAAATGGTTGGGAAATAAATAATATTGATAGTGTTCTAGTCGCTGAAAGGCCAAAAATCATGCCACATACAAAACTAATGAAAAAAAACATTTCTGAAATCTTAAATATTGATGAAAATTTAATTGGGATTAAAGCAACTACGAATGAAAAATTGGGTCCAGAAGGGAGAGAAGAGGGTATAAGTTGCCATTCAGTAGTGCTACTTGAAAAAAAATGAAATTAAATTTAAAAAAAAAATTTCAAAGATTTTGTTTCGTACTAATTTGCTTAGTAGTTTTAATTTTTCAATCTGATATTCCCAATTTAAAAGCTCTTACTATGGATAATTATCAAGGTGAAATGGTGATAGAGGAATTAAGACTTAAAGTCCCTATCGATGCAAAAGCGGCATGGTTGGATGCTGAAAAAGAAATATGGGAGCCATGGTTATCTTCTCAAGATGGTTTTTTGGGGCGACAATTATTTTGGGATAAAGAAAAAGAAGAAGCTCTAATATTGGTAACTTGGAAAAGTAAAAAATTATGGAAAAGCATACCAATGTCTGAAGTAAATATAGTCCAACAAAAATTTGAAGATAATGTTAAAGCTGCGCTAAATGTAGGAGAAAATCCTTTTGAATTAATTTATGAGGGAGAGTTAGAGTAGCAAAGATGAATTTTGATATCAAGTTTGATTTTCAAAGAAGAGAGAGGCTTGGACTTATTGAGGCTATTTGGGGGCAAGACAAGAGTATCGACCAATTAAAGAGATTATCTGAAAGTGTATTAAGTAAAAATGAGGTTGTTTTCATTACTAGAATTAATAATGAAAAGGCTAATTATCTTTTAGATTTGTATGATGATGCACGATTCTTTGAAGAAGCAAATTGCCTAATAATTGGGAAAAATCTGAATAAAATAAATACAAATAAAAAAGTTGCCATAATTTCAGGTGGGTCAAGTGATTTGGCCGTAACACTTGAAGCACAATTAGCGCTTGAAGTTTATGGAGTAAATTGTCAATCTTTTATAGATGTTGGAGTAGCAGGACTTCATCGCTTAATGAGTCAGTTAGAAGAAATTAATAAATATAATGTATTAATAGTTTGTGCTGGAATGGAAGGAGCTTTGGCAACAGTTGTGGGAGGATTGTTGGCACAACCGATAATTGCAGTACCTGTCTCAGTCGGCTACGGCGTTAGCAAGGATGGAGAAACTGCTTTGTACAGTATGTTGTCAAGTTGTTCTCCCGGTATTGCAGTTATGAATATAGATAATGGTTACGGAGCAGCAATGGCGGCTCTAAGAATTATAAAAAGTATTTCCTAAATAGTTACTTTTTTTCAAGTTCTAATAGGTTTTCTATCCATAAATTAAGTTGTTTTGAAAGCATTCCTTCTTCTCTCATTTTTATTGCTTTTATAACGACTTCTGTATTTACCCACTCTGGAAATCTTTTCGGCATTTACTTTTAAATTAAGTAACTTTAATTTGGTACAAATTTTTATAAAGACAAGATAAAAGTAACAAATTTAATTTTTTATGTTTGATTTTGTACCTAATCTAGACAGTTCAGATGAAGTGTGTTCACTTTCTACATTTTTTAATCTTTCAATTAATTCAGAGAGATCTTTCTGTGCTAACTCCCCATTTTGCTCCCATTTCAGGGACCTAGAGTTATTATCAATTTTTTCTTTCATTGTTCTAATTCAGTATTAAAAATATAAAACGAAAACAGGAAAAATTCGGTTATTGTTTCAAGCCTAAACTTAAAAAATTATGAAGATTTTTAAAATAGAAAAATTTATCTTTTAACCACCACCAACTATTGAAACGATTTCTAAATTATCCCCATCTTTAAGTTTCACTTTTTCCCATTTTATTGAATTAATAATCAAGTTATTTAATTCTACAACAATTGTGTTGGGTTTATATCCCATTAAATTTAGAGCGGTAGATAGTAGAGCATTTTCTTGATCAAGTTCTATTTTTTTTTCTTCTCCATTTACTTTAATTTTCATGAGACAACTCTTTTAGAATCATAATAGCGTCTTCTTTAGGATCTTCAGAATTCATTAATTGCGAAACTAAAGCAACTTTTTTAAACCCATTTCTTTTTAAATATGAAATATTATTTGACTTAATTCCTCCGATAGCAAACCAAGGAATGTTTAAATCTTTTGTTAATGTTTTGAGTTTTTCAATCCCTATAGGTTTTTTGTTCTTTTTCGTTGGAGTTTCAAATACTGGTCCTATTCCTATATAATCACAACCCTCCTTAAGAGCATTAGAAATATCAATTTCATTATTTGCGCTTGTACCAATAATTTTTGAATATCCCAACAATTTTCTTGCAGTTTTTAAGTCTAAATCATCTTGTCCAAGATGAATTCCATCCGCATTAGATGCTAGAGCTATATCAAGTCGGTTGTTAACGATGAACAAAGAATTATATCTTTTACATAGATTTTTAATTTGAATTGCTTCTTGAAGATGATCTTTATCAGTTCCTGTTTTAAATCTATGTTGAATGATTCTTACTCCCGCAATTAAAATCTCTTCTATTATTTCTAGTAAATTGTCCTTTTGATCTGTGATTACATATAAGTCATTTTCTTTTAATATTTCCTCTGACTTCTTACACTTGCTCAAACTTAATAAGTCTATCTCTATAGCATAAATTTCATATCTAATTTCGGAAGCGATTTTTGAAAGCTCATGATTATGTACCCTTGAGAATTCTTCTATGACTCTTAAGGCTTCTTGAACTCTTCCTGAATTAGAACTTATAATTTGCTCAGAGGTTTTCCTGTTGATTTGCTCTTGATGAGTCAATCCTTTGCATTTGTCCTCAATATGATTTCTAGATTGTTTATAAACTTCTAAATGATTTTTTCCTAAAATTTGTCTAAAATCTTTAACTCTTTCAACATACTTTTTTTTGCCTAGACCAAATCTAGCCCAATCCTCTAGTACTCTTAGTCCTTCTCTAGCTCTATCTAGATTAGCGTCAATAATTTGATAAATTCTTAAATCTTCAGAGTTGGTTGTATTTGAATTCAGCATTTGTGACTTATTTTGTGTTGTTTTTAAAAATTTTTAAGGCATTATCTCTATCTTTTTTAATTTGATTAGAAAGTTGATCTATATTATTGAACTTGATTTGAGACCTAAGCTTTTCAACTGGTTCTACAGATAGATTTAAACCATATAGATCGATTTCTTTATTTATCAAATGAACTTCAACTGCAGATGGCAATAAAGGATTTATTGTTGGTTGAGAGCCAAGATTCATTACAGATTCAATTTTTTGGTTGGAATTTTCTAACTTTGTCCAAGCTGCGTAGACACCTTCTCCAGGTAAAAATTTCCTGCCATCTATTTCAAGATTTGCGGTGGGCCATCCGATACTTTTCCCAATCCCTTTACCTTTAACAACCTTTCCGTTAAAACTATAAGGCCTATTAAGAATTTTGAAAGCATTTTTCAGATCACTTTTCTGTAATAAATCTCTTATTCTGCTGCTGCTTATTCTACCTTCTTTGTCTTCTAAAATTGGAGTAATTTTTAGTTTTATGTCCATATCTTTAATCGTATTTTTTATAGTATTTATGTCTCCACTTCTTCTGAAACCAAATTTAAAATTAGCACCTACAGAAATGTTTTTTGCTTGTAATTTATTTATCAAAATATCTCTTACGAATCTTTCTGCACTTAGTTGAGATAGTTCCTTATCAAAAGGAATCAGAACTAATTGTTCAATCCCAAGATCTTCAAGAATAGGCAGTTTTTCATAAGGGAGATCAAGTCTAAGACGCATCTCTTTGTATAGAACTTCTCTGGGATGAGGCCAGAAGCTCGCAATTGTTGGGGTATATTGATTTTCTTCAACTACACTTTTAATTAATTTTCTGTGGCCAGCATGAAGGCCATCAAAACTTCCAATAGCTATTGAAGTAGGATTCTTAACTTCAGATGGCGATATTAAAGAGATCAAAAGATTACGTGCAATTTTATGATTTTGATGGCAAATTTGAATAGATTATAGTTTATTCAATCAAATGAATGTCTGACAAAATTGATTTTCAGTCCCTTTCATTTGGAATGCGGCGCATTGGATGGATACGCTTTTGGGTTCAGTCCATTTTAGGCGTTGTTGTTTCAGCTGTTTTGCTTTTTTCAAATGTTGTAAATAATAGCGAAGGACAGCTAGGCTTAGCGCCTGGCCTATCACTTACAACAATATCTTTGATTTTACTACTTTTTAGTCTTTGGCAAGGTTGGTTAATAGTTAGAACAGGAAGAGCAATAGCAAGCAACGCAAGACCCTCAAGAGGACAAACCAGTAAATTAATAAAAAGAGGAATAATAGTTGATTTATTAGGAATTTTGTTTGGATTAATTGGATATCAAGCTCTTATGGGTGCCTTATTTATCCAAGCATCTTCTCAAACAACTGGACAATTGATAACAGCGACATCTGACATCCCAATTACTGGACTTGAAATATTATCAGTTCTCAGTAACACACAAGTTACTGCTGCTCATTTTTTTGGACTTTGCTTTTCTTTATGGCTTTTAAGAAGGATTTATAAATGAATTATTAATTTTAGGTAATTTGTCTAAATTACCCCTCCAAAATAAATCTGGTTCAACGGGTGTAAGAGATATTTTATTTTCTTGTATTTGTGATACGTCACTTGGCCATTTCTTTGGACCATAACCTTTAGAGTTAAGATCTAAAACTACCTCACCAGCCAGCCAATAATAATCATCACCCCTTGGGTCTTCTCTTTTGGAAAATTGATTTTTATATTTTCTTACTGACAATCTTGTCCAGGATAATTCTTTTATTTTTCTTTTCTCGCAAGGGGGTATATTCAAGTTTAATAGAAGTGAAGTTGGCCAACTATCGTTAATTGCTTGTTCGGCAATATTCATGGCAATTTCTCCAGCATATTCAAAATTCTTCCATTTAAAACTAGCAACACTTATTGCCATTGAGGGAACATTTTCTAAAGTGCCTTCCATGGCTGCAGCGACTGTACCTGAACAAAAAATATCTGTCCCTAAATTGGGCCCGTGATTTATTCCAGATAATACTAGATCAGGTTTATGATCCAAGAGTTCAGATAATGCTAATTTGACGCAATCAGCGGGTGTGCCAGAACATCCCCAAGCTTCAATACCTTCCCCAAATAATTCGTCAGCTTTTTCTACTCTTAATGGAGATTGTAAAGTAAGACCATGACCAGTCGCTGATCTTTCTTGATCAGGACATACTACTTTTACCTTATGTCCTCTTTTTTGCGCTGATTTTGCTAAAGCTCTTATCCCCGCTGCAAAAACGCCATCATCATTGCTAATTAATATATTTAACGGTTTCATTAATCTATACATTTTATTTATGGACAATATTTAAGTAAGATAGAGCAATACTTATTTTTACTATATCAGTGAGTCAAATTGAATCATTAAGTCAAATTGAGGAAAAACTAAATAATCTTTCTCTAACAGCAAAAAATAATATAGTTAATTCTAATACTCATGAAGAACTGGATCAATTGAGAGTGTCCTTGCTAGGAAAAAAAGGTGATTTGTCAATTATCTTGAAAATAATGGGTCAATTATCTGCTACTGATAGACCAATTATTGGCCAGAAGGCAAATTTAATAAAGATAAATTTGCAAGAACTAATAACTGAAAGAAAAAATCAACTAAACAGCGAAGCTTTATATAAAAAGATTAAAAAAGAAAAAATTGATGTAACTATCCCTTCAATCGGAATACCCCCTGGGAATAAACATCCTTTAAATTCAACTCAAGACGAAATAATAGATATTTTTTGTGGTTTAGGATACTCAGTTGAAAGTGGCCCTGAAATAGAAACTGATTTTTATAATTTTGAGTCTCTAAATATCCCCCCAAATCATCCCGCGAGAGATATGCAGGATACTTTCTACTTAGATGAAAATCGACTTTTAAGAACCCATACTTCTCCTGTACAGATAAGATACTTAGAGAAAAATCCTCCTCCAGTAAGAATTATTGCTCCTGGCAGAGTATATAGGAGAGATGCTGTAGATGCTACTCATTCCCCTGTATTTAATCAGGTTGAGGTTTTATGTATCGATCAAGATATTAATTTTAGTCATTTAAGAGGAACAGTTCTTACATTTTTAAAGACCTTTTTTGGAGATATTCCTGTAAGATTTAGAGCTAGTTATTTCCCATTTACTGAACCTTCTGCAGAAGTAGATGTTCAATGGAAAGGTAAATGGCTAGAAGTAATGGGCTGTGGAATGGTAGATCCGAAGGTCTTAGAAAAATTAGGAATAGATTCTGAGAAATGGACAGGATTCGCAGCTGGATTAGGAGTTGAAAGATTTTGCATGGTAAGACATCGGATTGACGACATCAGAAAATTTTATACAAATGATCTTAGATTCTTAGAACAGTTCTAATAAAATTGAAATTTTAAATTAGGTTTGTCCATCAAATTAGTTTAAGATGGTCATAGTTTTAGTTGTTTGATTGTTACGTAAAGCAGGGCTAATCGTTAATGATGGGAAAGAACTTGCTGTTCAAACTGCAAGTTCTGTTCAGAAAAAATTGGAAAATTCTAATTATGAAGTTGTAAGAGTTAGTAGCTCTGGTGGAATGGTTGGATTCGCCAATCCTGATCAACATGTTCGTCCTTTGGGATATACGAATTGTGTTCCTGAGGGATTTGATTCGTCAATGGAATTTGCAATAGTTCTTGGCGGAGATGGAACCGTGCTTTCTGCAGCAAGGCAAACAGCACCTGCTAAAATCCCAATCCTTACAATAAATACTGGTCATTTAGGTTTTCTTGCAGAAGCTTATTTATCTAATCTTGATGAAGCAATAGATAAAATTATTGATGGTAATTGGGATATTGAAGAAAGAACCTGCTTTATTATTAGTGTAATGAGGAATGATCAGAGGAGATGGGAGTCTCTTTGCCTTAATGAGATGGCTCTTCATAGAGAACCTCTTACAAGTATGTGTCATTTTGAGATTTCTATAGGGCGACATGCTCCTGTGGATATTTCAGCTGATGGAGTAATTTTATCTACTCCAACTGGATCTACTGCCTATTCTCTAAGTGCTGGAGGGCCAGTTATTACACCTGATTGCCCAGTAGTGCAATTAACTCCAATTGCTCCACATTCATTAGCATCTAGGGCATTGGTTTTTAATGATTCGGAGCCAGTAACTGTTTTCCCCGCAACTCCTGAAAGATTGGTAATGGTTGTTGATGGAAATGCTGGCTGTTATGTTTGGCCTGAAGATAGAGTTTTAATAAGAAAAAGTAAACACTCAGTGAAGTTTATTAGGCTTGAAGATCATGAATTTTTCCAAGTTTTAAGAAATAAACTAGGCTGGGGTTTGCCACATGTGGCTAAACCTAACAAATAACATTATTTAAATATATTTTTTCCCTTTTAATAGAAAAACAGGATTATTTGGTTCTAATCTTAATCCCTCTGCGATAGTTAAGCTTTTATAGGTCTGAATTAAATTTAAATTTGTTTTGAAATTTTTATCTTCCAATTCCTGTTTCAATTCTTCTATAGCTTGAATGTCAATTATTGGGATAACGATAATATCTCCAATACTCATTCCCTTAGCCAGGGTATTAATAATTTGAAGTTTAGTCTTTTTATCACATCCTCCAATTACTAATCTATTAGGTTTTTCAAAAGAACTTAAAGTTCTCGTTTGTAAGGTATTAATTATGTTTTCCTCAAAAATAAATTTTGGTTTAACACCAAGCTTTTTTGAGTTTTCTAGTATTAATGCTTTTGATCCAATCCTTTTATCGATACAAAACAAATCTAAATTAGGCCTTAATTTTAATGCCTCTAAACCAATTGACCCACAACCTGCTCCTATATCCCAAATTACACCATTTTTCGGGAGCTCTATATCAGCTAAGATTTGAACGCGAACCTCCCTTTTAGTTAATAAATTTGGTCTATCATCAAAAGTTTTAAAAACATTGTCATTGATTCCGAAAAGAGGGAGATTATTATTTGAATAATTTTTCTTTGTTTTTGTAAGAACAACAATGTTCAAACTTGATATCTCAGAGGGCAATGACTTTTTAAGATTTAATTTTCTTATATTTTCATTTTCGAAGCCTATCTCTTCACAGAGCCAAAAATCATAGAAGTCAATCAGATTTAATTCTGATAAGTTTTTTTTGATTATTTCTAAACTTTTGTTATTTGAATCTGTAATAACAGCCAAACTTGAAGGCTTTGATTTAAGAGATTCTACTAAGTTAGTTGAATCTCTGCCGTGAATACTTACATTAACAGTATCTTGCCATGGGATCTTTAACTTACTAAATGCTAATTGAATGCAAGTATTTGCAGGGTAAAAACTTAATTCATCTTTTGAAAAATTTTCTAGTAATATTCTCCCAATTCCAAACCAGAGAGGATCTCCTCTTGAAATTAAAATAACATCAGTTTTTTGAGATCTAAGCCAGTTAACAAGTTCGTTATTACTGTTGCTCGAAAAAAATGATTTCTTTTTTTCTAAACCATTTTTGCTCCATGATTTAATTTCTTCAAAATATGAACTGGGAACTGCAATATTGCCTGTCTCTATAAATAGATCTTGTAATTTGGAAGGTAAATCTTCAAATATATATGAATTAATACCTACCACATGAATTTTTCTATTAACTTCAGTCATCAATAATTAATGAAAAGGAACTAAACTGTTTGAATGTTTTATTAAATTATCTTATTATTGTTGGAGTTATCATAATATTTTAATTGTCTGAAAGAAGAAAGAGATTACATGAATTATTGTTAACTCTAATTAATAAAGACAGTGAATTTGAGTTTATTGAAGAAGATACTAACGATTTAACATCTAGCTATTCTGAAAAAGACACTTTAAATTTATCTCGAGTTATAGAAAAAAATCGTAATATAATAAAAAGGTATCAAGCTATTGTAAGAACGGCTGTAACTCTAGATGCCCTAATGGATTCTGAAAATGAAGAAAATTACAAAATCAAATAAAAATATTTTTTTAAAAGGAATTTTACCCTTACTTTTACTACTATCCTTTATTTTTAACCCATTAAAAGTATCTGCAGAAGTTGCAGAAACAGAAATAAATGGGGAATTAAAAAATGCTAGTAGTGAGTTTCTAAGAGACTTGGACTTCGAAACTTGGCAATTAGTAGCTTATAAATCACCTCTTTTTGCAGATAAATTGATCTTGAGAGTAATAGGATATCCAGGAAATCTTAGGATAGATCATCCCACTGACTTGAGGGTTGAATCAGGGAGAAAACAATGGCTTTTAGATGATAAAACATTACTTAATGTGGAATTAGCAAATGATAGAAGACAAGCTGCTGCAGAATTCGATCTTGATGAATTGATTAATAATTTAGATAAAAATAGACCATTAAGATTATCTTTGTCAGGAGTTTTTTCTGAGTTACCTGTTCCTCCCTTTGTTGTTAAAGAGTGGAGATCAATAAACTGAATTTTGTTTTGGAGATGTCTGGAAAAAATGTAAGCCATACAAAATGGATGAAGAGAGCAATTTTTTTGGCTTCGTTGGGCAAAAATACAACTAGTCCTAATCCAAGGGTGGGAGCAGTAATACTTGATAAAAATGGAAATCTTGTTTCAGAAGGATTTCACTATAAAGCAGGGATGCCCCATGCTGAGGCTATGGCTTTTAGTAATTTAAAAAAGGATGCTAAAGGCGGATCAATGTATGTAAATCTCGAACCTTGCTGTCACCATGGTAAAACACCTCCATGTGTAGATAAGGTGATATCCTCTGGGATAAAAAAGGTATACATATCTATTGAAGACCCTGATAAAAGAGTCGCTGGTAAAGGTATTAAGCTGCTAAGAGAAGCTGGAATACAAGTTCACTTAGGATTATGTAAAAAAGAATCCTTAAATTTGAATAAGGCTTTCATTCATAGAAATATAACCAAAAAGGCATTTGGTGTTCTTAAGTGGGCAATGAGTATTGATGGAAGAATAGCTTTAAAAAATGGACAAAGTAAATGGATTACTAATGAAGAATCAAGGTCATTAGTGCACTCTTTTAGAGCAGAATTTGATGCAATAATCATTGGTGGAAACACATTAAGAAGAGATAACCCACTTTTGACTACTAGAGGTTCAAAAAAACCTGAGCCTTTGCGAGTTGTTTTCACAAAAAGTTTAGATCTGCCTTCAAAATCTCATCTTTGGGATTGTACTAAGGCAAAAACTTTAGTTATTTATGATTTTTCTACAGCAAATGAAAATTACCTCACAAGGATTCCGAAATGTGTGGAGGTTGAAAAGGTATCATCAGACAATCCAGAGTTGATTTCTAAAATATTAGCTAAAAGAGGGTGCAACAAAGTTTTGTGGGAATGTGGTCCTGGATTAGCTACAGCAGCTATTAAATCTAACTGTATTCAAGAAATTATTACTTTTATTGCTCCAAAAATTTTAGGAGGAGACAGTAGTATGAATCCCTTTGATGATTTTGAATTTAAAGAAATGCATGAAATTATTAAATTAAGAGATTCTATGGTTAGTATGATTGGCAATGATATATGTGTTAAGAATAAATTAACGAATCAAAATTCACTAATAAATTAAATGGGTTAAAGTACCGTTCGGTTCTTACCCAAAAAAAATCAACAGATACGGAAGATATTGGTTTAGTTTATAATAAGTCTAATTTATCCTATAATCATGCCAATAAGACAAGATGATAATCAACCTAATAGAAGATTTGGTATTGTAAATATTATTTTAATAGGAGTTGGCGCACTACTTTTATTTAGTAGCCTTTTCCCAAATCAAAACATGCAAATCCCAAGGGTTCCCTACTCTTTATTTATAGATCAGGTTAATGACGGGGAAGTAAAAAGAGCATATATTACACAAGAACAAATCAGATATGAACTAAATGGAGCAGAAGAAGGTGCCCCTTCTGTTTTAGCAACTACCCCAATTTTTGATATGGACCTTCCACAAAGGTTAGAAAGTAAAGGGGTGGAATTCGCTGCTGCTCCTCCTAAGAAACCTAATTTCTTTTCAACCATCTTGAGCTGGGTTGTCCCTCCTTTAATTTTTATTCTTGTTTTACAATTCTTTGCTAGAAGAAGCATGGGGGGCGGAGGTGCTCAAGGAGCTCTTAGTTTCACCAAAAGTAAAGCTAAAGTTTATGTTCCCGATGACGAATCGAAAGTAACATTCGCTGATGTGGCTGGAGTTGATGAAGCCAAGGATGAATTAACAGAAATAGTCGATTTTTTAAAGAAACCTGAGAGATATACGGATATCGGTGCGCGAATACCTAAAGGTGTTCTTTTAGTTGGACCTCCAGGAACAGGAAAAACACTACTTTCTAAAGCTGTTGCCGGAGAAGCAGAAGTCCCTTTTTTCATAATTTCAGGTTCTGAATTTGTTGAACTTTTTGTAGGGGCAGGTGCTGCTAGGGTCAGAGATTTGTTTGAACAAGCAAAGAAAAAAGCACCATGTATTATTTTTATAGATGAATTAGATGCTATCGGTAAGAGCCGATCTGGTTCTATGGGGGTTGTTGGAGGTAATGATGAAAGAGAGCAAACTCTTAATCAATTACTTACCGAAATGGATGGTTTCGCTTCAGCTGATAAGCCAGTTATAGTACTTGCGGCTACGAACCAACCAGAGGTACTTGACGCGGCTTTATTAAGGCCTGGTAGATTTGATAGGCAAGTATTAGTTGATAGACCAGATTTATCAGGTAGAAAAACTATATTAGAGATATATACAAAGAAAGTTAAACTTGCAGAATCAATAGACTTAGATTCAATTGCCCAAGCCACCAGTGGATTTGCAGGAGCTGATCTAGCTAATATGGTAAATGAAGCTGCTTTACTTGCAGCCAGAGCTAAAAGAAAAAGTGTAGAACAACAAGATTTAAGTGAAGCGATAGAGAGAGTAGTGGCTGGTTTGGAAAAGAAGAGTCGTGTTTTGCAAGATGATGAAAAGAAAGTCGTTGCTTATCACGAAGTTGGTCATGCAATTGTTGGTCATCTTATGCCTGGAGGTTCAAAAGTCGCAAAGATTTCAATTGTACCAAGAGGTATGAGTGCACTTGGTTATACTCTTCAACTGCCAACTGAAGAAAGATTCCTGAATTCTAAAGAGGAATTAAAAGGACAAATTGCTACACTTCTTGGAGGAAGATCTGCAGAAGAGGTTGTCTTTGGAAAGATCACTACAGGAGCTTCAAATGATTTACAAAGAGCAACTGATATAGCCGAACAAATGGTTGGTACATTTGGGATGAGTGATATTCTCGGCCCCCTTGCTTACGACAAACAGGGTGGGGGTCAGTTTTTAGGAAATGGCAATAATCCTAGGAGATCTGTCAGTGATGCTACTGCTCAAGCAATAGACAAAGAAGTGAGAGATTTAGTTGATGATGCGCATGAAACTGCACTTAAAATTTTAAGGAATAATTTACCTCTTCTTGAATCGATTTCTCAAAAAATCCTCCAAGAAGAAGTTATTGAAGGGGAGGATCTCAAAACTCTCTTGGAAGAGAGCAAAATGCCTGCATAGTAGAATCAAGATTTAACGAGAAATATTCATGTTAAAACCTAATAAGCTTGCTAATAATAATTTTCTATCAAGCTTGGATTTATCAACCGATGAAGTTTTACATATCCTAGAGATTGCAAATAATTTTAAAAATAAAAAAATAAATATTGACCTTAATAGCAAAGTTTTAGGATTAATTTTTGATAAGTCATCAACACGTACAAGAGTTAGTTTTCAAGTTGCGATGACAAGGCTTGGTGGAACTACTATTGACCTTAATCCTACAACATCACAGATAGGAAGAGGCGAGCCTATTAAAGATACTGCCAGAGTTCTAAGTAGATATTGCGATGTTATGGCAATTAGAACATTTGATCATTCAGATTTGGAAGAATATGCAAAGTGGTCTACAAAGCCAGTTATTAATGCTCTTACAGATTTAGAACATCCATGTCAGGCCCTAGCTGATTTTTTAACAATTCATGAGGAATTTCTTGATTTTAAAGATGTAATTTTAACATTTATAGGTGATGGCAATAATGTCGCAAATTCTCTTATTTTATGTGGTGCATTATTAGGGGTAGAAGTTAGGATTGCATGTCCTAAAGGTTATGAACCGAACTCTTTGGTGCTTAAAAAAGCATATGAAATATATAAAAATAAGGATTTATTGAAAATCACTAATGATCCTATTACTGCAATACAGGGAGCAAATGTTTTATATACTGATGTTTGGTCATCTATGGGGGAAGAAAATCAAAAAGAAGAGAAAGATAAAGATTTCTTTGGATTTACTATTGATCATAATTTAGTAAGCAAGGCTGAAAAAGATGCAATTATTCTTCATTGTCTTCCTGCCTATAGAGCTAAAGAAATAACTGATGAAGTTTTTGAAAGTAAAAGAAGTAGAATCTTTGAACAAGCAGAAAATAGATTGCATGTACAACAAGCACTTTTAGCTTGCATGCTTTAATTAATTTACTTGCGCTCACCTGATTTTATAGGTACAAATGTATTAGAGTACATTTGTTTTAATTTTGAATTCTTCGGATAGCAACAATCTTTCAGATGCTCAAAAAGAGCTTTATGAATGGATAAAAAATTATATGAAAGATTTTCACCATAGTCCCTCAATACGACAAATGATGCAGGCAATGGGTTTGAAATCTCCTGCACCAATCCAAAGTAGACTTAAGCATCTTCAGCAAAAAGGCTTTATTAGTTGGCAAGAAGGTAAGGCTAGAACACTTCAAATTATAGATGATGTCTTAGGAGGAGTACCTATTATGGGTTCCGTAGCAGCAGGAGGTCTAATTGAGACTTTTTCAGATGTTAATGAAGAATTAGATATTTCTGAAGTTCTTAAAAAGAAAGATATTTTTGCATTAACCGTAAATGGTGACTCCATGATTGATGCATGCATAGCTCATGGAGATATGGTTTTGATGGAACCTATAAAAGATTCATATTCTCTAAGAAATGGAACAATTATCAGTGCTATGGTGCCAGGATTGGGCACAACACTTAAATATTTTTTTAAGAGAGAAAATAAAATTTTTTTAGAGGCAGCTAATTCAGCTTATGAACCAATTGAATTAAATTTGGAAGAAGTTGTTTTTCAAGGAAAACTTCTAGCAGTCTGGAGAAAAATTTAAATTGATTTTTAATTATGATTTTTGTATTGAAGTTTTTATATTATTTTTAATTCCCAAAATTTTAGAAATAAATCAAAGTCTTATTTTAAGATTTACCCCATATTTGGTACTTTCAGTTTTAAATTGTTTAGCCATATCATTAACCCCAAAAGAATTAGAAACGAAAGTATCAATAATTATATTTTTTGATAAATAAGTCCTTCCAGTAAAAGAAAAATTATTCTCGGCATTTTTTAAATTAATATTTGCCTCAGGAATTATTTCAAATTTTGGATTTAATCTCAAATTAATACTGGAGCTAACACTGTAAACATTTTCAAAACTAGTAAATGAAAATTTAGGATTAAGATTAAAGGATAACCAATTGCTTATCGAATATTTATTTATTATCTCGCTAAAAATATACCCATTCCTTAAACCTCCTGATTTTTCTCCATAACTTAATCTAATATTTGTTGAGATAGGTCTCCCCCTTGATTGTGAAAAAACTTGAAATGTTGCTCCCCCTCTTAAATTTCTTAAACCTTTTTCAAAGAAAATGTTTTTAATTTTGTTTGGATTATGGCTATTATTTTTAGAGTTAATTAATTCGCTTGAAAAATCAATATTAAATGCTCTCGTTAGTCCAATTTTTAGAATGTAAAAATCAAAATTATCATTAACTAGGCCATAATCAATAATTTTCTCGCCTCTGCTTAAAAAAAATGTTGATGATTGCAAAACTTCATTATTGTTATTAATACTATTTGATTTATTTTTTGTATTTTTTTTGAAATTATTTTCAAAATCGATGGGGGTTTGATTTTTATAAAGTTCCCACTTTAAAGGCTTTTGAGTATTTTCTTTTTTTTCTTTTACTTTTTCCCAAATAATTTGAGAAAGATATCGTTTTAATTCATATTCTTTTTTTGGGTTTATTTCTTCTGCATAGACATTAATAAGAAGAATGGAAATATTTAATAAATAAAATATGCTTTTTTTATATAAATTTTTATACACTAACAAATCTGATTTAATTAATCATCAATTTATGATACCAACTAATGGAAAGGTTTTTTCAAGATCTAGTTATATTGTTTTTGCAATTTTTACTTTAATGATCAAAATAAGTAATCAAGTCTAGGAAAATAATCTCAATATTTTGTACGAAAATACATGCCATGCTTACAAGGTTAAAATTGCTTGTATAAATTTATTTATAGCTCTGGAATTAAAATGATTCAGAAGCTTGAAGAGAGGGTAATGAACTTGCTTTAATTTCTGATAATTTATTAGCTAATGCTTCTAATTCTGCTGGAACGTCTCCTCCTTGAGTAATGATTTCTTGTATTTCAGCAGTGATAGCAGCTAGAGCATCATTTAGCGCTGTTGGAACTATCGTAGTAGCAACTTCAGGGGTTAGAGAGGAGGCTGCAATTAATGTTTCAATTGCAGCAGCAGCAGTAGGACTTAAACTAGAGATTGCAGTTGTAATTTGAGTGGTAGGCGATGCGAATGCTTGAGAAATATTTTCAATCATTGCCTGAGTAACAACAGGTGAAAGTGTAATTGTCACTGCCCCTGATCCGAGACTAGATTTAATTGTTGCGATAGTTTCGGAACTAACGCCTGCATTGGCTAATGCATCTGATAATGATGCTTGTGAACCTGAACCTACTAAGGCACTTTCTATTGAATTAAATGCTTCTGCATTTGCATTTGAGACTGAGGTGATAACTACTTGGCTTTCGGCAGCAGAAAAGTTGCTATTAGAAATAGTTAATGTAACTGATTCGTTTGCAGCAAATGAAATTTGGGTTGTGCCAACTTGAGACTCTCCAGATACAGTATTAGTAATAACAGTTCCTGATTCAGTAGTAGTAGTAGTTGAAGTGAAGGTTTCACCAGAAGCAGTAGTAGTAACGCTTGTTATGGCTTCTCCACCACTACCACTTGTTATTGTAGTAGTAGTCTGGTCAGGTTGATTAAAGTTTAAAGCTCCACTTGTATCTCCAGAGGTGGTGACAATTGTTGAAATAATATCTTGGACAATTTCAGAAGTAATTGTATCAATTGTTAGAGACAGAGCTGAAGAAGTTAAAGAAATATTTCCTGCTATATCAGTTGAAGTAGCAGTTATAGAATAAGTACCGTCTTCAAGATCAGAGTCATGAGTATAAGAGAAATTACCTTTACTATCTGCAGGGGTTGTTCCTAAGACTTCGTTTTCATTTAATAATAGAGTGACAATAGAGTTAGCTTCTGCTTTTCCAGATATTGTTGGCTTTGATTGATTTTTATTAGAAATATGAGATAGAGAAGAAGGAATATTTGGAGCAACTGTATCAATGATTACAGAGAAATCAACAGACAGGGGTGAAACGTTTCCTGCGGAATCTGTTGCTTTAGCGGTTAAAGAATAAGGACCATCTGTAAGAGCAGAGGAAGGGGTAATCGAGA
>QCLE01000002.1 GCA_003214815.1 Prochlorococcus sp. AG-412-J13 | reverse complement strand
AATATCGAGATCTTTTAATTTTTTAAGTCTATTAAGATGTTGTTCACGAAATGGCGTCCTTTTTATGATTGCATCTTCACAGTACTTTCCAAAAACTACAAACTTTTCCATTTTTAAAGATAAATAATAGAATAAATACATACTAAATAATTGCATATATTACACACAAATTGCTATCTTAATTAAGAAGAACTTTCTTTTAATTAATTATGCTCACTGGTAGTGATCTTCTTTCAAAAGTTAAAGAGCTTGGTGATGTTAGTAAGTCTGAGCTTGTTCGAGCTTGTGGATATGTTTCCACCAAGAAAAATGGGGGGGAACGCCTAAATTTTACGGCATTTTATGAAGCACTTCTAGAAGCAAAAGGAGTTAATCTTGGTGACTCTGGAGTTGCAGGTACTGGCAAAGGAGGAAGGAAGCTAAGTTACATAGCGACAGTTCAAGGAAACGGAAATCTTTTGATTGGGAAAGCATATACAGAACTACTAGATTTAAAAGCTGGCGATGAATTTGAAATTAAGCTTGGAAGAAAACAAATAAGATTATTACCTACAGAAGAATCTTAGAGAAAATAAAAATAAATTTTATACTTTATTTTTTAAATTCCTAATTAATTTTCTATTGATATATTCTCTTTGTATTTATTTTTTTGATCAGCAGCTAAACGCATATCTTTACAAAATTCACCAACATGATTAACGACATCTTTTTCACTTGAATTAGAAATTCGTTTTACAAATGCACTACCAATAATTACTCCATCTGCACCCCACTCACGAACTCTATTAACATGTTCAGGAGTAGATATCCCAAAACCAACAGCAATTGGATTATTATTTACTTCTTTTAATTTGGCAATAAGATTTTCTACTCTATTTTCCATTTTGTTTCTTTCACCAGTGACACCTGTAACACTTACTAAATAAGTAAATCCTTTTGTATGATTGGATATTTTCTTCATTCTTACAAAAGGAGTAGTTGGAGCCACTAATAAAATCAAGTCCATAGAATGATTACTAACTAATTTAGAAAATTTATAAGCTTCCTCTAAAGGGAGATCAGGAATTATTAGTCCAGAAACACCCGCAGTAGATGCCATTTCACAAAACTGTTCAAACCCAAAACATAGTAAAGGATTTAAGTAAGAAAAAAGTATGATAGGGATATTTAATTTACCTTTTAAAGAATCTAAAAGTTTAATTACTTTTCTTGGGTTAGTACCTGAATTTAAGGCGCGAGAGGCGGCCACTTGAATAACAGGTCCGTCTGCAAGTGGATCACTGTATGGGATGCCTAATTCAATAAGGTCAGCCCCATTTTCTTGTAACTTTAATAAGATTTTAGATGTTATTTCAATATTAGGATCCCCAGCCATTATAAAAGGCATCAAAGCTAATTTTTTATTATTTTTTAACTCACAAAACTTCTCATCTATCTTAGATAAAGATTCATTTTTAGTAATTTGCATTTTGTTATCTTTCATGAATTTTAGATTTTTTTCTATGAAAAATTTATGGATTTTTTTCTAAATCTTCCATTAGTTTTTGCTGCTCTTCCTTTGACAATGCATTGAACTTAGTTTCTAGTTTATCATTAACAACTTTTTCATACTCTTTTCTATAACGCTTCCTTTGTTCCATAAACGTCATTTTTCCATTTACAACTCTATAAATATAAGATGTTACCCAAGTTATAACAATCAGAAGTAAGATACAACTTGAGAGAGTAGTGGCAGTAAAATTATCTATACCAATTTGCGGGGCAAATTTATAACTAATTAATCCTATTAATGAAATAAATAAACCTATTTGTATAACTTTACCTTTAGTCAATTATTTACCCTTTACCACTTCCCTTTAATCTGAGATTTAAAAATGGAGAAAATAAAATTAAACCTGGAAAAAAAAGAAATACAAGGCCATAAATTCCTAATCTTTCAAATTTGCCCATAATATTCCATCTATTATTCATCCAGTAAAATAGTAATAATGGAATAACCAATAAATAAATAGAAATAATTCCAAGATAGGCGATTAAAGTAGCGTATGAATTATTGAAAAAACTTTCCATTTTGATTTATGGTTGCTTAGTTAAAACATAACAACTATTGGCAGTTATCGTCAGAACTAAAAATAAATAATTAAATAATGGGAGTGGGGGGACTTGAACCCCCACGAGCTAAATCGCTCGACGGATTTTAAGTCCGGCGCGTCTACCAATTCCGCCACACTCCCGAAGAAATTTGCGCTATTTAATCGTAGCCGAAAGCAACCCTTTTATCCAAGAAAAATTGTAATATTTACACTTTTGTTGAATGATCAGATTAAATCTAATTTTTTACTTTACTGTCCCTTCTACTTGCCATTGTAAAGTTTCACCTGCATGAAATGGTTTGATTTGTCCGACAATATTTTTTTCTTCAACCACATCAATAAATTCTTTAATTTTATTAGGTCTAGACACTAATTTTAATTTTTCTTTATTTGGGGGTACATTATAAAAATTAGGGCCATTCAAACTTGCAAACTTTTCAAAATTATCTAAAGCATCTTCCTCTTCGAATACTGTTAAATAGCTTTCTATTGCTACTGGTGAATTAAAAATACCTGCACATCCACAAAAAGCCTTCCACTTCCTAAGGTGTGGAGCAGAGTCAGTTCCCAAGAAAAAACATTTTTTCCCACTTGTCGCAGCTCTCCTTAAAGCGAGTCTATTATTTTCCCTCTTAGCAACTGGCAAGCAGTAAAAATCACTATTTAAGCCTCCAAAAAACATTGCATTTCTATTTATATGCAAATGATGAGGAGTGATAGTAGCTCCAATATTATTTTCTTGAACAAAATCCACTGCATAAGAGGTAGTTATATGTTCTAAAACGATTTTTAATTTTGGAAATCTTTTAGTTATTTGAGAGAGTTCTTTATCTATAAAAACTTCTTCTCTATCGAACACGTCTACTTCAGAATCAGTCACTTCCCCATGAATTAAAAGAGGCATTCCAGAATCTTGCATTGATTCAAAAATCTTATATAGATTTTCTATTTTCCTAACTCCATGACTAGAATTTGTTGTAGCGTTAGCGGGATATAATTTTGCTGCGAAAAAGACATTATTTTTAAAACCATTTATTAGTTCTCCTTTATCAGTCTCATCTGTAAGATACATTGTCATTAGTGGTTCAAACTTAGAACTTTCTGGTAACGCTTCAACAATTAATTTTTTGTAAGATATAGCACTTTCTACAGATTTAATGGGAGTTTTAGTATTTGGCATAACAATAGCTCTTCCAAAAAATTCTGAAGTAAAATGAATTATATTTTTTAATACAAGACCTTCTCTTAAATGTAAATGCCAATCATCAGGTTTTATTATGGTTAAAGTCTTCAAAATTTTTTCTATTTAATCAATTTTAACAGCAAATTAAAATTGACAATAAATTATAGATATTCGAGGATAGTTATTAAACAATTATGAAAATTTTTGTTATTTAAATAAAAGCCGAAATATGAGTGATTTTTTATTTCCAATAATAGAAATAATTTTAGGAGTAGTCCTACTTTTTACTGGGGGAGAGTTTTTTGTTCAAGGAGCTATATTTTTATCTTTAATTTTAGGAATACCTCAAATAGTAATTGGATTAACAGTTGTTTCTCTTGGAACAAGCTCTCCTGAGTTGTTGGTAAGTTTAAGTTCAATTTTAAAAGGCAGTGATTCGCTTGCGGCAAGCAATGTAATTGGAAGCAATATTTTCAATGTTCTCGTTGTTTTGGGTATAAGCTCATTGATAACGCCTCTTAAGGTAAAAAGCAGGATAGTCAGAAGAGATGTGCCTCTATTAATGGCTATCTCTTGTGCGGTTTGGGCTATGTCATCAACAGGCTTATTAACGTTGCAAGCAGGGGTCTTTCTAATATTTTGTTTAATCTTAAATACAATATGGGAAATTAATACTATTAATGACAAGGGAGAGGAGATAAAAGATGCTGAACCAGAGATAGAAGAATTTAAAGATAACGAGAAAGGGAAGCTTAATATTTTACTAAAGTTAATATTGGGAATATTTCTTTTAAGCTTTGGTTCAAATATTTTAGTAAATGGTTCTCAAACGCTTGCTACTCTTTTGGGTGTAAATGAAATTGTTATTGGTTTAACTATCGTCGCCACTGGAACATCTTTACCAGAATTAGTAACTTCAATAATTGCTGCATTTAAAGGCAAAACAGACCTTGCGATTGGGAATGTAATAGGAAGTAATTTGCTCAATCAACTTCTAATACTTGGAAGTTGTAGTATTTTTTCGGGATTTAAAGGTTTAGTAATTGAACAAAGTCTAATAAAAGTTGACTTACCTTTTATGGTTTTAACTACCTTTGCATGCTTACCAATTTTCTGGAGCAAAGGGAAAATCACCAGAATTGAAGGTTTTATTTTGATTAATTTTTATATTTTTTACATTCTTGATAAGATACTCTTTTTGAATGGATTTAATTATCTCTCTGAATTAAGGATAGTTTTATTTATTTACTTTTCACTACTTATAGTAATTCTATTTGTTCAAGAAAAACTAAAATTTTCTAATTCATAATTTTAGCCATACATAGTTACAAATTCTTCTGAGATAGTTGGGTGCAAAGCCATAGTACTATCAAAGTCTTTTTTTGTTATCCCTGCATTTAATGAAATTGATACCATTTGAATAATCTCAGATGATGTTTCTCCAAACATATGACATCCCAGGACTTTGTCAGTTATCTTATGAACTACAATTTTTAACATACATTTTAATTTATTCTCTTTAAAAGTATTAGACATGGGAGTAAATTTACATTTGAAAATTTTTATATTTTTTTCAGAGTAAATCTCTATAGCTTTTTTCTCACTTAAGCCAACTGTTGAAATTTCTGGAATAGTGAAAACGGCCTTGGGGATATTTTCATAATTTACTTTTCTTGTTTGGTCATTAAAAAAATTATCCGAAAAAACCCTCCCTTGTTCTATTGCAACTGGAGTTAAGTTTGGTTTATTTATAATATCGCCAACTGCAAAAATATTTGCATTGCTTGTTTGATTAAGTTCATCAACATCTAAATATTTGCCATCCATCTTTAGATTTAAAAAATCTAAATTTAAAGGCAAAAGATTTGGTTCTCTACCTATAGCAATAAGGATATTATTAGTTAGGAGTTTATCACCCGAATCTAAGGTAGATTCCAGATTTCCATTTACTCTTTTGATAGACCTTAATTGAGTATTGGAGATTATATTTATTTCTCTAAAAGTAGGTGATTCCTCTAGGCATAAAGAAAGATCCTCATCAAAACCATTAAGTAAATTTTGACCTCTAATTAATTGAGTTACTTCAGTACCTAAATTCCTAAAAATAGAAGCAAATTCACAAGCAATATATCCTCCTCCAACTATTAATAATGATTTGGGAAACTTCTCTAATTCAAAAATATCATCACTAGTCCATGCCAAATCTATCCCAGGAATATAAAATTTCTTTGGTTTACCTCCAACTGAAATAAGAATTTTCTTTGAACTTATTTTATTTTTAATTTTTTTCGTTTTTGGACAAATAATTTCTAATTCATTTTGACTCATAAATCTTCCTAAGCCCTCAAAAACAGTTACATTCAATTTATTTAAAGAATTTCTATGTAAATCACTTAATCTGGAAACCTCCTCCCTAACATTCTTCAATAAAATGCTTGATTCAAAATTAATACCTTCATTTTTGAATCCATATCCTTCAGAAGAATCCATATTTCTTTTACTTTTAGCTGCATAAACCATCAATTTTTTAGGCACACATCCCCTTATTACACAGGTTCCTCCTATTTTATTTACTTCTATGATTGCAACTTTTGCTCCATAACTAGCCGCACGTTTAGCCGCCGCGAGTCCTCCAGATCCAGCGCCAACAACAATTAAATCAAATTCAAATTCCAAGACTTTTTTTAATCAATTATTATAACGTTAGTTTATAGCTTTAATTCAAATAATGAATGAGATTTTGAAATGGGATGATTTAAATAAATTTGAAGTAGAAGATCTTGATAGAGTCAACGGCATAAATAATTCCTACGCAAATTTAAGATTATTTGGGCATGCTGGAGATGATGTATTAATTACCCTTTATAGGGATAGGCATTCATGGTGTCCTTACTGTCAGAAAATATGGTTATGGCTTGAATATAAGAGAATTCCATACAGAGTAAAAAAAATAAATATGTTTTGCTACGGTCAAAAAGAAATTTGGTTCCTTGATAAAGTTAGATCGGGGAAATTACCTGCAATTGAATTTAAAGGGCAAGTTATAACTGAAAGTGACGATATCATAGCTTTTTTAGAAAATTTATATGGAGCACTTGGATCTTTTATAACGTCGAGTAACCTTATTAAAATTCGAGAATTAGAAAGAGAAATTTTCAGATCCTGGTGTAATTGGCTATGCCGAGAAAGCTTTAATTTTATAGATAACTCTTTTAGAAAAAAAAGATTTAAAGAATCCATTTCTAAACTCGATGAAATCTTAAGTAGATCAAAATCAGGGTTCGTTGATCCATCAGTATCTAATACGGGTGATATAGAGCCTGGTGTGGGAGATATAATTTTTATTCCTTATATGGAAAGAATGAATGCATCATTAATATATTATAAAGGGTTTAATTTAAGATCAAATTACCGTCATGTAGATAAATGGCTAACCCTTTTTGAAGGGAGCAGTGCTTATAGAGGCACTCAAGGAGATTTCCATACTCACTCGCATGATTTACCCCCACAAATGGGTGGATGTTACAAAGAAAGCAATGAACAACAGATTACTTTCTCTAAGCTAATAGATAATGGAGAAGGTCTAGGTAATTATGAATTTAATAAAAATTATGATTCAAAATATTTCGCTAAAATTGCTCTTAAAAGAGTAATAAAGCATAAAGACAATTTACTAAAAGTAAACCCATACAATAAAGAATTATTTGAGGAATCATTAAGATCAGCGTTGACCCATATGATCACAGGAGAAGTACTAATCCCTAAAAAACTTTCAGGAATCTCTCTAAGATACTTAAAAAACAGAATCTCAGTTCCAAGAGATATGCCAATTATTTCAGCAAGGTTATTAAGACAATCATTAAATAAAATTGAATCACTCAGTGATATCAATGAAATAGATAGGATACCTAACAGGCATAGATATGACCAAGATCCTATAAATTTTATTTCTAGTTAACAGTAAAACTATAAATTTTTTCTTGAATCTATTTGAAGTAAATCCCTTATTTTTTGAACTTGACTTGCAATATTAGGATCAATAGACAATTTTTTTTCAACTTGTTCAATAGCATACATAACTGTTGTATGGTCTTTGCCTCCAAACTCATCTCCAATTCTTGGTAGGCTTAGATCCGTTCCATGTCGCATAAGATACATGCCTATTTGCCTAGCTTGACTTACTGGCTTTCTCCTACTTGAACTAATCAATTCATCAGTAGAAACTTTAAAGAAATCTGAAACTTTATTAATAACTTGTTTTGGAGTAACAACTACTCCAACACTATTCGGATCAAGCATTGGAGCAATTGATTGGACTGTCATTGGCAAGCCCGTTATTGATGCAAATGCAACAGCTCTAGTAAATGCTCCTTCCAATTCTCGAATATTCGAAGTGAATCTTCCTGCTATAAATTGAATTAAATCTCTTGGGAGACTCATCCTCTCTTGTTCTGCTTTTTTTTGAAGGATAGCTGTCCTCGTCTCAAGGTCAGGTGGTTGTATATCTGCAGTCATACCCATAGAGAACCTAGAAATTAATCTCTCTTGAATTCCCGACAATTGATTTGGGGGTCTATCACTTGCAATAACTATTTGACTTCCTGATTCGTGAAGAGCGTTAAAAGTATGAAAGAATTCTTCCTGTGTATACTCTTTGCCTTCTAAGAACTGTATATCGTCTATTAAAATCAGATCTACATTTCTATATTTATCTCGAATAGCTGTCATTCCATCTCTTCTAATACCACTAATAACATCGTTAGTAAAAGTCTCTGTGGATACATATTTGACTTTTGCTTCTGGATCTATTTCTACTCGATAATGACCTATTGCTTGCATTAAATGAGTCTTACCAAGACCTACTCCACCACAAATAAATAATGGATTGAATTCTCTCCCAGGAGATTCGGCAACGGCTAAAGCTGCGGCATGAGCTAACCTACTATTTGGACCTACAACAAATCTTTTAAATACGTAGCGTAAATTTAAACCATTAGGATTTTTGAATTGATTTTTTGAAGAATTAGTTTGGTTATTAATAGAAAAAGATCTTTTTTTATAATTAACGTTCTGTTGGTTAGTTTTCTCTTCATTTGTTAAATCGCTGCTGGTATTTGTTTCAGATTTAAAAACAACTTTTACATCATACCCACAGATTTCTTTTGCAGCTTTTTCAATAGTTTCACAATAATTCTTTCTTAACCAATCACAGGAAAATGTATTTGGAGCAATTAAGGTCAATAGGCCATTCTCAAAACAGTTAAATTTAGCAGGCCTTATCCATGTCTCAAATGAAGGCTTACTTAAAGTTTTTTGGAGTAATTGTTGAACTTCCGCCCAAATAGGATTAGTTGCTTGCAAAGTTTTTTTCTTTAGATTATTAATCTAGTTGGAATTTAATAATTGGCCATTATCAAATCACAAGATCACGACAAATTTAAAATTATTTAACAAAGCGTCAACTAAATTTTAAAGATAAATTTTATATTTTTTTAATAGTCATATAATAATTTTAAACTCACTAAAGTATTGGATAAAGCATTACTTGTTATCATGGCAAAATGGCATGGTTTTGGAAGATGCAAAACAAGATTATCAAAAGATATAGGTAAAAGTAATTCTGCGAAAGTACAAAGTGTGATGACCAAACATACTATTTCAGTCGCAAAATTTCTTCAAAAAAATAAACTAATTGATATTTCTATTGCCATATCTGGTTTGGGGGTAAGGAATTCTAGAAGATGGTCTAGAGAATTAGGCATCAAAAAATTTAATTTACAGGGGAAAGGCTGCTTGGGAGAAAAAATGAAAAGGCAAATAATTATCAACAAAAAATTTTGCGCTAGAAATAAGATCAAAAATATTATTTTTATTGGTACTGATCTTCCAGATTTATGCCATCAAGATTTATTGAATACTCTAAAAGAACTTCAACAAAATGATCTTATTTTGGGACCATCTAATGATGGAGGATATTGGCTTATTGGTTTATCAGAAAAAATAATGTCATCGCATATATATTTACCTTTTATCAACATTAAGTGGGGGACAGAAAATGTTCTTCAAAATACAATTGATAATTTTTCTTCTACAAAATTGAAATATAAATTTTTAGATAACAAAATAGATATAGATACAATTATTGATATTGAAAATAGAAAGTAATCGACTTGTCTAAAATCTCAATTATCATTCCAACTATTAATGAAGCTAATAATTTGCCATTATTGCTTTCAGACTTATCAAGTATTAAGAAAGAGGGGGAAATTATAATTGTTGATAGTGGAAGTAAAGATAAAACTATTGATATAGCAAATATTTATGGAGCGAAAATATGTATATCCAAAGAAAGGAATCGAGGATTACAATTGGATATAGGAGCTAAAAATTCAATAGGAGACTGGCTCATATTTTTGCATGCAGACACAAGATTAACTCATGATTGGTTTGGAAAAATAAATTCATTTTTAAATGGGAACAAGAATAGTATTTATTATTTTAAATTTAAAATTTATCACAAAAAGATTATTTATAGAGTCCTCGAAATTCTTGTAAATTTTAGAAGTAAATATTTTAAACAACCGTATGGTGATCAAGGTTTAATAATTCATAGAACTACCTATTTCAAGAATAATGGTTTTAATAAGATACCTTTGATGGAAGATGTAGATTTTCTAAGGAGATTAAACAATAAAAAAGATTTAAAACAATTAAATTCACCTATTTTTATAAGTCCAAGGAAATGGGAAAGAACTAATATTTTTCTCCAAGCAATTAGGAACTGGCACTTTAGAAGAAGATGGTTAAAAGGCGAATCGTTAAAATCTATATATTCTGACTACTACAAAAAATGATTAATTAGCATACCAAAAAGCACACTTAGAGCCTCTTGGTTCTAGAATCCAACCTTGTCTTTTGTAAAATGAAACCACTTCAGCATCAGCAAAAAGGGTTACTTTAGAAATTCCAATATTTTTTAATTCTTTTAGGACATATTTCATTAACTCTTTCCCCAATCCAAGTCCTTGATAGACAGGATTAATAGCCACATCCCAAACTGTTGCTTCTAGAATTCCATCGCCAGTGCATCTTGCAAATCCTATTAGTCTGGGGAATTTATCATCATGACGCCATAAGCCAACCACCAAAATACTGAAATCCAAAGCTCTTTTCACTCTCCTTATAGGTCTTCTGCTCCAACCAACAGTTTGTAAAAGTTGATCTAGTTCTATTAGATCTAAATCTTTATTTTTACTACATACAAATATTTCTTCTTTATTTTTTTGAGTGAACTCATAAGAATTTAAACCATAGATATCTATCAGCTCATCCCTTGATATGCTGTTTGATTTTTTTATTAACGATTCTTGGTTTCTAAAAATCATTAAAAATTTGCGAATCCTTTTTGTTGAAGCTCAGAGAGCTGAAAATATAAACCCTTTTTTAGTCTCAATTCACTATGTGTTCCCTCTTCAACTAATGATCCCTCTTTTAAGACTAAAATCTTATCAGAACTTTCAATAGTCGCTAATCTGTGAGCTATCACTAATGCTGTTCTTTTTGAAAGAATTCTCTCAAGATCTTTCTGCAAAGTAGCTTCTGTAGAGGGATCCATAAACGCTGTTGCTTCGTCCATTATCAAAACAACGGGATTTCTAATAGCTACTCGAGCTACTGAAAGAAGTTGTCTCTCCCCAGAAGATAGATTCCCCCCTCTTTCTCTTAATAAAGTGTTCAAACCTTCTGGTAATTTTTTCAACAGATTATCTAACCCTAATTCGTTACAAAGATTTTCTAATTCAAGATTGTCTATATTCGAATTTAGTTTTAAATTATCTGCGACATTTCCACTAAAGATAAAGGTATCCTGCAATACTACTCCCAACATATTTCTAAGAGTTGCAATAGGAATATCTTTTATATTTATTTCATCAATTAAAATTTGGCCTGATTGAGGTTCATACAATCTACATAATAGTCTTATTATGGTTGTCTTACCTGAACCAGTTGGCCCTACAAAAGCCACATGCTCTCCTGGATTAATCATAAAAGATAAATTCTTTATGATATGTTCCCCTTCGTTATAGAAAAAATTAACATTCCTAAACTCAATTTTGCCCTTAAATTTCTTATTTACATTTTTAGCATTTTCTAAAAAATGTTTTGCGGAAATAGAGTCCTTGATCTGTATTTCTTCATCCAATAATTCATTTATTCTTTCTACAGCTGTTAAACCTCCTTGTATCTGAGTAAATCTTTCTGCAAGCTGTCTTAAAGGTTCAAAAAGTCTTTGAGAATATAAAATAAAAGTTGTTAATGTTCCTAAACCAATATTTCCAGAAGTAACAAGATATCCTCCAACTGCCAAAACCAAGGAGACTGCTGCAAGAGAAATCCATTCTATAAATGCAGAAATACTACTGTCATAAAATATTGTTCCATTTACTGCTTTCTTATAAGCAACTCCAGTATTGGAAAATTTCTTGCTATTAAAAGCCTCTCTTCTGAACATCTGAACCACTTCTAAACCTTGAAGATTCTCTTGAAAATCGGAGTTGAGTTGAGACAATTCTTCCCTTACTTGATAATTGGCTCTTCTATAACGTTTTTGAAGCCAAATAATGAAATATGAAACTGGGATTTGAGTCAAAAGTAATAAAATGGCAAGTCCTCGATCAATTGAAAGCATTGTCAAAGAAATTACTATCAGACTGACGAAGTCAGCAATGACTCCAACTGCCCCACTACCAAAAACCTCGGCTAAAGCATCAACATCATTTGTTAATCTTGTTAATAATTTCCCTACAGGCATTTTATCGTGATACTTAAGAGATAAAGATATTGAATGATCAAAAAGTTCTCTTCTTATTCTTGCTGTCAAACGTTGGCCCACTGCTTGGATATTGTAAGTTTGGTATCCTTGCAGAACTAATCTAAATAGAACAGTTATAAATAAAGTTAAGATTATGGCATTTATTGACTGCCCAAAAAAAGTTTTACTTAGCCAAACATCTGTACTTTCGTTTTTAAGAATAGTAATTGCTTGGCCTACCAATAATGGCTGAATAGCTCCAGAGAAAGAGACGGGTAGCAAAACTATTAAGATAAAATATATTGTTTTTTTATCTTTAGTTAAATATTTACCTAACTTTTTAATCCTTCTAAAATCTTTAAAAAACATTTAGCTAATCTTCTATAAGGCACTTGTTGATTCTATTGATAAAATAGTATCTCTGAGATGATTATCATCTAACCTCATTGATAAGGGATTTCCAATAAGTCTTGCTGTTGAGTAAAAAAGATCATCTATCTTAATTAAACCATTCTCTTTAAGAGTCTTTCCGGTTGCCACCAAATCAACTATTGCCTCTGCCATACCTGTAATAGGACCAAGCTCGACAGATCCTGTCAAATGAACTATTTCTACAGGTATATTTAATTCATCAAAATAAGATCTTGCTGTTTTAGTAAATTTGCTTGCGACTTTACAATTCGCGGGAAGATCAGTTGGTTTGGAATAATGACTATTTTTCCTAACTGCCAATGACATATGACAACCTCCAAATCCTAAATCTAGTAACTTTGCGACTTTTAATTCAGATTCCCGTAAAACGTCATATCCAACAATACCCAAATCAGCCTGGCCATAACTTACATAAACAGGTACATCCCCATTTCTTACCAATAGTGCTTTAGCCCGTTTGCAATTTGATTCAAAGGTTAATGATCTATTATTTTCCTGCAAAGCATCAGAGAAATCTAAACCAGCTCCTTTAAAAGTTGAAATTGAATCTTTTAACAGAGCTCCTTTAGGTAAAGCTATAGTAAACATAGATCAATTTCTTCCAAGGATTCTTCATTCTAAGTTAACAATGGCATTTAATAAAGCTCCCAATATAATAGGACTCAGAGTTTTAAATGATAACGTAATTTGGTTATGGGTAAAAGATAAATCAGTTGTAGTTATAGATCCATCTGTACATGAACCAGTAATTAAATATATAGATGAAAACAATTTATACTTAAAAACTATTTTGCAAACTCATCACCATTCAGATCATATTGGAGGAACGAAATGTCTTATTAAAAGATGGCCAAATGTTAATGTGATTGCTTCTTCCAAAGAAAAAAAGCGAATACCTTTTCAAAATATATCTGTAGAAGATGGAGAAACTTTGAATATTTTAGGTGCAGAAGTAAAAATAATTGAAGTATTAGGGCATACAAGCTCACATATTGCCTTTTTTTTAAAAGGGAAAAATCCTGTCCTTTTTATTGGTGATACATTATTTTCAGGAGGGTGTGGAAGGATTTTTGAAGGAACTTATCGACAAATGTATTCTTCACTAGAAAGAATTAAGTCATTACCAAAAAATACTCTAATATATTGTGCACATGAATATACCAAGTCAAATCTATTGTGGGCATTGAATCTCAAGCCTAAAGATCAAGATATAAAAAATAAACTTTCGGAAGTTAAAAAGAAACTTTCTCTAAATGAATTGACAATTCCATTTTCACTTGATGAAGAGATGAAAATAAACCTTTTCTTAAGAGCAAAAAATTTAGAAGAATTTACTTTTTTAAGAGCAAATAAAGATTTATGGGTTTAAATAGATAGGTATCTTCTTAAACAAATGTCCCCCAAACAAGTAATTAAAACATCAAATGCTCCAGATCCAGTAGGACCTTATAATCAAGCAATAAAAGCTGGGGATTTTATTTATTGTTCTGGCCAAATTGCTATTGACCCAGCTTTAAATGAGATAACATGTTTAGGTGATATAGAAAAGGAAACTATTCAAGTCCTAAAAAATCTCGCAGCTGTTCTTAAAGCTGGTGGAGCCAAAATAGAGGATATAATAAAAACAACTATTTACTTAACCGACTTAAGTAATTTTAAAATTGTCAATAAAATATATAGTGATTTTTTTAATATAGAGAATCCTCCAGCAAGGGCCTGTGTGGAAGTTTCCTCTCTACCAAAAGGAGTTTTAGTTGAGATAGATTGCGTCGCATTTCTAGATTAATATCTAATTATTGAGAAATTTGAAATATGATCCAAATCTGCACCATAGTTGTATAGATTATTAGTTGATAATTAATCTTTGATCTATGTCAGCAGCAAAGCTTAATATAGATGAACTAGAAGCAGGTTATCCTTTATTTTGCAAAGCTCTTAGACTATTAATTCTAAAAGGTAACTCAGTTAAAGATATAGAAAAGACAGTTTGTTGGGGGCATCTTGAAACCTTAAATAGATGTCTACCTGGTAGATATAAAGCCCCCACATATTTAATGGCTTTAATCAAAAGAGACATTGCAAAGCCAAATAATTATTAAAAAGAACTAATCTTCTAAATAAAATTTATCAATATCCTTTGAAAAGTTTTTTTCCTCATCTGATATTTCTTTATTATCTAAAAATATTGAAAGACTTACAAAATTCTTACCGAAGCTGATATTTGGATAGATATCCTTTTCTTTACACAATTTATCAATTTTCTCCATGAATTTACTAATTTTTGAGTACTCCTCAAATTCAAATCTTTTTTCAATCCTCAAAGGTGATTCTCTTTCATTCCACATTAAATTCTTATTAAAGACTAATTACACTATACCTTCAACAAAGTTTCTCAATAAATTTTTGAAGTTAAAATTTTTAGTCACTCTCCCAATAATCAATAATACCGCCAATTGTTAAATCGGTTTGCACTTCTGGATTAGGGCAAGCAAATCTAGCGGCAGAGCCACTAGCAGTAAAAACCCAGTTACCTTCTCTAGCGCCAACAGGATCAACAGCAACTAATTTCTTTCCTTTATTATTTTCTAAAATTCGTAAATTCATATGACCTAAGCCAGCAACTCTTTGAGTACATACCAACTTTCCTAATACCTTCATAATTTCCACAATTTCTATCCTCCTTTTTTATGACTTGTGAGGATCCCAATGATCAATAATTCCAACAATCGTTAAATCGCTTGGATAAGATTTGCTTCCCGCTGCTTCTCTAGCCGCAGAACTCCCAACACAAATGACCCAATCTCCTGGCTTACAACCAACAGCATCTACAGCAACCTTATTTGAAGAGCCATCCAAAACAACCTGCAGATGTTTATGTTCAAAACCAGGAATCCTATTGGTAGAAACAAGTGGTTTTACAACCTTACAAATTAACATAACTAATGAGCCTCCTCTGTTTTTTTATCTAAAGACATTCCAATAATTTGGGCGGAATGAGTTTTGTCCCTATCTCTAATAGTAGAGCAAGTATGTAACAAACCTTGATCAACTAAATTTTTATATCTAATTGATATCGCATTATTAACTCTCTCACAATCTTTTATTGCCCTCTCTTTTGCACCAGGCACTTTACCAGAGTAATCAAATCTTATTACTACCGGGATAGGTAGATCTTGAGAAACATTTAATCCAGTAAAAATCTTTACTCCTACATCTAAATCAGGCGCCCCTTCTTCGACGGTATCTAAATGAGAAAAATAAGTTAAATTTCTGAGATGTACTTCTTTGAAACCTATACCAACTCCTATAAACCTCTCTGCATGCCCGATATCTTTATAAGATCCATTATAAAAATTCTTTACATAATCAATTTGAGAAATATTATTAACAATTAATTTATAGATAAATTTCTCTATTCCATGGAGTTTATCTTTTGAAGATTGATTAGAAATTATCTGGCAAATTTCTCTCTCTGCATCCTCTTCTGAAAAGTTTATTGTTGAATTGTAAATTTCTAAAGTAGAAACAGTTTTTTCTAAATCTATACCGCCATCGCTTGTTGGTAAATGTATTTTTAATGAATCAGTGTCTGTATCAAGTCCAATTAACATTAAATCCACAGAAGCTCCGCAGCAAAAACTGTTCTCTACAGCCTCTTTGAAAGCATATAGTTTATTTCTACCTTCTTCTGCAGCTAACTCGTCGTTACTCCCATGAGCTGCGCATCCCTGATGCAAAGGATCTACAGAACTAAAATGATAAGTTACAACTTTTAAGTACCTCGTATCTTCATGAGATTCATTAGGAATATTCTCTCTATATCTTTTATGTTCAGTTTTTACCCATCTATTTACTGTATTTTCAATATCAAACAGTGCTCCAGCGTGGGATCTTCTTCTTACTGAACTAAAAGGTATTCTCATTACATATGCTACTGAATGAGCTAATCTTCCATCTGAACAAGGAGTTATATCAAGTAAATGTATTCCACAATCTAAAAGAAATCTTTCAAAGTCTTCCGCACCTCTACTTCCAGCAGCACCTTCAAGAGGATCATTATTAAAAAAATTGTCACTAAGTTTCTCATGCTGTTTGAAAGCACACCATGCATATAAAGATCTCATATCAAGAGGTTTAACCCAAGATTTATCTAATACATGAAGGGGTAAATCTATTCCCAAATTTTTTCTTGTTATTGTCTGAGATTTATTTATAAAATCTTCATGATGTTGAATTCGTGCAATTTCCTTAAGAGTTGGAACAATTTCGTCAAAATCAGTTTTTATTTTGCTTTCATACCTAAAAAGTTTTTCATTTTGGATATTATTAGTTAACTTATGCGACTTTCTAGGATTTCTTTTATCATTTGATTCTTTAGTCTGTATATGAATATTTTCCGTAAAAGTTTTCATTGGAGCTGTTGGCCCCAATGTGAAGTTCTTGGCTTTAGCCAGTCCTCGTAAAGGCATTATTTACTTAACCTCTTGCACCACCTGAAAAGGTAACAAGTTGTCCTTCACGAGTATTACCACTAGATCCAGTTATCAAGAAATCTGGTTTTTCTGTTTCCTCATTTCTCTTAACATCCATAGGAGGCATTGCGCTCATGAATCCCGCTCTAGATGGATTTCTCTTTCTAGAAGAAGCTCCCTCTGTTCCTGTTACCTTATCACCGCGATCCCAATCATCACCGGTTACGTTTCCCACTGATTGTCCTTCACCAGTAATCCTAGATGCAACTCTTTTTTCTGGTGTCTTTGCAGCACGATCAGCCTCTTCAATTTGCATTTTTTGTTTATAAGTAATATTTTTATTCGGTTCAAATCTAAATTTTTCAGTTCCAGTGACTTTGTCTACTGCCATGTCAAAAGGTCCTGTTATCTTTGAACCATTCTCATATTGATTACCTGTAACACCCTGAGTCTTTTTTTCAGAATATTTATCTCTTGATGGTGAATTAACCGAGAATTCTTTCCAAGAATTACCTTCTGACTTTTCCTGATTAGCATAAGCATTATCATGGGGAGGATTATTACAAGCTTTTGAGAACTGATCACCACCAACATAAGGAGTTCCTGTTAAGTTCTTACAAGCACCTTTCTTAGCGCCTGTCATTACTCCGCCAATACCTGGTTGCTGGCCTGTAAGTCTTGCATTTGAATTATTTCCAGAATTAACTTTTGCTCGGAATTTCATATCTTCAGAAATTTCAGTATTACAATTTTCATTAATCTGATCTAAACCAGCATATGGTGTTCCTGTTAATACTTTGCAGGAACCTGGTTCATCTCCAGTTACGCTTTTTGATCTTCCTGTCATAGTACCACTTATCAAATTGGACTTTGAAGAAAGGCTTAAACCTACTTTCCTAGCTTCTGGTTTTGGTTTTGAACCGCAAAACTTCTCATATTGTTGAGATCCTATGTACTCATCACCAGTTACATTCTTACAACTACCATGCTCATTACCTGTCATATTGTCTGATCTGCCTACCCCTGTGCCAGTTACATTATTCCCATTAAGAGTGTTGTAACTTCCTACTTTTTCAAATGCTTGACCTTTTGGATTTGGCTCAGAGCCAAGATATTGATCTCCTGTTAATTGATGTCCAGAACCTGATTCATCTCCAGTGACTAGGGTTGATCTACCGGGAAGTGATCCAGATACTTTTAATCCGTCAATTGTATTACTATATTTAACCTTTGAAGGATTTTTGGGGACATCACCACAATACTTCTTGGATTGATTAGCTGATATATATTCAGTACCTGTAAGATGTTTACAAGTTCCTGGTTCATCCCCTGTAACCTTCTCAGATCTACCAACTTCATTACCTGTGACTTTATTCCCTGATGTTGTTGAAGTAACCGTAGATCTAAGTGGTTGTTTATAATTTGGTTTATCTTGACAAAATTGATCAATTACTTCTGCACCCATATATTGGGTACCAGTAACTGTTCTGCATGTACTTGCTTCATTACCTGTAGTTTTTACAGATCTATTGGCTTGTGTTCCAGTAACTATTTGACCTGAATCAGTTTCACTTTTACCAACTTTCCAACTAGCATCAGCAATATTTTGTTTAGCTCCATTTTTATTTGGACCACAAGGTCTACATTTACCATTACCTTTATTACCTGTGGCGCCAGTTTTACTTCTTAGCTCTCTTACTCTCTGAGAAATTTCTCTACTACTTAAATCTGGGTCTCCCCTTCTAGCTAAAGAAGCTGCACTAGTATTTTGTTTTGATGCTGATTTACCATGCTTAGACTGAGCTTCTCTTCTAGCTAAAACAATATCTCTACTCGTATTAGTAATAGGCTTTTTCTTCTGATTAATTCTTCTTTTAACGTTTGTTTTGTATGTTTTAGTTTCTATATTGTTTGAATTTTGAACTTCATGATTTTTACTTGCAGTTGGATTAACTTCATTTACAGGAGTTTCTTTTTTAATGTCAGTACGAGTTCTATCAGACGAATTTATAGCTGACTTGCCATGAGTAGACATTGCTTTTCTTCTCTTTATAACTAATTCTTTACTAGATAAAGTTGTTGAAGAAGACTTTCTAGTTACCTTAGTTTTTGGAATATGTTTTATTGCTGGTTTAGTAATATTTTGAGTGTTAGGAGAAGACTGAATCCCAGAATTCTGTATATCTTGAGAAGATCGAACTCTATCTTGAGTAGTTGAAGAATAAGCAGCAGCTTTTTTACCGCTATCACTCATCGCCTTTCTTCTTTCTAGTGCAATCTCTCTACTGGTTTTTTTTGACATAATCTTCAAATTTAAAACTCTTTAAAAAACTCTTTTAAAAAAATTTCTCCAAAAATATTTTTTTTGGAGAAAGATATTTACTACATAAAGTAGATTTAACGTCCTTGGAAAACTACAAAAGCTGTCCCTTGGCTTTGAGTGTATGCATCGTAGCCGATGATTCTTACATGGTGATCAGGGTATGCTCTATGACATGCCTCTAATTCACTTACAACCAAGTTAAGATCTTTTTCCCCAAAGAATGGGAGCTTCCAATAAGACCAATAAGTTTGCATACTTCCGCTAGGGTGAACATGCTCAATAACAGGACTCCAACCTTGAGCAATTATGTATGCAATTTGATCGTATATTTCTTCCTGGGTCATCGGTGGTAAGAAACCGAATGTTTCCAGGGTTGCAACTGTTTGATAGTCGCCTACTGTGCTCTGGAAAGGCATAATTAATCTAAATGTGAATGAAAGTAATCGTTATAAAACGAAATTTATAGAAAGTTTGAGGAGAAAAAGAATCTCCTCAATTTTGAATCTGGTTTAACCTTGAACGTCAAGCTTGTCGACAGTATCAAATTCAAACTTGATTTCCTTCCAAGTTTCAAGAGCAATAGCTAATTCAGGACTATGCTTAGCAGCTTCCATAAGAATGTCTCTACTCTCTTTTTCGATTTCGCGACCAGCATTACGTGCTTTTACACAAGCTTCTAAAGCGACTCTGTTAGCTGCAGCTCCAGCAGCTGAACCCCATGGATGACCATGTGTTCCTCCACCGAACTGAAGACAAGAATCATCTCCAAAAATTGCTAAAAGTGCAGGCATATGCCAAACGTGAATACCACCTGATGCGACTGCAAATACTCCAGGCATTGAACCCCAATCTTGATCAAAGAAGTTACCTCTTGATCTGTCTTCAGGAACAAATGACTCTCTTAAGTTGTCAATATAACCAAGAGTTGTTTGACGATCACCTTCAAGTTTTCCAACAACAGTTCCAGTATGTAATTGGTCTCCTCCGGAGAGCCTCAAACATTTTGCTAGAACTCTGAAATGGATACCATGCTTTGGATGTCTATCAATAACAGCATGCATAGCTCTATGTATATGCAGAAGCATGCCATTTTTACGACACCAGTTAGCCAATCCAGTATTTGCAGTAAAACCACCAGTTATATAATCATGCATGATGATTGGCATATCTAGCTCTTTTGCAAATTCAGCTCTTTCATAGAGTTCTTCCGGAGTGTTAGCAGTACAGTTTAGATAGTGACCTTTAACTTCTCCAGTCTCTTGTTGAGCAAGCTTAACAGCCTCTGCAACAAACTCAAATCTCTCTCTCCAACGTTGGAATGGTTGAGAGTTAATATTCTCATCATCCTTAGTTAAATCAAGACCACCTCTAAGACACTCATATACAACTCGACCATAGTTTTTACCAGACAAACCTAATTTAGGTTTAATGGTACAACCAAGAAGAGGTCTTCCGTATTTGTTTAAACGATCTCTTTCAACTACGATTCCGTTTGGTGGACCACCGCAAGTTTTAATGAAAGCAATTGGGAATCTAATATCTTCTAGACGTAAGTGTCTTAGAGCTTTAAATCCAAAAACGTTTCCAACAAGAGATGTTAATACGTTTGTAATTGAACCTTCTTCGAAAAGATCTAAAGGATATGCGATAAAAGCATAAAAAGCTTCAGGATCTCCAGGAACGTCTTCTATTCTATAACAACGTCCTTTATAAAATTCTAGGTCTGTAAGTAACTCGGACCAAACTGTTGACCAAGTACCTGTTGAAGATTCAGCCGCAACAGCCGCTGCAACTTCTTCTCTTGGAACACCTTCTTGACCTGTACATTTAAAACAGGCTAGTAAATCGGTGTCTAGGGGTACATATTCTGGAGTCCAGTAGGTATCTCTGTACTCCTTTACCCCTGCATCATACTTCTTACTCATAAGGATAAATTTAGGTCTGTGTAGGGAAAATAATTATTGTGCAAAATATATAAATCTTGCTTTAGTTAATTAGTCCTTTTGACCAAGAAATTCACCGTTTCCAAGAGCAGGTTCAACTTCTCTATGAGGACGAGCAATAATGTGAGCTGCGACTAATCCGTCACCAACTCTTTCACAAGCATCAGCACCAGCTCTAACAGCTGCGTTAACTGCTCCTGTTTCGCCTCTAACTAATACCGTGACATAACCGCCACCTACGAATTCACGACCAATAAGACGAACTTCTGCTGCCTTGGTCATTGCGTCTGCTGCTTCAATTGCAGGTACAAGTCCGCGTGTCTCGATCATGCCGAGAGCGATACCCATTGTTTCTGTAGCCATTGCCTACTAAATTACTAAATGTGGAATGTTCGTTTGCAAGAATGGTCCATTAAGTACTTATAAGTCAAGTGTTTTTACCTAAAAACTCTATTAATCTTTTTTCTATCATTCATAAGATAAACTTATCACCCTTGGTATTATTGATATATTAATCCTTATGAGAATTAGTTAGAGCATCAAAACATACTGTTGTGTTAATTAAAAATTTACATTAAGTTATTTCCGTACGAGGCAGGCCCTGTCTACTCAGGTGTGGAATGTTCAACCTTTCCTGTCTCCGTATCACATCAAACTTTGAAGTAAGATAATATTCTCAAATAAATAAATTAACTGTTTTGACAATTCCAGTACTTACTATTGCTAGTGGGAATCCAAGAAAGGTATCTGAGATATCAGAAATGTTAGATGTTTTGTCTTTAAGAGTAGTAAAACAACCGGAATATTTAAATGTAGAAGAAACTGGCTCTAATTACTATGAGAATGCCTTCTTAAAAGCTAAAGCAGCTTCTTTAGAGACAAAAACATGGGCATTAGCTGATGATTCAGGTCTTGAAGTGGATTATTTAAATGGTCGCCCAGGGATATATTCTGCTCGATATGCCAAAACAAATGATGAAAAAATTAAAAAATTAATTAGTGAACTTAGTGACAGCCCATACAGAAGTGCAAGATTTATAAGTTGTATGGTTTTATGTGATCCTTTAGGAAACTTAGTTAAGGATACAACTGGAATTTGCTGGGGAGAAATTCTTAAGAACCCCAAATACCCAAAGGGGGAATTCGAATCTATTTTTTGGGTTAAAGAAGCCAACTGTGTTTACGGAGAGCTCTCACAATCACAACTTAGTAAATTAGGCAGTAGGGGTAAAGCTGCGAAAATTATGTCGCCTTTTTTAAAAAAAGAAATAGGTTTAAATTAAAAAATTCTCAATAATTTGAGATTTCTTCAATTGCTCTTATAGCAGCAGCTGCGGCTTCTTCTACATCTCCTTCTTTCCCAGCGAGAGTTAATCTACCAAAAGCTCCGACTGCCTTAACATCAACAACGGTTATATTAGATGCTTTTTCAGCTTCATTTGCAGCTTTTAAAACATAACCAGCCGGTTCAGTTTCTAATATGAACATGCTCATTCCAGATTGGATCATTGATCCACTTCTGTTTTGTCTATTTATTAAAACGGCATGATCTGGAGTAATAGCTCGAATAACTTCAGTCCAACTAGTTGCAGGTTTTGTTCTTTTTCTAACTTCACTTCCAATAGCATCTAGAACAACATCTCCAGAATGTAAAACGGTGCTTTGATCTTTATGGTAAAGAGCAAGAGATCCAAATGCTCTTTCAACAATCATCTGACCAAGTCTTACATTACTTGCTTTTAAGGCAATATCAGTGACTCTATGAACGGCCATCCCAGGTGAAACTTCCATCCAAAGACATGAATCACCAGGAATAGGTAAAAAACCTCTACTAACTGTTCCCATATATGCAGCTAATTGAGGTTGCAGAGAATCTAAAAAAACATATGTTCTCAACTCAATTTGCTCAACTTGACTTGCTTGCCTGGATACCAAAGACTTTTCTGAATCAGTAGTAATAAAACAGCTAGCACCACTGGCCTGAGATTGCACCTCAGATCCTGTTACAAGAGAACTGCCTTTTTTTCGTTCCCCTCTGTTAAAGCTAGAAGTTGGTTCCATTCAGGCGACTATAACGGATAATGGTTCATTTTTTCTATTAAATTTACTTGCATGCTGCCCACAAACCGATAACTTCAAGTAAAAGATATTCATTTTTATGGGAACATCTCAAAACAAAGAACCAAATGTTTCTGGTACTGAAAAAGAATTAACTCCTGATCAAACTCTTGGATTAGTAAGCTTAAGCTTGATGCAAAAACTATCTCAGAAAGACCCATCTTTTAGTTGGTTAGAAGAAGATAAAATAGAGAAAGTAAATCTTAAGAACCTTAGAGATAGATTGGAGTTAACGCAATTAGCTATTAATACCGGAGCACCTTTAACGACTTCAGAAGTGACAGTTTTAATTGGAGCAAAGCCCGGGAAATCTAAGTTAGAAAGAGCAGGATTATTAGCCACGAAAATAGCTAGAAATGTATGGAGGATTTCAAAAACAAGTCAAGGGAATTCCTTCTACAGAAATTAAAAAAAACCTTAAAAAATCTATTTAATAATACTCATTTAAGTTTTTAAACATTCATATAAGTTTTTTAAATGTGTGCATTTTGTAAGAGAACTTATTAATTACTTTCTTAAATTAAAAAGTTTATGCAAGCTTAAGGGATAAGCTCTAAATATTTTTAATGAGTAAAGTAGAACTTAATAAAGAAACAGGGCCAAGAGAAGTCTTTTGTGGACTAACTTCAATAGTTTGGTTACACAGAAGAATGCCAGATGCATTTTTTCTGGTTGTTGGATCAAGAACATGCGCCCATTTAATCCAAAGTGCTGCAGGGGTAATGATTTTTGCTGAACCAAGATTTGGTACAGCTATTCTTGAAGAGAAAGATCTTGCTGGTCTTGCCGATGCTCACGAAGAACTCAATAGAGTAGTAAATGATCTTATCTCTAGGAGACCTGAAATAAAGACTCTTTTCCTAGTCGGTTCTTGCCCTAGTGAAGTAATCAAACTAGATCTTGCAACTGTTGCACAAAAATTAAATAGAAGATTTTCAGGTCAAGTTAGGTTTGTGAACTACTCAGGTAGTGGGATCGAAACTACATTTACACAAGGAGAAGATGGCGCATTAAAAGCTCTTTTACCCTTAATGGAATCTACCGATGATGAGAAATTATTATTAGTTGGGACATTAGCTAATAATGTCGAAGATAGATTCAAGAAGATTTTCAATCATATTGGGATAACTAATGTTGAAAGTTTTCCTCCCAGGCAATCAACTGAATTACCAAAAATCGGAAAGAACACAAAGGTTTTATTAACTCAACCATACTTAAGTGATACAGTTAGAGACCTTAAGCATCGTGGTTGTGAGATAATTTATGCTCCATTTCCATTAGGTGTGGAGGGCAGCACTAAATGGTTTTTAGCTGGGGCAGATGCTTTTAAAATTAATGCACTAAAAGTTCATGAGGTAATTGCTCCTTTAGCTAATAGAGCTAGGCAGGCACTAGAAAAACATACTGAAATATTAAGAGGGAAAAAATTATTCCTTTTACCTGAATCACAACTTGAGATTTCATTAGCACGATTCTTACATAACGAATGTGGAATGGAGCTAATTGAAGTTGGAACTCCCTATTTAAATAAAGATTTGATGGATGAGGAGCTTAATTTATTACCGGATGATACAAAAATAGTTGAAGGGCAGCATGTAGAGAAACAACTTGATCGTGTTAGAGCTTCAAGTCCTGACTTGGTTGTTTGTGGAATGGGTTTAGCCAACCCACTAGAAGCAGAAGGTATTAGTACTAAATGGTCTATAGAAATGGTATTTAGCCCAATACACGGCATTGATCAAGCAGCTGATTTGGCTGGACTTTTCTCAAGGCCTTTAACAAGGAATCAAATACTTACATCCAAAACATTAGCGACTCATTAGATTATGGAATTAACTCTTTGGACATATGAAGGACCTCCTCATGTAGGTGCAATGAGAGTGGCTTCATCAATGAAAGATATTCATTACGTACTCCATGCTCCTCAAGGAGATACTTATGCAGATCTCCTTTTTACAATGATTGAGAGAAGAGGTCAGAGACCACCTGTAACTTATACAACATTTCAAGCTAGAGATTTAGGAGGAGATACAGCCGAATTAGTTAAAAGGAACATTACTGAGGCAGTTGAAAGATTTCAACCAAAAACCCTTTTAGTAGGAGAAAGTTGTACTGCTGAACTAATACAAGATCAGCCAGGTGCTCTTGCTAAGGGTATGGGTTTTGATATTCCAATTGTTAACCTTGAACTTCCTGCTTACAGCAAAAAAGAAAACTGGGGAGCTTCAGAAACCTTTTATCAAATAATTAGAACTCTTTTAAAAGATAAGGTAAATGAAATTGATAAAATCAACCCTCACAGATGGAGGTTTTTAGGTCGAAGACCAAAAGTTAATATATTAGGCCCTACATTATTAGGATTTAGATGCAGAGATGATGTAATCGAAATTCAACGTATACTTTCAGAGCAAGGTATTGATACTAATGTAGTTGCACCACTAGGTTCAAGCCCAGAAGATATTGAGAGATTAACTGATGCTGATATTAATGTTTGCCTATATCATGAGATTGCTGAGATTTCTTGTGAATGGCTTAAGCGTAATTGCGGGATGGAATATACAACTACTATTCCAATTGGTATAAAAAATACGATTAATTTTATTCATGAAGTTCATGAAAAGCTTGACCTCCCTTTGACAAATAAAGGGGAACTAGAGAACAAGTCAAAACTTCCATGGTATTCAAAGTCAGTTGATTCTAATTATTTGACGGGGAAAAGGGTTTTTATATTTGGTGACGGTACTCATGCTATCGCAGCGGCCAAAATTGCCAAAAACGAATTAGGCTTTGAAGTCGTAGGTCTAGGAACCTACAGCAGAGAAATGGCGAGACAAGTAAGAGCTGCAGCTAAGGAATTAAATATAGAAGCACTAATAACTAATAGCTACCTCGAAGTTGAAGATGCAATGAAAAAAGCATCCCCTGAATTGGTTTTAGGGACTCAAATGGAAAGGCATAGCGCAAAAAGACTTGGCATTCCATGTTCAGTGATAAGTACCCCAATGCATGTCCAGGATGTTCCCGCTAGATATAGTCCTCAAATGGGATGGGAAGGAGCAAATGTGATTTTTGACGACTGGGTTCATCCTCTAATGATGGGATTAGAAGAGCATCTTATTGATATGTTCAAACATGATTTTGAGTTTGTTGACGGTCATCAAAGTCATCTAGGACATACTGCGACAAATGATCCTGTGAATAAAGAAACTAAGCAAGAGCAAAGTAATATAAGTATTCAAAAAGAAAAAAGTATTCTTTGGACAGAATCTGGGAAAGCAGAACTTACAAAAGTACCATTTTTCGTGAGAGGGAAAGTGAAATCAAATACAGAGAAATATGCTCTCTCAAAAGGTCTTCCTGAAATTAATGATGAGACCCTCTATGACGCAAAAGCATTTTTCGGCTAATTATTACAAATAAAATATTATTTAAGCATGAGTATTTTCACTCATGAAGCAAATAAAAAGTCTAGAATATCTAGTTATAAGCATATATCTTGTATCTTTAATATTAATAAATAACTATTTGTTGAGAAATGCATTCTTGAAGGCATATACCTGCAAGAATATAAGTATTAACCTGTAAATTACAGCTTTAAATGACAAGTACTATAAATAAACCTCTTGATGGGGAAGGGAGTGTTCAAGTAAAGCAAGATCCAAAAATAAATATTGAAGAAGGGGCTCTAGTTATTGCCGTGTACGGGAAGGGTGGCATAGGAAAATCAACTACATCATCAAACCTTTCTGCAGCATTCTCAAAATTAGGAAAAAAGGTTCTGCAAATTGGATGCGACCCAAAACACGATAGTACTTTCACTTTGACCCACAAAATGGTTCCTACAGTTATCGATATTCTCGAAGAAGTAGATTTTCATAGCGAAGAACTAAGACCAAACGATTTCATGTTTGAAGGTTTTAATGGCGTAATGTGCGTAGAAAGTGGTGGTCCACCTGCTGGTACAGGATGCGGGGGGTATGTTACAGGTCAGACAGTTAAGCTTTTAAAAGAACATCACTTATTAGAAGATACTGACGTTGTAATTTTTGATGTCTTGGGCGACGTGGTTTGCGGGGGATTTGCAGCTCCATTGCAACATGCAAATTACTGTCTAATTGTTACTGCTAATGACTTCGATTCAATATTCGCTATGAATAGAATAGTTTCTGCAATTAAAGCAAAAGCAAAAAATTATAAAGTCCGATTAGGGGGAGTAGTAGCAAATAGATCAAAAGATACCGACCAAATTGATAAATTCAATGAAAGAACAGGTTTAAAAACTATGGCTCACTTTAAAGATGTAGACGCCATCAGAAGATCAAGACTAAAAAAATGTACCATCTTTGAAATGGAACCAACTGAAGACGTAATTGAAGTTCAAAATGAATATTTATCTCTTGCTAAAAATATGCTTGAAAACGTAGAACCTTTAGAAGGAAATCCACTTAAAGATAGAGAAATTTTTGATTTATTGGGATTTGATTAGTCTTAACTAACCCGACCCATTTTGTCATAAGTCGCAATTCGCCAAGAACATAGTATTTACAACAGTTTATAAGGGTATTAAGTATCTAGTAAGCGTTTCATTTAATCAACGGCAATTTATTTCTTCTAATGACCATGTTTTAAGATCTTTTTCCCATGAACGAAATTTCAATAGTGCTTTTTGATTAGGTTTAATTCTTGATGTTGAATCATTTGAATATCCAATGTTTCTATTATCTTTATCTAATTGCGTGACTTGTGCATATAAGCTATTAGGACAACCAAATCTTGAGATAACCTCTATAGAGTTGCATTTTGGTGCATTGCAATCTTTATAAGTGACCCAACGAAAAGCTAACCTATCATTCAATTTTATAAATTCATCACTAGGATATAAACCTTTAGGCCATTTTTCAGCTTCTTCTGAGATTTTTCTTAATTTAATATCAAACTCTGTTGGTTTCTTGCCACCTAAGTTAGTTGAAAAATATTCTTGATATTTAGGATTAAATTGCAAAAAAGCCAAACCACCTCCAACAAGCACTATTCCTAAACTCGCTAAATTAAAAAAAATCCTTTTCATAATTTAAGAAGTAAGAGTAGTAAGCGTTTCATTTACGCAATTAAAGAAATAATTAACGTCAATATTTTTTCAGCAATAAATCTTTTATCCATAAAAAAAAGAAGGTTTTATCCCTCTATGTTAGATCGACTGTCAATCATTTTTATTTTATAGATTTGCTTAACTCTTTGTTAGAGAAGTTTTTGAGGGATTTTATTTTATTTTATAGAATTCTCATAAAACAAGTGATAGCAGTGGGTTTAGCTTTAACGCAAAGGGTATGATTAGTCTTAATTAACTTAATCCAACCAACTTTTTTGTTAAATCATAAGTTTGTTGAGAGATATTTGTATCAATTATTCTTTTTGACAACTTTTGAGAGAAAGCTTTTCTGCCAGTTTTTTGACGATTTCCCCAGCTCCAATGGACTGATGGTTGAGCATATTCTTTATAGGTTGCCACCTGAGCAACCCTCTCTCCTGCCAGTCTTTGCGAAACATATCCTCTTGTTATGAATTTTTGAAATATCGGAAAGAGAACCCTAAATATCCAAGGTGTATCTCTAAAAAGTTTTGTTTCAGCAACACATCCAGGATATAGTGAATTAACAATAATTTTCTCTGCAGGATATCTTTTTGATAATTCCTGAACGGTCACCATATTGCAAAGTTTACTATCTTTATAAGCCTTACCAGGTTTGAATTTCTTTCCATTAGCCATACTTATTGGAGATAAAAAACCATTTTTAAATCCAGATAAATCTCCTAGATCAGCTGGGGCAGGAATGGGTATTCTCCCTCCAAGTTCTGAATAATTAGCTGTTACAGTTCCTAATACTGTAATTCTTGGCTTGAATAAAATAGATTTACCATTTAGGAGAATTTCTCTTTCTGAAGATAAAATATTGTCCATAAGCAGGCTTATCAAAAGAAAATGCCCAAAATGATTTACTGCCATAGAGTTTTCAAAACCCTGAGGAGATCTTTCAGGTCTCTTTAGTCTTGGCTTATAAACTGCTGCATTACAAATAAGAGAATTTATTGGTTTTTCAAATTTTCGCAATATTTCATCGCAACCTTTTCTTACATCATCCAAGTTAGAAAGATCTATTTCTATAAAGTGAACATTTTTAATTTCGTCTTTTGTCAAAAATTCCTCAGCTATTGTTATCGCTCTTGTATTTGATCGATTAACAGCTATAATTTCCCATCCAAATCTTAATAGAGGTTTTAGAGTATTTAATCCAACCCCCGAAGTTGTTCCTGTTATTAGAACTAAACCCTTCATGTTCTTACTCACTTGCAAAAATAGTTAATTGGAAAATGATAATTAAATGATTTTATATCATCCTTATCAACGCCATATTACTCTGATAATGTCCCTAGAAATTATTTGATCCTGATCCTTCATAAATCTTTGCTCACCTTCAGAAGAAAATAAATCATCAAACCTACTTGTTAATATATTGAATCGATATTTTTCGTATAAAAATGAGTCTTGAATTTCCCTTAATCTGGTTAATCTGACTTTGGAACTATGGCCTAGTTTAATCAAGCTTATTATTGCTAAAAGGGAAAAGCAAATTTTTAAAATTAGAAATACTAAAGATACAAATTTATCCTGTTTCTGTTGCTTGATTTTAAATTCATACCTTAAATATTTTGTATTAAAAATACTATTTTTATAAAAAAATTTAGACAAATTTAGTACTTGGTATGTTTACTGAACAAGTTAATTCAGTCTTATTGTATTATTACCTTAAAAATATATATTTTCTAATAGATTTTAGTTTCTACCTAAACTAATTCCTAGCCTAAGTGCTAAAACTCCTGCATGCATAACTACTATGAGGCTTAGTGCAATTAAATTTATTGTTTGAGTTGGCTCCATGTTAAAAAATAGATTTCTTATATTCTCCCCCTAAAAGAGGGAATTTGACACAGTATTACAAAATGATGTTACGTAATTAATAAATTGAAAGAAAAAATTTATTGAAAATTATTATAAATAGACCTACAAAGTTAATTTTGAGAATAAAAAATCAAGCTTTAATTTTTTCAACAAATAATTTACCTGGAATTGAACAAATGGCTTTAGATTTAAATTCTTTAGATCAGACAATTTCGAATCCTGAAATAATTCTCACATTGAGGTTCTACTATTGGAGTGGAGATTGGCTTTCAATTGGCTATCACCAAAAGGAAATTCCTACTCATTGGGAAAGATTATTATTTAATGGGGAAATTAACATTGTAAGACGTCCATCTGGAGGAGGTGCTGTTTTGCATTCAGGAGGAATTACATATGCATTAACATTTAAAAAAACTTACTATAAAATCCTAAGTTATGAAATGGTTAACAATTGGTTAATTAAAAGTTTTAGAAAATTAGGTCTAAACTTGCAAAATGGTAATTCACGAAATTCACACATAAAAACAAACTGTTTTGGAACTTCATCAATTTCTGATTTAATTGATCAGGATGGTTTCAAGAGGATAGGAAGTGCGCAATATCGTAAAAAAGGTGCATTCCTTCAACATGGAGAAATCCAAACAAATCCTTCAAAAGATTTGTGGTTCAAATTATTTAAAGAAGAAGCTCCTCCGAAAGTCAATCTAGACCTAACAAATGATGAAATAATTGAACATTTACGAAATTCATTCCTAGATAATAAATCAAATCTAAGGATCAAAAATATTGCTATAGATAATAAAGAAATTGGAAAATTTTCATGACACGAATTCTTAAAGATCTCCTTTCTGCTTCATTACATTAACTATTCTTTGTAATTCAATTCCCAAAGGGTACTGATTTTTATTATTTAATTTGTTGACAATATCTGAGGGTAAATTAAAACCTAATTTATTCAATACAAAGTGTCCGATTCTGGACCTATCAATAATCCCCAAAGGTATATCTGCAGCATTTAGTACTAATATAAAACCTTCACTCGTTTCTTCAATTCTTTCTATAGTTTTCCATAATTTGTCATTACCATATACGCTTGCAAAACTATTGATTGGTTTCTTAAAGTCTCCAACAAAGTTCCTTTCCCATTTTTTTATGGAGACATTTTTTAAAATATTCTCATCAACAAAACCGGTCCATCTACCATTATTTGCAACAAAAAAATATTTATCTGCTACATCCTTTTTATTTTTTATTAATCTATTAAATTCAGAGAAATTAGAATCGAATTCAATTTTTCTCAATGGTTTTAATTTAAGCTCAGAAACTTTACTAAATTTAAGTATGTTTTCAATTTTAAAAAATTGACTTTCTGATTTTGAAGAATTAACTCCAAACAAACCTAAAAAAGAAAGAATAAAACCATAGTAAAAATTAAATCTAAAAAAGCAAATTATCCCAAAAATTAGAACTAAAAAAGATAAAGATAAATTTACTTTATTAAGGAAATTTCTTCCTTTATTTTTACTCCCTGAGAAATGCCAAATAATACTTTTTAATAAATATCCTCCATCTAAAGAACCAATTGGAATTAAATTTAAAAAGCCTAATAATAAATTTAATATACCTACTCTAGAAATTATATTTATGGATATTAGTTCTTGAGATGGACTGGAATTACTAATTAAAATTAGAATCAATGCTGTAATAAAACATAATAAAGGTCTAACAATTGCTATTTTTATATTGCCTAAAGCAGTTTGGCAATACTTATCTATTTGTAAAATTGCCCCGAGAAAATAAAAAGTAATTTTTTTTATTTTCACACCCTGATTTAGAGACACAAATGTATGTAAAACCTCATGAGAAATAATTGAACTTAATAAGAAAAAAGAAGTTAAAAATCCTATAATCCAAGCATCTTTTGTATCGTAAATATCACCTGATGTTAAATTAACCTGATTACTTATACTCCATGAAAATAAAAAGAGAATTGCAAACCAATAAGGATGAATTTTGAAGGGAATTCCCCATATTTTAAAAATTTGCCAACTTCTCAAAAATAATCTCCGCTATATTTAGCAATAATATTAATTTTACATAAAGGGAAAAGATATGCCCAACACTAATACTTTAGTTAAGATTTGTGGACTAACGTCCGAAGAACAAGCTCTTAAAGTAGCTAAATTAGGAGCAAATGCTATCGGCATTATTTCGGTTCAAGAGTCGCCAAGGTATATATCTGCTGAACTTAAGAAAAAAATCTTTAAAACCGTAGAAAGCTTATATCCAAAAATCGAGAGGGTATCTGTTTTGCAAAATTGTCCTATAGATTTAATTAATAAAAATTTCTTAGGTAACCCAAGTGAAACTATCATTCAATTACATGGAGATGAAGATATTGATTACTGCAAAAAAATAAGGGAAAAAATTCCAAATATCGGCATATGGAAAGCTTTTAGAATAAAAACCGAAAAGGACTTGGATAAAATAAAGCCTTTTGAAGATTTTGTAGATGCGATACTACTTGATTCATGGAATCAAGAAACTTATGGAGGTTCAGGGAAAAAAATAAAATCTATTTATCTAAAGAATCTGCAATTTAGCAAACCTTGGTGGTTAGCCGGAGGAATATCAATTAAATGGATCGATGAGATTTTAAATGAAATCAAACCAGATGGAATAGACATTTCTAGCAGTATTGAAATATCTCCAGGGATAAAAGATCTAAACAAAGCAGAGGAACTGTTTAAGTTTTTGAAAAAGAATTAGTAATTATTAGTAGCAGATTGCTGTTTTACAAGCTCGAAAAATTCCTGTTTTAAACTTAAATCATGTCTAAAATCACCTCTTACTATAGAATTAATCATACTTGTATTTGGTTCTTTAACTCCCCTCCATTTCATACAATAATGTTGGGCCTTTACAATAATGCCTAAACCTTTAGGTTCACACAATTTTTCAATTTCATCTGCAAGTATCATTACAGCTTCTTCTTGAATATGAGGTCTTGAAAAAACCCAATCAGCGACTCTAGCAAATTTTGAGAGTCCTATAACCTTATTTCCAGGTTTAATACCTATCCAACATTCTCCAAGAATTGGAACTAAATGATGTGAACATGCTGATCTCACCGATATAGGGCCAACTGTATAAATCTCATCAAGATTCTTATCATTTGGAAAACTTGTAACTTTCGGTTGTTCATGAAATCTTCCTTTAAAAACTTCATTTAAATACATCTTTGAGACTCTTTCAGCAGTCTCCTGAGTATTATGATCATTTTCAACATCTATTATTAGAGACTTAAGTAAGTCTTTAACTCTTGAGGCGACCTCTTTTTCTAAGATTTCTAATTCTCCAGGATTTATAAAATCTGAAATATTATCGTTAGCACTAAATCTAGTTCCAGCATTCTTAATTCTGTCTCTAATAATTTCAGAGATTAGTTTGTTAGTGATCTGGTCATCAAAATTCCTAATATTATCGTTGGGTAGTGTAGAGGTCATAAAATTCTAAACAGAAAGTTGTATGCAACTTGATTAACTGTATCTTCTAAAAGCTTAATTGCTCATACACTATATCACATTCTCTTGTTAAATCGGGTGCAAATAACCTTTGAAAAAATCAGTTTTCAAAGATTAAGACGAGAAAAAGAATGTTTAAAAAGCTCCTCCAGAAGGCATCAATGTTAAGTCTTCAATTAATTGCGATTCAGGTTGTTGAGCCATATAGAGAATAGTATCTGATACCTCTTTTGAGGAGAGCATAGCAGTTCTATCAAAATCAGAATTGATCGATTCGGAGTCCCAAAGAGGAGTATTTACTGAACCTAAAGTTATTGTGCATGCTCTGATTGAATTAGATCTCTCCTCCTCTCTCAAGCATTTAGTAAACATCATTAGTGCAGATTTCGAAATACAATATGCTCCCCATTGGGGGAATGCATTATAAGAAGCATGGCTACTAACGTTAATAACTAATCCACCATTTTTTCTCATTTGAGGAACAATTGCGCTACAAATTTGGAATACACTTGTGAGGTTTATTTGAATAGTTTGTTCCCATTGGCCCAAATCCATTTCAACTAGTGACCCATTAAATGCACAACCAGCATTATTTATTAAGACTGATGGGCAACCATATTTCTCAATTGCTTCTTTAACACAAACCCCAATTTCTAGAGGATTAGATAAATCACAACTAACTAGGTTAATTTTAGAATTAGTAGTCAATAGTTCACTCTTTAGTTTCTCCATTGATTCCATGTTCCTGGAAAGTAAAATTAAATCCCATCCAGCATTAGCAAAAGTAATTGCGGTGGATCTACCAATACCTTTCGTAGCACCAGTTATAAAAGCTAATTTCAATTTATTCAGTTTTTTGGGGAATTTCACTATAAATCTCTTCAATACTATTGGCCTCGATAAATTTACCTAAAACCCTAAACTTTTTATATCTTTCCTCAATGAGTTCATCTTTTGTCATTTGCAATAAAGCATTAAGATGTTTCTCAATAGCTTCCTTCAGTGTATTGCCAGCATCTAAAGGAGCCCAATTATTCCCACCAGAGGGTTCTGGTAATACTTCATCGATTATCCCCAATTTAAGTAAGTCTTTACCTGTAATTTTAAGTGCTGATGCAGCTTCTGGAGCCTTTGCAGCATCTCTCCACAAAATTGATGCACATGCTTCTGGGCTTGCAACTGTATAAACACTGTGCTCAAACATTAGTAACCTATCAGCGACACCTATTCCAAGTGCACCTCCAGAACCACCTTCTCCAATGACAGTAGCAACTATAGGGACTTTCAATCCAAACATCTCCCTTAAGTTTCTTGCTATCGCCTCTCCCTGCCCCTGTTCTTCAGCAGTTAAACCTGCATAAGCTCCGGGAGTATCAATAAATGTAAGAATTGGCAAGGAAAATCTATCAGCATGCTGCATTAATCTTAGAGCTTTTCTGTAACCTCCTGGCTTTGCCATCCCAAAGTTCCTTACTACATTTTCTTTTGTATCTCTTCCTTTCTGATGTCCTAACATTAACACTGGCCTGTTATTTATCGAACCTATCCCCCCAATTAGTGCCATATCATCACCTCCATTTCTGTCTCCATGTAATTCTATCCAGTCATCGCAAAACATTTGAACAAAGTCCAAAGTGCTAGGCCTTTGAGGATGTCTAGCTACCTGAATCTTTTGTGCAGGAGTAAGAGATTTAAATATTTCTTCTCTTCTCCTTGCAGCTAAGGTTTCAAGCTGTAGAAGCTGTTGGCTTACATCTACTTCTGAATCTCTGGCTAATTCTTTAATTTGCTCTATCTGTTTCTCAAGTTCTACAAGAGGTTTTTCAAAATCAAGGAGGTAACGTTTAGCCATAATTTAGACAGTTAATACTTTGGGGTGTTTATCAAGTCCAATCGCAGAAAAACCATGTTTTAAAGAAGCTGCTCCAATAAATTCCATCTTTTCAAGAGAAATATTATTTCTTCCCCAACTAAAGTTGGTATGACACTTTTCAAATTCTAAAATCATAGCTTCTGCAAAGCAAGCAAACATCTCTCTCTGAGGGTTTTGCATTTCTGCAAGTTCCATCATATTCCAACCAATATCATTGAAAAACTCTACTATACCGCCTTTTAAAACATGAATATTTTCGCCCTGAAATTTCTCATCAAGATTTTTGGGGTATCCACCATCAATCATTAAACATGGTTTTTTTAATTTATCAGTATCAATCTCAATAGTTTTAGGCATACTTGCTACCCATACAACAATATCCGCCTGAGGTAATGCCTCATCTAAAGTTATTATGGTGCCACCATCTAATTCTTTTTGTAATAAAGCTAGTGGTTCTTGTTGTCTTGCGACCATAAGAAGTTCAGAAATTCCAGTTTTATTTATAAGCCATCTACAAACAGCACTGCCTATGTCCCCTGTAGCACCAATTACAGCAACAGTTGCTTTTTTTAGGTCTATCCCAACGCGAGGTGCATTTATTTCTAGTTGCCTACAAATAACCCAGGCGGTATGCGTATTGCCAGTAGTAAATCTTTCCCATTCTAATGAAGTATTTCTAATTTGTTTATGCTGAAGAAGATTAAAATTCTCAAAAATAATAGAAGTAAATCCTCCTAAAGCAGTAATATTAATTCCTTTTTTCTGAGCTAGTTCCATAGCATTTAATACTTTTCTTCTTGCCGTTTTAAACCTAGAAAGCATTTCAGGAACAAAGCACGAATCTATATAAGAACCTTCAATGGATATTCCAGTAGCACTCTTAACTTCTACATTTTCAACCAACTGAGGTGGAGCTGTACACCAAACATCCAAGTCACCATCAGCAATATGATCAAAGCCTAGCATCGAAGCTTTTCTTTTTGCGTCTTCAAAACTGGTTGAGTGGCCTATTAACCCAAACATTTAAAATTTATTAATGGTTTCTATACGATGTTATGAACAATAGCACAGAGGTAACTAATTAAATAGGAATGATTAATTATTAAAAGGCTTAATTAAGTAGAAAAAAATCAAACAATTGCTGCCATTGCCATTCTCGCAATTTCTCTATTATCTAGACCTATTTCCAAAAGGGTATCTTGATATGCAATCATAAATTCTTCCATTAATTCTTCCCTGTCCATAGCCAAAACTGATGCATCTTCTGCTACTTCATCTAACATCTTTTTAATCAAGGGAAGGTTAACCTTATTTGCTTCCATTAATTCTTCCTTACAAGTAGATAAATTCTCTTTAAGCCACTCTTGACCATAATTTAAGTGGAGATATTCATCTTTAACAACTCCCTGTGTGATTTTTTTCGCAAAAGGATCTGCAACTCGTATGTAGACATGATATGCGGAGATAGCAAATGCCTCAATTAAAATAGCTTGAATTAAAAGACATGTCGTCAAATTTCCTTTCTCTAAAGCGATTTGAAAATTGCCATGTAATTTAGAAAAGAATTTTTTAGCAAATACCATATCAGCTTCTACACCTAAATTTCTTCCGCATGCAGTAAAGCCTCTTTTATGTTTAAGCTCCATTTTTGCTAATTTTGTTAACTCTTCTAACTCATTTGGTATTAATGTAGCTATTGAAATGTAATTATCATGAGCCTCTTGCTCCCCCTCTATAACAATTGCGTTTATTCTGCTGTATGCATCTTTATATGAATCAGTTGTAAAATCAGGTAAATTTAAAGAATTTTCATCAGTAGATTCTTTAGTAGTGTTTTTATTTGATTCTAGAGTTTGCATGTCAGTAATCTTTAGCTCATTATGCATGATTATTACATTATTATAGTGAGTTTATTTAAATATCATGAAAATATTTTCAAATGTTAAAGCCCAATTCTTTTAAATTAATTTAATTACAATTTAATTTGGCCAATCCGATTGCATTAGATTCATGATCAATTTGAACCAATGATTAATCAATAATTCCTTTAAATTTTTTCCTAAAGACTCATTTGCTCCTCTGCTATCCCCTATAACACCTGATTTACTGAAATCGTCTGTAAGCCAAGCAGTAGGTGCATTGCCCTCTAGACTCCAGCCTTCTGGGATCTGTCCTTTAATGCCCTCATTTGGGCGTTCATCTCCTACTAATTCTGGTTTTAAAGCGAGCATCAAACTCGTTTCAGCTAAAGAAGCATGAAGCCCATCCTCGATCTCAGTTTTTGTTAACAATTCACTTAATCCATTAACACCACTCCATAAAAAACAAGGGAAAACTGCCATCCCAGGTGCGAAACTTCTTAGCTCTCTTGCCGCTGTATTTAAGAGTGAAATTTGACCTCCATGTCCATTAATTAATATCAATCTTTTAAAACCCATTGCAGATAATTGACCTCCGACTTCCTTAATCATTGAGGTTATTAAATTTGAGGAAAGCGAAATTGTCCCTGCAAAACCCTTATGTTCTGGAGAAAACCCAATATATTGAGTTGGAAGTTTTTTTAATGGAATATCGGGAGAGAATAATTTAAAAACTTCGCTAATGATTTCATCAACAAAAATACTATCTGTGGCAAGAGGCAAATGCGGCCCATGTTGTTCAACAGAGCCGAATGGCCAAATCACTGTTGATTTTTTGTCTTTTGCAATACTCTCAATTTCTTGCCAATTTAAATATTCAAATTTATTAGGTATTGGTTTAAATTTCATTAATTTTAATTTTGAGTACTAACATTTAGAGTATGTTAATAATTAATTATTATTATTTTACCTACGATGGGAGTCAGTAATAAAAATGCCCAAGATAATATCCAACCAAAGGGCAATAAAAAAGATTTTAAAAAACCTCTTCAGGTGCTTCACATAAGCAAGAAAGATACTCAAGAAATACATAATGAGCAAACCAATTCTCAAGAAGAAATTAAAAAAGAAAATATCTCAATCAAACCTCAAATATTTAAAGATGCATCAGTAAAAGAAATTGAGGGCAGTAATGAAAACACTAAAGCTTTTGATAATTCTCAAAAAGACTTAAAAAGACCCCTCAATTTTTCTGAGCAAATCATAGATTTTCAAGTAGAAAGAACAGTTGATGAATTCGATTTTGATGAAAGTGCTTTTTTGGAGGCTTTAAATGCAAATGAGCCAATTGGGGCTACAGGAGAAACAATTTCAGGGAAGGTTATAGCAATCGAAAGTGATGGGCTATATGTTGACATTGGTGGAAAAGCACCTGGTTATATGCCCAAGAAAGAATGTGGGTTGGGCGTCATAACTAACTTTAAAGAAAAGTTTTCTATCGGGCTTGAAATGGAAGTTTTGGTTATCAAAGAACAAAATGCTGATGGGATGGTAACAGTGAGCGCTCGGGCATTAATTCTCAGGCAAAGTTGGGAGAAAGTATCAAGTTCCGCAAAAAATGGCGAACTAATTGACGTTTTAATTAATGGATTTAACAGAGGTGGGCTTACTTGTGATGTAGATGGATTAAGAGGATTCATCCCAAGATCCCAACTTGAAGATGGTCAAGATTATCAATCTTTTGTTGGCAAAACTCTTAAAGTAGCTTTTCTTGATGTTAATCCAGAAACCAGAAAATTAGTTCTCTCTGAAAAGAAAGCATCATTAGTCTCTAAATTTACAAGTCTAGAATTGGGTCAATTAATTGAAGGAGAAGTTTTAGCCGTAAAACCATATGGCTTCTTTATTGATTTAGGAGGAGCTAGTGGACTACTTCATCAATCCTCACTAACAAATGGATCTATTCGTTCTTTACGAGAAATTTTTAGAGAAGGGGAAATTATAAAAGCTTTAATATCTGAAATTGACCTAGAAAAAGGGCGCATTGGTCTCAATACAGCACTCCTAGAAAACTCTGCAGGAGAATTAATTATTGATAAGCAAAAAGTTATGCAAGAAGCCACAGAGAGAGCACTAAAAACTAAAGCACTCTTCGATAAAAAAGAACAAAATAAATGAACATTAATAAAAGAAAAGAACCAAGTCACGAATTAAAAATTTCAGATTGGGAATTAGACTTCTACTCAAGACCAATTATTGAATTAAATGGCAAAAAAAGGTGGGAGTTAATTATTTGCTCTTCAAGAAGTTATAAGACAGAAGATATTTTTCTTTGGAATAAAAAATGCCCTGCCAATGAAGTTAATTCAGTATGGCTTACAAAGGCACTAAATGAAGCAATAAGTGAAGCAAAAAAACAAGGGTGGGCTAAACCTTCAATAGTTCGTTTCTGGAGGTCCTCAATGAAATCAATCATTAAGAAATCTCTGGAGGCCGTAAGTATTGAGTCTCTTGTAAGTAGAAGAACTTACGATTTATTCGATAGAATCGAATTTCTTGAAAAAGAGATTTATCCAAAGGAAAAGGGTTATGTAAGAGGGGTACTAGCTCCTACTTTTACTTCCAAAATGGAATCCCCCCCTCAACCTCTACCAGAAGCAGTGAGGGGTGATGCTTTAACTCTCTCTGAAATATCAATTGGCGAATTAAAATCAGCAGAAAATTGGCCAATGGAATTTGGAGATATTTTCCCAATTCAGCAAAATTTAGATGATAATGACTTGGTTCCAGGATTAAGACTTTTTAGCAAAGATAGATCTTTAGCACTTTCTGCATGGTTCAGTTGTTTAGAACCTATTAAATTAACTATACGTAAGAGCCAACTCATCCTTGAAGCTTTAGAAGACGATAAGTGGCTGGTAACAGATTTGCCAGAAAAAGATGCAAGCATTTTAAGTACAAAGTTTTTAGAGAATAAAAAAAATTCTTTTGGTTATCAATTTATTTCCATTCAGTCAACGCCATACATCGAAAAATTTGCAGGTTTCTGGATCTTAAGAGATATTGAATTAATTTCATAAATTAAGTTTAGGAGCAAGAACTATTTCTTACAAAGAAATATATTTCTCAAAATCTGAAATTTTTATTCAAAACAAAAAATTTGAGTATTATGCATCACCTATCCTTAGTCAATTTAATTTCAAACATGCATACTTTACGAAGTCTAGCTCTGAAAAATTTCTTCAATTTTTAGGGAATCACTTTAATGAAAATTACATAAATTGTGTTTCCAATCAAATTCACAGTAATGAGATAGTCTTTGGATCAGTTTCGCAAGTAGGAAGTAAGACTAATGCAGATGGTCTTTTTGGTAATAAATGCAATCAAAACTTATGGGTTTATACAGGTGATTGCATGCCAATATTTTTCGCAGATAAAAGGACAAGACATGTAGCAGCTTTGCATTGTGGAAGAAAAGGTTTAGAAAAAAAAATAATAAAAAATCTGGTTAAAATTTTCGATAATTTTGGGACATGTAGAGATGACTTACTTGTTGCAATAGGACCCGCAATTTCGAAGGAACATTATCGAGTTGATAAAATCACATTCAAAGAATTTTATAGAAAGGCCGAAAACAAAAAAACAACGGTCGATTTAACTAAAACTGAAAAAGATCTTAGTTTTAGTGATTCAAATCACTTCAAAGAGCAAAACTTAAATCAACTTGATCTTAAAAGATCTGCCTATAGACAACTTTTAAATGAGAACATCCCTAATACAAATATAGATATCTCAAATTTATGTACATACAAATTAAAACATGAATTTAATTCCTGGAGAAGGAGTAACACAATCTCGAGGCAATGGAATTTTATTTGCTCAGAGAGATAGTTAACTTGGACAAATTTCACTAGTTAAGTCTTTAGCGACTAATAATTCGGTCATTTCCTTGGTACCTTTTATATTAAAAACTTTGGCTAACAAAATACTCTCTTTGAAACCAAAAGGTTTTATTTTCACTTTGCTTCCCCTTGGGAATTCACTCTTAAGTAAATTAGTTGCTTCGAGCTCATCATTTTCATTTACATCTACACAAAATAATCCAATAGTTAAATTCCTATTTTGATCCCCCACCAAAATAGTATTTGAACTTTTAATTTGAAGAATTTCAGCCGAATTAACTATTACAGGATTAAAAATAATTAAGCAAACTATAATTAAAAATTTTGATAATTTTTTCAATTCAGAAATATCTTAGTTTTTAATTATCTTAAAGTTAATTTTTAAAAATGACGAATTTAAGAAAATTAGTCTTCACAATTAACATATCCAACCATTTGAGCGTTACTTTTTCCAGGAGGAACCATTGGATAGCAATTTTCACCTCTTCTCACAAGAATATTAATCAAGGCAGGTCCGTCATGATCAAACGCATTTTTTAATTCATTCTGCAATTGTTTTCTATCAGAAATTAAGTATCCTTTAACTCCAAAAGACTCAGCAAGTTTTACAAAGTCAGGTTCACCACAACTCATATCAGATGAGGAATACCTTTCATCATAGAAACTTTCCTGCCATTGTCTTACCATCCCTTGCCAGCGATTATTTATAATGATCAATTTCACATTTAAACCATATTGAGATAAAGTTCCTAATTCTTGAATATTCATTAAGATACTTGCATCTCCTGCAATACAAATTACGTCTGAATTAGGTAAGGCTGCTTTTACTCCAATTGCCGCTGGCAATCCAAAACCCATAGTGCCTAAGCCTGCACTACTAATCCATTTTCTTGGAGAATTCCTAAGATATTGAGCAGCCCACATCTGATGTTGTCCTACATCTGTAGTTACATAAGCTTCTGGTGAAAGTTCCCTAACTTTTAAAAGAACTTCCTGAGGATAAATTTCTCCTTCTTTAGGCGGATCATATAAAGGGTGTTTATTTTTCCAAAAATCAATCTTATCTAACCAGTTCTTCGTCTGAATACTAAATTTTTTTTTAAGAAATTTTTGATTAATTTTGCTAACGGCTTTTGAAACATCAGAAACAATTGCAACATCTACACGTCTATTTTTATTAACTTCTGCTGGGTCAATATCTATATGAATCACCTTTGCATTAGGAGCAAAAGTATCCAATTTTCCAGTCACCCTATCATCGAATCTAGCTCCAATTGCAATTAAAAGATCGCATTCTGTAACTGCAAAGTTTGCGTAAGCAGTTCCGTGCATTCCTAACATCCCAACTGATAAATTATCTTTTTCATCGAAAGCCCCTTTCCCCATTAAGGTTGTAGTCACTGGTATTTGATAATTCTTTGCCAAAGTTCTTATGTCATCATGAGCCCCTGAAGATATTGCCCCACCCCCTACGTATAGAAGAGGTCTTTCAGAATCTTCTATTAATTTAATTGCTTTATTGATATCGCAATCATTAATATCTCCATTCCTTTTAAATCCTTTAGGAATAATCTCACCAGGCAAAACTCTTTGGTAATTAAAGAACTCCTGACCTACATCTTTGGGTATATCAATTAAAACAGGGCCAGGCCTTCCAGAAGATGCTATAAAAAAAGCTTCAGAAACTATCTTCGAGATATCTGAAGGATCTCTTATTACCCATGAATGTTTCACTATGGGAAGAGTTATCCCAAAAATATCAGTTTCTTGAAAAGCGTCTGTGCCTATAGCAGGTCTTGGGACTTGACCTGTAACTACAACTAGGGGGACTGAATCCATTTGAGCAGTTGCAATTCCGGTTACCAAATTTGTTGCACCTGGTCCTGAGGTCCCAAAACATACTCCTACTTCACCAGTAGATCTTGCATATCCATCAGCCGCATGAGAACCACCTTGTTCATGCCTTACCATAAAATGCTTTAACCAACCATCTTCTTCTGCCTTATGAACTGCGTCATATATTGGGAGTATGGCTCCTCCAGGATATCCAAATATAACTTTTACCCCATGAATTTTTAAAGAATCCATTAGTGCATCCGCACCAGTTATCCAAATTGGATTTTCATTTTTTGAACCACCCTTTGAAAAGGATCTCGAAGTAAGGGTCACTAAAGAAATTCAATATTTAATATAAATATTAAACTTAATTAAAAACTTTTGCCTCATTTAGAAATGTAATGTCAGAAATGTATTCAAAAAAATCTTTCAATAAATTTATAATTTTTCAAATAAATATCAATTGTTCTTTATAAAATGCCTAGTTTATGTAAAGGTCCAGAGCCTGAAATAAGTTCAAAAAAAAGCACAAGAAAAATAATCATTGCAACCCTTCCGTTCCAAACTTCTGAACTATTATTCCAACCCCATTGCCATTTCTCTTGGGGATAAAGTTTAACTTTTTCAGGCAACTGAGAAGCCTCTTCTATATTAACTATTGGCCCTTCCAAACAGGAAATTACTAGATCACTAAGTCCTTCAATAAAAGTAGGATGAGTATTTAGAGCCTTAACTCTACGAAAGTTTTTAATACCAGCCTTTTCAGCAATTTCTTTGTATTCAATATCAATTTCTTGCAATGTTTCGATATGCTCTCCAACGAAACTTATAGGAACCACAATCAGATCATTAAGATTTGACCTTCCAAGATCAGCTAAAACTTCTTCAGTATAAGGCTTCAACCATTCAACAGGACCAACTCTACTTTGATAAGAAAGTGTATGAGGGTTACTATGCCCTAAACATTTTTCCAGCTCATTTATTATTAATAAAGAACAATCTTCAATTTGTTGTTTGTAAGGATCTCCAGCTTCCTCTACGTAACTCTTAGGAACTCCATGAGCAGTAAAAAATATATGGGCTTTTGAAGGTGATTCACAAAGTGAAATTTGTTCAGAAATTAATTCGACCATTGACTTTAAATAACCTGATTGACTGAACCAACTCCGTACACATCTCATTGGAACTTTCTTAAATTCTTCATCAGAATCTCGCAATTTTTTTAATTCCCTAAAGCTCGAGCCACTAGTACTTATGGAAAAATGTGGATACAAAGGTATTACAACAACTTGATCTACACCATCTGCTTTCATGTCAGAAATAGCTGATTCAGTAAAAGGATGCCAATACCTCATGGCGATATAGGTAGTAGCATTAAAACCCTTGTCCCTTAATTTTGATTGCAATTCTCTTGCTTGTTGTTCAGTTATCCTTCTGATAGGTGAACCCCCACCTATAGAAAGATAGGCCTGTTGTGAAGTAGTACTCCTAAGCGTACTAATTAACCAAGCAAGTGGCTTTTGAAAAATAGGGAAAGGAGTTCTGATTATTTCTGGATCAGAAAAAAGATTGTATAAGAATGGGCCTACATCAGTAATGCGTTCAGGCCCTCCTAAATTCATTAGTAAGACGCCTATTTTATGCATTTAAAATTTATGGAGATTGAAAATCAACTTTAAAAACGTCATCATATGGTCAATTATATAAGTAAATGAACGTAATTCAGGAAATTAATAATGTCAATAATAAATTTGCGACTCAAGGCAGCAAACTTAAAATTGAGAAAAGAGGAGAGAAATTAAACATTCGTGGTTCACTACCCTCCAAAGAAGATAAAAATAAATTTCAAATTCAAAGAATATCTCTCGGTATAAAGGCTGATATTTCTGGATTAGAGGAGGCCAAAAAAAAATTACAATTAATCAATTTGCAATTGGAATTGAATCAATTTGAATGGATTAATTGGATAGGCAACCCTTATAAAAAGCAAATAAAAGATGGTTTTGAATTCCCAAATAGATTAAATCAATTTGAGGAATTTTTTTTTAAAGAAAACAAAAGTGATTTTCGAAGCAGCACTAGAAAAACCACTTGGAGAAGTTCTTACAAACCATATATTAAACGAATCCTAAATATTTACTATGATTTTGAGAATGAAACTTTAGAAAAAATATTTCAAAAAACACTGGAGAGTTACAAGGAAGGTAGCAGAAGTAGGAAACAATGCGCTACATCTCTAAGTGTTTTGGCTAAGTTTTTGGACATTAAACTACCAGAAGATTGGAAATTAAATTCTAGAGGATATGGACTGAACAAAGCTGGATTTAGGGATCTCCCCACAGATGAGTTAGTAGAGAGAATCTGGGAGACAATCCCAAACAAATCTTGGAAATTTGTTTTTGGTTTGATGGCGACATATGGATTAAGGAATCATGAAGTATTTTTTTGTGATTTAAGTTCTCTAACTAATTTGGGAGACAAAATTATTAGAGTATTACCTACGACAAAAACAGGGGAACATCAAGTTTGGCCATTCCATCCTGAATGGGTAGAAAAGTTCGAATTATCAAAACTTGGTGAAAATCCAGAACTACTACCAAATATTAATAGAGACCTTAAAATCACAACCTTACAAAATATTGGAAAAAAAATTACAGATCAGTTTAAGCGTTACTCTTTACAAATAAAACCTTATGATCTGAGACATGCTTGGGCAGTAAGAACAATTTTTTATGATTTACCTGATACAGTGGCGGCCAGAATGATGGGGCATTCTGTTAGTTTACATACTCAAACTTATCACCACTGGATTACTAAAAGAGATCAACAAAAGGCAGTAAATAATGCACTTTTAAAAGTTAAAAGAGCTAAAAATATTTAAAGATTTATAATCATTAAATAGAAATTAGGGTCATATGCGAGAAAAACCTTCTTCTTCCGAGAAAATATTTAACCTCGATAATCAAGCCAATAAACTTGGAATAGGAGGAAAATTATCCCCAGATAGCGATGAGAGCTCATATAAAAAAAGAATGCAGCAAAGAAAAGATATTCAAGCCGAAAGACTAAAAATTAGAAAAACAAAAAAAGGATTATTGATTGTTTTTACAGGGAATGGCAAGGGCAAGACAACTGCATCTTTAGGTATGGCTTTGAGGACGATAGGGCATGGCTATAAAGTAGCAATAATTCAATTTATCAAAGGAGGCTGGACCACTGGAGAAGAAAAAGCACTTAAAAATTTGTCTTCAAACATATCTTGGCATTCATTAGGAGAAGGATTTACTTGGGAAACACAAGACAGAATAAGAGATGAAAAATTAGTTCAAGAAGCATGGCAGCTAGCCAAAAAATACATAAAGAACGAATCCTATAAACTTATCATTCTTGACGAAATTAATATTGCTACAAAACTTGGTTATCTTGCTTCAGAAGAAATAATCACTTTTTTAAAAAGCTTAAATAATAGAAAAAATCATATTGTATTAACTGGAAGGGGAGCATCTGATTCAATAATCAATTACGCTGATCTAGTTACAGAAATGAAACTAATAAAACATCCTTTTAAAGAACAAGGAATAAAAGCACAAAATTGCATTGAGTACTAACATAAACAAATGTTTATTTGGTTTCTCCAGGCAGGTATAGAAATGTTTAAAGACGCAAGCAATATCTGAACAAACAATAAATTCTGTACTTTTACTTGCTAATGTCTTAAAAGTACGATTATTGAATGACTTACAAAAGAGTTCTTTTAAAACTTAGTGGTGAAGCACTTATGGGTGAAAAACCTTATGGTATTGATCCTGCTATAGTTCAGTCAATTGCAGAAGACGTTTCAAAAGTAGTCGAAAATAATATACAACTTGCAATAGTTGTTGGAGGTGGAAACATTTTCAGGGGGCTGAAAGGGTCTGCAGACGGAATGGATCGCGCGACTGCTGATTATGTAGGGATGCTAGCAACAGTAATGAACGCGATTTCACTTCAAGATGGTCTCGAGAGAGTAGGAGTTGCAACCAGAGTGCAAACAGCGATTGAAATGCAGGAAATTGCAGAACCCTATATTAGAAGAAGAGCCATGAGGCACCTAGAAAAAGGTAGAGTTGTAGTGTTTGGAGGTGGATGCGGAAATCCATTTTTTACAACTGATACTACAGCAGCTTTGAGGGCAGCAGAGATAAACGCTGAAGTTGTTATGAAGGCTACTAAAGTTGATGGAGTATACGATCGTGATCCAAATCAATTTAAAGATGCAAAAAAATATTCCTCTCTCAGTTATCAACAAGTTCTTAGTGATGAAATTGCAGTAATGGACAGTACTGCGATTGCACTTTGCAAAGATAATAATATCCCAATTATGGTTTTTGATATATTCAAAAAAGGGAACATTTCTAAAGCTGTTGCTGGTGAGCCAATAGGCTCCTTAATTGGTTAAAGATCATTTAATTTTTTTAATTATGAAAGAAAAAGAAATTCAAGAAAATATGAATAAAAGTGTTGAAGCCACACAAAGAAACTTTAATACAATTAGGACAGGCAGAGCTAATGCTTCATTGTTAGACAGAGTAAGTGTTGAGTACTATGGAGCAGAAACTCCAATCAAATCACTCGCCACAATTAGCACTGTTGATTCACAAACAATTTCAATACAACCGTTTGATATTTCATGTTTACAAGCGATAGAGAAATCTATCTCTATGAGTGATTTAGGTATTACTCCAAATAATGATGGGAAAGTAATAAGAATAAATGTTCCTCCTTTAACAGAAGAAAGAAGAAAAGAATTTTGTAAATTAGCCTCTAAATATGCGGAGGAAGGAAAAGTAGCTTTGAGAAATATTAGAAGAGATGCTGTTGATAAAGAAAAAAAAGACGAAAAAGATAGTCTTATTTCTATTGACGAATCGAGAGATAATCAATCTGAAATTCAGAAAATTACTGATAAATATATAGCTTTAATAGAAACTAAATTGTCTGAAAAAGAGAAGGAAATTCTAAAAGTTTGATAGGATTTGACGTTGTAATAATTGGTGGGGGTTTATCAGGATCTTCCACCGCTCTTAACCTATCAAAGAAAGGATATTCTGTTTTAATTATTGAAAAAGAGAAATTCCAAGATTACAAACCCTGTGCAGGTGGAATGGCATCTTCAATGAAAAGATTTCTTCCTTTAGATATAGAAGACTCAATTGAATCAAAAATTAAGAATGTTGAATTCAGATGGAAGGCTGAAGATAATGTGACTGCTGATCTGACTGGTGAAGCCCCATTTTGGATTATTAAAAGAGAGAAACTTGATCAATTATTACTTAATAAGTCCTTGAGTAATGGAGTTCAGATAATGAGGCCATTATTGATAGAAAAAATCATAAAAAAAAATGATAAATGGGAAATTACTTGCAACAACAAAATAAAATATACTTCAGAGTTTCTTGTTATTGCAGATGGATCCCAATCCAAATGGGCAGGATATTTCAATTTAGGGCCAAGAAAACCGAAATTTGCTAACACAATTTCATTAAGATTGAAAGGTTTAGGTGAAATACCTAGAGATTCAGTGAGATTTGAGTTTGGATTTATAAAATATGGGTTTGCATGGGCATTCCCACTAAGAGAAAGCTTAAATATTGGTTTAGGTACTTTTATAAATAATGGTCTTTTAGAAAATCAGGCTATAAATAAACAAGTGATCAGGAGCTTCGGTTTTGATGATTTTCCTCATAAAACAATTAGTAAGAAACTGAGAATATGGAATGGATTCCACTCAATTAATGGTGACAAAGTTTTAGCGGTTGGAGATGCAGCATCTCTATGTGATCCATTTTTAGCTGAAGGAATTAGACCCTCTTTAATTAGCAGTTTTTATGCTGCAGAATATATAGATCATTACCTATTAGGAAAAGTAGATGATTTAAATCTTTATACGAAAAAAATCAACAACATTTGGGGGAAATCAATGGCTTGGGGAAAGAGAATAGCACAGGTATTTTATAGATTTCCCAGAACCGGATACCAATTAGGTGTCAAAAGAAAAACAGCACCTAAACGTATTGCTCAAATATTATCAGGAGAAATGAGTTATGAAGATATTGCAAAAAGAGTTATCAAAAGACTTTTAACAAAAAGTGAGATTTAATTCTTTTTAAATTAAAATTTGAATTTAGCTTGCAGAAATTAATTTATGATTTTTAATTTCTGAATATCTCTCAAGTAGCAGATCTTCCAATTCTTCTATAGCCTTACTAAATCCAGTAATACCTTCACTAAGCTTCTCACTCGCCATTTGATCTTCTAACATACTTAATCTGAAATCTTTTTCTTCAAATTCGTAGTCAATAGAATTATTTATTGAGGCACTTACATCTAATTTTCTAATTAACTCTCCTTTCTCTTTTTTCAATTCCTCAAGAAATTTTGGTGCGATTGTTAAAAGATCGCAACCTGCCAATTCTTTTATTTCATCAAGATTTCTAAAACTCGCTCCCATTACTTCTGTCTTGAATCCCTTTTCTTTAAAGTATTTATAAATTTGTGTAACCGAAATAACACCAGGGTCTTCAGCACCTACAAAACTAGTTTTACCAGTTTTTGCTTTATGCCAATCCAATATACGGCCAACGAACGGAGAAATTAGAGTTATCTTTGCGTTGGCACAAGTTACCGCTTGGCAGAAGTTAAAAAGTAAAGTTAAGTTGCACTTAATACCCTCTTTTTCCAAAATTTCAGCTGCCTTAATTCCTTCCCAAGTTGCGGCAATCTTAATCAAAATTCTTTCCTTTTCAATTCCAAAATTTTTGTATAGTTTGATTACTTTTTTCGCTTTTTCTACCGTGGCTTCAGTATCAAAGCTCAGTCTTGCATCAACTTCTGTAGATACACGCCCTGAAATAATTTTCAATATTTCTTTCCCAAAAAACACTGAAACTTGGTCAACAGTTTCTTTAATTAATTCAATTTCAGAGAATCCTTGGGGCAATGCATTTTCTGAACTTTCTAAAGCTTTATCAATTAATTTCAAATAATCAGGGTTCTTCGCAGCAGCAAGTATTAGCGATGGATTGGTCGTAGCGTCCCTTGGTTGAAATTTTTTTATCGAATCTAAATCTCCAGTATCAGCAACAACAACGGTCATTGAGGACAATTGTTCTAAAATTGATTTCATATCTAGATAAATCATATATATACATAAACTAGCTGTTATTACTGATGAAATCATCAGATAATGAACTAAATATTTATAAAATTGGAAAATTTTAGGGTTTTTTAACAATCATTCCGTGATCTTTAATCTTAGGAGGTATTTTTTCAATTACTATCAAACTCTCGATAATTTCTTTCGCAACTGGTACTGCAACAGTTGACCCATATGCATATGATTTAGATGGCTCATCAACAACTACAAGGACAGCATATTTCGGATCATTAACTGGTAAAGTCGCGACAAAACTACAAACTTTTTTACTTGTATAAGAACCATTTAAGGCTTTTTGAGAAGTGCCCGTTTTTCCAGCTATTCTATAGCCCTCGATTTTTACTCCAGATCCACTACCTTTATCAACTACACTCTCCATCCATTCAAGAACAGTTTTAGAGACCTCATGTGAAAAAAATTGTTTTTTTAGATTTTTATTAACTCTTTCTTTGAAAGTTGAGGTTACATGAGGAGTCACTTCAAAACCCCCATTTGCTAGAGCCGCATGAAGTTGAACCAATTTAAGTGGCGAGATTGAGAACCCTTTACCAAAAGAAGTTACGGCAGGCTCAATTGATTGATTTACAAATAAATCTTTTCTCTTTAGTTGGCCAGCAGTTGATTCAAATAAGTCAGTCTCTAAATTTTTATTTATACCCAAATTTTTTAGCCAATCCCAATAAATTGTGGGGTCTAAATTTTGCATTATTTTTACCATCCCAACATTACTTGAAACCTGCAATACTTTTGGATAGTCAATGTATCCATTACCTTTTTTATCCCAATTAGAAAGTGTCCATCCTCCAACATTAATCTTTCCAATATCCTCAACTAATCCATCTTTCTGGATTACTTTTTCTTCTAAGGCTAAGGCAAGATTAATAGGTTTAAATGTTGAACCAGGCTCAAATAAATCTTGAGAATACCAACCCCTAAAGAGTTCAGAATCATACTGCCAAAATTTATTTGGATCATATGATGGGACTGTAACCAAAGAGAGAATCCGACCATTATTAACATCCATAACTATGGCAAATCCCTTCTTTGCTTTCCATTTGCTTACTTGATTTGATAATGCATTGAATGACGCTTTCTGTAATTTGGAATCTATAGTTAGGCCTAAACTTTTGTAATCAAAAATAAAATCACCTGGGGCTGAATTATCCGGAAGAGGTGTTCCATCTCCTCCTCTTTTTATTAAATTACTTTTAGTAAAAACTTTAATTTGATTATCTAAATGAAGCTCTAAACCCGCTGAAGCTTTATTCTCATCATTAACAAAACCGACAAGATTAGAGTAAAGCTCCCCTTGTGGATAATATCTCTGCGAATATTTAAACAAATCAAGTCCACTTATTTTAAGGTTCTTAATCTTTGCTGCCTTTTCTTCAGAAATTTTATCCAAAAGCTTGATACCACTCTTTTTATTATTAAATTTACCCAAGAGTATTTCATCATTAATATCCAAGATAGGTGATAATTTTTTTATAACTTCTTCAATAGTACGAACTCTTTTAATTGAATCACCAGGAAAATTAAAATATTTTGGATGGGCCCATAATTTGTAGAGCGGTTTATCGTAAGCAATTAGTCTATTATTTCTATCAACAATTGATCTCCTTTTTTTTAAGGAGTTAGTTTTAGAAGACTGAATTAATCTAGCTTTCCTTTGCAAATCAGAGGCGTTAAAGACTTGCAATTTGACTAACCTCCCAAATAAAAGAAATATTAATAATAAGCTAAAAATATGGAGAAATTTAAATCTTCTTTGATTAAGAGGAATTAGACGAACAATTTTTTTGTATTTTTTCATTAATATCCCCTTTGATATTTGCTATCACTAAAACCTTCAATAAAACTACTTAAATTTTTCTGAAATAAACTTTCTTTTTTTTCTGCAGGTTTATCTAGATAGATTAAATCTTCAGGTTTAGTTTTTCTATAAATTTTGAGAGACTCAAGTTCACTAATATAAAATTCCTCAATTTTAGAAATATAATCAATCAGATTATTATTGATAGCTCTTGTTTCAGATAAGTTTTTATATGTATTTGACCATTTCCGTTGGCTATCAAAAGATAGGAAAAATAAGGTGAAAATCAATAGCAGAAGAGAGATATTAATGGTGTCGAAAATTTGATTTATAAATTTGATATTAAGTGTGGATATTTTTTCAGAATTTTTTTTACTTTCATATGAAACTTTTTTTTTAAAATTAAGCTGATTCCCATAAGGTTTCATCTATGATTTATTTTTTAAATGAAATAAGTGTTATTAATTAAATAAACATCTATTTGTTTGATTAGCAAGTAAAAAATTAAATTCTTTATGTCCTCAATAAGAACAAATTTAAGAAAGTCAATCCATTCCATAAAGAATGCATAACCACTGAAGAGAACAAACTCCCTGAAGCAATTCTTGTAATTCCTAATCCAATCCCTAGAACAAATAATGGCGGCATTTCTCCAAAACTTAAATGAGCTAATGCAAAGATAAAAGCTGAAACTATGATGCCCGAAATTACTCCAAAATCTCTTGAAAGCGTTGGCAGTAAAATGCCGCGAAATATAATCTCCTCAAATAGAGGGGCTAATAGAGTTGTTGTTACAAATAATAGAAAAAATGATAAGTAATTATTATTATTAAGAACAATTTCGAGCAAAGGGTTACTACCATTCTGATTATCGATCATACTATTCATAATTAGAGAAATCAATAAAACAAAAGGAACTATTGTTAACCAACCTTTAATTCCCTGAATAATTGCATATTTTATTGGCAATAAATTGAACTGTAAATAATCCTTTTTAAAAGAAAATTCACCCTTCAAAGATTTAATTTGATAATAAACTATCCCTAATGGCGGAATAGCCATAAAAAGATATCCAAAGAATATTTTTAAAGATTGAGACAAATCATTAGAGATATTTTTAGAAAAAAGTTCAACTAAACTGATAGAAAACAAAGGTGAAACCACTTCTCCTAAAACAACAAATCCACCTGCAATTAATAAAACCATATCTATTAATTCTAAGTCTAAGGATTTAATTTCTTGCCAACCAAACTTTTTCAAAGATATAGTAGTCCATAATATTTTTAAAGCCAGAATTGAGCCAAGAAGTATTGTTAAAAGTGGTATTAGTCTGATTGCTAATATTTTTAAAAACATTTTGCTTGAAAATGATTTTGTTATTAATAAACTATCGTCAAAATCAAATTTCTGGCTTAAAAGGTGATATAAAAATCTATCCCCTTTAAATAAATCAAATTTATCAGAATTTGGTTTGTATGAATTATTATTGGATTTTTTTTCTATCTCATCAATCAGTATTTTGAAGTTTTTATTTTCAAAATCTTTGGATATATTTTTATAGATTATAGGATCATTTGATTCTGAAGAAATTATTCGAATTAATTTATTTCTTTCTGTTAGTTCATCAAATGAAACCTCAGAGAGTGATTTATTTATTTGATCAACAGGATCATTTATGATAAAAAATTTTTTAAGATTTACAGGTATTGATTGGACTGATAATTCAGCAATTTCTTGCTCTTTTTGACTTATATCAAATGAAACAGATGGTCTATTTAAACTATCTCTTAAGCCTTGCTGCCAAACAAAAAAAGTTATGACTATAGAAATAAAAGCTAAAGTGAGTTTTGACTTAGAAATATTTTTAAAGATCATACCTTAATTATATTGTTGAAAACTATACTTAGTTATCATTGAATTTCCTAATATTTATATATATATTTTAATCACGCCATGAGATGATTAAATTATCTTAATTTTCAAATTTATATAATGACTATAAGATTAGTTTTAGTTAGGCATGGACTAAGCAGTTTCAATGCAAAAGGATTAATTCAAGGAAGAACAGATGATTCATTATTAACTGATGAAGGATACGAACAAGCCCAAAAAGCAGGAAAAGCATTATCAAAAATAAACTTCGATAAAATCTATTCCTCCCCACTTGTGAGAGCAGCAGAGACTGCAAAAACAATTAAAAAGACCTTCAATAAAGAACAAAATATTGTATTTGATGATAATTTGCTAGAGGTAGATCTTAGTGAATGGTCTGGTCTAAAAATTGATGAAATAAAAAAGAAATTTCCAGAAATTTATCCTATATGGAAAAATGATCCAGAAAATCTAATCTTAAAAAGAAATGACAATAAAACTTATAAACCAATTCAAGAGTTATTTTATCAAGCAACAAATTTTGTAGAAGCCATTTTAAAAAGTTATCTAGAGAAAGATGATGTAAATATTTTAGTTGTAGGACATAATGCAATTCTCAGATGTTTAATCCTCTTATTATTAGGAAAGCCTAAGCAAGGTTTTAGGAAAATCAGATTAGAAAATGCTTCTTTCTCGATACTAAATATTTCCAGGAAAGATAACTCTTTTAAGACCCAAATTGAATGCTTAAATCAAACCTCGCATCTGAATAAAAATATTCCAAATCAAATTGGAGATTCCAGAATATTTCTAATAAGGCATGGTGAAACCAACTGGAACAAAGAAGGTAGATTCCAAGGACAAATTGATATCCCTCTAAATGAAAACGGAAAAGATCAAGCTAGAAAGACTTTTGAATATTTGAGAAATATTTCTTTCAATAAGGCATTTTCAAGTTCAATGCATAGGCCTTATGAGACTGCACAAATAATCCTTCAAAATAGCAAAGATTTAAAAATAGAAAAAATAGATTCACTTGTAGAAATTAGTCACGGATTATGGGAGGGTAAACTGGAAGCAGAAATCAGAGAACAGTGGCCTGCTTTACTAAAAAATTGGCATGATAAACCTGAAGAAGTAATAATGCCCGAAGGTGAATCTATAAGAGATGTATCAGTAAGGTCCGTAGAAGCTTTTGACAAAATTTGTTTATCACAAAAGGATAATGATCTAAGCCTTCTGGTTGCTCATGATGCAGTCAATAAAACTCTAATTTGCAATATCCTTGGGATTAATTATTCAAATATTTGGATGATAAAACAAGGTAATGGCGGCATAACTATAATTGACCTTTTTGATGATCCCCATAAGCCCCCTGTGATTAGCGCTCTAAACATTACAACACATCTAGGAGGAATAATTGATTCTACTGCTTCCGGAGCACTTTAAATTAAAACACTTTTTAAAAATTTATTTTGATGAAGTCAGAGCCAGAAAAAAGGCTTTATTTATGGAAAAAACCAACTTGACTAAGAGGCCAAAATCTGAAATATGCTTTACCAATTATCTCCTTTTTATGAAGAAATTTACTTCCGGGCCAATATCTTCCATCCCAGCTATTTGACCTATTATCGCCTAAAACTAAAAAATGATCTTCTGGAACTTTTATGTTTTCAAATTCACCACATTTATTAAAAAGGGACAATGAGCACTTATAAGAGACATAAGGTTCAGAAATTAATTTATTATTTATTATTAATTCACCCTTAGTGTTTACACTTACAATTTCTCCTGGAAGGGCCACCACTCTTTTAATATAAGCATCGCAAGCTTGATCCCTCAAACCAGGAATAAACGAAATTGGAGGAAAACTCATAAAAAAACAATATCTTTTTCTTGGTAAAGGCTTAGATCTTGATGAAATTAATTTTTCGTCAAAGGAGTAAGGTGAGTTAAAAACAACAATATCTCCTCTTTTTGGTAAAGAGTTTCTTAGCGAAAATTTTTCAATAATTAACCTATCGTTTATTTTTAATTCTGGGAGCATTGAACCAGAGGGGATATAACGAGGTTCTGCGAAAAATGATCTACAAGAAGAAACAAAAAAAGTTAATAGAATTAGTAGACCCCATTCTTTTAAAAAACTTTTAATAGAAGCAGGCATAAAATTAATAAAGTCTTGATTTTTTAAACTTATTTAAATTGTTTGGCATATTCATTTTCGTTAAAACCTAATATTACTTTTTTTTCTTCGTAAATCAAAAATGGTCTTTTTATTAATTTGCCATCACTTAAAAGAAGTTGAATAATTTCTTCCCTAGATAAACCATAAATATCAAGATTAAGCGTTTTAAAGGCGTTACTTCTTGTATTAAAAATCCTTTTCTTATCATCAGAGTATTGTTCTAAGGCTATATTTAAATAATTTACAAATGGTGGTTCTTTTACAATATCAATTAATTGAAATTCGAAATCTTTGCTTTCAAGCCACTTTGCAGCTTTTCGGCAAGTAGAGCATTTTAAATAACTATAAAAAATTATTTTTTTCAATTTAATTTACTAATGTTTGATTTCCTAAGTACTTTAAAGTTTTTCTTTTTGAGAGGTATACAACTTTTCAATAAATTTTCAACCACATCAAAATCCCTCCAACCATCAATTTGAACTGTTCTTCCATCAAGTCCTTTACTTGTTCTAAAAAATTCAGCAACATCCTCAAGCTGATTAGGAGCAATTTGATTAATACTCACTATATTAGCCTGCCTAGGATTAGCCATAGGCACACATAAAAGTTTTCCATCATATGCACCACAATCATGCATATCCAAAACTCCAATAGGTCTAGCTTTTATTAGACAACCAGCAAAAGTAGGCTCATCCATTATCACCATTGCATCAAGAGGTGCACCATCATCAGCGAGGGTATTTGGGATAAAACCATAATCAAAAGGATACCTCACTGAAGAATGCAATACTCTGTCTAAGGCCATTATTCCTGCATCAGAGCAATATTCATATTTATTCCTGCTCCCTGCAGGTATTTCAACAACAATATTTACTATTCCCTTCATTGGAGATGGAGGTATTGAACTAAGGTCCATCTTTTTTAAAATCGTGATTATGAATTATCTCGTTTCCTTGAGATAAAGGTCTTCCAATTAAAATGCTTATTGAAGGTAAAAAAATTGTCAAAAAGGCAAAAATAATACCTAAAGATGTTATTGATAGACTCCTTATACTTAAGGGGTCATCATCATCTCTTTCAAAATCACTTCGAGCAGAATCATTAGAAGATTCTTCGCTTGATTTACTTTGAATAAACTGCTTTGATTTCGTGTAACTCAAGAACTCTTAATTGGTAAAGATTAAGGAGATAATTAAACATCACTATCTTACATTCAAAATGTCAATAAATCAAAACATTGTTTGGTAACTTTTTAATTACTCTTTTTCTAGCAAAGACCTAATAGATTTTAGTTCGTCTAATATTTGCACCAGTATATTTTGAGCAGCGGAGGAAGGTGTATTAAAGACCTCTACAGTAACTTCCTTAATTCTTAAAATATCTTTTGCAAATCTTGCTACTTCATTAGGATGAAATTTCAAAGGATCTTTTTGATCAGTTCTAAATTCGGGATTTAATTTTCTTGGATTAAAGCTAGGGTTTAGATTTCTTAAATCTGTATTTGTATACCTATAGACAGAAGCTCTTGATCTGTTTAGGAATTTTTGAACTTCATCAATACCTACTAATTCCTCTTCACTAGAAATATTGGAATCTATATTTTCCATAAACTTAAGAAAATGTTTTAGTAATAATAAACTTTTAAAAGAATGTGAACTTCATTACTGAAGAAGTTAGCAGAAACAATATTTTTAGACTAGCCGCGTTGAGGGACTCAAGACACTTTAAATTATTTTTTCATCTTAATTGATAAAATTAAATATTATTAAGGATTTTTTGTATGCGCGTGACAACCTCATTTCCTCTGGGGACACTTCGTGACACACCTTCTGAAGCTGAGATTATTTCACATCAATTACTTTTAAAAGCTGGGTATATTCGCAGAGTTAACAGCGGTATTTATGCATACATGCCAATAATGCTTAGAGTTATTGAAAAAATATCCAGAATAATAGAGAGAGAACTTAATAGTATTGGCTTTACAAAATTACTATTACCCCAACTTCATCCTGCAGATTTATGGAGAAAAAGTGAAAGGTGGGAAGGATATACTGCAGGGGAAGGAATAATGTTTAATCTCAAAGATAGACAAGGTAAAGAATTTGGTTTAGCTCCAACTCACGAAGAGGTAATCACAAGTATTGCGTCAGAGACCATCAACTCCTATAAGCAATTACCTCAATGTTTTTATCAAATTCAGACAAAATTTAGAGATGAAATAAGGCCAAGGTTTGGACTGATGAGAAGTAGAGAATTTATAATGAAAGATGGTTATTCTTTTCATTCTTCAGAAAACGACCTGGCTTCTTTCTATGAAAAAGTGGGAAATGCCTATGAAAATATTTTTAAATCTTGTGGACTGCAGACAGTAGGGGTTGAAGCTGATAGTGGAGCAATTGGCGGTGCGTCCTCTAAAGAATTTATGATCACTGCTGATGCTGGGGAAGATTCCATTTTGTTTACTCAAAGTGGTTCTTATGCTGCAAATATTGAAAAAGCTGTTTCTCTACCCTCTCAACCTATACCACTGAAAGATAATATCGCAGCGTGGTTGGAAACACCTCAACAAAAAACAATCCTAGAAGTTTGCGATAATAATAATTTAGACCCTAGTCAGATTATTAAAGTAGTAATATTCCTTGCAAAGTTCGAAGGTAAACTTGAGGTGCCAATTCTTGCATGCATAAGAGGCGATCAACACATTAATGAAGTAAAGCTTTTTAACTTAATCAATAAACTTCATAATTTCAATCTCCTTAATCTTAAAAAGATTGAAGACAAAAATACTATCGAAAAAAATCTAGTTAATTTTCCCTTAGGTTTTATTGGACCAGATTTAGATAATAAAACTATTAAAGCAAGTTCTAATTGGGATCAAAAATGGACAAGAATAATTGACCATTCTGCAAGTAGCCTTTCAAAGTTTATAAGTGGTGGGAATAAAGTTAATTTCCATAAAGTTTTTCAAGAATTTTCTTTTGCTTCGAAAGATTATCTAATTGGGGATATCAGGAATGCCAAAAAAGGAGATAAAATAAGTATTGATGATGATGAGGAACTTAAAGAAAAAAAAGGTATCGAGATTGGACATATTTTCCAACTAGGTCAAAAATATAGTGAAAAATTAAATGCAAAGTTCTCTGATAAGGATGGTCAATTAAAAAATTTATGGATGGGTTGTTATGGAATTGGAGTGACAAGAATAGCTCAAGCTGCTATCGAGCAGAATCATGATCAAAAGGGAATATGTTGGCCTATCCAGATTTCTCCTTTTGAAGTTGTTATTATTCCAACAAACCTAAAAGATCCTATTCAAAGTGACCTTACTGAGCAAATCTATAACAACTTTTTAATTAATAAAATTGATGTCCTTCTTGATGATAGAAATGATAGAGCTGGAGTAAAATTTAAAGATGCGGAATTAATTGGTATTCCTTTTCAGATAATTATTGGTAGAGATTCTGTTAATAAAGAAGTTGAACTTGTATGTAGAACAAATAATAATAAGTTTAAAATTAGTACTGATAAATTGTTGGAAAGATTTATTTCCGAATCAGAAATAATGTACAATAATTCTTAAGGCTTATTTTTTTTGGGAGCTAAGTTATGTTACTGAAATGGACATCAAATTTATTTTTTAAAAATCTTACCAAAGCTATATCTTTTTCAATATCCTTAATTGTTGTTTTTACACTATTTAGTTCTCCTTCTATAGCTGCAAAAACCTCTATGACTGGAGACTATACAAAAGATACAATTTCAGTCGTTAAAACATTACAAACAGCTGTTGACACTCCAAAAGATTCTCCAAATAAAGATGAAGTAAGAAGTGAGGCTCTTACACTTATAACTGACTATATTTCCAGATACAGAAATAGAGGGATGGTGAATAAAACACAATCATTTACCACTATGCAAACAGCATTAAATGCTATGGCAGGTCATTACAAAAACTTTGCAAGTAGACCTTTACCAGATAAGCTTAAGGAGCGTTTAACGAAAGAATTTTCTCTTGCTGAAAAAATGGTTCTAAGAGAAAGTTGATACAATTCATTTACTTTTTAAAAGTAAACCAAGATTTTTGAATATATTAATTATTCGCACAAAAATAATGCTCTTCTAAAATTGGCCAATGTTGTTGTAATCGGAGCCCAATGGGGTGACGAAGGAAAAGGTAAAATAACTGATTTACTTAGTCGTTCGGCAGATGTTGTCGTACGCTACCAAGGGGGAGTAAATGCAGGTCATACAATAGTTGTAGATGATAAAGTCTTAAAATTACATTTAATACCCTCAGGGATACTTTATAAAAATACTTCTTGTCTAATTGGGTCTGGAACTGTTGTAGATCCAAAAATCTTGCTAAAAGAAATTGACATGTTAATTGATAATGGTATTGATATCTCAGGATTAAAAATTTCATCAACATCACATGTAACAATGCCCTACCACCGAATATTAGATGAAGTGATGGAGGCTGATAGAGGTTCAAACAAAATAGGGACAACAGGTCGTGGGATTGGCCCAACTTATGCGGATAAGTCACAAAGAAATGGCATTAGAATAAGAGACTTGCTCAATAGGGAACGTCTAAGTGATGTGATCGAAATTCCATTAAGAGAAAAAAACGGTCTACTGGAAAAAATCTATGGCATTAAACCACTTAAATCAGAAGATATTATTGAAGAATATCTCAACTATGGGGAAAGATTATCAAAGCATGTTGTTGACTGTACGAGGACTATCCATGCAGCCTCAAAAAACAAAAAGAATATTCTATTCGAAGGAGCTCAAGGTACTCTACTTGACTTAGATCATGGGACTTATCCTTTTGTCACTTCATCAAACCCTATATCAGGAGGGGCATGTATTGGGGCTGGAGTGGGTCCCACTTTAATTGACAGAGTCATAGGTGTCGCAAAAGCTTATACCACAAGAGTAGGTGAGGGGCCATTCCCAACGGAATTACAAGGGAGTATTAATGATCAACTCTGTGATAGAGGTAGTGAATTTGGAACCACTACTGGGAGAAGGAGAAGATGTGGGTGGTTTGATGGAGTTATTGGTAAATATGCTGTATCTGTAAATGGTCTTGATTGTTTAGCCGTTACGAAACTAGATGTATTAGATGAATTAGATGAGATTCAAGTTTGCATTGCATATGATCTCGATGGAGAGGAAATAGACTTCTTTCCTACAAATTCAGATGACTTAAAAAAATGTAAGCCAATCTTCAAAAAATTAAAAGGTTGGCAATGTTCAACTGCAGATTGCAGAAAACTATCTGATCTCCCAGAGAATGCTATGAATTATCTCAGATTTTTAGCTGAACTAATGGAAGTTCCAATCGCCATTGTCTCGTTGGGAGCAAATAGAGATCAAACCATAGTAATTGAAGACCCAATTCATGGTCCTAAAAGAGCACTTCTAAGGTAATTAAGTTTCAAATTAATGAAGGAATCCTTTAGACATTTTGAACATAATAAAAAGGTTGATCTAATTGGTCTGGGCAACGCAATAGTAGATATTATTGTGAATATTGAAGATGAGTTTCTTGAGATAAATAATCTGGATAAAGGATCAATGAATCTCATTAATTCTGATGAATCTCAGAGATTGTTAGAAAATTGCAAAGTGATCAAACAAATATCAGGGGGGTCCTCAGCAAATACCGTTGTTTGTTTAGCAGAATTAGGTAATCATGTGCAGTTTATTGGAAGAGTGAAAAATGATCAATTTGGGAATTTCTTTTCTGACGATATAAAAAAAAGTAAAACTATATTTATTACTCCACCAACTATTGAAGGTGCTTCAACAGCTCATTCAATCATTTTGATTACACCTGATGCACAAAGAACTATGTGCACTTACCTAGGAGCATCTATAGAGTTTGAGCCAAAAGACATAGATTTTAGCGTACTCAAACAAAGTAAATACTTGTATTTAGAAGGGTATTTATGGGACAGCGAATTAGCTAAAAATGCTTTTCTTAAAGCCGCTCAAATTGCAAAACAAAATAATACAAAAATAATTCTTTCTTTGTCTGATTCATTTTGTGTAGATAGACACCGAGAGAGTTTCTTGGAATTAATTGATAATTATGTAGATATAGTTTTTTGTAATGAATCCGAGGTGTTGAGTCTATTTAAAAAGGATAAATTAGCAAATTGCCAAGGAGACCTGTCTTCCTTATGTGGATTAGTCGTAGTAACTTTAGGTGGCAATGGTTCTCTCATAATTAACAAAAATGCTATCGAAGTAATTAAGTCAATTACGAAAGGGAAGATTATTGATACAACAGGAGCGGGAGATATTTATGCAGGCGGATTTATTCATGGATTAATAAAAAATTATTCCCTTAAAAAATGCGGAGAGATAGGTTCAATTTGTGCTGGGCAAATAATTACACAATTAGGATCTAGATCCAATATTGATTTTAGAGAGTTGATAAGAGAAATTTAATCAAATAGTCTTATTGATCCAATCAAAATATTTCATCTCAGAATAGTATTTTTTGTAAATAATTTGTGGGACATCATATGTAGAAATTTTATTTAAGAACTCAATTAAATAATCTTTAAATTCTGGTTTACTTTTTATTGTAATTTCAAACTCTTTTGTTTCTTCAATCTGATCATTCCACTCATAAATTGAAGAAATTGTCTTTATTGAGACGCAAGCTGCAAGTTTATTTTGTATGAGTAATTTAGCCATTCGCAAAGCATTTGTTTTACTTGATTCAGTTGTGATCATAACTAACACTTCCATAATTAATTAAACATCAATGTTAGTTTTAATTATGTGATTTATCAAATCCTGGTATTGATTGAACGAGTAAGAATAATCATTTATAACTTTTGGTCTTTTAACCAAAAATAACTTTATTTTAGTTCCAGAAATTATACTCTCCCAGTTTTTCTGAGAATAACTTCCAGATTCTCTGCATAAAACATAATCTATCTCCCAAAAATCACAAAGTTTTTTTTCTAAAATGCTTTCATTATTTTTACTCGGTTCAAGTATCGCTATATTTGAATTTTCAATACATGATCCAAAAGCTTTAGTTATACTTTCATGAGTTGGAAGTACCCTTGTAAATATATTTGCTTTACGATTAATATAATAATTAGCTGTATCGTTAAGGAATCTTGAACCTATTGCCAGAAGAATGTTCTTATTTTCTAGAACATGGTTATTTATTCCCTTTAAATCATCAATATAAAAAAAATTATTAGTGTTATTTATTAGAGATTTTCTCTCAAATACTAATAGAGGTGTATTAATCTCTTTACATGCATTATTAAGATTTTTAGAAATTATCATAGCAAATGGATGAGTAGCATCTACAACGCATTTGATTTGATTTTTTTTTATGAAATTAATTATTTCATCTTTATTTTTTAATTTCCCCGTAATGATATGTAACTTTGGATGATCAATATAAGCTTGCCCTGCTTTATAAGTTAAAACACTTGCAAAAACTGAATAATTAAGTTCAAGAAACCTATTAGCTATTACAGGTCCATCAGAAGTTCCTGATAGGATCCAAACATTTTTATAGCAATTTCCTTGATTCTGCATCAGTATGTCTTTAATTAAGTAGAAAGTAATGAATCATTGTTTAATTCAGGCGGTAATTAATAGCGCTCCCCAAATGAGGTATACCAAAGAAAACCAAACTCCAATTGCAGAAATGATTGTTAATTTTAAAGGATTACGTAGTGAAGATCCAACCAGAAATCTCAAAATCATAGGATGGGGAAATATTGCTCAAGAAATGGTAGATGAACTAAAGGAGGGGCAAAATATTGTTATTGAGGGACGTTTAAAGATGAATTCTGTAACTAGAAAAGACGGAACAAAAGAAAAGCAATCAGAACTTACAGCTTCAAAGATTCATAAAATATCACCAGTTGATGTTAATAAGTCTGATCAAAAAGAAAATAATGGGTCAATTGATAAAAAAGAAATCACTAAAAATTCCAGTTGGGATAGCTCACCTTTGGTTCCAGAAGTTGACGAAATACCTTTTTAAATCAAATATCAACATTATTTTCTTGAACACTTATAATTAATTTGCTTATTTTTCTTTCAAGCGCAGCAAGTTCGCCTCTAATTTCTGGCCATTTACCCTTATCAAGATTTTCTAATAGCCATGCTCTATCTTGATCAAGTTTAAAAAGTAAATCTCCTTGATTTGCAGTATTAGGATCTTGCATAATACTTTTTAGCCCATTTAAAACTCATTCTACTAAATCAAAATGAAGAAATACTTATCACCTGGAAACTTAATCGTAACCGCTGGGGGTATATTAGCTTTTATTGGAATGACTGCTTATTTTACAGACTCAGTAAATTTAAGTGTACCTACTTTTTTTTATGGAGTACCTATTTTTCTAATTGGATTAGGTTTAAAGACTTCCGAAATACCTCCTGTAGAATTATTTGACCAGACAAATTTTGCGACAAATAAATTTAATAGACCAAAAGAATTAACAGCACTAGTTAAAGATGTTACGAGATGGAGGTATGGGATAAAAGCTCATCTTGAATCGTCATTAGAATCTTTAAATTTGTGGGACGAGGATAATCCTCCTCAATTAAAAGAAATAGAAGAAATTACAAAGGAAGAAAAAAATGGTCTCAGAATGCGTTTCGAATTAAACGCTGTCCCTCTAGAAAAATGGATTGAAAAACAAGAAAGATTAAACAGGTTTTTCGTCAAAGGTCTTGAATCAGAATTTATTATCGACGATAATAAAAAAGAATTTGATTTTATTCTCTTTTATTGAATATAGGGATATATTTGTAAAAAACTAATTTCTCAATTCAATCAAGTTCTAATGATTTTTAATAATGAATGATTCTCAAAGAGTATCAATATTAAGCGAAGCACTTCCATATATACAAAGTTTCTCAGGTAGAAAAATTGTTATAAAGTATGGTGGTTCTGTTATGGAGAATGATGATTTAAAAAATGCTTTTTTTAGAGACATAGCACTTTTATCAACTGTGGGGGTGTGTCCGATAGTAATTCATGGAGGTGGACCCGAGATAAATAATTGGTTAGAGAAACTAGAAATTTCTCCTAAATTCAAAAATGGATTAAGAATTACTGATCAAAAAACAATGGAAATTGTCGAGATGGTTCTAATGGGGAGGGTTAACAAACAAATTGTAAAAGGCATTAATAAAACTGGATCCTTAGCTGTGGGAATATCAGGTCTAGATGGCAACTTAATTCAATCAAGAGAATTAGGAGATGGGAGCCATGGGTTAGTGGGAGAGGTCACAAAAATCAATCCTGAAATATTAGATCCTCTTATTTCTAAAGGATATATCCCTATTATTTCTAGTATTGGATCAACCATGGAGGGTATTTCCCATAATATTAATGCAGATTTTGTTGCTGGAGAAATTGCGGCTGCAATAAATGCAGAGAAACTTATTCTTCTTACTGATACTCAAGGTATTTTAAAGGAAAAAGATAACAAAAATAGTCTTGTTGCAAAAACGAATCTCAAAGAGGCAAGAGATTTTATTGATAAAGAAATTGTGACTGAAGGTATGATTCCAAAGACAGAATGCTGCATAAGAGCTTTAGCACAAGGAGTAAAAGCAGCTCACATAATAGATGGAAGAATAGAACATTCATTACTTCTTGAGATTTTTACAAATTCCGGAATAGGTACAATGATAGTCGCCTAACCTATGAAAACTTATGCGCAAGTTTTAGAAACAGTAGAACTTGCTTTAGCTAAAGGTGAATATCATTATTGTATTGAATTTCTTTTGCCCATAATCGAATCGTTTCCCTTATCAAACAAAGAGGGAGTAAATTTAAGAACAATTTTAATTACTGCTCTTTGTGGTATCAACAAAAAGGAGGAGGCTAAAAGATTTTGTAAAGAACTTCTAAAATCTTACGATAATAAGACGAGAGAAAATGCAAAATATTTGATGGAAGTTATAGATTCTCCTGACATTAAAAAGCCAGAAAATTGGAACGTGCAGTTTGAAAGCGACCCATCACTAAATAAAAAATCTTCTAACACACTGCGCAAAAAAAGAAAAGTATTGGAGAAAAAAAAATTTATTAATGTTACTGAGACTCCAACTGGTGAAACAAAACCCTTTCAGAAAGGCTTTTCACTGATCATTTTTTTAATACTATTGTTATTAATCCCACTCTTAAGTGGCTGCGTTAAAGTTGAGAATACCCTTGATCTTAGTGAACTTGATTCAATAACCAATAATTTAGTGATAGAAAGTAAATACCTAAAGAAATTTCCTTGGCAATTAAAATTTGAAGAGAAAATGAAAGATATTTTTCCTGACGCAGAAATTGAACAAGGCGAATCAACCTTTTCTTTGAAACATAAAAATCTCAATCTAGAAGATACAAAGCAAGTTCTTAAAATTACCCAAAATAAAGCTGGAGAGTTAGCGGGAGGATCAACAAATATAGAAATTAATACTACTCAAAAAAACTTCATTTTTTTTAAAAAATACTTTTACAGGGTAGATTTGGATCTAATTTCTATTCAAGGTGTTGATAATTTAGAACTCATTTTCAAAATTATTCACCCTAATAAAGCTACCCTTCCTGGTAAAAATAATTCAAATTTAGAAATAACAAAAAATCTAATAATTTGGAATTTAAATCAAGGACAGATAAATAGTCTTGAATTTTCTTACTGGAGCTGGAATAAATTATTGATTGGAATATCTTTTATCCTATTAATAGTAATTTTGGCATATTCATTAAGATTCTATAGATTTAAATTGGGTACAGATTTACCTCAACTTCCGTCCAAGTAACTATAACTCTGCTGGATTAACATCAATTGTTAAAAAAACGTTTTTTGGAATAAGTTTCCATAATAATGACCTTTCTGGTAAAGGAATATTTGAACCTTCAGGACCGTGTATTAATATCTGCCATCTAAATTTTTTCCCAACTTTAGAAATTAAACTAGGAGCAGGACCAATTAATTTCCAGTTCTTTTGCTCACAAAGATTTATCAGATATTTTGCCACCTTAATTGCGACTGATTCTGTTAATTCATAATTTTCACCGGAAAACTTTAAAAGACAAATATTGCAAAATGGAAATAAATTAGAATTTTTTTTCACTTTTGAAGATTCAATTAAAAATCTTTCATAATCTCTTTTCTGCAGATATGAAATTACAGGATGACTCGGTTTATATGTTTGAACAATAACTTTTCCTTTTTTTTGAGCTCTACCTGCCCTACCAGCCAATTGTAAAAACAATTGTAATGATTTTTCTTCTGCCGAAATATCTGGCCGATGGAGTAATCCATCTGCGGCGATAACTACTGAAAGAGTAATATTGGGCATATCAAGCCCTTTTGCTAACATTTGAGTTCCGACAAGAATATCAGCATCACCTTTAGAAAACCTTGAGAGAATATCTCTATGCCCATCCTTCCCTGAGGTTGAATCGCGATCAAATCGAAGTACTCTCAAATCAGGAAATTCTTCATTTAAAAACTCTATAACTCTTTGCGTCCCTATCCCAAAAGGTTTGAAGGCACTAGAATTACATTCTGGACAGTGATTGATCAGCCTCGATTTATGATCACACAAATGACAATTTAACCATTTTTTTCCTTTTGAACCGAGATGAACCGATAAAGGGACATTACAGTTTGGACAATTTATTAAATATCCACAATTTCTACAACTTAAAAAACCACTATGTCCCCTTCTAGGGATCAAAATTATTGCCTGCTCATTCTTTAAGCTTAGCTTGGAAAGCAATTCTAATAATTCATTAGATAAAATTTTCATATTTCCTTTCTTAAATTCATGACGCATATCAATAATTTTTATTTCTGGCGCCTCATTCCTCGATATCCTTTGAATCATTCGTACCAATTTAAAATTTTTTTCATAAATGCACTTTTTCCAAGTCTTCATGGATGGAGTGGCACTTCCAAAAATTAGCTTTGCTGAGGTCCTCTTTACCCTCTTAATAGCAACGTCTCTTGCGTCATAACAAGGCATCGGGCTATCTTGTTTATATGAGATATCATGTTCTTCATCCATTATTATTAATCCTAAATTTTTAATTGGAAGAAATACTGCGGACCTTGTTCCTATTACTATTAAAGGTTCATTAGCATTAATGATTTTCTTCCAGACTAGAGATCGATGGCTAGAAGAACAATTACTATGATATTCGTAAACTATATTGTTAAACCTCTTATTGAATCTATCAAAAAGTTGAGGAATCAAACCAATCTCTGGGGCAAGTATCAAACAACTTTTTTTCTTAAGTAATTGTTCTTCAGAGATTCTCATATAAACTTCTGTTTTACCTGAACCCGTTTCACCCCAAAGCAATAACACATCTCCAGCTTCCATTGCTTTAAATTCTTGATATGCAATTTTTTGTTCATTTGTAAGATTTGGTTTTTTAATTGCAAAATGATCATTTAAAAATACATTTAATTTAGGGTTTATTGTTTTTTCTCTTTTAGATTTAACCAGATAATCTTTACCAACCATTGAGTTGATTAAAGTGTAATTAAATCCAGACTTTACTAATTCAATTTGCCAATTACCTTTTTCGGACAAAGTATTTATTAATAAAAATTCTTTATTGGTTAATTCATTTTTTTTTATATCTAATGGCTTCTTAGTTTCAATCCATATTTGATCTTTTAAACCTTGAGAAATTTTCTTATGTTTTCCAATCCAACCTGGAGGAAATGCAGTTTTAAGCATTTTTAAATTACTAACCATATAAAAAGAAGCTAGGGATTCTATCCAGTCTCTCCACCAGGCATCAACTATTTTTTTCTGCAAAATACCTTCAACAAACAAATATTTGATACTTTTTCTTCCAGTAATATTTTCTTCATCATTATTGATTGTCGAAAAGTTTTCTTTGGAGATCACCAACCCGTTAAATAAACTCCCTCTAAATTTCACAATTACAATATCGCCTACTTCTACGCCAAGATTATTGCCATCTAGATAGTAAAAGCTATCTCTACTACTACCTATATCAAGCAAAACCTCTAATCTATAAGAGATATTTGATAACTGATTACTTGCCGGCTTCAAAACTTTTTCTTAGTATTGGATTGTTGAACATTCCACAAAGTGTTTTTTGCACATTGTAAGTATCCAGCTCTTAAGGGAGACATGAAGCTTGGATCATTGAATGAAAATTCAAAAACTGATCTGCCTGTCTGAGAAATCCCAAGACTTTTTACTTTAGGTAATCTATAGCACTATTTAAATTTTTCAACAATTTAGAAAACTTTTCTTATTCTCATTTTGTGAAAAAGTTTTTTAAACATTAAGGGGGACTTTACTACTAAATGTTCAAATAAGCCCTAAATAAAATTTTATCTAGTTAAATTCACCGTAGAAAGGAGTAAATTATGTGTCCAGTCGCAGCAGAATCAAAGAATTCCAAGCCTATTTCAAAAAAAAAGATCAATAAAAAAATTAATACAAATTTAGAAACAGTAGTTGAAGAAGATAGTAATAAAAATAGTCAAAATTTACAGGCATCTTCTGAGTTAAACGAAAGCGGTATTGAAAATAATAATGAATTTAGTGATTCTGAAGAAGAAGATAAAGGGCTTGGGAATATAAAGCTTGGCCCAAAGGGTATCTACACTGAAGATTCAATAAGAGTTTATCTTCAAGAAATTGGAAGAATTAGACTTTTAAGACCAGATGAAGAAATTGAACTTGCAAGAAAAATTGCTGACTTACTCCAATTAGAAGAACTAGCAACTCAATATGAGTCAGAAAAAGGACATTTCCCATCAGTTAGAGAATGGGCCGAGTTAATAGATATGCCTCTTTCCAAATTTAGAAGAAGACTTCTTTTAGGGCGGAGAGCTAAAGAAAAAATGGTTCAATCAAATTTAAGATTAGTCGTTTCCATTGCTAAAAAATATATGAATAGAGGTTTATCATTTCAAGATTTAATCCAAGAAGGAAGTTTGGGTCTAATTAGGGCAGCGGAAAAATTTGACCATGAAAAAGGTTATAAGTTCTCTACATACGCAACTTGGTGGATTCGCCAAGCCATTACAAGAGCAATTGCTGATCAAAGTAGAACTATTAGATTGCCAGTTCACTTATACGAGACAATATCCAGAATTAAAAAAACCACAAAAGTTCTTAGCCAAGAATTTGGCAGGAAACCTAGTGAAGAAGAAATCGCTGAGAGTATGGAGATGACAATTGAAAAATTAAGATTTATAGCTAAAAGTGCTCAACTTCCTATTTCTTTAGAAACTCCAATAGGGAAAGAAGAAGACTCAAGACTCGGAGACTTTATAGAGGCTGACATAGAAAATCCGGAGCAAGATGTTTCTAAAACTTTATTAAGAGAAGATTTGGAAGGAGTATTAGCCACTTTAAGTCCAAGAGAAAGAGATGTTCTCAGATTGAGGTATGGAATTGATGATGGAAGAATGAAAACTCTTGAAGAAATTGGCCAGATTTTTGATGTGACGAGAGAAAGAATTAGACAAATAGAGGCAAAAGCCCTAAGAAAACTTAGACATCCAAATCGAAATGGGGTTTTAAAAGAATATATAAAATAAAAAAAGTTAAGTATAATTTTCAGCTTTAAAAACTTGCAAAAGAATAGCTTAAAATAAATTCGACTTTATTTTTAATTCAAACTCAAAATAATATTTAATGACTAATTTTAAGCTGAAAATAGCTAGTAGAAGAAGTAAACTAGCAATGGTTCAAACTTTATGGGTTAAAGATCAACTAGAAAGGAATATACCCAATTTAGAGGTATCTATAGAAGCCATGGCAACTCAAGGTGACAAAATCCTTGATGTAGCCTTAGCAAAAATAGGCGACAAAGGCTTATTTACAAAAGAACTTGAAGCACAAATGCTCGTAGGCCATGCAGATATAGCAGTACATTCTCTGAAAGATTTGCCAACCAATTTGCCTAATGGCCTTAAATTAGGATGCATTACAAAAAGGGAAGATCCCGCAGATGCTTTAGTAGTAAGCAAAAAAAATGACTGTTATAAATTAGAAACCTTACCTGAAGGTTCGATTGTAGGAACAAGCTCTTTAAGAAGACTTGCACAATTAAGAAATAAGTACCCGCATCTTGTTTTCAAAGATATAAGGGGCAATGTTATTACAAGAGTAGAAAAATTAGATGCCGGAGAGTTTGATTGTATAATTCTTGCGGCCGCTGGGTTAAAGAGATTAGGCTTTGAATCCAGAATTCACCAGATTATACCAAGTGAAATTTCCCTTCATGCCGTTGGCCAAGGTGCTTTAGGCATTGAATGTAAATCTGATGATAAAAAAGTTTTAGAAATTATAAATGTCTTAGAAGATAAACCCACTAGTCAAAGATGTCTTGCAGAAAGGGCTTTTTTAAGAGAGCTTGAAGGTGGATGCCAAGTCCCAATAGGTGTTAATAGTAATATTGATAATGGGCAACTTTACCTTACTGGTATGGTAGCCTCCCTTGATGGGAAAAGGCTTATAAAAGATCAAGTGATTGGCAATATTAATGATTCTGAACTGGTAGGCATAGAACTAGCAAAAAAACTAAAGCTACAAGGTGCCGACAAAATACTCAGCGAAATATTTAAAGAATTTAGAGAAAACAAAAATTAGTTAATTTACTAATTTAGGATCAATTTCTTTTTTGTATCTCTCTTCGCAATCTTTAATCACTTTAACAGCTTCTTTTATCCCAAAAAAACCATTAACAGTACATGTTCCAGGTTTTTTTAGATCTTTGTAGTGCTCCCAATAATACTTTGTTTCTTTTAACCAATGTTCTCCAAGGTCTTCATAACTTGAGATATGATCCATTCTTTTATCATCTGCGAGAACTGCTATTACCTTATCATCGACCTCTCCACCATCATCAAATTTCATCACCCCAATAATCCTAGCCTCCACAATAGACCCAGGTATCAATGGCTCAGTTACACTAACAATTTCGACATCAAGTGGATCTCCATCTTCATCCCATGTCCTTGGTATACATCCATAAGCAAAAGGATAAGCAAGTGAAGAATAACCTACCCTATCAAGTTTAAGGTGACCAGTTTCTGTAATTAATTCATATTTATTTATGGTGTTAGAGTTCAATTCAACAATTGTGTTAATTATTGTGTTTGAGCTATCAGTGAAAGCGTTTAGTATATGTAATAAATTTGGTGTAACCCTGCTTGGGGGTTGATTCAGGTTTGCCATTAAGAATTAATTTTTATTTATCTTACATCCTCACACTCAACCAAATTCTTTAAAAGTAATGTTTCAGCAAAAATCATTTACTTTAGACCTTAAATGATTAATAAAATAGTTTGGTGATAGTTCTTCGTTAGTGACCGTTCTTATCAATTCCATAGAATTAACTGATCTGCCATATTTATGAACATTATTTCTTAACCAAAAGATGATTTTTTGATATTCACCATTTTGGATTAAATCATCAATCAAACCAATGTCTCTTTCCATTTGAGAAGATATTTGCGCACTTATAAGATGACCTAACAAATATGAAGGGAAATATCCAAACGCACCTTCACTCCAATGAACATCTTGAAGACAACCTTCTGAATCATTAGATGGTTTTATTCCTAAAAGTTCACCATATCTTTGATTCCATTCCTCTGGAATATCTTCAGCAGGTAAACCTCCCTCAATTAAATCTATTTCAAGTTCGGTTCTAACCAGAATGTGTAAACCATAGGTCAACTCATCTGCCTCAACCCTATTTAATCCTACTTCCAAATGATTAATAGATTTCCAGAGCTCAAAATGATTATTTAATGAACATCCAGCTGAAACAAATTCTTTAAAAAATCTTTTCGAAAAAGATTTTGATTTAACTATTCTATTTTCCCAAAATAATGATTGACTTTCATGTATGCCCATAGAAGTTGCCTGACCTAAAGGCCAAGCAAACCATTGATGACTTTGTGATGGCAGACCTTGCTCATAAATTGAATGTCCCCACTCATGCGCAGTTGCTAAAAAACTTGATAATGGTTCACCTTCAACAATTCTTGTCGTAATCCTATAATCATTAGGCCCTAATGTAATCGAAAAAGGATGGGGAGATTTACCAACAACAACTAGATCTTTATCTCTTCCAAACTCATCAAGTAATTTAAAACATAAGTTCTGTTGAGATTCTGGACTTAAATCCCAGTGATATTTCTTTGACTTGTTAATTCCTCTAATCAACTCTGGGAGAGTATCTTTCAAAGGCTGAAACATTGTATTCAACCACTTTAAAGTTAATTCAGGCTCAAAGGGTTGGGCTAGAGTCTCCCATGGTGAATATTGATCTGATATTTGTTTAGCCTCTTCAATCCGTAATTTGACTAGTTCTTCAAAGAATGGGAGAAAAACTTTAAAATCTGATTTTTTCTTAGCTTCTTGCCAACTTTCATATCCTTTAGATTTTGCCTTTGCTAAAGACTCAACTAATTTAGGATCTAAATCTTTCGCTTTATTAAATTCCTTGATTAAAAGATTAATGTTTCTTTCTTTAGCTTCAATAAAGAGTTGATTATTGGAATTTTGTTCAGTATCTAATAATTCATTTTTAGCGGATTGTATTAAATTCAAAAATTCTTCTGAAGAATTTCTTCTATGCAAGATTTTTGCAATATAGGTAAGTTGTTCAGACCTCCAAGAAGCTCCCTTCTTAGGCATCCCAGTATTCTGATCCCAATAAAGTGTATTTTGGATTGAACCTAATATTTGAGTTTCTTTAAGATAAGCCCCCAGCTTATTCCATTGAATTTCGGCCAAAAATTTATATATAAATTAAACTCATTTTAAGATAAAAATTTTGATGTTTCCATTAAACATACATTGTTTATCCATAATAGAATATTAATTAATTGAGTTTTTTCTTATATGGAACAAATATTTTCAAAATTAGAATTTATAACCAATGGTGAGGGTTTTATTGACATAACAAATGATTTAAATTTGTTTATTGAAAAAAATAATTTTGATTCAGGAATTTTAAATTTAACTTCACTTCATACCAGTTGCAGCTTAACTATTAATGAGAATGCTGATCCAAACGTACTAAGAGACTTAAAAAAATATATGCAATCTATAGTCCCACATAATTCCTACTTAACTTTATCTAAAAATAGAGAAGAAATTTCTTATAAACATTATCAAGAAGGAGCTGACGATATGCCAGCACATATTAAAACATCCTTAACAAACACTTGTTTATCTTTGAGTTTTCAGGACAGCAATATTATGCTTGGTACATGGCAAGCAGTGTATTTATGGGAACATAGATTAGATCAAAAAGAAAGGGTTTTGAATATTCACATAATTGGTGAGAAAAGGTAAAATATTTATAATGTAATTAATTAAAACTTATATTAATTATTAAATGAAACCTTACCTTCTGCAAGATGAAGAATTAAAGGAATTAGTTGTCAAAATACCCGGCTGGGAAATTAACAATGAACAAATCCAGAGAGAATTTAAATTTTTTAATTTTATTGAAGCCTTCTCATTTATGACTAAAATTGCTTTAATTTGCGAAAAATACAACCATCATCCTGACTGGGAAAACGTTTATTCAAAAGTAATAATTAGGTTAAGTACCCATGATTTGGGGGGCATAACAAATCTGGATCAAACATTAGCTTCAGAAATAAATAAAGTTTTCGATAAATAAAATTACAAATTTAAATTTATTCACTTAGAAAATTCGTCAAAATGTCTAAAAAGTTATTACCTGTTACGATCATTAGTGGATTTTTAGGTTCTGGTAAAACTACACTTTTAAATCATATTTTAAAAAATCAAGTTGGTCTTAAAACAGCTGTTTTGGTTAATGAATTTGGAGAGATAGGAATTGATAATGACTTAATAATAGAAGGCTCAGAAGATATGATCGAATTAAATAATGGCTGTATATGTTGCACTATAAATGGTGAATTATTAAATACAGTATCCAAAGTTTTAGAAAGATCTAAAAAAATAGACTATTTGATTGTCGAGACTACTGGGCTAGCAGATCCATTACCAGTAGCCATGACTTTCGCTGCTGGAGATCTTCGAGAAAAAGTAAGATTAGATTCAATCATCACAGTTATTGATGGAGAAAATTTTGATTTTGAAATTAATAATACAAGTGTCGCCTATTCTCAGATTTTATACGGAGATATCCTTCTCCTAAATAAATGTGACTTAGTCAACGAAGAACAATTAAAGAAAGTTGAAAAATTTATAAATAAAATAAAAAAAGAACCAAGGATATTGAGATCAACCAATAGTGAAGTTGGATTACAAACAATAATGAGTGTAGGTCTATTTGAAACAGATACTTTTAAATACCTTAACGATAAAGAAGATTTAGAAGAAAATTCACACGATCATTCTTCTCTTTCACAAGATCATTCTTCTCTTTCACAAGATCATTCTTCTCTTTCACAAGATCATTCTTCTCTTTCACAAGATCATTCTTCTCTTTCACAAGATCATTCTTCTCATTCACACGATCATTCTTCTCATTCACACGATCATTCTTCTCATTCACACGATTTGATTAATAATATAGAGGGTTTTACCTCAGTTTCTTATGAGACATATGATCCATTTTCCTTAAGGAAGTTTCAATATTTCTTAGATAATCAAATCTCACAAAATGTATTTAGGGCGAAAGGAATATTATGGTTTATGGAAAGTGAAAGAAAACACATTTTTCACCTATCTGGGAAACGATTTTCTCTTGATGATGAAGAATGGACAAAAGAAAAATCTAACAAGATAGTATTAATTGGGAAAAACTTAGATCATCAAACTATTAAGAATCAACTTTCATCATGTAGATTTAGTACAGATTAGAGTATACATATTAGGGTTTAATTAATTTTTGAAAATACTTATTAAAGGATTTAAAAAAGCAGTAACCGAATTAAAACTTTTTTATTTTACTTCGTTTATTGTTGCATTCTTAGTAATCATTCCAATTTCCAATTTTCTTCTTGAAGGAATTCAATATATTATAAGTGGGAATTTTTCATTAGGCATTGCTGGAGGAGAAGAGGTATTAGAAACTTTAAAAGTTTTAGTACTGACAAGTTTATTTGGAGGAGGATTAGGTACTTTAAATGGATGGTTACTTTCAAATTGTGATTTTAAGTTCAGAAAAGTTCTCCGTATTTGTCAGCTAATTCCACTAGCCGCCCCAGCATATCTAATAACAGCTGTTTTGCAGGATTTAGGAAGTATTTTTGGGTATCAAGTAACTGGTTTATGGTGGGGGGTATTAATACTTTCAATTTCTACTTATCCATATGTATTCATACTTGCTAACGAAAGTTTTAATAAATTTGGAGTTAATCAAATCAATGCTAGTAGAGGATTAGGAGTTGGGCCATGGAGGAGCTTCTTTAAAATCGCTTTTCCAATGGCGTTACCAGCGCTAATAACAGGAATAAGTTTAATGTGTATGGAAGTAATGAATGAGTTAGGTACATTTGCATTATTAAATATTCCAAGTATTTCTACAGGTATAGCCGAAAATTGGATAATTGAGGGCAATCCACAAAGTGCTATTGGACTATCTTTGGTAGCCTTATTAATAATTTTCACTTTAATTATTTTTGAAAAATTCTCGAGAAGAAAATCAAAGAGGTGGAGTGAGAATCCTGCATCAAAAGATTCTCAAGGGTGGGAATTAAAAAAAACTAGAGCTCTTTTAGCAATAACCATATCTTTATTTCCTCCAATTTTCTCTTTTGGAATTCCATGTTTTTGGGTTATGCTCAATATCGATCAAATTCAAAAAGGGTTATCTATAGAATTACTTACCCTATCATTCAGGACCATAAGTCTAGGATTTTTTACTGCATTAATAACGATGCTATTCTCCTTAATAATTTCCTTAGCAAGGCGTCCAAATAAAAGCTTATTATTAGGACTAATAACAAACCTTGCGGGGATAGGTTACGCAATTCCAGGAACTGTATTAGCTTTATCTTTAATAAGTATTTCTTCTTCAAAATTTAATTTCATTGCTATTTGCTTACTAATTTGGGGTTATCTTGTCAGATTTCTAACTATTTCTAAGGGTTCTATTGATTCAAGTCTTGAGAGAATCTCTCCTAGTTTAGATGAAGCAGCACTTGGACTAGGAGAGGATTGGCTGGGGATTATCAAAAGAATTCATCTACCTCTTCTCCAAGGACCAATATTCGTAGGTTCACTTTTAGTTTTTGTAGACACAATAAAAGAATTACCCATAACCTTTATTTTAAGACCGTTCGATTTTGATACATTATCTGTGAGAATATACCAATATGCTGGGGATGAAAGAATGGTAGAGGCAATATTACCAACTATTCTTATCATGACTTTAGGCCTTATTGCATCAATTACATTGATACCAAGTTTAGAGAAAAAAAACTAGATATTTTTAGACAATTTTCTTATTAAAAAAGGGAAGCTTAATAACAAATCTGCCGAGGTTGATATAACCCTAAAATAAATTAAGCTAACGAGAATTATATTTTGTGGAATACTTTTGCCAACAAAAAAAAGGAGGCAAGCCTCAAAAACACCAACTCCTCCTGGAGCTGTTGGGACTACCAAGCCTAAAGACCATGACAAAGAAAAAATTACTAATAAAAATATGATGTTCAGAGTATTACTTTTATAAAAAGTATTTAAGCAAATATAAAAACCAATAAATTTAGATAAAACAAAACCAATTTCAAGTAATAAAGCTCTAGTAGGGAAAAAAGAACTTATATTTATTCTCCCTTCAAATTGGTCCTTTGAATTTGGAAGTCTCAAAACCTCAAATACTTTTCCCTTAAAAGACCCTATTCTTGTTAATATAAAATAGATTAAACTCCTATTTAAAAACACTAAAGGAAAAATTAGAAAAAAATAAATTGGTGAAAAAATTAATCCCAGCGATGCCAAGAGAAAAGATCCACTCAACATAAAATAAGGTTCTATAAGTGTCGAATACAAAGCAATCTGAGGATTACTTATTTTTTTTATAAAATTAAATCTTTCAACAAAATGCCAAACCCCTCCAGGAACGTATTTGAGAATATTGGTTAAAACATAAAAAGAGACTAGATTATTACTTTTAAATTCTTTCCCGAACCATTTGACAATATATTTCCATGCATAAGCGTTCAAGTAAATACTTAAAACACAAAATAAAAATGATAGGGATAGATTAATTCCATTTCTTTCTAAATTGATATCAAAAGAAATTTGATCAATATTATCAAAAAAATAGATGCAAAAATATAACAAGCTTGAAAAAAAGAAAATACTCTTTAATACACCAAAATTAACTTTTTTAAGGAAGTTCAAATATGGTTGATTACTTTTATGAAATCTCATTTCCAGTTTTCAAATGCTTTAAATTTTTTACTTGATTCATTTATTATTTTTCTTATTTCGTAAGTTGATATTTTATGCTTTAGTTTTAATCTCAAAACCTCATCATTTTCTGGTTTCATAATTATTGATCCATCTGGTTTCAAAGTTTGTTTAACTTTTATATTTCCAAAAGTCGTTGAACATTCTCCTCTGCGTCTAAGTAATATCCACCTAGATTGTGTCCTTTCACGAACCCCAATAGTATTGGAATAATCAAACCATAATCGCCTAAAAAATTCTTTTTTCTCTTTGGGCAAGATTGCTTGAATAGAAAATCCAATTCTATTTTTTTTCATATTGATAGCTTGATAGGAAACGTCGTAAGCTCCCTCAATTCTGAGTTTCTCCACAAAATTAGATATATCTTCGGGTGTTTGGTCATCAATCCATGCTTCTTGAACAGATATCTCTTCACGCTTTGGATTAATTTGTTCATTATTAGAAGAATCCTCAAATGAAGTAATTTTATAAACTCTTACCAAATTAGGGAATGGGAATTTTAGGTTCCCAATGCCTACTCCATAAGAGTTAATAGAATATTTTGAAGGGAGTTCTAGATAGTTAACTAAATTTGCAAGTAAAGCAATGCCAGTTGGTGTTGAGAGTTCACCCTCTATTGAGTCACGGTTTGAAAAAACCTTAATATTTTTTTGTCTTATTAGCTCTATGACAGCAGGAGATGGTACAGATAATTTTCCATGTTCAGTTTGAACAAAACCTTTGCCCAACATTGGTTCATTACAATACACCTTCTTTGGATTTAAATAATTCAATGCCGCACATACTCCAATGATATCGACCAATGAATCTATAGCTCCAATTTCATGAAAATGAACCTCCTCAGATTTGATGCCATGAACTTTTCCTTCCGCAATTGCTAAAGATTCAAATACTTCAAAAATTATCTTTTTTAATTTATCTTCTAAGTGTCCATTTAAAATAAGCTCCTTAATACTTCTCCAAGTTCTTTTGATAGGACTACAATCAATATTCTCAACCTTTGCCTTGACCCCTCGAATTGAACAACTTTTGGATTCTTTAAACTCTAGTTGATATAGATCCTTTAATCCAAGATCAATAAGTGGTTTTTCAATGACTTTTTTAGGCACTCCTAAATCATAAAAAGCTCCTAACAACATATCTCCAGAGATACCAGGAGAACATTCAATTAAAACATCTTCCATAAATCAAAGATTTCTTGATTGGCAAAATTGGGTGAAAATCAGACTTTAACTCTAGTTATTTTCAAAGAGATTTTTTTCAATAACTTCGTACTTTATTAATTGCAAAGAATTTCCATCTCTGTGGATATCTAAACTTACAAAACTATGCAGAAGTTCAAGAGAAAGTTCTCCTTTTATAACCAATTTAAAATTTTTATTTTTTAAATTTTTTGACTTCATAGAGGAGCAAATTTTAATAACAAATTCTTTCTTTTGAGTGTTGACAAAAACTAATTCTCCTCTAACAGAAAAATAATTATCTTTTAGATCTAATTCTTCTAATAATTTAGAGAAGTTAGTTTTTGTAGAATCATTTGGAAAATCATTCAGTTGAAAAGGATCCCATATGCCTGCAACCTGTAAATGCAAGTTTTGAGTATTTTTATTCTTTGGATAGACAATCCAATAATAACTTTTCTTTAAATCAATATGCTTTTTTAAAAGTGACAATGCTTTACCTAGTACTACTGTTTCAATTTTTTCGCCTTTATTGTCAATTAAAAAGCCTCTATTTAATTGCTCATTACCATGGGGAGTAAATTTACCATTAATAATACCGATTGCTCTGTGCTGCAATTGGTTAGTAACTTTTGGGATAGGGTTTTTTAACATATTTAAAATTTGAAGATAACAATTTATCGTATTAAATTCCTTATTTTCCCTCCAAACTATTAAAAGACTTTAACGCATCGTCAATAGCATCAGAAGGATTAGTCGCATCATTCATACTATTTTGTCTCCGTATCATTTCCACAAGTTCAAAAGGATTGGTTGGAAAAACTGAATTATCCTCTTCTGTTTTAGTTGAGGTATCAATTTCTAATTCCTCAAATAAATATTCAGCATTTAGGTAATCACCTTTTAAGGAAATTAACAAAGTAAAAAATATTACAAAAGTTATTGATTTAGGTATGCTTTTGCAAAAATAATTTTTCATTTTATTTAATTTCAAAATTCTTTGACGCCAAAAATATTTGCTAATTTAATCTTACATAATTTGTTAGAAATTTGTTAATAGCAACTTGGAATGTTAACTCTATAAGAACCAGACTTGCACAAATAATAGATTGGATTAATCAAGTCAATCCAGATATTCTATGTTTGCAGGAAACAAAAGTAATGGATGATAGTTTCCCTTTAGAAGCTTTTGAAAAATTAGGCTATGCAGTAGAGGTCTACGGACAAAAATCATACAATGGTGTGGCTATTATTTCTAAAATAAAGCCAGAAAATGTCAAAAAGGGATTCTTCGGTTGTACCGACTCTAAGCAGAATATCGAAATTTTTCTAGATCAAAAAAGATTAATTTCTGCTGATATTAATGGTATTAAAATCATAAATGCCTATGTGCCAAACGGATCTTCTCTAGAATCTAGTAAGTTCGAATACAAAATTAATTGGTTAAATTGTTTAGCTTCATTTTTGGATGAGCAAGAAAAAAAAGGAGAATTAATTTGTCTTATGGGTGATTTTAATGTTGCTCCATCTAACTTGGATATTCATGATCCAAAGAAATATGAAGGAGGAATAATGGCATCTAAAATAGAGAGAGATGCACTAAATAATGTTCTAAAAAAAAGATTAATAGATTCTTTCAGGATTTTTGAACAAAATACTGGCCACTGGAGCTGGTGGGATTACCGTAATAACGCATTTGAATTAAATAAAGGGTGGAGAATTGACCATATATATATCAGCAAAGAACTGTCGTCACAACTTAAAAGTTGTGTCATAGACAGTTCACCTAGAGGTAATTTACGTCCCAGTGATCATGCCCCAGTAATGATAAATCTTAACTTAAACGATGTAAATGTAGATTTTTTTGAGGATGAAGATAATTTCTTAGAAATATAAATAAAATAAATTTAATTTCTTTAATGGCTGAAAACGCTTATTAATAAAGCGTTATCTAAAACAGAATTGTTTTTTATCATGATTTCTTTAAAATTAATTATTTACAATCCAAACTATCGCAATAAAAATATCATAATGTAGAATTCCAAACTGATTGACAAAATTTTTACTTATTTCTAATTTAGAACATGACAAGATTTTTCTCAAAACATCATTTAGCTAAATTGTGACTGACATATTAAATTACACCAAATCAGAAGAAATTTTTTCTGCCGCCCAGCAATTAATGCCAGGAGGAGTAAGTTCTCCAGTAAGAGCTTTCAAGTCTGTAGGAGGCCAGCCAATTGTTTTTGACAGAGTCAAAGGTCCCTTTGCTTGGGATATTGATGGAAATAGATATATTGACTACATAGGAAGTTGGGGGCCAGCTATATGTGGGCATGCCCACCCTGAAGTAACAACGGCATTGCAGGAAGCAATTGAGAAAGGCACCAGCTTTGGTGCTCCATGCGTTCTAGAGAACAAACTTGCTGAAATGGTAATAGATGCAGTCCCATCCGTAGAAATGGTTAGATTTGTTAATAGTGGAACAGAAGCATGCATGGCCGTTTTGAGACTTATGCGAGCATTTACTGGAAGAGATAAAGTTATTAAATTTGACGGTTGCTATCATGGTCATGCAGATATGTTTTTAGTGAAAGCAGGATCAGGTGTAGCCACTCTAGGTTTACCAGATTCTCCAGGTGTTCCACGGACGACTACTGCCAACACACTTACTGCTCCCTACAATGACCTTGAAGCAGTAAAAAAATTATTTTCTGAAAATCCTGATGCCATTTCTGGGGTTATACTTGAGCCTATCGTTGGTAATGCTGGATTTATTACTCCAGAACCTGGATTCTTGGAAGGATTAAGAGAATTAACAAATGAGAATGGATCCTTATTAGTTTTTGACGAAGTAATGACTGGATTCAGAATAAGTTATGGAGGCGCACAAGAAAAGTTTGGGGTAACTCCTGATTTAACAACCCTTGGAAAAGTAATCGGTGGAGGGCTACCTGTTGGAGCCTACGGAGGCAAGAAAGAAATAATGTCAATGGTAGCCCCTTCAGGACCGGTTTACCAAGCAGGCACATTGAGCGGTAATCCACTCGCAATGACTGCTGGAATAAAAACTCTTGAACTCCTCAAACAAGATGGTACATACGATAAACTTGATGCAACAACTTCTAGATTAATTGAAGGGATAATTCAGTCTGCAGAAAATAACGGTATCGCTATTAACGGTGGAAGTGTAAGCGCTATGTTTGGATTTTTCTTATGTGAAGGACCAGTTAGGAACTTTGATGAAGCCAAAAAAAATGATGCCGAACTTTTTGGTAAGTTGCATAGAGAAATGCTACGACGAGGAATTTACTTAGCGCCAAGTCCCTTCGAAGCAGGTTTCACATCACTTGCTCACAGCGAAGAAGAAATTGATAAAACTATCGATGCTTTTGACGAATCATTTAATTCAATAAAAAAATAATCATTTACTCATCTTTCTTTAAAGAAAAATAAGTAAATGATTAAACTTTTAGAAAGATTTTTTTTAATTATCTTTTACCACCAACTATTACTGGGGGACTACCTCCTTCTGAACCTGGCAGGCCAGGAACAACTTGTGTACTACCATCCCATTTGTCAAGAAATAATTTGAAAAGGACCTGATCGTCGAGACTTCTATTTAATGTCTCATATCTAAGCGCTTCTTGTTCAGCAATTTCAACTTCTGTCTTTGCTCTAAGTAATTGCTGACCGGCTATTTGCTTTTGTTCAATCGCAGCTCTATATTCTTCAGCAATCTCTAATCCAGTAAGATCTAAACTTTTAACGTCTACATAATCGAATGAGTTCAGTTCTTGTGCAACAGTGTCACCTACTTTTTCAGAAATTACTGCGAATTCAGTAGCAATTGTTTCTAGCTCATATTGAGAAAAGACTGACTTTAAAGCTTTTAGCAAAGATGGCTGAACAATTTTTTGATAAACATCGCTATTTCTACTTGCAATTGTTGCGAAGATCCTCCCTGCTTCGTTAGGTTTTACTGAATACTTAACAGTAGCTGTAGCCCTAATAACTTGCAGATCTTTAGTTAAAGTTTCAAATTTTTCAGGTTGAACTTGCGTTTTTATATCAAATGGATATACAGACTGAACAAATGGAAGTTTAAAGTTTAAACCAGCTCTCCTAGAGGGGCCACTTACTTTCCCTAGTGTTGTAACAACTGCAACTTGTCCAGAAGGAACAACAAAAAGAGATTGAGTTAGCAAAAGAAAGCCAGTAAAAGACAATACAATCAATAATGTTGCTGTCCCACCAGGACCTGTTGGTGTAACATTTTTAAAGGATGTTGACATTAAATTTTTCTCTTTAGTTAATCATATTTAAATAGACCAGTTAGTGCATTAATAAGGCATTTAATTAAAATATTTTTTTAATAATTGTAAATTTAAGTATAGATATTATTTAGAAGATATTTGATTTAAATTCTTCCAAAAGTTCTAAATAAAGTTCCTCATCTATCTCCCTAATATCATATTCAGAGGGCAAAACACCATGCTTATGCTCATGTACCGCCATCCAACAAAATTTCTCTATTTCTTCTTTTGAAAAACGAGGATATTCTTTTACTTTCTTAATCAATGATTCAATGAGAGATTTTGAATAATCCACCATATTTTAAAAATAATATTACTAAAAATTTTATCTAAAGTTGTTAGCTTTTAGAGGAATGTTCAAAGACTCTTCCAACTCACTAACAATCTTAATTGCTAATTGAAGATCATTTTTGCTCTTACTAGCAACTCTGAGTGTTTCTCCATTGATGCTGACATTAATTTTTCTTATTTTATCTCTAATATTTTTACTGATTTTTTTTGCAATTTCTTGTTTAATTCCTTGTTTTAATAAAATTGTCTGTTTTACTCTATTACCACTAACCATTTCAATTTCACCATAGTCAAATATTTTTAAAGATAAGTTTCTTTTTATTGCCTTTTGTCTAATTATGTCATTGACAGCATTTAAGGTAAGTTCGCTATTGGTAATTATAAAAATATTTTCTTTATCTAAATCAACTGAAGTGTCTGTGCCCTTCAGATCGTAACGCTGAGAAATTTCTCTTTTTACTTGATCCAAAGTATTGACTAATTCCTGTCTATCAAAATCAGAAACCACATCAAATGAAAAACTTTCTGCCATAGTAAATTATTAAACGCTAAATATTATTAGCATAAATCATCTTTTAATAAGAGGAGATGGATTAATTTAATCAAAAAATAACAAACTAACCACTTTTCCCATTTCTTCCGCGCATCTACAACTATTTAGCAAAGTTTCACTATCGTGAAAGGCAAAGCATATTAATTGATCGCACCTAGTAATAATTTCTTGATTACAAAGACTACTTGCAAGTCGCAAAGGTAATTCATCATTTTCACTTTTTTCAACCAAATGCATAACCCTCTCAAGTTGATCCTTTATTTCGGGTATTTGTCTATCAAGACTTTGTGGTAATAAAACAGTTAATAATGATGGATTAATATCTAAGACAGCTCGAATAACAGCTGCATTGACACCTTGAGATCCAGAAGTAAGGATATTATGTCCTTCCTCAGCTAACGACCTTGCTATCAACTCAATTAAGTGGATATCGACAACCGGTACGTGTCTACTACCCAAAAAAGCAATTCTCCTTTTCCCATTATCTTGGAGTTTTGCAAGTTCTTGAGCTAAGGCATCAACGCCTTCAGTTGCTGGGAGATCTAAAGAGCGACTCAAAATAATATAGTTCCTATATTTGAAATTAGCATTTATCTGAAAAATTGCAGGGAAAATCTATCTTTTCGAGAATTCTTTTTAGATTTACATGCTCTTGAACTAATTGAATAGCATAAGAAGCTTTAATTGATTCATGTATTCTGACATGACCAAAAGCTTGTTCAATAATTTCTACGGAGGAAAGAGTATCTAATTCCACCTTTAAAATTGGCACTTCTAATTCCTCCGCTCTATGAATCAATTGTGACAAAGGGTCTCCCAAACCAGTTAAAATTAGACATTGAGTCGAAGCCTCCAAAGCAGCAAGTTGTATATCAGTTCTCTCAGCTCCAGTAACTACAGCCATATTTCGTCTTCTCCTGAAAAATTCCATTGCAGAATTAACCCCCATTGCACCAATACTTAATGTTTCAACAAGTAATTGATGTTTTTCAGGACAACAAATTACTTGGGCATCTAGTCTTCTTACAAGCTCGCCGACGGTGACACTTCTAAGAAGAGGTGATTTAGGCATCACCCCAAACACTTCAATATCCAAATCTTTCAGAGAAGGTTTTATTTCATTTTTAACTTTTTCAACTTCTTGCGGCAAAACTCCATTCAATACAACTCCGGCCAATTTATCACCTAATTGTTTTTTCGCATCAAGTAATGCATCCACGCTTTTACAATCTTCCCATAAATTAACAATTAAAACTTTCGCATCTAAATCCTTAGCTAGTTGTGGAAGACTTAAGCCATAAATCATACCTTCATGAAGACTTCCAGCTGCCTCTAAAATATTCAGGCCTTCAAAATCATCATTAACTATTCCTTCAATCTGATCAAAACCTTTTCCTGGGAGTAAGTCTTTATTAAAGATTCTTTTTTCAGCTGATATATTATCCAATAATCCTACTGAAGAAATTAAATTCTCCTCTTCGATATTTAACGTTGATCCAATAAACTTTACATCATCATCTATTAATCCTTCATAAGACATTGATGGAAGATTAGTAAGTTCAATACATGTTGCTAGCGGTTTTCCTATGCGTACTTTTTTTTTCTCCTGTATAAGTCTTTTTGCTATCCCAAGAACCATTGCAGACTTACCACTAAATGGCTCACATGAACCAATTAATAATATATCGCTCATAATTTAGTAAAATTATTTATCAATAGTTTCAAGATAATATTTTTTTCAGAACTAAACAAATATTTATTTATGAGTTTTAATCAAATAAAAAAATAAATAATTTTTTTTGGTAAATTTATTTTAATTCTTTGGTATCTCATCAAAATCAATCAAAATGATAAATTCAACCAAAAACGAAAAAACTATAGGTATTACTGGAGCGTCAGGTGCGCTAGGGAAAGAATTAACAAAGTTGTTTCGTGAAAAAGGATATAGAGTGATTGGATTTACTCATAGTAAAACTAATTATGAAATAAATCTTGAATCTCCAAATGAATGGATTAAATGGGAAAGTGGGAAGGAGTCGTTATTAAAAAAACAATTAGAAAAGATAGACATTTTAATTTTGAACCATGGTATCTATGATTTGAGTAGAGAAAATGCCAATTATGAAAACTCAATAAAAATAAATGCATTAAGCAAATTCAAATTTTTAAATTTATTTGAAGATATTGCTCTAAGCAATGATTCACTAATAAAAAAAGAGATTTGGATAAACACATCTGAGGCAGAAATATTACCAGCCCTAAATCCGTCATATGAGATTAGTAAATCCCTTATTGGTCAGTTAGTTTCTTTCAAGAAAAATCTTCTGGATAAAAATACAAAGAAAAAATTAATAATAAAAAAAATCATCTTAGGGCCTTTTAAATCAGAACTAAATCCTATCGGGATAATGAGTCCCAAATTTGTTTCTAAAAAAATTTATAATTTAGCTAATTCAAAAAAATATTTAATAATCATTAGTCCAAATCCTCTAACCTACATACTTTTTCCATTGAAAGAGTTTTTAAATTTTTTATATTGTCAAATTATCTATAAGTACAATTCATAGTATCTAGAAATCTCTATCTGTCAATATTTCAATACCATCTTTTAAAACAACTATTGTATGCTCCCATTGAGCCGATAATTTTCCATCCTTTGTTATAACGGTCCATCTATCATTTAGTGTTTTGCAAAATTTAGTACCTTCATTAACAATAGGTTCCACAGCTAATGTCATTCCTTCACGAAGGATGACGTTAGGCAATTCTTTAGTCCGAAAATTAAATACCGATGGTTCTTCATGAAGATTTCTTCCAACTCCATGACCTGTATAGTCTTCCACAACACTAAAGCCATTTTTTACAACAATATCTTCGATTTCCCCAGCCACATCTAGAAGTGTATTCCCTGCTTTAATTTTCGAAAGCCCCGCATACAATGCTTTGTAAGCTACATCACTAAGATTTTGAGCCTTTGGACTAACTTCTCCCACACAAATTGATATACAACTATCCCCATGGAAGCCATCTAAATATGCTCCTGTATCAATTTTAACTAAGTCACCATTTTTAATTATTTTATTTTTATTTGGAATTCCATGAACAACCTCATTATTAATACTAGAACAAATACTAGAAGGGAAACCATGGTAGCCCTTAAAACTTGGCAGAGCCCCAAAACTTTTTATCCTCTTTTCTGCGAAATCATCTAAATCTTTTGTGCTCATTCCAGGTTTAATTAGGTCATTAATTTCCCTCAAAACAGTTGCTACAATCCTACTAGATTTTTTCATCAAATTTATTTCACGAGAAGACTTTATTTCAATTCCTCTTCTCCTCTGAATAAAAGGAACTTGATCATTAGTCTTGGAATTATTTTTATTTAACAAAAGATCTGCAAAATGTCTCATTGGAATAAATAATAGTAATAGATAAATATCTTCAAGGTAGCCATTAGAGTCTTGGCTATCTTAAATCTATCAATAACAAAGGGAAAGAAACAAAAATGAAAATTTTATTTAATTCTAGGCAATTTCATAAGGCTTTGGCGCCTTGGGTTTTTCTTCCATTATTTATATCTTCAATTACCGGTCTTCTTTATAGGATTTCAAAAGATTTATTAGGTTACTCTAGAGAACAAGTTCATTGGTTAATGTCTCTTCATGAGGGCGAATGGCTTGGAGATAATGGAGAATTAATATACGTAATATTGAATTCCCTTGGAGTTTTATGGATGCTCATAACGGGATTCCAAATGTTTTCAAAAACAATTTCATTTACCAAAAAGGTTACTAAAGGCGAGTCAAAAGGTTAAGATATAAAACTTGTAGGATATAAAAGACCAAAATGGCCAAAGAGAAACAAGAGAAGGGATTAGAAACCGGTATTAAATCTGACGCATCAGTTGATGTATCAGTTGAACAAAAAGAAAAAAACATGGTTTCTGAAACTACACAAACCTTAAGCGCATCAAATCTTATTAAGGAATTTGAGAATGAACAATTAAAAAAAGAATTACCTGAAATTTATGTTGGGGACACTGTTAAAGTTGGAGTAAAAATTACAGAAGGTAATAAAGAAAGAGTTCAACCTTATGAAGGTGTTGTCATCGCAAAAAGGCATGGAGGTATTAACCAGACTATTACAGTTAGAAGAATTTTTCAGGGTATAGGTGTTGAAAGAGTATTTATGCTACATAGTCCACAGGTAGCCTCTCTAAAAGTTGAACGTAGAGGTAAAGTAAGAAGAGCTAAGTTATTCTATCTAAGAGATAGAATAGGAAAAGCTACTCGCGTAAAACAACGCTTTGATCGATAAAGTTGTAAATTAATCAACTTATTGGTCACAAAGGCGCTTATAATAATTTAAAAGCGTCGTTAGTTCAGTTGGTAGAACGCAGGTCTCCAAAACCTGATGTCGGGGGTTCAAGTCCTCCACGACGCGTTTGATCAACATCATGTAAATCATTTTTTCATAAGATGGAGTTAGATCTTCAACCTGGGGACGTAGTTAAAGTCCTTGAATCAGCAGCTTTAGGGTGGGTTCGTGCAAGAGTCATCAGAGTTAAGTCTGGTGGGAGAGTTGTCGTACAAAGTGACCAAGGCAGAGAATTTACCGCCAGAGGTAACCAAGTTAGGTTGATAGAACCTGCTGGTTTTAGACCTCAAAAATAAATAGTTTTTTTATACAAAGGTAGCTGTAAAACTAATTATTTCTGTAAATCCTCAAATTAATAAATTTTTTTTATTACAACACCATAGATTAAGTATTATGATCTGATAATTTTAAGAATGAAGTTCTAAATAAATTTAGAACAAAACTCTGGGACCGTAGTTCAACTGGTTAGAGCACCGCCCTGTCACGGCGGAAGTTGCGGGTTCGAATCCCGTCGGTCCCGTTTTTTCTAAAAAGAGATTTGGAAAAACGTTTAAGACTAGCCCCAAGTCCAACGGGTTTATTTCATATAGGGACAGCGAGAACAGCGTTATTCAACTGGTTGTATGCACAAAAAATAGGCGGAAAATTTCTGATCAGAATAGAGGATACAGATTTTCTTCGATCTAAATCTGAATATACAAAAAATATATTAGAGGGATTGAAATGGCTTGGACTTAAATGGGATGAAGAACCTATAGAGCAAAGTGACCGAATTTCGATTCACAAAAGTTATATCAAAAAGCTATTGGAATGTGGAGCTGCATATAGGTGTTTTACAACAGAAGATGAGATTTCTGAATTAAGAAAAGAACAAAAAAAGAAAGGATTACCTCCAAAGCACGATAATAGACACAGAAGTCTTTCAAAAGAAGAAATAGAAACATTCATATCCCAAGGGAGGACTTCAGTAATAAGGTTTAAGATTGATGAAAAAATTGAAATTAAATGGGTAGATCAGATAAGAGGCGAAATCAAATGGCTAGGGAAGGACTTGGGTGGGGATTTAGTTTTGTCAAGAAGGGCAAAGGAATATGAGATTGGAGATCCTTTATATAATCTTGCAGTTGTAGTTGATGATAATTTCATGAATATTACTCATGTTGTAAGGGGTGAAGACCATATCTCGAACACTGCAAAACAAATATTGATTTATAAAGCATTAAATTTTAATTTGCCGACTTTTTCGCATACACCCCTAATACTAAATAGTGAAGGAAAAAAATTATCTAAGAGAGATTGCGTTACTTCAATCGACGAATTTAGAGATATGGGATATTTACCTGAGGCCTTATCGAACTATATGGCCTTTTTAGGTTGGTCTCCAAAATCTGTCGACAGAGAAATACTTTCACTTGATGAGATATCTGAAATTTTTGACTTATCAGACATAAATAAAGCTGGCTCTAAATTCAGTTGGGAAAAACTCAACTGGATTAATTCTCAATATATAAAAAATATGGAATCAATAAAGTTAAGTGAGATAATGAGGAAATACTGGGATGATAATGGTTGGGTTCCGCCATCTCAAGAATGGGCTTATAAATTAGCAATTTTGCTTAGAGACTCTATGACTCTTTTAAAAGATGCCATTGATCAATCAAAACCATTTTTCTTAATACCTACAATTCAAAAAGAAGGTGAAGATTTTCTGAAAAACAATGATAGCAAAGCAACTCTAAAACTAATCTTAAATTATTTAATTGAGCAAAATACTATAAAACTAGATAAAGAGAAAGCCAAAGAAAAAATAAACGAAATCTCAAAAATACATAAAGTTAAAAAAGGGATATTAATGAAATCTTTAAGGGTAGCCTTTTTTGGATCTCTCAGTGGGCCAGATTTAATTCAAAGTTGGGAGCTTTTCTCAGAAAGTAAAACTGATAGATCTCGAATTGAAAGATGTCTTAAATCAATCTAAATTATTTTTTTGGCCTAACTCAAACCTATTAGCCAAAGGTTTAGCTGAAAGGCCTTGGATTCCTACTGTCATCAATATAGTTAGAAAAACTAAACCTTGGAGACGGCCAGCCCCAAGGATACCAGCCTGCTCTAATCTGATAGAAAAAAGAGAAGCAACCGCTGCAGTAACAATACCTCTTGGGGCTAACCAGGCTAAAAATATTTTTTCTTTTAAGTTCAATTCTCTTCCCATTGTTGCTATCCAGATAGAGATAGGACGAACAATTACCATCAACATAAAAACGCAAACAATCCCTCCCCAGCCAAGCGGACTTAATTCACCCCAAGAAACGTCTGCGGCCAAAAGAGGGAAAAGAACTGTTATTGCTAATTGAGCTAATTCACCTATTAGATTATCCAATCTCTCCTTATCTATAACTTCTCTTTTGCCTACAATAAAACCTGCTGCGACAGAAGCCGGCAAGCCTGATTCTGGTAAAAAATATTCACAAATTCCATACACAAGGAAAATAAATCCAAGGGTAACTTGAAGCTCTATACCAAATGAAGCTTCATTTTTTATTTTTTTTAAAATTTCTGATAGTAACCATCCTGCACTTATTCCAATTAAGACTCCTCCCCCTAATCTTTGCATTAATGCTATAAATACATCGTTAATCCCATGTAGGTCCCCTAAAGTCAGTTCTAAAAGCAGTAATGCCAATACTGCACCAATTGGTTCAAGCAACAACCCCTCAGCTTTTAAAACTTCCGAGAGAGGGGAAGCTAATTTTATTTGTTCCACTAATGGAGAGACAACTGTTGGTCCTGTAGCTAGAATGATGGCACTATATATTCCTGCGACTTGCCATGAGAGGCCTGCCAGCCAATGAGCAATAAAAATTCCAGCTGATAATGAAATAAAAAGTCTTACCAATGAAATTTTCAAAACAGTATTTCTTATATTTCCCTCAGGCAGTTTTAAATTTAGTCCCCCTTCAAATAGAACCAAACAGACTAAAAGCCCCACAATAGTTTCAAGCCCTTGCCCCAGATCTAAAGGCTCAACGACTCCTAAACCTGATCTTCCGATGAATAATCCAGAAAGCAATAAAATAACAACACTTGGGAATCCTGTAAAAGAAGAAAATAATCGAGCACAAGCACCTGCAAATACAGTTATTCCCCAAAGTAATCCAAGCCTTTCAGGCGTCATATAAAATTATAAATAATAAAAATATTAATTAGTTTGATTAAATCAATAATCTTATCTCAAGTCCAATAAATACAATACTTTTTAATTTAATTAATATGCTTAATAGAACTAAATCTTATCAAATCTCTCAAAACTGCTTTTAAGAAAATGAATTTTTATTTCTATTAAGAAAACTGGCTTATTAAAGCAATAATTATAAAAATAATTCCTATACCAATAGTTGCCATCCTTCCATTCCATATTTCAGCTTGAGGGGTAAAACCTCTTTTCCATAAATTCAGTTCCTTTTTATCAACGAAGTTTTTTGTCTCTTTAATCTCGATTTTAGGTTGTTGGTTCATTGAAGTTAGAAAGGAGGGTTTTCTTCATAAAGAGTATTTGCCTGTTCAATTGATAGTCTTCCTGCGACACCTAATTTAAGGGAACTTACATGATCCTTAAATTTGACCCTGAACAACGCCGCCGCTCCAATCATTGCCGCATTATCTGTACAAAGATTAAGGGGAGCTAAATGAACTTTAATAGATTTTTTACTAGCTTCACTAATCATCATTTTTCTTAATGTATTGTTAGCAGCCACTCCCCCAACCACAACAACATTATCCAAGCTATGATCTTCTGCGCATTTTATTGTTCTCTCTACTAAGACCTCTGCCACTACTCTCTCAAAACTTGCAGCAATATCAGGAATTGGAACGGTCTTCCCATCCAAATTTATTCTCTCAACTAATCTTAATACGGCAGTTTTAAGACCACTAAAAGAGAAATCATATTTAAGAAATCCACCTTTTTTATCAGAAATCCTGCATTTTGGTAAATTAAATTTTATTGGGTCCCCATGTTTAGCTATCTTTTCAATTGCCGGGCCTCCTGGATAACTAAGACCTAATAGTCTGCCAACTTTATCAAAGGCTTCTCCAGCAGCATCATCAAAACTTTTCCCAAGTCTTTGCATTCCCCTTCTATCATCAACCTTTATCAATTCAGTATGTCCGCCGCTAACAAGTAATGTAAGAAAAGATTTCTTTGGATAGTTTTCTGCAAATAGAATTGAAGATAAATGCCCCTCCAAATGATGAATTCCCAAAAATGGTTTTGAATGTAACATGCAAAGTGATCTTGCAGTTATAGAGCCAACTCGTAAACAACCAACTAATCCAGGAGCTACAGTTGATGCAATATAATCAACTTCCTCAATTTTGATTTTTGATTCTTCTAAAGCCTTATCTAAAACAAAAGGTAATAACTCTAAATGCTTTCTAGCTGCCAGTTCAGGCACAACTCCTCCCCATTTTGAATGATCTTCAATTTGAGAAGCAATTATATTTGAATGTATTCTGAAAGTATCGCCAATATTAGAAACTATTGAGACAGATGTCTCATCACAACTTGTTTCAATAGCTAAAACTTTATACATTTTTGATTCAACTTGTTCTATTTTAATATTAATTTCTTACTTAACACACTATAAGGAATTAAAGATTGCAACTTATGAAATTCTTTTTTTCAATCATAACCTCAGTTTTTCTGTTCCTCGGAATCACTCCAATTGCTCTAGCTGCAAATGGGCCTGCCTTAAACGCAGATAGAGCTAGCACAGAATATACTGCTTCAGCCCTCACAAAATGCTCTGAAAATCCTAAATTCATGGAGAGAGCAAATTCTGCAACTACTCAAAAAGACATCGCAAGATTTGAAAGATACGGAAAAGCATCATGCGGAGATGATGGCTTACCTCATCTAATTTTGGGAGCTCCATTAGAACCATGGGGAGCACTTTTAAACAGAGGACATGAAGGAGACCTGCTTATTCCAGGCACAATATTTATTTATATTGCTGGCATAATTGGTTGGTCAGGAAGAGAGTATCTAATTGAATCTAAAAAGACTAAAAATCCCGCTGACATGGAAATCTTTATAGACTTCGCCCTAGCCCAGAAATGTCTTATAAAAGGAGCCCAGTGGCCATTACTTGCAAACAAGCAAGGAAGAAGTGGGGAACTTAGAGAATCAGATAAAAACATCACCCTAAATGGCCCTCGCTAAACCTTAACTTAAAAATTCATCTTAAAAAAATGTTCAAACTATTTAGTACTAAATACATGAGATCAGCTCCTGTTGTGGCAGCAGCTTGGATTACCATGACCGCAGGAATCATCATTGAATTTAATAGATTTTTCCCAGACTTATTATTCCATCCAATGAGCTGATAAAAGAGAGAATAATCAAGTTTGTATTAACTTGATTATTCTCTTAGCTGTTTCATCAACATTGTGATTTGTTAATGTAAAATCAAATTCATTTGATACTGAAATCTCATAATTAGCCCTTGAGAGTCTTTTTTTAATTGCCTCTTCTTTTTCTGTACCTCTATTTCTTATTCTTCTCTCTAACTCTTTTTTATCCGGAGGCAGTAAAAATATTGATAGTGAATTAGGAAACTTATCTTTTATTTGCCTTGCACCTGCTACTTCAATTTCAAGTAGTACGGTAAAACCCTTTTTTATTTTCTCATTAACAGAAGACAAAGGTGTTCCATAGTAGTTTCCAGCGAATTGAGCCCATTCAAGGAAGAGGTTTTGTTCAATCATTTCTTTAAACTTTTCTTGATTTAAAAAGTAGTAATTTTCTCCGTCCTTCTCTCCCTCTCTAGGTTCTCTAGTAGTTGCAGATATTGAAAGCCAAAATTTTTTTTCTTTACCTAATATTTCTTTAACAACTGTTCCTTTACCTACCCCGCTGGGTCCAGTAAGGATAATAAGTTTTTTTTGATTTTTCATATTAAATTTTTTACAGTAAAATAAAAATCTTGTGAATTAAAAAGGAATAATGCAAAAAGGTGTTCCGCAGATAATGGATATTACATCTATAAGATCTATTTTGCATTATTTGACAAAGAGCATCTTACCTACAAAATTTGAAACTGCCCAACAACCAGAGCCTAATACAATTCAATTATGTTTCAGAGGAGTTGATTCTCAAACATGGCTAGAAGTTTCATGGAATGGGGACTCTCCTAGAATACTAAAGATAAATAAGCCAGAAAAGATTGGGAGAGAAAGCACACTTTCTAAACAAATAAGATACGGATTAAAGTATATGGCTTTAATTTCGATTGATCAAGATGATTTCGAGAGAGTTATAAAATTTAGTTTTGCAAAAAAACCTGGGGATAAAGTTAATAAGTATTTAATTTTTGAATTAATGGGAAAACATAGTAATATTTTTTATTTGGATAATAAACATAAAATAATTGCCGTTGGTAAACAAATCAAATCAAGTCAATCTAGTTTTAGAACAATTTCAACAGGATCAATTTATTCTGGCCCTCCAGTCAATCTCAAAAAACAACCTAGAGAAGATGAGTCTTTTCAATCATGGAAAGACTCAATTTCAATAGTACCTGAATCTTTGAAATACTGTTTAATAAATACCTATCAAGGAGTTAGCCCTATCCTCACAAAACAATTAGAGGTCCTTAGTAACACTAGCGATTCAGAAATAATGGGAAAAAATATTGATTTCATTAGCGATGCGAACTTACAGGAAATATTTAAAAGTTGGAAGATATGGATAAATAGATTTACAAAAAATAACTTTAACTTTTCCAAATTTAATAAATTTTTTTATTGCGTTTGGTTTTTAGATAAAGAAATTGACAATGAAACTAAAATAGATTTATGCACCGGTTTAGAAAATTATTATGATTATCATTTAAAACAAAAAAAACTTGAATTATTGGAAAAGAGAATTGAAGGGATAATTTTCAAACAAATAAATAATGAGAAAAAGAATTTAAATTTTCAATATGATCTCCTATCAAAATCAGAAAACCACGAAATATATAAAGAAAAAGCTGACAAGATATTCTCAACAATTGAGATAAACAAACAAGATATTATTAGAGGTCAAAAACTATATAAGAAATCAAAAAAATTAAAAAGATCTCGAGAACTGATAAAAGAAAGACTAAATATTTACAAAACTAATCTAGATAGATTAGATGAATTCACTACACTTCTAGAAAATCTTAATTCTTTAAATCATGAAGAAATTTTTATAAAAATTAAACTATTAGAAGAAATTATGGAAGAACTGTGTAACGAATTTAATATTCATATAAAAAGGCAAAGAGAAGGTAAGAGAAGTACATCTGAGATAAAATCTTCACCAATTCAAGTTGATACTCCTGGTGGATTGAAGCTACAGGTAGGGCGAAATATGAGGCAAAATGATTTAATAAGCTTTAAGTTCTCTAAAAAAGGCGATTTATGGTTTCATGCACAAGAATCCCCAGGTAGTCATGTAGTTTTGAAGTCTTCATCTCAAGTAGCATCTGAACTAGATCTTCAAATAGCTGCAGATTTAGCTGCTTTATTTAGTAAGGCAAAAAGAAACATTAAAGTTCCAATTAATTTAGTAAAGATTAAAGATTTGCAAAAAATCAAAAAAGGAGGACGGGGTTGCGTTTCCTTTAAAAATGGAGAAATTATTTGGGGAAATCCTACAAGAGGAGAAGATTACATTAAAATAAATCTTAAAAAAGAAATTTAGTTTATAATAAATAAAATTTTTAAATCTAAATGTTTGATTTTCTTTTGGGCACTCATGAATTTTTAGGAAATCATAGTTTTCCAGAATTTATTGTTGGATATCTATTTGGTGCTGCACTAATAATTGGAGCTCCTACTGTTTTCTTACTACTTGCCTTCGTAAGCGCTTTAATGAAAACAAATGGAAAAATGGGTGGATATAGAGAATATGAAACTTATGGGGAATCATCCCTAAATGATGCCCCTCCTTTCTTATTACCAGATCCAACTAATCCTAAATTAAGCAAATAATAAATTTATCGAAAAATAAATTGGACTTTGACAATAGTAATTTTAAACCTTTTTCTTATAAAATCTTTATCAAAAAATAATGAGAGGTACTGGTCAAAGTGAAAAAAAATTATCAGATTCGATGACTTTTAGTGATCATTTAGAGGAGCTTCGTCAAAGGATACTAAACTCAATTTACTCAATACTTATTTCAATATTCTTTAGTTTTCTCATCATAAAGCCATTAATATCTTTTTTAGAAATCCCAGCTGGTGATATTCATTTACTACAACTTGCTCCAGGAGAGTTTTTATTTGTCGCTATTAAAGTTGCAGGTTACAGCGGATTGATAGTTTCTATGCCTTATATTTTTTATCAAATAATATTATTCATTTCTCCTGGTTTAACAAAACAAGAAAAAAGCCTTATCTTGCCCGCAGTTTTTGGTTCAGGTCTTCTGTTTTTTTTAGGATTAATTTTTTCATGGTGGATATTAGTGCCTGCAGCAATAAATTTCTTTATTACTTTCGGTGCTGATATTGTTGAACCAACTTGGTCTATAGAAAGATATTTTGATTTTGTTCTCTTATTAATGTCGAGCACTGCAATAGCTTTTCAATTGCCAGTATTGCAATTTATTCTTGGTTCTCTTGGAATAATTACAACAGAAAAAATGATTTCGAATTGGAAGATAGTTGTAATCTCCTCCGCAATCTTATCTGCGGTGATTACCCCTTCAACAGACCCATTGACAATGTCATTGCTATCTATATCAATTGTGTTTTTATTTTTTGTGGGTACTGGATTAACTTACTTATCAGAAAATCTTAAGTCAAAAACTCTTTCATCTTCTCATTAAGATTTAATTGCAAGCTGACAGCTCTACCTAACCTTGGCTTAGCATTGACTTTCTTTAGCCATTCCCTTACTTCTTCTGAATATCCACATCTATTTAAAATCTCGATTTTATCAGCTATTGATTTTTTATATTCATCTTCACTTAAAGGAAATGATTCTTGTCCAAGAAATCCCCACATCATTTGAAAATAAACAAATTTTCCTCTTCTAAAGAGTTTAAAATCATATTTTTTTCCCCAGCGATGAATCAAATAATGGATAACTTCATCTACTAGCAATGGGTTCATTTAAATCAATTAATTAAGACTTCCTAAACTTTTACTTTAAATTATTAAAAGTCCTATCTATTTGCAACAGAAATTGAACAATTTGCTCCATAATAATTAATAAATAACAGAACCAAGTAGCGAATGACTCAATTAAGTTCCAATGATGTTCCTTCAATGGGTCGAAGGCAATTTATGAATCTTCTTACATTTGGTACTGCAACTGGAGTAGCTTTAGGAGCCCTTTACCCCGTAGCAAATTATTTCATGCCTTTAAGAGCCGGTGGTGGTGGTGGTGGAACTTCTGCTAAAGATGAATTAGGGAATCCAATAACTAAGACAGGTTGGTTAGCTACCCATCAAGCAGGAGACAGAAGTCTAGTTCAGGGTCTAAAGGGAGATCCAACTTATTTAATAGTTAATGAGGGTGGGGAAATAGGAGAATTTGGTTTAAATGCAATTTGTACTCATTTAGGTTGCGTTGTCCCATGGGATAGTGGTGCTAATAAATTTATATGTCCTTGTCATGGCAGTCAGTACGATACAAATGGGAAGGTAGTAAGAGGGCCTGCTCCTTTATCTTTAGCTCTGGCTCATGTAGATATTGAAGATGATGCTGTACTCGTCAAACAATGGTCAGAAACTGACTTTAGAACTAATGAAAATCCATGGTGGGCATAAAAAAATGAAAGATCTTAAAAATCAAATCATGAAAAAAACAAGTTTATTTATCTGTACTCTGCTTTTCATTTCGAGCATTGTATTTTTTCCAAAGATCACTTTTGCTTATCCATTTTGGGCTCAGCAAAACTACGAATCCCCAAGAGAAGCCACAGGAAAGATAGTCTGTGCAAATTGTCATCTAGCCCAGATGCCTACAATTGCAGAAGTTCCACAATCTGTTGGAGCAGATAGTGTTTTCAAAGCTGTAGTCAAAATACCCTACAAAAATGACTTAAAAGAGATCGGGGCTGATGGTTCTGAAGTTCCATTACAAGTTGGTGCTGTTGTAATGCTGCCTGATGGCTTTAAGCTTGCTCCACAAGAAAGATGGACCGAAGAAATTAAAGAGGAGACAGAAGGGGTTTATTTCACTAATTACAGTGAAGAAAAAGATAATATCATCATTGTCGGACCTTTACCTGGGGATACTAATAAAGAAATCGTTTTTCCTGTGCTTTCCCCTGATCCATCCACTAATAAAGAATATCACTATGGAAAATACTCGTTGCATATCGGAGGCAATAGAGGTAGAGGTCAGGTATACCCAACTGGAGAAAAAAGCAATAATGTAGTTTTCACTTCTTCCACCTCAGGAACTATAAATTCAATAGACACAATTGAAGATGGTAGCTATAAGGTCAATATAGAAAACGAGAATGGTGAGATAATTACTGAATCAGTACCTGTTGGTCCTCAACTTATCGTAAAAGCACAAGAAAAAATTAGTGCAGGTGACCCGCTTACTAATGATCCCAACGTTGGCGGCTTTGGGCAATTAGATGCTGAGGTTGTACTTCAGAGCCCTTATAGAGTAATTGGATTGATTGCATTCTTTATTGGTGTAGGTCTAACACAAATACTTTTAGTATTAAAGAAAAAACAAGTAGAAAAAGTGCAAGCAGCAGAGGGTATCTAACTTTCTTTAAATGCTTATACTTCAAGCTTTTATACAATCTCCAGGAGAAACTTTTTTAAATTTAGGATTTATCACTGTTAGATGGTATGGATTGCTTATTTCGGTTTCAGTTTTAATAGGCCTCTTTATCTCTAAAAAACTATCAAAGACAAGAAATATTAACCCAGATTACATTAGTGAAATACTTCCATCATTAATAATCTCTTCAATTATTGGAGCTAGAGCTTATTACGTAATTTTTGAGTGGAGGCAGTATAGCGGAGCGAACTTTTTTACTTCTTTAGAACTATTCAATAACATCATTCAAATACCTTCTTTTCTTGCAGTTTGGGAAGGAGGCATAGCAATCCATGGAGGTCTAATTGGAGGATTAATATCTGTTATCTATTTCTGTAAGTCGAAAAAAATTAATTTAAAAACTTTTATAGATATATTAATACCCTCGATTATTCTTGGACAATCAATAGGAAGGTGGGGAAATTTTTTCAATAACGAAGCCTTTGGAATTCCTACAAATTTGCCTTGGAAATTATTTATACCTATCCAAAATAGGCCTTTAGAATTTCTTAATTATGAATTTTTTCATCCTACATTTCTCTATGAGTCATTGTGGAATCTTTTAATTTTCATCCTCCTTATTATTATCTTTAATAAACAAAATAAAACAGATTTTTTCAGGCCTGGCTTTATTAGCTGTCTTTATTTAATAAGTTATAGCTTTGGAAGATTCTGGATTGAAGGTTTAAGAACTGACCCACTATGCATTGGTGGACTTCCACCTTTCTGTGATGGAGGTATAAGAATGGCTCAATTTATAAGTATTTTTCTATTTTCTTCTGGATTAATTGGAATATTTTTTTTAAGATTGAGAACATATAGTGGGAAAAATAGAAAGAATGGATAATAAAATATCCTTTATTGGTGTTGGTCCAGGTGATCCAGAATTATTAACTTTAAAAGCATTAAAAAAGATAAAAATTGCAGATGTCATTATTTGGACTGATTCTCTAATTCCTGAAAAGATTTTAGATTTTTCTAAGGAAAGTTCTGAAAACATAAAAACGAGTTCGCTCAACTTAGAGCAAATCACCTCAATTATGATAGAAAAGTTTCAGGCAGGGAAAACTGTTGTAAGGTTGCATGATGGAGACCCTTGCCTTTTTGGAGCAATTAGAGAACAAATCGAAATTTTAAAAAATGAAAAAATTGAAATCGAAGTTGTTCCTGGTGTAAGTGCTTTTCAAGTTGCTGCAGCATATCATGAAGCTGAGTTAACCATCCCTGACGTAACTCAAACAATAATTTTAACTAGAGCAGGAGGGCGAACAGGGATGCCCGAAAAAGAATCTCTGAAAAACCTTGCGAAACACAATTCCTCTATATGTCTTTATCTAAGTGCTAGGCATGTGAAAAGATCTCAACAAACTCTACTAGAGTTTTACCCTCCAGAGACTAAAGTGATTGTTGGATTCAGAGTATCTTGGGATGATGGTTGGACATCATTAATAGAATTAAAAGATATGGAAAAATTTTCTATTGAGAAAAAACTAATTAGAACAACCATTTACATAATTAGCCCAGCAATTAGTAATTCTCAAAAAAGATCTAATCTTTATAATCCATCTTACAGACATCTCTTTAGGAATAAATAATCTTAAAGTTGATAGAAAAATATTAATTACTATAATTAGTAAAAATTACTTGCTTTGAAAGAAATAAAATCTGTTTCGGGAAACAACATTAAAGGAGAAAATTCCTCTTTAAAGAGAATTGGAAATTTCATTAAAGAGGCTAGGTTAAATAGAAATCAATCTATTGAAGAATTGGCTTCTGATTTAAAAATCGGAGCTCATCAACTTGAAGCCATAGAAGAAGGTAATGAAGAAAAGCTACCTGAAAAAGTATTTGTCAAAGCAATGATTAGAAGGATTTCACAGAAGCTCAAACTTGATACAGAATTTATAATGGATGAATTCCAGACAGAAAGGAAAGAAGTAAAAATTCAAGAAATAGTTGAAGAAGTTTCAAAAAAAAATTACAAATCTAGGCAATCTAAGAATCTTAATCCATTAGGGTTCCTAATATTTATTTTAATTTCAGGCTTTCTCGGACTAATCGCCTCGTCCTTAATTTTCAATTTATTTTCAGACTCTTCTCAGAATCAAACTCCAAAACAAGAACTTATTAAAAAAACTAAATAACTTTTAAATCCAAATTCTTTAGTTCTTTTATTACATTACGGCATAATCCTAAGTTCCATTTTTCAAGAAGAAGATCATGGTTTCTATTTAAAGGTAAAAGTTCAAATGTAAGAATATTTTCCTGCAATTTTATTTGAACTGATGAGATTACCTTTTCAGGTCTTTGATCAAGAGATGCTGCTATTCTCAGAATTAATGACATTTCAAGAACCAATGTTTTATCTTCTTTGGATATTAAATTTTGCCACGACTCATGTCTTTTCTTGGGTAGATTCTTTCTATGGTATCTAGCGATTGAAGCAATAATATTTGTTTCTGCTTCAGAATATCCCAACAACTCACAATTTTTTATTAAATACCAAGAGTGTTTGTGATATGCACCAACATTTACGTATTTCCCACAATTATAAAGATAAGAAGCTGCCCAAAGAAGTTCTTTAGCTTTAGGGTCATTATCGCTATAAAAGATATTTTTAGTCTGATCATAGATTTGAAAGGCAATATCGATAACTTTCTCAGCTCTTGTATTATCTACTCCAAACTTTCTGGCCTGATGAACTATAGTTGTTTTTCTAATACTGCTTTGAATATTTAACTCGTTTTTTATTATCCCTTTACGAAGCATCCAATCAACAACTAAACCCTCTCGAAGCGCCCTCTCACTTATTATTAATTCATTAAAGTTCAACATCTCCATTGCGGTGTTTAATATCAACGCGCCTGGAATAATTATTTCTGCTCTTCTCTCACTTAATGAAGGTATTTTCTTGATTTCCGAAACTGGCAATTTAATTAGTTTTTCCAATACATTCTTTAAATTTTCCCTTTTAAATTTATAACCATTCAACTTTTGTTTAGATTCTCCTAAATCATTTGAAATCAAATTTCCTAATGAGGTTGCAGTACCACTTGTTGCAATCATAGATAAAGGCTTATCTCTCCTAGACCTACTCTGTATTTTTCGAACGGATGGTTCTAAAGATCCTTTAATAAAAGTTGTTAGAAACCTAGATCTTTCTAAATTTATAGACTCTTTATTTAAAAAATCATTTTTCAGTCTTACCGCACCAATTCTTGAACTAGTAAGAGCTATTGCATCTTTTTTATCTGCAAGTATTAATTCTGTAGATCCTCCTCCAATATCTATGATTACATAAGACTGGTCTTCAAAAGCCATACCAGAAAGAACACCAAGGTAAATTAATCTGGCTTCCTCAGAACCACTTATCATTTCTATTTGAATATCAGTTTCATCAAGAACTCTTTTAATAAAATCTTGACCGTTTGGAGCTTCCCTAACTGCACTTGTTGCTGCTGTTACTATTTGTTTTACTCCATTACTTATACAATATTCCTTAAACCGCTTAAGAGTAAGTAATGCTCTTTGGATTGATTCTTTAGTAAGATTTCCCTCCTCATCTCTTTCTCCTAGACGAGTGGTTGATTTATCAGTGAATTTTATTGAAAATGATTTTAATTCTAGATTAATTTCTGCTACCAAGAGATGTGTAGAGTTAGTTCCAATATCTATCGAAGCTACTAAAATTTGCTTTTCTTGAAAATATCTTAAATCTTGTTTCTGTATCATTTTTTTTTAAGATGCAGATATCTTTAATCCATTAATAAATATACCCAAGATTGATTATTAAATAATAGAAATCATTTAACCCTAGTAAGATTATTTAAAGTTATGAAATATACAATAGGTTATATGCAAAACAATAATCGACAAATTAAATTAAGTACTTTTTTTGAATTATTAAGGTGGAATAAGCCAACTGGAAGAATGATTTTACTTATTCCTGCTGGATGGAGTTTATATTTAACCCCAGATGCTAATCCAACATTTTTAATGTTGTTAAGAATAATTCTGGGAGGACTACTAGTAAGTGGATTAGGCTGCGTGGCTAATGATATTTGGGACAAAAAAATTGATCAAAGAGTTTTTAGGACAAAAAATAGACCTCTAGCTGCAAATAAAATCGGTCTTAAAACGGCTTATTCAATTCTTTTCTTTTTAATTTTATGTAGTTTCTTTTTAACTTTTTCACTACCTCAACCTGGGAGGCTCCTTTCAATTTTACTTGCTTTTTTAGCTTTACCTATTATTTTAATTTATCCTTCTGCCAAAAGATGGTTTAAATATCCTCAATTAATCTTATCCATATGCTGGGGTTTTGCTGTCTTAATTCCCTGGGCCGCAAAAGAAGGCAATTTGAATAGTATTGTTTTATTGTTTTGCTGGCTAGCTACCATTTTTTGGACTTTTGGCTTTGACACGATTTATGCTTTAGCAGATAAAAAATATGATATCAAAATTGGAATAAATAGTTCCGCTGTTAACCTCCAGAACAATACAAAAATAACTATTCAAATTTGTTATTTTTTAACTTCTAGTTTTCTCGCATTATGCGGATTTATTAATCAAATGGATTTTATTTTTTGGCCAATTTGGCTTACAACGTCAATCTTAATGCAGAGAGATATACTAAAGGTATTTCCTGAGGAAAAGCAATCAATAAAAAATATTGGGAATCACTTCAAAAATCAATCAATTTATGGAGGAGTCCTTTTATTAGGAATTATTATTGCCTCATAAATTCTAAATATGGTTTTTAGATTAAAAAAAGGTGATCTAATAGATATTTTAGCTCCAGGCTCCTTTATTGATGAAGACGAAAATTTTCAAAAAGGCATAGAAATCTTAAAAACATGGGGGTTGGAAATTAATGAAAATAATTCTCTATCAAAAAAATTTGGTTATTTTGCAGGTGATGATTTAACTAGATTTGAAAAACTGGAAAAAGCACAAAATAGTAAGCTAATCATTTTTGCAAAAGGAGGCTGGGGTTCAGCAAGACTTTTAGAAAAAGAACCTTCTTGGCAGCATGGTTTAATGCTTGGATTCTCAGATACATGTTCTTTATTACTATCTAAATATTCTCAAGGATTTATAGGTTCTATTCATGGGCCCATGGTTACTGGCCTTTTCAAAGAGCCAGAGTGGAGTCTTGAGAGATTAAGAAATTTACTTTTTGAGGGATATGTTGAAGACATAAGAGGGATTCCTTTAAGAGGTGGGAAAGCTAAAGGAGAAATTATCGTTTCTAACTTAACTATTGCTACTTTTTTAATTGGTACTAATCACTTTCCAGATTGCAAAGGGAAAATAATAATTTTTGAAGATATTAATGAAGATATTTATAAAATTGATCGCATGTTGACTTACCTCAGGATGACTAAAACACTTACTGAAATTTCGGGTATTGGATTCGGAAGTTTTTCTAATGATTCTTGCGATCTTGAATGGAAAGATTTACTAAAAAACTGCATTATTGAAAGACTCCAAGAGTTTGATTTTCCTATTCTTTTTGATCTCCCAATAGGCCACATATCAGGGAATGCATGCATCCCGTTAGGGTATGAAGCAATCTTAAATGGTGATAACGGCATTCTTAGTATCGATAAACCTTTTTAACTAGGAGTTCTTCACAAAAAGTTTTGCTATTTTCAAATCTACAGGGGATGTAATCTTTATATTTGAATAAGTTCCTTCAATAATCTTTACTTTCCAATTAAGCATTTCGAATAGTGAGGCATCATCTGTGACTTTCCATTTTTTATCAATTGCCATCTTGTGAGCTTTTTTTAATTTATCTACTAAAAAGCCCTGAGGAGTTTGCGCTGCCCATAAATAATTTCTATCTGGTGTTTCTTTAATAAAACCCTCATTATCAACAATCTTTATTGTGTCAGTTACCTTATTAGCCAAAATTACAGCTTCATGTTCATCTAATTGCTTGGCACAAAGGTCTATCAATTCAGGATTAATTAGACATCTAGCACCATCATGTATTAAAACTTTTTCAGCATCTTTTGGCAACGCTTTTAAACCATTAAAAACTGACTGTTGTCTGGTGTCACCACCATTAATCCAATGAACTTTATGGGCAAGATCCTTTGCTGAATTTAATAATAAATTTTTATCTTTCGGTTGCCCAATTATGCCAACCCAATTTGTTGAGCTTGCAGAAAATACAGATTTAAGTGTCCAATAAATCAAAGACTCTCCCTCTAAATCAATAAGTAATTTATTTTTTCCAGCTTTCATTCTGCTACCACTCCCTGCAGCTGGTATTAAAAAGTGCACAATAGAAGGTCTTAATGTTTTCTAGACAATTATAAATAAAAACAATATCTTTACACAAATAGTACTACGATTAAAAATTATAAAATTTCATAATGTCTAATACAGATTCACTATCAGGCAAAGTTGCTTTAATAACTGGAGCTAGCAGAGGAATTGGTAAGGAAATTGCTTTAGAACTAAGCCGCTTAGGAGCAGCAGTTTTTATTAATTACTCTTCTTCTGATGAAAAAGCTGAAGAAGTTGTAAATTCAATAAAAAATTCGGGAGGCAAAGCTCATAAATTAAAATTTGATGTTTCAAAAGAGGAATCTGTCAGTTTAGCTTTTGAAGAAATAATCAAAATTAATGGCACCATTGATATTCTTATTAACAATGCTGGCATTACTAGAGATGGACTATTGATGAGAATGAAATCGGAACAATGGGACGACGTACTAAATACAAACTTAAAAGGAGTTTTTCTTTGTACAAAATATGCTTCAAAATTTATGATGAAAAAAAGAAGTGGTAGCATCGTAAATATTTCATCTGTTGTTGGAATAATTGGTAATCCCGGTCAAGCAAATTATTCTGCCGCCAAAGCTGGAGTTATTGGATTTACCAAAACTTGTGCTAAAGAATTTGCTTCAAGAGGTATAAACGTAAATGCAATAGCTCCAGGTTTCATAGAAACAGAGATGACTGAAAAACTTAATACTGAAGAGATTCTTAAAGTTATTCCTTTAGGAAAATTAGGAAGTTGTACTCAAATTGCAAACTTAGTGTCATTCTTAGTTTCAAGTGATGCAGGAAGGTACATTACAGGGCAAACAATAAGTATAGACGGGGGTATGAGTATTTAATTATGTACTTTCATAAGGCTGACCCAATTCATCTCTTAACCTTCTAATTTTTTGTAAAAGTTTTAGTCTTCGACTCCTAGCAGTTAATGTCAAGAAAAATCTTAAAGGAAAGTATATTAGTGTCATAGCAATCGCGAGGATTGCGGTAAGAGTAAAAATAAGATTATTTGTTTCTTCCATAACTTAAAGATACTCTTATTTGAGTTAATTTGTATGTCTCATTAAAAGAAATTCGGCTTTCCCCACTTAATTAAATATCCCTTAAAAATGATTCTATGGGAGATTAGAATAAGATTAAAGATCAAATAAACATGGCTAAACAGTTAAGTTTTTCTAATGAATCAAGAGAAGCGTTAGAAAAAGGTGTAAATTTCGTTGCTAATGCAGTAAAGGTTACTATTGGGCCAAAAGCAAAAAACGTTGTAATAGAAAAGAAATTTGGTTCGCCAGATATAGTAAGAGATGGATCTACAGTTGCTAAAGAGATCGAGATTGAAAACCCTATTTCTAATTTAGGTGCGAAATTAATAGAACAAGTTGCATCCAAGACAAAAGAGACTGCTGGTGATGGAACAACAACAGCAACCATTTTGACTCAGAAGATGGTTCAGGAGGGATTAAAAAATATTGCTTCTGGCGCCAACCCTATGGAGTTAAAAAAAGGCATGGAGGCAGGCCTAGCTTTTGTCTTAGAAAAATTAAGTTCCAAAAGTATTTCATTAAGTGGGTCTGATATCCAAAAAGTTTCAACAGTTAGTGCTGGAGGTGATGAAGAAATTGGATCTATAATTTCTAAAGCAATGGATATTGTTACTTCAGATGGTGTAATAACTGTTGAAGAATCTCAATCACTAGAAACAGAATTAGATATAACCGAAGGAATGTCTTTTGATAGAGGTTATAGTTCTCCATATTTCGTAACAGACCAAGAAAGACAAGTTTGTGAACTTGAAAACCCTAAAATATTAATAACTGATCAAAAAATCTCAAATTTAGTTGATCTAGTTCCAATACTTGAAGAAATTCAGAAGTCAGGCTCACCTTTTCTAATTCTTGCTGAAGATATCGAAGGAGAGGCTTTAACCACTCTGGTTTTGAATAAGAATAGTGGGGTTTTAAATGTAGCTTCCGTAAGAGCTCCATTATTTGGTGAAAGAAGAAAAGCTGCCCTTGAAGATATTGCAATTCTTACAGGGGCTAAGTTAATTAGCGAAGATAAATCTATGACACTTGATAAAGTATCGATTAATGATTTAGGCAAAGCAAAAAAAATAACTATCACAAAGGACAAAACTACAATTGTTGCCTTCGAAGACACTAAAGATTTAGTTAAAGCGCGAGTAGAGAAATTAAAGAGAGAAGTAAATATAACTGAATCTGAGTATGATCAGGATAAAATCAATGAAAGGATAGCTAAACTAGCCGGAGGAGTAGCTCTTATCAAAGTAGGAGCTGCTACAGAAACAGAGATGAAGTATAAAAAGTTGAGAATCGAAGATTCCCTTAATGCTACAAAAGCTGCTATTGAAGAGGGTGTTGTTTCTGGAGGAGGACAAACTTTAATTGAAATATCTGATGACCTTTTAAATTTAAGTGAAACATCTTCAGATGATTTAAAAACAGGAATAAATATAGTTAAAGAAGCCCTTTTGGAACCTACCAAACAAATAGCAAAAAATGCTGGTTTTAATGGAGATGTAGTTGTCGCTGAAATTAAAAGACTTAACAAAGGCTTTAATGCTAATTCAGGAAAATATGAGGATTTAAAAGATTCAGGAATATTAGATCCAACCAAAGTAATAAGATTAGCTCTTCAAGATTCAGTATCTATTGCAGCTATGCTCCTAACAACAGAAGTTGCGATGGCCGACATTCCAGAACCTGAAGCTGCATCTCCTGGAGGACCAGGTGGAGATCCAATGGGAGGAATGGGTGGCATGGGAATGCCTGGAATGGGTGGCATGGGAATGCCAGGAATGGGTGGCATGGGAATGCCAGGAATGGGTGGCATGGGAATGCCTGGTATGATGTAAAAGCTAACTAGCTTTTTTATTGTTGTTAATCCACTTTCTTAAATTTTTAATATAAGGTAGGGGTAATTTTGGGGTTTCAGTAAATTGATTTATTTTATTAGAATTTTTATTTTTGCTAGATATTCCATTACTGCTAGCAGTTTCCATACCATTTGATTCCCACTTTGTTTCTTCAATATTTTCAAAAGTTTTTAATAATTCAAGTTTAATCTGTTCTTGATGCATTTCATCAATTAAATATATCTGTTCTTGATTTTCTTCTTGACGCTGATTTTCTTTTTGTAGTGAACTATGGATTAATAAATCATTTAATGAATCAATCCCAAATCTATGGACCCACTTAAGAACAACATTTTCTTTAAGCAAAAAATTATTTTCTAAAGAGGCTTGTTTAAAAACTTCTATTAAATGATTTTTTAAAAGCATAAAATTTCTAATTTAACTTTCTATTTAACAGAGGCCTTATAATAATCAAGGAAAAAACTGTTAAAGAAAATAAAATTGAAATACAACTCTTACAAGTTAAATCACCATATGGGGCATGTAAAGCCACTAATTCTAAATCCATAGTTTGTGTATAGGCAGTCCTAATAGGTTCAATAGCAAAAGTTAATGGATTTAATGAAGCTAACCATCCCAGCCAATTTGGCATAAAAGAGATTGGAGCTAAAGCAGTACTTGCAAAGAGAAGAGGTAAATTTATTACAAATATAAGAGCGATTAATTCAATATGTCCTGGCAAAACAAACGCTAAACATAAACTTATTGATGTCACAAAAAGAACTAATAAAATTAGTGTTGTAAACACAATTCCTAAACCATATAAGTTGGGCCATCCATAACCCAAAATGTATGAAACAACCATTATTACAATACTCTGAACAAAGCTCAAGATTGTTATGTAAAAAAAAGAAGATAAAACTATAGATAATCTACTGGTTAAAGGAGCCACAAGTAATCTATTAAGAAATCCAAACTCTCTATCAAACATTAAAGGAAGACCAGAGTTTAGAGCTCCGCTAAAAGCAGTAAAAACAATAAGTCCTGCTCCTAAAAAATTCCCATAAGAATCAACTCCTGGTAAAAAACCTTCAGGAGCTTTAGAGAATAATGCCCCAAATAAAAAAAGCCAAATTATGGGTTGTAATATTCCTGCTAAAAGAGTTGATGGTCTTCTTTTTAATTGAATAAATAATCTCTTTGTCAAGGCAAATGTTTCTTGATATAAAAAAAATAAATTATACTGTTGTAATTCCATAATTAGCAGTAATTATTATTCATTATAGTTAGTTAACCAAAAGTTTTTTTATCGCATGGATTGCTTTGATTCTTTTTTTAAGTCTCTTTTCCCTGCCATAGAAATTTCAGCATCCAATAATGTTTTCCCAGTTGCCTGAAGATATACATCATCCAAGCTTGGCTGACTTTGGGTAAGAGAAAAAATTTCAAATTTTGAGAAGGACAATTCCACTTTTAGCTTCGTAAGTAAATCTTTTTCCTTATCTGCTACAAAATTTATCGAGAAACCTTGAGCTTCATTTATGATAATCTGACTAATTCCATCTATTGAAGATAAAATTTGACATATATTTTTTGCTTCTTCCTGATTACTAAATTCTCTTACTTTCAAAGTTACTCTATCTCCTCCTAATTTATTTTTGAGCTCTGCAGGAGTCCCTTGTGCTATTACTCTTCCATCATCAATTATCACTAATCTGTCTGCCAATTTATCTATTTCGTCAAGATAGTGACTGCTTAAAATAATGGTCATTCCATTATTTCTCAAATCTTTCAAAAGTTGCCATATAATATTTCTACTTTCAATATCTAAACCAACTGTAGGTTCATCCAAAATTAATACTTGGGGCAAATGTAAAAGTCCAGCTGCCAGATCTATTCTTCTTTTCATTCCCCCTGAATAAGTTCCGCACTTACGATCAATCCAATCATTCATTTCTAATTGATCTATTAATTTCTTTATCCTTTCAAATTTTTTGTTTTTGTTGATGTGATATAAATCTGATTGAAAATCCAAAAGCTCTCGTCCAGTTAATATTTTATCAAGTGAAATGTCTTGGGCAACATAACCAATTAATTCTCTAATTTTCCTTGAATTTTTTATGAGATTAATATTATTTATAAAAACTTCTCCACTATCAGGCTCTATTAAAGTAGCGAGTATTTTTATTAGTGTTGATTTGCCAGCACCATTTGGACCTAGTATTCCGAATAATTTGCCAGCTTCAATTTCCATCGATAAATTTTTTAATGCATTGATATCTGAATAAGATTTTGAGAGCCCTTTAACTTTTATATAATTCATCAAACTTACTATTTACTTAAAAAACATTTTACATCTAATTTAATTACTAAGCAGGGATACTATAGATAAAAATATTTGCATAGATTGCTGCTCAAATTCTACGGATAGTTGGGTTCTGGAAATTAATAACAAAAGACAAATGCCAAACATATAGAGAATAGACCACCTAAAAAGAGACTTTGCTCTTGAAAGATCATCAGGAGATTTCTTTAATTCATTTATTAATTGCAAAAGTCTTCCATTAAATGGCAATAACATAATTCCGTATAAGAGACCCCCTTCAGGCAAAGCAAAGACTCCCATAATACTCATTAAAACTGTTGCCCATCCGTAACGAGAAATAGCTTTAGCAGTAAAAACAGATCCTTTAACAGAAGGGAGCATAGGAATACCAACAGATGCGTAATCATCCTTCAACAAAATTGCAAGTGCCCAAAAATGAGCTGGGGTCCATAACATTACTAAACCAAACAACCACCAACCACTAAGACCTACATGCCCTGTGGCTGCAGATGCACCAACCAAGGGTGGTATTGCACCAGCAACTCCTCCGAAAACAATGTTTTTTGTTGTACGAGGTTTCAAAATAACTGTATATAAAATTACGTAGCTAAATAAACCAAGAAGAGTTAAACCCGCAGCCAAATAATTTACACCACTTACTAAAAGCATCGAAGCTGCCAAAGTACATGATACAGCAGCTAAAAATACAGTCTCAGATGATAACTTTCCTGCTGGCAAGGCTCTTTTGCTAGTTCTTATCATCCTCTTATCTAATTCCATTTCCCACACGCAATTAAGAGCCCCTGCTGCTGCTGCTGCTAAAGCGCCTCCTCCTAAAGTACAGATAAGTTTCGGCGAAGACAAAGGCCATTCTTCTGTTAAAGCCATTCCTCCCAAAGTTGTTGCCAATAAAAGTGGGATTAATCTAGGTTTTGCTACTTCAAGCCAAGGCGGCAAAGTTAATCTTTTTCTTGAAGGTACAACTTCATCCCTAATTGGAGATTTATAGTTCAAGTTTTCTAAGTTACTACTGTTCATGAATTGATACCAACCATTTGAGAATTTAGGGAGTGGTTTAGACCTTTTTTGGTAAAAGGATTTCTAAAAATTAATTTTGTTAATATCGCAATAAATAAAGAGGCGTTAAGTTCATGACCGATAATAAAAATAGGTTCATTCAAATTTGTTTTAAGACTTAAAACACCCAAAGCAATTTGGGAAAAAAAGAGAAAAATAAGTGCTGAGAAATATTTCCAATTTTCATTAAGCAAACTTTTCTTATAAATTGCAGTAGCAATAATCAATAGAATTGAAAAAGCAATTGGAAAAGCAAATAATTTATGAGTATTTAGAATTAGACATTGTTTATTAAAAGATAAGCAAATATGTGCTGACCAGGTTGATGAAAGCCTTACTCCAATAAAAGATTGAATCAGAGTAAGTAAAAGAGGAAAAAACAATAATAATCTCCACCAAATTAATGGCTCTTCTATGTCGTCATTTTCTAAATTTTGATTTATTGAAATTGTTGTGATGAGAAGTAGAAAAGCTATTAAAAGATGGGCAGTAACAGTATATGAATCAAGCAGGTTTATTACTGTTAAAGCTCCAAAAGATCCTTGAACAATAACGAGAAAAAGTAATAATGAATAAGTTTTAGGTAACCAATTTGGAATTTCATTTTTCCAAATAATTGAAAGGGCAAATTTAAAAAGAATTAATATTCCAATCAGAAAAGCATCTAAACGATGAAACCACTCTAGAAAAACTCTTAGGTTCATATGATTAAATGGCAAAAAAGATCCATAACATAATGGCCAATCTGGACAGGCAAGTCCCGCATCCATGACTCTCGTAGCACCTCCAATTACGATTAGTGCGATAAGTGCGAGTACACTATGACTTCCCAACCTTTTAAAAATTGTCAGATATTTTGATTTATATAATTGGTTATTAATCAAATGGATAAAACCTATTATTTTGCATAATAAATTAGATTCAAAAACCAAACATTAATTAAAAATTAATATGTTTAATTTAAAAAATAATTTACTAATTTAATCTTTTTTCCCTGACAATTAAAACTAAAAAGTTATGAATAATACGCCTTTTATTTCATAAATCTTAAGAAGTTGTGAATTTAAATGTTTTTCTTTTAACAAAGGATGCAGGATTAAAAAAATTGAATATCTTGAGGATATAAATACAAACTTTTAGAAATCAATTGTTAAATAAAAACATTTATTTAATACTAATTATTTTCCTCGTTTTTGCTATATCTTTTTGGATTGGTTTTAATGTAAATTTACTCCCAGCTGAAGCAAGTATTAATGCACCGATTTACGATGAACTTTTTAAAATTCTTTTCATCATTGGATTAATTATTTTTATAGGAATAACAATAGCAGTTATTTATAGCTTATTTAAGTTTAGGAAAAGAAATGATCAGATAGGCGATGGTATAGCTTTAGAGGGAAATTTAAGCTTAGAAATTGTATGGACAATTATCCCTTCAATAATTGTTTTATTAATAGGTTTATATAGCTACAACATCTACGACCGAATGGGAGGGATGAAAGAACTAAATCATAACCACGAAATGATGAGTTCTAACACTGAAAAAATATGGGCTGGAATAAGTCAAACTTCTGATAATGAAATAGCAATAAATAATTTATCAATTGAAGTTTCAGCTATGCAATTTGCATTTCTATTCAATTATCCCAAAGGCAATTTTATTTCAGGAGAACTACATGTTCCTGTTGATCAAAAAGTATCAATGAAAATGGAATCCAAAGATGTAATTCATGCTTTTTGGGTACCAGAGTTCAGAATTAAACAGGATATTATTCCTGGACAACCGACTATTCTAAACTTCACTCCTACAAAAGTAGGAAAATATCCGATAATTTGCGCAGAATTATGTGGTCCATATCATGGAGGAATGAGAGCCTCCATAATTGTTGAAGAAGAATCTGATTACAAAGAATGGTTTAACAAAAATAAAAAACCAGAGGTGAATTTATGACAATATCAATTGATCCACAAAAAACTAATAATGAAAGCCTTCAACCTAAAGGCTGGCTTAGATACTTTAGTTTTAGCCTTGATCATAAAGTAATTGGGATACAATATTTAGTCTGCGGTTTTCTTTTCTATTTAATAGGAGGAACCTTAGCGAGCGCTATAAGAATTGAACTAGCTAGTCCAATGTCTGATTTTATGCCAAGAGATGTTTATAACCAAGTTTTAACCCTGCATGGAACAATAATGATATTCCTTTGGATAGTGCCTGTAGTAAACGGTGCTTTTGGAAATTATTTAATTCCTTTTTATGTAGGTGCGAGAGATATGGCATTCCCAAGATTAAATGCCGTAGCTTTTTGGTTAATTCCTCCTTCAGGTTTGATGCTGGTAGCAAGCTATTTTGTTGAGGGTGCTGCTCAGGCTGGATGGACGGCTTATCCTCCTTTGAGCATAACTACTCCTCAATCGGGACAAATTATTTGGATTCTTAGCGTTCTATTACTTGGAGGCAGTTCTATATTTGGTGGAATAAACTTTATCGCGACCATTATCAAATTAAGAAGGCCAGGATTAAAACTTATGCAATTGCCAATGTATTGTTGGGCAATGCTTGGGACAAGTCTATTAGTTGTTTTGTCAACTCCTGTTTTAGCAGGCACTTTAATTCTACTTAGCTTCGATATCATCGCTAAAACAGGTTTTTTCAATCCTGTTTTAGGTGGCAATGTCGTAGTTTATCAGCATTTATTTTGGTTTTATTCTCATCCAGCTGTATACATTATGGTACTTCCTGCCTTTGGTTTAGTAAGTGAAATACTTCCTGTACATGCTAGAAAACCACTTTTTGGATATACAACAATGGTTTTTTCAATAATGGGGATAGTTGTTTTAGGTTTAGTTGTTTGGGCTCATCACATGTTTACTAGTGGAACGCCTCCTTGGATGAGATTGTTCTTTACTATCGCGACAGCATTTATTGCTGTTCCCACAGGGATAAAATTTTTCAATTGGGTTGCAACATTATGGGGAGGTAAAATTTCAATCAATAGTGCAATGTTATTCTCTTGCGGATTTATTATAAATTTTGTTTTTGGAGGTATTACAGGAGTTGCTTTGGCACAGGTCCCTTTTGATATTCACGTACATGATACCTATTTCGTTGTAGCCCATTTTCATTACATAGTTTATGGCGGGACTGTTTTTATTATTTTCTCATCGATATATCATTGGTTCCCCAAAGTAACTGGGAAAATGCTAAATGAAAAATTGGGAATTTTACATTTTATCATTACCTTTATTGGATTTAACTTGTGCTTTGCTCCTCAACATTGGCTCGGTTTAAATGGAATGCCGAGAAGAGTCGCTGAATATGATCCTCAATTCCAGTTCGTTAATCAAATTAGTAGCCTTGGGGCTCTTTTGATGGCTATAAGCACAATTCCTTTTTTAATTAATGTTTTCCTTAGTGTGAGAAATGGAAAAGATTCTGGAGATAACCCTTGGAATGCTCTTACACCTGAATGGTTAACATCTTCTCCACCTCCAATTGAAAATTGGGAAGGAGAAGCTCCATTAGTTGAAGAACCTTATGGTTATGGTAAATAAATTTCTGAACAAAAATAAAAACATATGACAACTCTAGATAGCTCAAAAGAAATTCAAAAAAATAATTCTGAAGTTAATGAAACACATGAAGATTTCAGATTGTTTGGCCTTATAACTTTCTTGATTGCGGACGGGATGACTTTTGCTGGATTCTTCGCTGCTTATCTAACTTATAAAGCAGTAAATCCATTACCCGATGGTGCTATCTATGAATTAGAGCTTCCAATACCTACACTCAATACAATCTTATTACTTGTGAGTAGTGCAACTTTCCATAAAGCGGGTAAAGCACTTTTGAAAGATAAAAACCTTAATGCCCAAAAATGGTTATTTTTTACTGCTTTTCTTGGAATAATTTTTTTAATATGTCAATTATTTGAATATTTTCATTTACCTTTTGGATTAACCGACAATTTATTTGCAAGTACTTTTTATGCTCTTACTGGTTTTCATGGATTACATGTCACTTTAGGCACTTTAATGATTTTAATTATTACTTGGCAATCGAGAATAAATGGCGGAAGATTAACTAGTGACAATATGTTTCCATTAGAAGCTGTTGAATTGTACTGGCATTTTGTAGATGGAATATGGGTTATATTATTTATTATTTTGTATCTTTTATGAATAAATATATTTAAAGAATTAAATATATTTTTTATTAATTTATATTGCCACAGTTCTCCTTTTTAGTAAGAATATATAATTATAAATTTGTCAGATAATGCTAGAGGGAAAAGATCTTCTTGAAAAAGCAAAATTATTAAGTAAAAAATCCGAAGATGAGATAGCAAAAGGTTGTGGGTATGTAGGTCCTAGCGGAAGAGTCTTAAGAAAAAGTTTTTATAGGGCGCTTATCGAAGCTAAGGGTTACAAAACAGGAAATGGTCGTCAGGGGAAAAATGGTAGTAAAGCTTCAAGGGGCAGACAGATAGAATTTAAAACTAAGGTTCACGGCAATGGTAACCTATTAATTGGTCATGCCTACACTAAAAAATTAGGTCTAGAACCCGGTCAGGAATTTAAAATAGATCTAAAAAAAGAGTCAAAAATAATTTATCTTATTCCATTAAATTAAAAAATATATTTTACCAACCGTTTTCTTTAAGCCACTCCGGAGAAATATTTTTTCCAGAAAAATCTTCTTTATTATTACTATTAAACAAAAGTAATTTTTCTACATATTTAATTAGTGCATCCGCCTCGAGGTTTACGATATCACCGACATTTAATTTATTCAGATTTGTGTTATGCCAAGTATGAGGAATTATCGCAATAGTAAATATTTCTCCTTCCTTCTCATATTTTGCAATTGTAAGACTTATACCATTTAAACAAATACTGCCTTTATTAACTACATATTTTGAAAAATTTTTATTTTTCCACTTTATAGATAATAGCCAAGATTTCTCTAATTTTTCTACATTCTCAACTATTCCAAGGCCATCAACATGACCACTGACTATATGCCCTCCTAGACGGTCAGACACCCTAAGAGCTGGCTCCAAATTAACAATCTTATTCGGGTTCGACTTTAATCCTAAAGTTGTTTTTTTTAATGTTTCCTCACTAACATCAACGGTAAATGTATTTTGAAAAATCTCTTTAACTGTCAAACAAATTCCATCAACAGCAATACTGTCACCGATTGCCATATCAAAAAAGTTATCTAGAATTTCAATTTCTAAAATATTTTTTTCTTGTTTTAGTTTTCCAATTGATTGAATTATTCCTGTGAACATAGATTCAATAAAAATATTTTTGCAAAATTTTGTATTTACTTTAATTTACTTTAAGTCATTTTCAACTATAAATAAATTAAAGAGTAAATAAAAAGAAATTGATCATATTTAGATGATTATTAATTCAAAAAAAAGATCATTTGGAAGAGGGGCGAAAGTTAGCTTATTCACTTTAGGGACAATGCGAGCAACTGAAAGTCTCGAAAAAATGTATAGCATAATCAAAAATGCATATCATGTAGGAATTAACCACATAGAAACAGCACCTTCTTATGGTGATGCTGAATCACTTATTGGAAATTCAATAAAAAAACTAGAAATTGAAGAAAATATAAAAGAAAAAAATTGGGTGATTACTACCAAAGTTTTACCAAAGGGTGATTTTGAATTTTTAAAAAATAATTTTAAAAATTCTCTTAAAAATTTAAATCGCAAGAAAATTAATAATCTTGCAATTCATGGACTGAATTTAAAACAACATCTAGATTGGGTTATATCTGGAGAGGGTAAGAAATTTATATCATGGATACTTGAGAAGGAACTAGTTGATCAAGTTGGTTTTAGTTCCCATGGAAGTTACTCACTTATTAGAGAAGCAATTAACTTTGAAGTCTTTAGTTTTTGCAGTCTACATTTACATTATTTAGATCAATCTAAAATTACTTTGGCAGAGCAAGCAATAAAAAAAGGTATGGGAGTATTAGCAATATCGCCTGCTGATAAAGGTGGAAGATTATATTCTCCAAGTGATATTTTGTTAGAGGCCTCTAAGCCTTTTCATCCATTAGAATTAGCGTATCGATTTCTATTAGCAAAAGGCATTACAACTTTGTCCTTAGGGGCGACCAGAAAAAAAGATTTTGAATTTGCGAATAAACTTAAAAACTCCTTTGAGAAGCTTACAAAACTTGAAAAAAGCGCTCTAAATAAAATTGAGGAAGTTGCTAATAAAAGATTAAACTCAACGAAGTGTGAACAATGCAGATGTTGTCTTCCATGCCCAAATGAAATACCTATTCCAGAAATACTTCGTTTAAGGAATATATCTATTGGTTATGGCCAATCAGAATTTTCAAAAGAAAGATACAACTTAATAGGAAAAGCTGGCCACTGGTGGGAAGAAAAAAATTCCTCATTTTGTCAAGAATGCAATGAATGTGTTCCTAAATGTCCTAGTAAATTAGATATACCGAATTTATTAAAGCAAACCCACAACTCATTAATTGAAACTCCGACAAAAAGATTATGGGGTTAAAGACTCATTCCAGAAATTTTTAAGATTAATTTTTTGTTCAGTTGTTAGAACAGGGAAAGACCAACTATTTTTCCAACATTTCTCAGAAGGTCCTGAGATTGGTAACATCTCAGATTTATATTTACTTTGTAAATAATCAATATTGAATGGCAGATACCAACCTTGGCTTACTAATTTATCTACTATTGATTTATTTTCTAAAGATTTAATCCATTCAATTAATATTGTATGATTTAGCTTTGATCGACTAAGTAGAAAATGCCACATCAAAGGTACACCTTGGCTTGGGAAAACTAAAGAAAGCCTTGGATCTATTTTTAAATATTTTGAGCAGAGACTATAAGGAACTATTGCGACACAAGCATCAGAATTAATCAACCAATTGAGCATATTTCTATCATCAAATAACATTGCTTGGCTGTTGAGTTTTTTTAAAGAATTAGATAAATTGATTTTTTTAGCAATTGACAATATTATTCTGGGACTTTGTGGGAAAATAATTTTCCCAGTTAATTTTTTAGAAAGAAGGAAATCCCAAGAATTTCTGGCTGAATTTATTAATTCTTTATTATTTTTAATGATAATTGTATAAGGTACTACGCCCATAGGAAATAATTTACTTCTTTGATTTTGATTAAAACTTCCTAAATAATCTATCGATCTCTTATCCAAATTTTCGATCAGTGGATATTCATTTATTTTTTCAAATTCCGCAAAATCTATACTAGTAATCCATCCATCATTTATTAAAGTAAAGTCAGAATTGAAAATTGAGTTTCTATTTTTTTCTAGCTGAATACTTTCAAAATTAATTTTTTCCTGCTTCCAATCTTTTGGAATCGTATCTTTAAAAGATTGTGGATAAAAAGAATTTTGTAGTGCAATTTTTACTTTATTAGGAATATTACTGCAAGAGTTTAAGAGAAATAAAAGCGAAAGCTTACCATAATTTAAAAATTCTCTTCTGGTTGCAAATTTTGAAAACATTCAGCAATCCTGCTCTAAAGAAATTTGACCTAAACCCTTCATCATTTCCAGATTTTGTTGACACAATGAAACTATTTTGTGATTTGTAAAACCGTTCAAAAAAGCAAGTATTGATATTCCACCAGCACCTACTCCTTCTTTTACATGTCCTATTTCATAATCTTTCAATTCTTTGTATGTTGATAATTTAAAATTTAAGGGGCTTGCTAAACCTAATAAGTTGATATCATATTTCTCATTAATTAAATTTAATAGATCTTTTAAAGAATTATCTTTTAAAAGCCAACCAGTTGTGGCAATGAAAACATCCTCAATAAAATCATCTTTATTTTTTTTACCTAAGAATTCTAATACAAGCAAAATGACAGCAAGCATTTGACTTCCACCTGCCAATATTACAGGTTGCTTTGCTAATCTAGCACCAATTAATAAACCCATTGAGAAAGCTTGGAAAGGATCTCCCACTGATGCGACAACATCAAAAGAGTCAAAATCAGTCTTGAGATTTGCATTTGAAAGTCCTTTTTGAACTACTTTTCTTCTTAGTTCTCGTGGAGCTTTAAATAAACTACTCCCTACTAAATTAGAAACCCGCAAGCCAAAAGCTTCCATTACCGCCTGGGCAGTTGTGGTGCCTCCTGGTACAGATTCAGAAATTAAGATGGGTTGTTTTGAGGATTTTCCTATAGCAAGACCTCTTTCATAGAGATTTATAACTCTATCTTTGGTCATAGATTTACCAGTAGTAAGACAATTTGATGGCTCCAAATCTCTATCTTCTACAACCAAATGATTAAAATAAGGCTTTACTCCTATTCCCAAAGGAACAATAACTGGATAAATATTAATAAGCTTTGAACAAACATGACTTATTAGGGCAGGAGTAACTCCTGCATTGAGGAGAGGCAATTTATATTTATTATCTTTTGAAGCACCCTTAAGCAAAAATTCGGCATCTGCTAGCGCAGTTATTCTCCTTGATTTTGCATTAATACCTGCAGCGGAAATTCCTGGAATTTGAGATGTATTAGTGCCTGCAATTACAAGAAATATTTTGAAATTATTTATATTCTTTTTCAGTCTTTCTATCTTATTAAGTTGTCTTTTTTTATTGGATTCATTACCAAAAAAATTTATACCTAATTCTTTACTATACATTCTTACTTTTTCAATTATTAAAATCAACTAAACTATTTAATAATCTAGGAGGATCTGGGATAGTTAATTTAAATCTCGGAAACAGCGAATAGGCAACTACATGAACCGTTAAAACATAAACTATTTCTTGAAAAATTATTAATAAAATTGCAACTAATTGGATACTCAAAATTGAGGGGGATAAAGGTAAATTAAATAATCCAATGAAATTTTCTATTAGACCATAACTCGCTCTAGTAATTAATACCCAAAGATTATCTCTAACCAACGTAGATAAGGCTATTACTCTTAGAAAGAATCCAAGGGTTCCAATAAAAACTCCAACAGTTAAACTAAGTTTCCAACTCTTTTCTTTAAACCAACACCAACCCAACCAAAAAGCCAAGATCCCATAAGGAAATAAAAATAAAGTTCCTCTAACAGGACCCATAATTATGAATAAAAGTAGAAATTGTATTAGGAGACCTTCCAATGCAATTTTAGTTCCTCTTCTTAAGTGCAACAGGATGATTGGGAGGGGTAAAATCAACCTTAATAAAGACCCCCCAATTGGCAAATAATAAAGTGCAACCCATAATAAAGACGAAAGAGATGCTAAGTATGAGGTCTCGACAATATTTAATGCTTCAGTTTTTGTTGTTATTTTCATTTTTTGTTGAATATTTTAATTAATTTTGATTCATACTTTTATTTTTTGAATCTAAGATACGTTCAATCTTTTCTATTTCAAAATTTACCTCAGAATTACTTAATATGGAACTTAACTTTTCCGTAGGATCTTTTGGATCTACATCTTTTAAGATGAATATTATTTTGTAAGATTGAAGCTCTATTTTTCTTTTCTTTAAAAAATTCTGAGTTTTATAATTAATTTGTTTTGGTATCTTTTCTAAATTTATATTCTTTTTATTTTCTAGAACATTTTTTGGCTTTTCTAGTTTTTTTATTTTTTTGTTTTTTTTATCATCAATTTCTTTGTTTTCTTTTACGACAATTTTTTTATTAACTGATTTATTTTGTAAATCTTCATCTTGGCTTATTTTTTCTAAATCATTAAAACTACTTTCAAGAAAATTTCCAATCCTCCCTCCAGAACATGATTGCAATAAAATTAATAAAATTAATAAAAAAAATTCTTTTTTTTTAAAAATCATATTTTTTTCTAAATTTTCTTTTTCCTTGTAGTTTTTTTATTACTCATTTTTGTTTTTTTTAAAATAGATCCTTTTTTATCTTTTAGTTTTTCTTCTAAAAGAAATATAGCATCATCTATAGAGAATTTTTCTAAATCAGTATCCTTGGCAATCGAAACATTAGTTTTGCCACATTTTAAATAGACCCCATATCTTCCATTTAATATTTGTATTTTTTCTTGAAATTCTTTCGGTTTTCCAAAGTCTTTAAGTACTTCTTGACCGCCTCTACCCATTTTTGGCATCGCAAGAATTTCTAATGCTCGTTTTATATCAACTTTAAAAACATCATCCTCTTTCTTTAATGATCTATTTTCAGATTCATTTTCATTTTTAATCCATTTAATATAAGGTCCAAATCTTCCTCTATCAGCCTCAACAATGCCTCCTTCTGGATGAACGCCTAACAATCTAGGCAAACTTAAAAGGACAAGAGCCTCATCTAGTGTTAGATCATCAGTTTTTAACTCTTTGGGTAATGAAGCTCTTCTTGGTTTAGCTTTATCTTGATCATTATTTCCCAATTGTACATAAGGTCCATAAGGGCCAAATCTTAAAAAGACTTTTTCCCCAGTTTTTGGATCAGTGCCAAGATCTGATGGGCCACTTAAAATTTGATCAACTTGCTTTATGTCTAAATCTCCAGGAGTAATATCCATTGGAAGATTACCTTTCGCTTGAATTTCATTACCAGATTCATCAATTTTTATACCCTCTAGCCAAGGCCCGTTAGAGCCTATTCTGACTACACAAGGAAGGTCTTCGAAATCAACTTGTCTATAAGCTTTACCATCAATATCACCCTCTGTTTTCTGAACTTTTATCTCTAGACCATTTTTACCTTTATAGAAAGTCTCGAGGTATGGTAACCACTCAAGATTGCCTGAAGATATCTCATCCAATGAAGATTCCATTTTTGCAGTAAAAGTAGTATCAACCAGATCAGGAAAATGTTCTTCTAATAGAGCGGTAACAGCAAAAGCTGTAAACGTTGGAGCCAAAGTATTTGAAGATATATTTGCATAACCTCTATCAACAATTGTCCCAATAATACTTGCATAGGTAGAAGGTCTTCCAATCCCTTCTTTTTCAAGAACTTTAACTAATGCAGCCTCTGTATATCTTGCAGGCGGTTTAGTTTCATGAAAAGTAGATTCCTTATTAGTAACTTCAAGACATGTTCCAGTTGTTAAGTTTGGGAGAATAATTTCTTGTTGTTCAAGGGATGAACTTGGGTCATCACTTCCCTCGACATAAGCTCTGAAGAATCCTGCGAAATCAATACTTTTCCCGCTGGATTTAAATAAGCCATCTCCTACACTAATTTCAGCATTAATCATTGTTAGCCTAGCCTCCGCCATTTGACTAGCTACAGTTCTTTTCCAAATTAAATCGTAAAGAGATAAGTCTCTACCAGTTAGATTAGTTTCCTTTGGTGTTTTAAATATCTCACCTGCCGGCCTAATTGCTTCGTGTGCTTCTTGAGCATTTCTTGCGTTTGAATTAAATTGTCTTGGTGCGTTAGATAAATATTCTTTTCCATACATAGAACTGACACATTCTCTAGCAGCTCTAATGGCTTGTTCGGAAAGATGAACTGAATCAGTCCTCATATATGTTATGAAACCTCTCTCATATAGCCCTTGTGCACATCTCATAGTTTCTCTTGCAGACAAGCGAAGCTTCCTGTTTGCTTCTTGTTGCAATGTACTAGTTGTAAATGGAGGAACTGGCTTACGAGTGGATGGTTTTTTTTCTATTTTTGAGACTAACCAATCTTCAGAGGAAAAAATCTTCAATAAGTCATTTACTTTTTCTTCTCCAATTATTAAAGATTTATTGCCTTTTTTTAATTTGCCGGTTTGTTCATCGAAATCGGAACCATTAGAAATTCTTTGACCGTTTAAACTAAATAATTTAGTTTCGAAAGTAACATTATCTTTTACTAGGGAAGCTTTAATCCCCCAGTAACTAGCTTTTTTAAAGGATCTTCTTTCTCTCTCTCTTCTAACAAGAAGTCTTACAGAAACTGATTGAACACGACCAGCAGATAATCGGGGTGCTACCTTCTTCCAAAGTAAAGGAGATAATTCATATCCAAAAAGCCTGTCCAAGATTCTTCTGGTTTCTTGAGCCTGAACAAGTTCCATGTCAATTTCTCTGGTTTGATCTAAAGCTTTATTAATTGCCTTTTTTGTAATTTCATGAAAAACCATTCTCTTAGTTGGTATTTTAGGCTTAAGTATTTGCAGCAGATGCCAGCTAATACTCTCTCCCTCTCTATCTTCATCAGTAGCCAGTAATAGTTGAGTCGCACCTTTCAATGCATCTTTCAGCTCTTTAACAACTTTTTTCTTATCTTTTGGAACTATGTATAGTGGTTCAAAATCTTCCGTTGTATTTACTCCTATCCTTGACCATTTTTCCTTTTTGACTGCAGCAGGGATTTCAGCCGCCCCTTTTGGAAGATCTCTTACGTGTCCCATTGAAGCAAGAACTTCATAATTAGAAGGCAAAAACTTTCTTATAGTTTTTGCTTTGGTAGGACTTTCAACAATAACTAGTGTGTGATCCAAGGTTTATTTCAAAAATTGGTGTTTTTGTTCAGTTAGGGCATATTATGATTATTTGAAACTTTTTCAAGTAATTTCTCTTGAAAATTTCAAAAATCATACCTACAAATTATAATTAAGTTAAGATTAACTCCTTGACTATTACAATCAATCATTTAATTTAATCCTATTTAATAAAGTGCCCAACGAAATCTTTACAATTAATTTAAATGCTCAAGCTATCATTCCAGAGGCTTTTATCTTATTAGGTATTGTTGGAACTCTTCTTGTTGATTTAGCAGGAGAAAAAACCGCATCAAAGTGGGCACCTATAATTTGCTATGTATCAATTGGCAGCTCTCTTTTAACTTTAGCCTTGCAATGGAGTAATCCTGTAAATAGTGCATTTCTTGGTTCCTTTAATGCAGATAATTTAGCAATCGCATTTAGAGCAATAATAGCTTTATCAACATTAGTTTCTTTACTAATAAGCTGGCGTTACACAGAACAAAGTGGAAGCCCTATTGGAGAGTTCGCAGCGATAGTTCTTTCGGCGACTCTTGGGGCAATGCTTCTGTGTGGATCTACTGACCTTATTAGTGTATTTATCTCTCTTGAGACTCTATCGGTAGCGAGCTATTTACTTTCTGGTTATCTCAAGAGAGATCCAAGAAGTTCAGAAGCAGCTTTAAAATACTTACTTGTTGGGTCAGCTGCTGCTGCAGTCTATTTGTATGGCTCCTCTTTTCTTTATGGATTAAGTGGTTCAACAAACTTAGCAACAATTGGTTTAGAGATTATCAACAAGCCATCATTCATTACTTCTTTAGCTCTTGTATTTGTTTTATCAACTGTTGCATTTAAAATAGCTGCAGTTCCTTTTCATCAATGGACTCCTGATGTATATGAGGGATCACCTACACCTGTAGTAGCTTTTTTATCTGTTGGTTCAAAAACAGCAGGGTTTGCATTTGCAATAAGAATATTAAGCACTACTTTCTCCTCTTTCGATGAGGAATGGAAACTTTTATTTACTATTTTGGCCATATTGAGTATGGCTCTAGGAAACGTTGTAGCTCTAGCTCAAACCTCAATGAAAAGGATGCTAGCTTACAGTTCTATTGGTCAAGCTGGATTTGTAATGATTGGAATAGTATCTGGTACACAAGATGGTTTATCAGCTGCTGTTTTATATTTGGCTGCATATCTGTTTATGAATTTGGGTGCATTTTCATGTGTAATACTTTTCTCACTAAGAACTGGTTCTGACAGGATTCTTGATTACTCAGGACTTTACCAAAAAGATCCTCTCATTACATTAGGCTTAAGCCTTTGTCTTCTATCACTTGGAGGTTTACCTCCAATGTTAGGGTTTTTTGGAAAGATATATTTGTTCTTTGCAGGTTGGGCAAATCATCAATATCTATTAGTAATTGTTGGATTAGTAACTTCAGTTATATCTATTTATTACTACATTTCAGTGATAAAAATGATGGTAGTTAAAGAACCACAGGAAGCTTCTGAAATAGTCAAATCATATCCTGCAATTAATTGGGAAATTGTAGGATTGCCTCCCTTGAGAATTGCACTTTATACTTGTGTGGCGGTAACTGCTCTTGGAGGAATCCTATCTAATCCTCTTTTTAAATTAGCTAACACAGCAGTTTCAGAAACTCCTTTCTTAAAAGATGTTATTGCTATAGCAAATAATATTTCCTAGAAGAATTTTTCAATAAATGTCTAAGAAAGTCGCAATTTTAGAAAGCATATCTAAAATATATGGAAAAGATGATCTAACTGTTAAGGCATTAGACAGCATAAATTTAGAAATTTATAAAGGTGATTATTTAGCTGTAATGGGAGCTAGTGGCTCAGGCAAAAGTACAGCTATGAATATTATTGGATGTCTAGATAGACCATCTGAAGGTGTTTATAGGTTAAATGGTATCCCTGTAGAGAATTTATCTGATGATGAACTAGCGGAAATACGTAACCAAAAATTAGGCTTCGTTTTTCAACAATTTCATCTTCTTTCAGACGCAACTGCACTTGAAAACGTAATTTTGCCGATGATTTATGCTGGTATTGAGCCTGAGCAAAGATTAGTGCGAGGTAAAAATGCCCTAAAAAAAGTTGGTCTTTCAGAAAGAATGAATAATCGCCCAAACCAATTATCCGGAGGTCAACAACAACGAGTAGCTATTGCAAGGGCGATTATCAATAACCCTGCAATATTGTTGGCAGACGAACCTACTGGAGCATTAGATTCAAAAACAACTGAAGATGTACTAGATCTTTTTGACAAACTGCATGAATCTGGAATAACTATAGTTTTAGTAACTCACGAAGATGAAGTTGCAAATCGCGCAAAAAAAATAGCAAAATTTAAGGATGGAAGAATAGTTGAATTAAAAGTTAATTAAATTCAGAACCTTCTAATTACCTTAATTTGAGTTTCATTTTCAATTCTTAAATCCCCATTCGAATCAATATCTTTAATTTTCCAAGTATGAGGACAAAAACCACTAGGTAAAAATCTTTTAGTGAGGAACTTATTTGCCGATCTGATCACATATTCTTTTTTATTATTACATTCAATTGAATCATGAAAAGCTTTAAGAACTTTGGCTGTCCAATAATATTGATTAATATTCTTAGTTTGAAGTACTTTTGATAATGAAATACCTTCTGATGGAGTGAAATTTAAAACATTCATGCCAAGACCTATTCTTACATAGATAATTTCCTTGCCTCTTGTTATGACCCTTGGTAAAAATCCAATCAACTTTTTTGAACCAAAAAAAATATCATTTGGCCATTTCAAACAAACATTTATATTCTCTTGTCTAAGCATTTCGCATATCTTAATCCCTAAAGACAAATTAAATATTTGACTTGTAAATTCTTTAGAAAATATTGGGTAAGCTGCACTTAACCAAATCCCTCCTTTTGGGGAAACCCAAGTTTTTGAGTTTTGACCGAACCCTGAGGACTGTTCTCTTGCAATTATCGCTACTGGTTGGTTGCTCTTTATTTCAGAATATCCAAGCCAGTTTGTTAACTCATTTTCGGTACTTTTACATTTTATTTTGTAATAAATTCTCCAACTTGGATATTGACACTGAATTTTTTTTAAATAAAAAACTGTCTTAGCTGCAGATCCAATAACTTTCACAAATTTTTTATTAAAACAACAAGCATCTTTTTGAAGATTAGATTAACTTTAGTCTTAATAAGTAAATTTTTCAAATTGGATAAAAAGTATTTGCCAATAGTGAATAAAAGAAATCCACATCCATTAAAAAATTGTCTTGATAATTTCAAAAAATCATGGGGGGACTTAGATAAACTTTCTAAAATCAACGAAAGCTGGAAGGATTTAATCGGTTTGGAACTATTTCAAGAATGCAAACCATTAAATATTGAAAAAAAAATACTTACTATTGCAGTAAATCATCCACAGTGGCGCCAAGCTTTAATCTATAACAAGCATAAATTGAAAGAGAGAATCGAGAAAACTGGAATAACTTTGAATGAAATAAAAATAATACAAAATTATGAAATTAAAAATAAAAATATTAAAGCTACTAACGCAAAGATAGTTTGGGCAAATCATCCAAGCAGAATCTATCAAAATAATATGTGCATTTGTACTATCTGTAATTGCCCAACTCCTGAGGGAGAAATCAAAAGATGGGGGAAATGTTCTTTTTGTTGGAGAAAATAAATAACTAAATTATTTATTTAGTTAAAATAAGTATTCCCATTTGCCCCCAAAAAATATTTATGTATTCAGCCTTTTTAAATCCAACTTGCTTAGCAATTTTTATAAGCTCATTTTTATTTGGAAAATTTCTAATACTTTTTTCAATATATGCGTACTCTGGACTTAAATTAAAAAGACGCGAAATGGGCACTACAATAAGTCTCAAATAAATTTTCTGAAAAATATTGGAAAAAGAATTTTTTGTTGAGTGATTAAAATCTAGGAATCCTGCCCTTCCTTGATCCTTCAATAGATAAAAAACTTTTTTTATCCCTTCTTCTACATTATTCAAGTTTCTTAATCCATAGGACATACAAATTCCGTCAAAATTGTGCGAATAATCATTAATCTCTAAAACATCTTTAATTTCCCAATTAATAAATTTATTTTTTCTAAGCTCTGATTTTTTCTTTGCAATATTTAAAATATCCTCTGCACTGTCAATCCCAGTAATTGAGCCACTTGGACTTACTCTCTTAAAAATTAGGAATGCCAAATCTCCAGTTCCACAGCACAAATCAGCCCAATCTTCACCATTCAAGGGGTCTAATAAATTAACTAATTTCCTTTTCCATAATTTGTGCAGTCCAAAACTTAATAGATTATTTAAAAAGTCATATTTATAGGAAATTTTATTAAAAATATTTTTGACTTCGATAGTTTTTGTGAATTTCATTTTTAAATTTTAAAATAATTTCTTTTTGGGATTAATTTAAATTTTTATTCATTTGGTCTAATTAGAAGTTTTTTTTCTAGGAGGAAAGTTTTTATTTCTTGTAAAGTGAGTTTCTTATCATGAAGTAATGATGCTAAAAGTGCTGCGGATGCCCTGCCTTCTTTGAAAACATCATAGATATCTTCAAGAGAGCCTGCTCCTCCGGAAGCAATTACCGGTATATCAACAATATTTGCAACAGATTCTGTTAAATGTAAATCATATCCATTCTGCGTTCCATCACCATCCATAGAAGTTAGCAATATTTCCCCTGCACCTAATTCCTCAACTTTCTTTGCCCAACTTAATACATCTATTCCAGTATTTTCTCGCCCTCCTTTAATATATACCTCCCATTCACCAACCTTATTAACTTTTCTTCTAGCATCGATTGCTATCACAATGCATTGAGTACCAAATTCTCTAGAACTTTCAGAAATTAAATCAGGATTTCTAACGGCCGATGAATTCAAACTAACTTTATCCGCACCTGCTCTTAAAAGATCATTAATAGAAGAAACAGAATCTATTCCTCCTCCAACTGTAAAAGGTATTTTTACTGATTTTGCTGTCCTAGAAACAAGGTCAACCAATGTATTCCTATTTTCCAAACTTGCTCTAATATCTAAAAATACTAATTCATCTGCGCCTTCATCAGAATACCTACAAGCCAATTCAACAGGATCACCTGAGTCTCTCAAGTTAACAAAATTTACACCTTTAACGACTCTGCCATAGGCGACATCTAAACAAGGAATTAAACGAAGAGCAACCATTTTAGTAAAAATTGTCCAAATACTGTTAATCTTGCATAATAGCTTCCATTTTACCTCTTATGGCTGAAACAAAATTATTACCCAAAATCGGTAGTAAAATCAAAATCAACATTAACAAAGTAAAAGATAGACTGCCTGCGAAATTAATTGATCAAATATCCTCTAATCCTAAAGCCGTAATAACAGGCTATAAAATGACCGACGGAAGGAGTATTGGGATCACCGCAAAATTTCAGAATGGGGAGCAAAACTGGTTTTTTCCAGAAGAAATTGAGAAAGGTTAAAGAGTAAAGTGAATGATCCGAAACAACTATTAGGAATTAAGGGTGCCTCTGAAACTTCAAGTATATGGAAACTTCGTATACAGTTAATGAAACCCATAACATGGATTCCTTTAATATGGGGAGTTATATGTGGAGCAGCTGCAAGTGGAAATTTTGAATGGACATTTAGTAATGTTTTAGCGTCACTAGCATGCATGTTAATGAGTGGTCCACTTCTGGCAGGTTATACACAAACCATAAATGATTTTTTTGATAAAGAAATTGATGCAATTAACGAACCAAATAGACCAATTCCTTCTGGGAAGATATCAATTAAAGATGTAAAAATTCAAATCTGGGTATTACTGATCGCAGGTTTAATCGTTGCTTTTCTATTAGATTTATATGCTAAACACAACTTTCCCTCAGTGTTATTTTTAGCATTAGGTGGATCATTTGTTAGTTATATATATTCTGCTCCACCTCTAAAATTAAAACAAAATGGTTGGCTTGGGAATTATGCATTAGGTGCATCATATATAGCTTTACCTTGGTGGGCAGGACAAGCCTTGTTTGGGAAATTAACTATTGTTACGGCATTACTAACACTTGCTTACAGCCTCTCTGGACTTGGTATTGCTGTTATTAATGATTTCAAAAGCGTTGAAGGCGACTCAAAGCTAGGTTTGAATTCTTTACCAGTAGTATTTGGAATTAAAAATGCAAGTAGAATAAGTGCAGGACTGATTGACATTTTTCAACTAGCAATGGTCGTAGTATTAGTCATTATTGGCCAACATTTAGCATCTGTAATTTTGGTTTTATTGGTAATTCCACAAATTACATTTCAAGATATGTGGTTACTAAGAGATCCTCTAAAGTTTGACGTCAAATATCAAGCAAGTGCCCAACCGTTTCTTATAACTGGAATGTTAGTTACAGCTTTAGCAATAGGACATAGTTTTTTAATTGCTTAAGGTGCAAAAGATTAAATCAAAATCTTTTGTTTTAATAATTCCAATATTAATTTTTTCTGGAATATCTGTTTATATTCATAGTCTAATATTTACTACATTAAATTTTGACATATCTAAAAATAAAAGATCTCGCGCAACCAAATATTCTTTCATAATATCATCTTCTGACAATAAGGTACTAAGTAAATTAAGTCGAAAATTTGAAATAAATAACAGTAAACATAAAATTCCATTTTTTCTTAAACATGCATTTATATCTGCGGAGGATAAAAGATTTTATAAACATAATGGAATAGATTTAAAAAGTATTTCACGAGCCCTTTATCAAAATATTAGAAGTGGTTATGTAAAAGAGGGAGGAAGTACAATTACTCAACAAGTTGCCAGAATACTTTTTCTAAATAATGATTTAAGTTTTCAAAGAAAAATCATAGAAGTATTTATATCACTCATACTGGAATTTAGATATGACAAAATTCAAATATTAAAATTATATTTAAATAATATTTATTTAGGTTCAGGCGCATACGGGGTAAACGAGGCTTCTCAAGTTTATTTTGGAAAACTTATCGAAGAATTGACCTTATCAGAGATCGCATTAATTGCAGGATTGGCTCCAGCACCATCAATTTATTCACCTTATCAAAATATAGAAATAGCTATTAAAAATAGAAATAAAGTTCTTGAATCAATGTATCTTGATGGATATATTTCTCTTGCAAATAAGAATAAGGCTATTAAAGAGAGAATAAACTTAAATTATCAAACAGAAGATAATTTTTTAGATGATAAATTACTTATAAATTTTATTCTTGAAGAAACAGATATAAGGATTGAAAATAAAAATGATTATAAGTTTTTAAGAATTAAATCCTCTTTGAACAAAGATTGGCAAGAAAAAGCCCAAATAATATCAAGATATGCTGGGCCTAAAGAACTTGAGTTTGCTCTTTTATCAATCGAATCAAGCACAGGACTAATCAGAACAATGATAACCAGCAAAAATCCATCAGTTAATGAATACAATAGAGTAATTTCATCGATAAGACCTTTAGGTTCTACTTTTAAAATAATTCCCTATGCTGCTGCATTAATAGAAGGAGTAAAATTAAGCGATAAATTTGAAGACTTACCAAGATGCTGGGAAAGTTATTGTCCAAAAAATTTTTCAGAAGACTACAGAGGTTCAATATCTTTGATTGAATCATTTAAAAGTTCATCCAATATGGTTCCAATATCAATAACAAAAAATATCGGGTTAAAAAATATTATTAATTTAGCAAATTCATTTGGTCTAGGTTATGAGCAAGAATTTGAGGAATTCCCATCATTAGCTATTGGCTCCTACGGAGATAATCTTTTAAATATTACAAATGCATATTCTGCAATCAACAATAATGGGGAAATTCAAAGCCCTAGCATCTTAGAAAAAATAGAATCACTTAATAACAAATCTATTTGGGAAAACAAATTTATTTCCAAGAAAATATTAGATTTAAAAGTAAATAAAAAAATAAATAAACTTCTTGAAAAATCTGTAAAAGAAGGAACTTCGAAAGCAGCCTCTATAAAAGGAAAGAAAATTTATGGGAAAACAGGAACATCTGATGGTAATAAAGATCTTTGGTTTATTGGTTCCATTGATAACCTTACAACGGGGATCTGGATAGGTTACGACAATAACAAAGAATCTGATTTATCCAGTGGAAATGCAGCTTATTTATGGAAGAAATTTATAGCTGAAATTTATAAAATCCCAATTAAAAAATAAATTATATTTTTAAGATTTATAAGAAATTATTGCAGAATAAAATCCATCACCAGGATAGTTTAAAGTAGGTAAGATTTGCTTTTGGCTAACTAATTTTAAAGCTTTGTTTTTTTCAATAAAACGTTCAATTAATAAATTATTTTCGTCAGGACAGATAGTACAAGTTGAATAAACTAGAGTTCCATCTTTTTTTAAAAGCGGAAAAATACTCTCTAATAGTTTTTCCTGTAATAAAGTTAAAGATTTTATTTTTTCTTTACTTAAAGACCATCTTGAATCTGGATTCCTGGACAGAGTTCCAATCCCAGAGCAGGGAGCATCTAATAAAATTTTATCAAAATAAGATATAAACTTAGGATTCAATTCAATCAAACTCGTAGCATCAGCCTTGAGGGTATTTACTGATTTCAAATTTAACCTTTCTAAATTTGATTGCAGTATTTTCAATCTTTTTGCAGATCTATCTACAGCCAGGATTTCAGCACTATCATTTGCTAATTCTGCTAGGTGGCTAGACTTAATTCCTGGAGCTGCACAAGCATCTAAAATCTTTTCACCTTGTTTTGGATTTAAAAGAGGTGCTATCCACTGAGAAGATCTATCTTGAATTGTCCAAAGTCCATCACTATATCCTGGCAAATTTTTAATAGATCTTGGATTAGATTTTAAAGTAATTCCATTATTTAATTCTTTAATAATTTCAGCATCAATTTTATTTTCATGAAGTACTTTCAAAAATTCATCTAAATCAGTTTTTAGTTGGTTAATTCTCAAATCAATTGAAGGTTTTTTATTAAATGCCTTAACGATATTTTCACCCTCGCTATTGCCTACCCATTTATAAAGATCGTTCACAAGCCACAATGGAAATGATTCAAGATATGAAATTCTTTCTTTTCTATCAGAAGATAATTTCGGAAAAATTTCTTGTTCTAATTTTCTTGATGCATTTCTCAATATCGCATTTACAGTTCCTGCTAAACCATTTAAGTCTGTTTTTTTTGCTACTTCTACAGTGGTAGAAATAGCTGCAGGAAATGGAATTTTATCCATTTTCAATAGTTGATATAAACCTATATGAAGAAGCCATCTTAATTTTGGAGGCTGCTTTTTATGATTAATTTTTGATGTATGATCCGTCCAAAGATCAAGAAATTTTCTATACCTTATACATCCAAAAGATAATTCTGTAATAAAAGCTATATCAAGTGGATTAAATTGATAATTTCTTAAAACCTTTTCTAGGGCATGATCAGAAAAATAACCATAATTAACTTTTAATAAAATTTCCCAAGCTGCTTTTCTTTGTAAATATCCTATGCTCAAAATATAATTTATTTTTAAAGATAACTTTAATATACAAAAAATTTAAAAATTTAAACTACTTTTTCAATTGAAGAATTGAGCCAAATAAAACCTAAAATAGAGATTAGTGTCAGATTAAATCCTAAAAAAAGAAAGATATTTAAAGAATGAATTCTTTCCCGAAAAAATAATTTTTTCTCTTCTTGATACTTCATTAATAAAATAAAACTTAATCAGGAATTTAAACGGCAACCTATATTTATAAATCCTGCGTCAAGCATTCTTCCTAACCTAACGGCTAAAGATTCCTCTAACCTGTTGAAATTAGCTTGATGAGTAGTTATCCAATCTAATTCAGAAAAAGTGATAATACCAGTCAAATTACTTTTCAAAAAAAGGGTTCCAATATTCATATTTGTGTTTAATGTATGGTTAAGTTAGCATGAGCTTGTAATATTTCGTAATAATATAATATTCTTTTAATTTTTCAAAAGTAATTAAAGATTATTAGTCTTAAATTATTGAATATCTTTTAAAAATTTATCGGCCGTTCTTATGTGATTATTTAATTTTTCCTCTGACATTTTGTCAAGATTTCTGGTTAACATCGCCAGTCGATATTGCTTTCTAAAAAAGATTTCGTTATCTTTAATAAATTTCCAAAATAAGCCATCCCATATTGCACACCAGGGACCACTTTTAAAATTTGACATTTTTTTTACATAATTAGAGCTTGATATATATGGTTTAGTTGCGAAAATACCTCCATCACTAAACTGACTCATTCCATAAACATTTGGAACCATCACCCAATCATAAGAATCAATAAACATTTCCATAAACCATTTATAAACTTGGTTGGGGTGAATTCTACATAGAAGCATAAAGTTGCCAATAATCATTAGCCTCTCAATATGATGACAATAACCAAATTTAATAATTTTTTTTATAACAATGTCTACCGGTTCAATTCCTGTATTTCCTTTATAAAAAGATTCGGGAATTGGCTTATTTTCAAAATTCCAAAAATTACTATTTCGCATCTTTGTTCCATACTTCTTATAGACAAGGCAAATAAATTCTCGCCATCCAATAATTTGACGAATAAAACCCTCTAAAGAGTTAATTGGAACACTATTATTTTTGGCATAAAGTAATGCTTTATTTACTACCTGACCTGGTGTTAATAAGCCGCTATTTAAAAGGGGAGAAAGTAAACTGTGCCATAAAAAAGAATTTTCTTTAGAAATAGCATCTTCATAATCTCCAAACAAGAAAAATCTATGTTTAAAAAAATCATCTAACCATTCATCTGCCTCATCAAAATTAGTTGGAAATAAAAAGTCATTACTTTCTCCAAAAAACTCAAAATCAAGATTAACTAATGACTTTTCAGTATGAACTACAAAGTTATTTTTTGGTAATTTGGGTGTATCAGGTATGCTTATTTTTTTTGGTAATTTTTTTCTATTCATTTCATCGAAACTCCACTTACCTCCTTCAGGTGTGTCATCCGAATTAACTAATATCTTTTGGCTCTTTCTTTGATTCTCATAAAATCTGCCCATAAGGGGTTTTTTTGTATTTGATTCAAATAACTCTTTTAACTCTTCACTACTCATAAACATAGGAGATGGCAAGACATTTAAAGCTAAATTATGACTTTCAACAAAATTATTGATCCTCTTCATTATTAAGAAATCATGAGGGTCTATAAGATTTATTTTCTGATATTTATCTTTGATAGATTCTGATAAATAGTCAACTGTAGAAATATTATTCTTGTTTTCAATATATAAAACTTTAAAGCCAGATTTTTCTAAATATTTTTTGTAAGCGAGCATGGATGCTCTATGAAAAACTAACTTGTTTTTATGGTTAATTAATTTATGAAATTTATCATTCCCAAAAAATAATGAGTCTTCCAAAATTAAAATTTCACAATTTATTTTTAAAATTGAGCTTTCTCTAAAAAGTTGATTCGGGAAGATAATTGATATTTGTTTCATCTTTGCGACTTCCTGTTACTGCATCTTTTTGAACAGTAGATAACATCATTCCAACAGTTTTTCCATTTTTTACGCCACTCGAATGGCCTATTGCAAACAGGACAAGTTTTTGTAGAAAGATTCTTCAAAATTTATAATTCTCTCTTATGAGTAGATTTAAATCTGGTTGAATCTTTAAGCGCCATATGTTTAGTATTTCTTCCCGAAACTCTCTTTCTCCAAACTTTGAAGGATTTAGATTTTAGATTTTGACGCATAATTTTTATCGCATCTTCCTCTTTTAAACCAAATTGATACTCAATGGCTTCAAAGGGTGTTCTATCTTCCCAACACATTTCTATTATTCGGTCTATGTCAATATTTTCCATATTTATTGTTCACATTTAGAAGTACAAAGTTTTCCAATATTGGATCGACCTGTAATTTGAAGTCTATATTTTGCCCAATATCTGTAAACAAGCCTTAATAATGGAGATAAGAGCTTAATTTTTAAAGGATAATATACCCAACCTAAACCAATTAATTCATAAGAATATGCAAGCACATCTAATCCTCTAATAATTTCACCATTTTCCATAATCCCATGCAGGTTTGACATGGCTTCTGAATATGAGATGTCTTTAAAAAGATTTTGATAATAATCTTTACTGTTGATATCTACAAATGAAATTTTATTTAATAAATCTCTTTTTTTTAAAAAATTTGTTTCTCTTAGGCAAAGTGGACAACCACCATCGAACAAAAAAGTTAATTTATTTTTCATATTTTTATACAAAATATAGAATTTAAATAACTTTTTTGTGGGAGTAAAGTAAAATTTATCTAAAACGAATAAGTTTTTTGCAACACAAGCTTTATAAAGCCTTAATAATTAACAGTTCTAATTGTATAAAATTGTATTATCTTGATAATGAACAAGCCATTGATTAAGGGATACATCAATGGTTTAAAACTACTTTTGCTTATTCATCTAAAAGATGTACTCCTTCTCCTACGTCCGGAGTAAATTTACAATATTTTTCAAAAACCAGTCCAACTCCCCTCATTTTTTCTCCTAATTCATCTTTAAATTTATTCCATTCTTCAGATTCTCGCTCAGGCAAATTCCATCCTTGTTTTTCTACCATGCTAGTGATAACTGTATAGTCCCATTCTATGTATGCCATTAAGTTAATTCATACTACCCAAATATTATAAACCAAGAGATTTAATAGGTAATTAATATTTTTTGAATATAATTTAAAAAAGTGTGAAAAAATTATAAATGTCAATTTTGCCTAGAAGATTTGAGCGAATCAAAAGTGTTTTAGATTGCAGAATGAAAAACTTGACTGTTTTAGTTGAAGATGTTAATAAACCACATAATCTATCAGCTATATTAAGAACTTGTGATGCAGCTGGAGTTTTCGAAGCAAATTTTATTAGCAAAACGAATGCCGTTAAGACTTTTAATAGTACTGCTCAAGGGAGTCAAAAATGGGTCAAACTAATTAATCATGAAAACACTATCAGTGCAATATCTGATTTAAAGAATAAGGGTTTTAAATTATATGGAACGACTCTTAATAGTGAATCAGTAGATTATAGAAATTTTGATTATTCTCAAAATACATGTTTTGTTTTAGGAGCAGAAAAATGGGGATTAAGTAATGAACTTATATCAATGGTTGATCAATCAATTTTCATACCTATGAGAGGTATGGTTCAATCCCTGAATGTTTCAGTTGCTGCTTCAATATTATTATTTGAAGCTATTCGCCAGAGAAAAAATAAAGGTATATTGCCTGCTAATGGAGAAGGTTTAAATATAGATGAATATCAAAAAACACTGTTTGAATGGTGTTACCCAGAATTAGCTGCAATGTATAAAAAATCAGCTAAAGAATATCCAAAGTTGAATGATCAAGGAGAGCTCGATCCTATTACTGATAACTAAATTTATTCAGAATTTTGACTATCAAAAATTTCTTCAAGATCCTCTCCTATAAAAGAAAGACCTAAAACTAAAAAAAACATTGCCAAACCTGGGAACAAAGCCGTCCACCATATACCTGTAGGTAAAGCGGCAAGAGCAAGATTTAAATCACTTCCCCATTCTGGGACATCTGCAGGAACACCAAGACCTAAAAATCCTAAACTTCCTAATACCAAAACAGCATCCGCAGCATTTAAGGTAAGCAGAATAGGCAAAGGTGTAATTACATTTGGGAGAATATATTTAAAAATAATTGTTTTAACACCAGCTCCTGAAACTTGAGCTGCCTCAACATAAGTTTCGGATTTAACCAATATTGTCTGATTTCTGATTAATCTAAAATATTGAGGCGAGTAAACAATACACAATGCCAAAGCTGCGTTAAGGATACCCTTACCCAAGACAAAAGCCACAACAACTGAAAGCAAAATTACAGGTATTGAAAAAATAGTATCCATTATTAGTGATAAGCATTTATCAAAAAAACCACCAAAATATCCACTCAATAATCCTAATGGTAAACCCAAACTTAATGAAAAAAGAATAGCTAAGAAAACAACTTCTATGGCTAAAGATGATCCTTGCAAAGTTCTTAAGCAAACATCTCTTCCTAATCTATCTGTGCCACAGAAATGATTAAGCGAAGGAGGAGCAAAGATATCATTGCTTAAAATTGAAAATGAATAACCAAAAAAATTATTGGCCTCTAAAAATTTCATTATTAAAACAACAAGAAGATAAAAAAGTACAATTATAAATCCAGCTTTTCTGATATTTGCGCCGACGCGACTAAATGAGTTAATGTCCAAAATCTTTTTTACAGATATGACTGAAATATACCCAATTCTTTAAAAAAAAATAGCTATTAATTTTAAATTTAAAAAATTACTGGTTTAATTTTAGGACTGCCATAAAAGCTTCTTGAGGGACTTCAACTTTACCCATTGCCTTCATCCTCTTTTTACCTTTGGCTTGTTTCTTTAAAAGTTTCTTTTTCCTAGAAATATCTCCTCCATAACATTTAGATAAAACATCTTTTCGTAAAGCACTTATACTTTCACTTGCAATAATCCTGCTACCGATTGATGCTTGAATAGGTATTTTAAATTGTTGTTTTGGAATAAGTTCTTTTAATTTTTCAACTAAACTTCTGCCAATTCCATAAGCCTTATCTTTATGTACAATAGAAGTTAATGGATCTGCTCTTTCTGAATTTATTAGAACATCTAATCTAACAAGATCATTCTTTCTATAACCAATCAAATGATATTCCATTGATGCATAACCTTGGGTCCTACTTTTCATTTGATCAAAGAAATCTGTAACTACTTCTGCTAATGGAATTTCATAAATCAAAGTGACTCGATCTGTAGTTATGTATCTCATATCTATAAATATTCCCCTTCTTTCCTGACATAAACCCATTAATGTTCCATTAAATTCATTGGGAGCATAAATTTCCATTTTCACATAAGGCTCTTCTATTGATTCTCTAAGTTGTGGATCAGGAATTGTAGAGGGATTATCAATAAAGATGTGTTCCTGCTGATTTAAATTAACTTTATAGATAACTGATGGTGCAGTAACGATTAGATCTAAATCATATTCTCTTTCTAATCTTTCTTGAACAATCTCCATATGAAGAAGTCCTAGGAATCCGCACCTAAATCCGAAGCCCATTGCGCTACTGGTTTCGGGCTCATATTTTAAAGCTGCATCAGATAATTGTAATTTTTCAAGAGATACTCTTAAATCTGGAAATTGATCAGCATCAGTAGGGAATAAGCCACAAAAAACCATAGGATTTGCTGTCTTATAACCAGGCAAAGGATGATTTGCAGGTGAATTTAATAGAGTAATCGTATCTCCCACTCTCGCATCAGCAACTGATTTTATAGAAGCAGCTAAATAACCAACTTCTCCTGCATGTAATTCATCAACTTGCTGCTGATCAGGTGCCATTATTCCTATCTCATCCAGTTCATAATTTTTTTTACTCGCCATTAATAATATCTTTTCTCTTTTATTAAGAGCCCCAGATATCACCCTGAAATAAACAATAACTCCTCTATAGGGATCGTAATAAGAATCAAAAATGAGTGCCTTTGTAGGAAGTTTGATTTCATCTTGAGGAGGAGGTACTCTTCTTACAATTGCTTCCAAAATATCTTTAATACCAACTCCAGTTTTTGCTGAACAATTTATTGCATTAGATGTATCAAGTCCAATAATTTCCTCGATTTCTTGTTTTATTTTTTCAGCATCAGCACCTGGTAAATCAACTTTATTTAAAACAGGAATTATTTCAAGATTATTTTCTAAGGCAAGATAAACATTAGCTAAGGTTTGAGCTTCTACTCCTTGACTTGCATCAACAACGAGTAAAGCGCCTTCACAAGCCTGAAGAGATCTACTAACCTCATAAGAGAAATCAACATGCCCTGGTGTATCAATTAAGTTCAAAACATATTCTTGAGAATCGTCAGCTTTATATTTCATCCTAGCGGCCTGTAACTTGATAGTAATTCCTCTTTCTCTTTCAAGATCCATACTGTCCAAAAATTGTTCTTGCATATCCCTTTGCTGCACAGTACCAGTATCTTGAAGCAACCTATCCGCAAGGGTAGATTTACCATGGTCAATATGAGCGATTATGCAGAAATTTCTAATTTTTGAAACCGATATATCAGTCATATAGAAAGAAAAATTCTCCTCTTATTACATCTTGATTAATATTAGCTAATTAGAATTATGGATGGAAACCAAAAATGGAATTATTTCTTTTTTTGATGTCTTTTATGAAGGCACTGTTATTTTCAGAGTCAGATAGTTCTGGATAAATTAAGTCATTTATTTTTTTCTGAAGATTATGCTTGTCGTTTAAAAATAAAACAGATTTTTCTAGAACCTCAACCATAATTGAAACCGCAGTACTTGCTCCCGGAGATGCTCCTAACAAAGCAGATAATGATCCATCAGATGAATTCACAATCTCCGTTCCGAATTTCAAAGAACCACCACCTTCAGTTTTTTTAATTATTTGGACTCTTTGACCAGCATTCTTTAAATACCAATCAGAGGGATTAGCTGATGGCATCATATTCTTTAAATTTTCAACTCTTGAGTTATGGTTCTTTAATGATTGTGATATTAGGTAATTAATTAAATCGTTGTTCTTGAAACCAACGTCTAAAATAGAAAAAATATTATTCTTTTTAATTGAACTAAATAAGTCAAAATATGAACTTTTCTTTAGAAATTTTGTTGTAAATCCGGCAAAAGGTCCATATAAAAGAAGTTTTTTATTATCAATCCATCTAGTATCTAAATGAGGCACAGACATTGGTGGCGATCCAATATCAGCCTTACCATAAACTTTTGAGTTATGTTTTTCTGTTAGATCTTTTTCCTCGCAAATAAGCCATTTCCCACTCACAGGAAATCCACCATAACTCTTTGCTTCTGGAATTTTTGATTTTTGCAAATAATTAATTGTTTTTCCACCCGCACCAAGAAAAACATAGCCAGTTCTAACTGAAGTTTTTCTACCTTCTGAACTAATTTCTAGTTCCCATTTTTTATTATCAATTTTCTTTAAATCTACTAATTCTGTTTTGTATCTAATTTCAACATTATTATTTAAAGAAACTAATGACAAATACTCTTTTGTGAGAGCCTCAAAATTAATATCTGTTCCTCTACCTATTCTAGTAGCAGCAATTTTAGTAAATGGATTCCTATCTTTTGTTATTAGAGGAGCCCATGATGAAATTTCATCAAAAGATGTAGAAAATTCCATATCTATAAATTCAGGATTTTCGATCATTTTCTGAAATCTTTTTTTTAAAAAATAAATATTATCCTGACCAGACACAAAGCTAATATGAGGAATAAATTTTAAAAACTTTTTAATATCAATTTTCCCTGCTTCATACAATGAGGCCCATAAAGACATGGATCTTTCAAAAGAACGATTTATTGAGAGCGCTTTATCTATTTTTATATTTCCTTTTTCATCTAAAGGGGTATAGTTTAATTCGCAATTAGCCGCATGTCCTGTACCTGCATTATTAAAAGCGCCAGTACTTTCACTCCCTGGAGCATTTAATTTTTCTATAATAAGAAATTTTATATCTGGTAAAACTTCTGAAATCAGGAGAGCTAGAGTACTGCTCATTATCCCTGCTCCTACTAAAACTGCATCAAAGTAGCTATTGTCATTAGTAGGATTTTTAAATGAAGTCACAACAGAAAATTATCTTTTTTGCAATTAATCAAATTTCTTTCTAGGCTTATTATAAAGTTAATTCAAAATTATGAGTACTGAAACACTTTCGCTGACAAATGAAAATGTAGAAAAAGTCCTTGACGAGCTTAGACCTTTTTTAATATCTGATGGAGGTAATGTAGAAATTGCAGAAATAGATGGTCCAATTGTCAAAGTCAGACTTCAAGGGGCGTGTGGTAGTTGCCCAAGTAGTACTATGACTCTAAAAATGGGTATTGAAAGAAAGTTAAAAGAAATGATTCCTGAAATAAGCGAAGTTGTCCAGGTTTTATAAAAATTTTTAACTGAAAAAATATATTACTTAGTTTTTAATTCCTTCAACAAAGATGATTCCATATCAAGGCAATCAATTGGAAGTCCTTGGCCAATAGCGATTAAAAGAGGTGCAAGAATTCCTAGAGTAAAAACTAAATTTGATTGGCTTACATCATATTTACTTAAAGTAAAAGTTATCAAATAAATAATTGAAAAATACGCATGTAGGGAAAAAAATTCTTTTGGCTTTAGAACTGGCCACCTTAAAGTATTTCCCAAGAAATATAAAAAACCTGTCATAAAAAAAAATAGTTACATGAAGATTAAACCTAATATAAACATAATCCTTTTTAGAGACGATTTATAAAAAAATTTACCTAAGATAATGATTAAAAAAACATTAAGTCTTCGTTACTACTTGTAAAAGCTAGACATCACTAGAGAAATACGCTTATAATAATTTTGTAGCAATAGCTACTTTTCGTTCACCCTCATTTGAGGGCGCAGTTCGAGTCATACCATGGAACGGGGGATGGCCGTCTTGTCACATCGAAACATGACTACTTTAACTTACAGAGGTAAAAACTACGTTCAAAACAAAGAAGTTGCTAAAAAGCAATTTATTGAACTTACCTACAGAAGAAACGTATACACCAATAGAATGGATGACGCTTCTTCAAGTAATGAAAAAGCAAAATTAAATTACAGAGGTGTAATTTACACTAAATAATTTAACTTATAAAGAACATGCCCCTTTTTCAGGGGCTTTTTTTTGGCTATATTTATTTATAGCCCTTTGAAAAATATGTCTGAAAGTTGCTGTAATACAAACACCTCGAATAAAGCTCCTAATCAATTCGATCATAAAGATGCGATTCAAGAAAGATATGGGTCAGCCGCACTAGAAAAAGAAAATTGTCTTTGTACACCAGTTGGGTTTAATCCCGTTTTACTTGAAGCGATTCCTAAAGAGGTTATAGAAAGAGACTATGGATGTGGTGAGCCAACAAAATATGTTCAAAAAAATGATATTGTCTTAGACCTTGGAAGTGGTAGCGGCAAAAATGCTTTTATTTGTGCCCAAATTGTTGGGAAAGAAGGGAAAGTTATTGGAGTTGATCAGAATCCTGACATGCTTTCTTTATCTAGATCAGCCTCTAAAGAAGTTACAAAAAATATAGGTTTCAACAATACAGAATTTCTTGAAGGGTCAATTGAAAAACTTGATGAATTAGATAAAGATTTAAATCCATTAATCGCAGACAAATCAGTTGATATTATTTTAAGTAATTGCGTTTTAAACTTGGTAAGTCCAGAATCTAGAAATAAACTTCTAAGAAATATAAGAAGAGTTTTAGACGATAATGGAAGAATTGCTATAAGCGATATTGTCTCTAACAAAAAAGTTCCTTTAAAATTGCAAAATGATCATGATCTATGGACAGGATGTATTAGTGGAGCTTGGTATGAGCCAGAGTTTATAAGTGATTTTAAAGAACTTGGTTTTAAAAATTTAGAATTTGCAGAAAGGAGTTCTGAACCTTGGAAAGTAATTGAGGATATTGAATTTAGAACAGTAACTTTAGTAGGTAATATTTAAAAAAAATTCAAGAGTTTAGAAATATAATTTAAATTTCCATGAGAAATAATCTAAGAGATCAAATACCAGCATTAAAAAATAAGTATTATTTCAACTATGGTGGTCAAGGACCATTACCAGAATCTTCTCTAGAAGCAATATTTAAAACTTGGGAAATTATCCAAGATTTAGGACCATTTACTAATGATATGTGGCCTTTTATTTACAAAGAAATATTGACCACAAAAAGAATCATTGCACAAAAATTAGGAGTCAATTCAAAGAATTTAGCTTTAACCGAAAATATCTCTTCCGGTATGATTTTGCCCTTTTGGGGAATAAAAGTAGATGAGGGAGAAGAGTTGTTAATCAGTGACTGTGAACATCCTGGAGTAGTGGCTGCAAGTCGAGAATTTTGCAAAAGAAATAAATTAATATTGAAAATCTTGCCAATCCAAAAAATTAAAACTCTAAACGACGAAAATATAATTTTAGAGATTTTAAAAAATCTAAATAGTAAGACTAAGATCCTGATTATTTCTCATATTTTATGGAACTTTGGATATAAAATCCCTTTAAAACAAATTTCCATCGAATTAAAAAATATTCGAGAAAACTCTTATCTACTTGTTGATGGTGCTCAAACCTTTGGGCACATAAAAATTGAAGAAGAAGTTTTTTTTTCCGATTTATATTCAATAACTTCTCATAAATGGGCCTGTGGTCCAGAAGGACTTGGAGCCATTTATGTCTCAGATAGATTTATTCATGAAACAGATCCAACAATAATTGGTTGGAAATCATTAAAAAAAGAACAAGGTATCTATGAACCTTCAGATAATCTTTTTCATGATGATGCAAGGAAGTTTGAAGTAGCTACCTCTTGTATTCCTTTACTTGCAGGGCTGCGTAATTCTTTAGATCTTTTAGATAAAGACTGCAATGAAAAAGAAAAAAGAAAACATATAAAAAGATTAAGTGAGAAACTTTGGGATGAATTAAATCAATTAAAAGGCATTGAATTAGTTTTAGAAAAAAAATACTTAAATGGGATAGTTAGTTTTAATATTAAAAATATCGAAGATAAGGAAAAATTTGTTAGGAAACTTGGAGAAAAAAAAATCTGGATTAGAGTTTTAGAAGATCCAAAATGGTTTAGAGCATGCGTACATCAAATGACAACAGAAGCTGAGCTTGATTTACTTTCTAAAGAAATAAAAAAACTATTGACTTAAAGATCTATTGATATAAAGAAAAAATTTCGTTTACCAAGGTATCTCCGAGCTGTCCCATGCAATAAATTTTCCAGTAGATGCTGGAGTTTGATTTTTAATAATATTGATCAAAAATTGGGATGATTTTTCTTTACTAAATAATTTATGTTCTGGAACAAATTTATGAAAAGGTCTAGATAAATCAGTATCTACTGTTCCTGGATGAAGCAATGTAATAGTAGCATTTGGGAAACGTCTAGCCCATTCAATACTTAAAGATTTAAAAAACTGATTTTGGGCAGATTTTGCAGCTCTATATGAATACCAACCTCCAGTTTGATTATCTCCAATGCTTCCCACTCTTGCACTTATACTTGCAAAATTAAAATCAATATCTTTTGGTATAAATTCTTCAATAGTTTTAGCTAATAAAATAGGAGAAAAGGCATTTATTGAAAAACTTTCCATCATATTTTTTTTATCAAGATGTTGTAATCTTTTTTCTGGCTGAAGAGAATCACTATGAAGTCTTCCTGTGGCGTTAATGACTAGTCTTAATTTCGAAGGATGATTTGCTATTTTATTTTTCAACTGCAAAAGTGAATGAGAATTCTCTATATCTAATTCCCAAAAAGAATTTAATTCGCTTTTTCTTCCACATAAAACAACATCTAAGTCTTTTTCACTTTCAATCAAATCTTTAGCTATTTGCGTTCCAATTCCTCCTGCGCCTACGATTAAGGCTAACCCTTTCATTTTATTAAAAATTACTTACTCGATTCTAAGAAAGTATTCTTGTGGTTTGCGTAAAGATCTTTCTAATTTGATTAGAAAATTTTATTTAGATTTACTTTTTTCTTGTAATAATTTTTGAGCTATTTTTCTATCATCAAAATCAATCACTTTATCATTGAGAATTTGATAGTCTTCATGTCCTTTTCCTGCAATTAAAACAATATCTTCTTTATTAGCAAATTTGATAGATTCATTTATTGCTTTAAATCTATCAATATCAATTGTTATTTTTTCTCTTTTTTCTATACCCATCAAAATATCATTTACTATCCTTTTCGGTTCTTCTGATCTTGGATTATCTGAAGTTATAAACAAGTGATCAGAAAACTCTTCAGCTATTGATCCCATTAAAGGCCTTTTACTACGATCTCGATCTCCTCCACAACCAAAAACAGTAATGAGTTTCCCTTTACAAAGTTTTTTAATTGATTGCAAAACTTTTTTTAATCCATCAGGCGTGTGTGCATAATCAATAATTACTGTTGGAAGTGATCTTGAAAAATAATCATTATCAATTTCTATTTTCTCCATTCTCCCAGGAGCACCAGGGAAAGATTGTATTAACTTTGATAAATCTTTCAAAGAGAAATTAAGTTTATATAAAATTGTTATTGCTTGAATCGCATTCATTAAATTAAATTCACCAACAAGTGGAACAAAAAGTTTAATTTTTTCCTTAGGTGTATGAAAAATACAGGTGGAGCCACTTTCATTAAATTTTTTATCTGTTACGAAAAAAAAATCATCATTTTCGAATTCACTGGCAGTAATCTTTGTCGAGACTAATGAAGATTCTTTTTCAAGATCAGATGATAATTTAGAAATCCAAGGGTCATCATGATTTAATACAGAAATCCCATCCTTTTCTATTAAGTAAGGTGGGAAAAATAATTTTCTTTTTGTTTGAAAATAAGATTCCATATCGGAGTGATAATCAAGATGATCTTGAGTTAAATTAGTAAAAATAGCCGCCTCAAATTCGCAGCCTGATATCCTGTTTTGAGCAATAGAATGAGAACTTACCTCTAATATCGCGAATTCAGATTCTGCCTCAACAGCAGCATTTAATTTCTTTTGAAGTTTATCAGCGAAATCAGTTGTATGAGAAGCCACTTCAGAGAAGCCAGGCCATCTATTGAACAAGGTCCCAAATAATGCAGTCTTTTTACCTAATCTTTTTAAAAGATATTCCAGTAAAAAAGTAATTGTCGTTTTTCCATTTGTACCCGTAACACCAATAAGTTTAAGTTTTCTTGAAGGCCTATTCCAAAACTCAGCGACTATTTGACCAAAAATATAATCTAAATTATCCTCTATAACCAAAATCCTTTCTCGATCAATAGAGCCAATTTTCTGTTTTGCAGCAGTCCCAATAATGGCAGCCTCTGCACCATTTTCAATTGCCTCAATACAATATTTTCCTCCATCAACATTTAAACCAGGCATACCTAAAAATAAAGTTCCTTTTTGTACTTCTTTCGAGTTAAAAGAAATATTATTGATTTCATGATCGATGAAATCTAATGAAGGAATAATTCCTACCAAATCTAAAAGTTTATGTAATTTTATAGATCTCATTTAAAAAAATTATTTCTTCAGAATGGTATTAATATTTTTTTGAAACCAATTCTTTAATTGATCATCTTTTAATCTTGGAGAAATACGTGGCAATTCTATAATTTCCTTGGACCTAATTCCTTCAACAGCAATAACAGGTACTTCATAATCATATTTTTTATATTTATTTTTATATAAATCGACCCTATCAATATCAATTTCTTTTAGCTCCTCTAGATTTGGAAATAACTCATTGAGATTTATTTTTGCCAGTTTGTTTTTTAATGAATCACAAAGGCAACATCCCTGCCTAACAAAAATAAATATTTTCATTCATTTAATCAGGCACTGGGTCGCATCCACAGGGAGTTAAAGGATGACATCTACTTAATCTTCTTAAAGTTAACCACCCTCCCTTCCAAGGACCATGTCTACTAATTGCCACGTATCCATAAGAGCTGCAACTTGGAATAAATCTACATCTTGGTCCAAAAAAAGGAGAAAACCACTTTTGATAGAACGAAATCAAAAAAAGAAGTATAGAAGTAATTGATTTATTAATAGTTTTGAACACTTTAATGATGTAAAATAGTATGTCAGTAGTAATTTAGTTTAATTGAATTTAATCAATTATTCAATTTATTGCAATTTTCTATTTAATTTAAAATTATGTCAAGATACCGCGGCCCTAGATTAAGGGTTACGCGTCGCTTGGGAGAACTACCAGGTCTCACCAGGAAAGCTTCAAAGAAGTCTAATCCTCCAGGTCAGCACGGCCAAGCCCGTCGCAAGCGATCAGAATATGCAATTCGTCTAGAAGAAAAGCAGAAACTTAGGTTTAATTATGGTGTTTCTGAAAAACAACTAGTACGTTATGTAAAAAAAGCCAGAGCTCAAGAAGGATCTACAGGAACTAACCTACTAAGACTTTTAGAAAACAGGCTAGATAATGTTTGTTTTAGATTAGGTTTTGGAGGTACCATTCCAGGCTCAAGACAATTAGTAAATCATGGCCATGTAACTGTTAATGGAAAGGTTCTTGATATTGCTGGTTATCAATGCAAATCTGGAGATGTAATCGGAATTAAAGAAAACAAAGCAAGCAAAAAACTTGTAGAAGGCAATATAGAATTCCCTGGATTAGCAAATGTCCCCCCACATCTTGATTTAGACAAACCCAAATTAACTGGTAAAATAAATGGTAAATGCGATAGAGAGTGGGTTGCTCTTGAAATAAACGAACTACTAGTTGTTGAATATTATTCAAGAAAAGTTTAATAAAACTTTTCTTTGGATTACTAAATCTCTCATTTTTTAAATGAGAGATTTTACTTAATTCTTATTTTTAAAAATAATGGGAAATAAGAAAAATAATATTAAAAGACCTGGTGTTAAGACCCTATCTATTCACCATGGAGAAACTTTTGCAAAAGACACTGGATGCGTTATGCCTCCTATTTTTTCTACATCTACTTTCAAACATGGAAATAAAGATAATTTCGACTACACCAGATCAGGCAATCCAAACTTTAGAATTCTAGAAAATATACTTAAATCAATAGAAGATTCTAAATATTGTACAGTTTTTGGATCAGGAATTAGCGCGGTAACTGCAATTACATCAACACTAAAATCAGGCGACAAGATACTCTGCGAGTCAAATCTCTATGGTTGTACAGTGAGGATGTTCGAAAAAATTTTCAAGAAATTTGGACTAGAAGTTTTATACACAGATTTTACAAACAAAAATAACATCAAAAAGATTGCAAACTTCGAGCCAACCTTGATATGGCTAGAAAGTCCAACTAATCCACTTTTGAAAGTACTTGATATTAAGGCGATTTGTGATGAAGCGAATAAACTCCAAATAGCAGTAGTTGTAGACAACACCTTTTCTACAGCACTTATTCAAAAACCATTGGACCTTGGTGCAACACTATCGCTTGTAAGCACAACAAAATTCATTAATGGACATAGTGACGCACTTGGTGGAGCAGTACTGACAAATAATGAGGTATGGAATAGTAAGATGCTTTTCTCTCAAAAAGCTCTCGGGCTTCAACCATCTCCTTTTGATAGTTGGCTAATTACCAGAGGAGTAAAAACTCTTCCTCTAAGAATCGAACAACAAACTCAAAGTGCAGAATTTATTTCTGAAGAATTAGAGAATCATAAAAAAATAATTAGTAAAGTAATTTACCCTTTTAATCAAAGACATCCGCAATTTAAATTAGCAAAATCGCAAATGAAATCTGGAGGTTCGATGATCACCCTAAAATTAAATTTAAATAAAGAGGATACTTTTAAATTTTGCAAATCTCTCAAATATTTCTCGCTAGCAGAAAGCCTTGGAGGAGTTGAAAGTTTAATTTGTCACCCCGCAACAATGACTCATGCTTCTGTTGATGAAAAGACAAAAAATCTACTAGGGATAGATGATTCTCTTGTCAGATTATCAATTGGATGTGAAGATACAGACGATTTAATCTCGGACATTTTATTTGCTTTGAACAAATTCTGAAAATTGAGAGATTTACTTAAAAACCCTATATGGAAAAATTTAGAGTTGGGATATGCAATTCCTGATAGTATTCATGCCGTTTCTGTAGCATTACCAACTTGGAATGATGTAATAAATTACGAGGAAAAAAATCAAGAATGTATGAAATTATTGAAGTCCATTTACCCACGGTTCGGGCTAAACCCCATAGTGAAAAGATTATGCGAAAAAGTAAAAAAGGAAAATTACTACAACAATAAAAGTATTTGGCCATATCCGAATGAAAGCATAGCTTTTAAAGCTAAAAAATACATTGATAGAAATACTTGTGAAAAATTCTCATTAATAAAAAAAAGAGATAATTTAGCTTTCTTAATAACTGAAAAAGAAGGAAGTATTTATGCAAAATATTTTTGGCAACATACTGGTCTTGGTATATCTTCAAGAGTTGCTGCTATAGAACTAGGTCTTGAAGATTGCCCTCCAAAATCTTACGTAAATGAATGTTCTCAAAGAATAAAAAATAGAATTTCTAAATCTACACAAATTAACTCTAATGATATTCACTTAACTTCATCTGGAATGTCTGCATTGCATACATCATTAGAAATCATTTATAAATTATTTCCAGCTAAACCAACACTCCAAATTGGTTTTCCATATGTAGATGTACTTAAATTACCAATGAATATCTTTCATGGAGCCCAGTTAATTACAGAAGAAAATTGCGCGGATATTGAATTAGAAATCAAAAGAATAAATCCATCAGCATTAATTATTGAACTACCAAGTAATCCAATGCTCAAATGTGTAAACATTAAAAAAATTTCAAAAATAGCAAAAAAGTTAAATATTCCCTTAATTGTTGACGATACAATTGGTTCGAATTTAAATATAAATTCCCTAGAACATGCAGATATAGTTTTTACTTCACTTACAAAAATTTTTTCAGGTAGTGGTGATATTCTTGCAGGATCACTAATACTAAATCCAAAAAGCAAATGGATTGATCAATTTAGAAATGCCTTAAACGAGATTAATCTTCCAATACTTTCCGATGGAGATATAGTTTATCTAGAAAAAGTTAGTAGAGATGTAAATCAAAGAGTTTTTGAACAAAATAAAGCATGTTTAGAATTAAAAAAAAGATTAGAGACCCATCGCGAGATTAAAAATATTTTCCATCCTGAAAATTGTCCAAATTTTAATTCTTTACTTATTTCTGATGGAGGATACGGCTGCTTATTATCGTTTGAATTAAATGGAGGATTGAACAAAGCTAAAAAATTTTATGACTCTCTGCAAGTATCTAAAGGTCCTAGTTTAGGTACAAAATTTACTCTAGTTTGTCCTTATGTTTTACTAGCTCATTATGACGAGTTGGATTGGGCTGAAAGTTTTGGTATACCTCCGCACCTTATTAGAGTATCAGTTGGATTAGAAGAGCATGATCAATTATGGAAAAAATTTTCTGAAGCACTAAATAATTTCTAAATTCCTAGTATTTACCGTATAGAAACTTATATACTCTTTTTCTGAATAATAGTTAGTATTAAAATATATTTTCTCAAAATATAAATGGCAAAAATTTATGAGGACAACAGTTTTTCTATTGGAAACACTCCATTAGTAAAATTAAAATCAGTTACTAAAAACGCGAAAGCTACAGTTCTTGCAAAAATTGAAGGTAGAAACCCTGCTTATAGTGTCAAATGTAGGATTGGCGCAAACATGATCTGGGATGCAGAGAAAAGTGGGAAGCTTACAAAAGACAAAACTATTGTTGAGCCAACATCTGGAAATACAGGGATTGCTCTAGCTTTTACTGCTTCAGCAAGAGGTTATAAACTCATCCTTACAATGCCAGAATCCATGTCAATTGAAAGAAGAAGGGTTATGGCAGTGTTGGGTGCTGAAATTGTTTTAACAGAGGCATCTAAAGGTATGCCTGGAGCAATAGCTAAGGCTAAAGAAATTGCAGAAAGTAATCCTTCTCAATATTTCATGCCAGGTCAATTTGATAATCCAGCAAACCCTGAAATTCATTTCAAAACTACTGGACCAGAAATCTGGGATGATTGCGATGGTGAAATTGATGTTTTAGTTGCAGGGGTTGGAACTGGCGGCACAATTACAGGAGTTTCAAGATACATTAAGCAAGAGAAGGGCAAAAATATTACTTCTGTAGCTGTAGAACCCTCACACAGTCCTGTTATTACACAGACAATGAATGGAGAAGAGGTTAAATCTGGACCACATAAAATTCAAGGAATTGGAGCAGGATTTATTCCTAAGAATCTTGACTTGTCAATCGTTGATAAAGTTGAACAGGTAACAAATGACGAGTCGATTGAGATGGCTCTTAGATTAGCAAAAGAAGAAGGTCTATTAGTTGGAATATCTTGTGGAGCTGCTGCTGCTGCTGCAGTTAGATTAGCTGAGCAAGATGCATATGCGGGGAAAACAATCGTAGTTGTTCTACCTGATTTAGCAGAGAGATATTTATCATCAATTATGTTTACTGAAGTTCCAAGCGGAATCATTCAAGAACCAGTCAAAGCCTAAATCTATTTTTTCTCCAGTAATGAATCCGGTGAAATATACATAGCATCGCCATAAGAGAAAAATCTAAATTTTTCTTTTATGGCTTTTTTATACAAATCTAATAATCTTTCTCTACCAATCATTGCACTTACTAATAGTAATAATGAACTTTTAGGAAGATGAAAATTAGTTAATAATCCATCAACTACCTTAAATTTATAACCTGGCTTAATTACTAAATCCACGTACTTTGATATGGGAATAAAGTCATTCATTTCATGAGAAAAACAACTTTCAAGAGCTCTTACGCTAGTTGTCCCAATAGCAATTATTCTTCTATCTGTTTTCTTTATTCTTTTTATTTTCTCCACTACTTCCTTATTAACGCTTACCCATTCTTTATGAAGTTTTAAGTTACTTAAATCTTCTTGATCAATTGGTTTGAATGTTCCATAACCCACGTGCAAAGTTATCGGTAAGATAATTACTCCTTTTTTTTTTAGCTTGGAAATAAGACTTTTGCTTAAGTGTAAACCAGCAGTTGGCGCGGCAACTGCCCCTGGATTAGTTGCATACTCAGTTTGATAACTGTTCTCATGAAAAGATTCTTCTTCGGAATTTTTTATATAAGGAGGGAGAGGGATTTCCCCGTATTTATCAAGAAGATCGTTCATTGAATTGAGATCAATTATATTTTCCGGAAATTTAATAAATCTGCCTCCAGTTTCTTCATCAACCCCATCAACCATCAAATTAATATCTTGTGAGGAAGGAGATTTTAATTTTAATTTCCTATTTATTTTTAACTTTTTCGCTGGCTTTGCCAAACATAACCAAATACATTCATGGGACCTTTCTAAAACTAATAATTCGACTAATGTCCTATTTGCTAATTCAACCTTTAACCTTGCCTTCATTACTTTAGTATTGTTTACAACTACAAGGTCGCCTTCTCTAAATTCATCTAAAAGATTCTTGGTAAATTTGTTAGTTAAGCAGTCTTCTTCTAAATCACTATCTCTAACTATCATCAATCTTGATTCATGCCTTACGGCAGAAGGTTTACTAGCAATTAATGAAGGATCAAGTAAGTAATCATATGCTTCAAGCTTATAATCTCTTTCTTCATTATAAATTTGAGAAATCAATTCAATTTAAGATACAAGTGTCTCTGGCTCATTTTCAATTAGGTAAGCCAACTCTTTTAAGAATGAAGCACAATCAGCTCCATAGATCACTCTGTGATCAGCTGTTAGATTTACTTGCATTATTTTTTGAACAGATATTGAACCATCACTATTAGCGACAACAGTTGGTTTCGATGATGCTATCGCTAAGATCGCCCCGGTCCCTGGGGGTAGTATTGCGTCAAATCTATCAACACCAAACATACCAAGGTTGGATAAGGTAAATGTTCCCGTTGAGTATTCATCAGGTTCTAATTGTTTTGATCTTGATCTTTTCACGAGATCTTTCCATTCCCTAGATAATTCAAATAAATCAGTATTGCATGGTTCTTTTAATACTGGAGTTATTAGTCCACCATCTTCCATCGCGACAGCAACAGCAATATTTATATTTTCTGGATAAGAAATTCCATTTTCTGAAAAACTTGAGTTAACTTGAGGATGTTTCTTTAGTGTCTTTGCAACTGCCTTTACGAGTAAGGCAGTCATAGTCACTCCGTTCTGTTTTACCTTTTTGTAGAAATTATCTAATTTATCTGTGTTGATAGAGTAACCCACTCTAAAACATGGAACATCTAAACTAGATTCCATATTTTTATTTACCGCTTTTTGGAGAGTATTAAATTGAACTGTTTCTCCAGGATTACCAAAACTATTTCCTGAAGTCTCTGGTTTACTTTCAACTCCCAAATTTGAACCAGAAATACTTGCAGGAGAACCACCTTCTCCTATCCATGGTATAGAGACAGGTTGGCCATTAGCTTTTAAAATATCATCAGCTTGAATCCTTCCGTTGGGGCCAGATCCATGAACCTTTGCTAAATCAACACCCATTTGAGAGGCTAATTTTTTAGCTCTTGGAGATGCAATTATCCTCGAAGAAACATTACTTGTAGCGGCATTAATTTGCACTCTATTAAAAGATGGTACTGGCTTTTCACTATTTAAGACGACTTCTTGTGCTTCTTTTTTGATATTTTCAGTCTGGACTACTGGTTTTTCTTCAGTTTTATTGCTTACCAATTCAAGTTGGTCTGAAGTAGAGACTTCGGTTTGATTTCCTTTATTTAGTTCTTGAACAGAAGCTATCTCATCCTCATTTTCTACAATGAGACCAATAGTTTCTCCAACAGGTGCAGTACTGCCGGCAGGCATTAAAACTGCTGCAAGATATCCATCTTGAAAAGATTCAACATCCATATCTGCCTTGTCAGATTCAACAACCAAGACAGATTCGCCTCTTTCAACCTTATCTCCCGGATTTTTCAACCATTCCACAATCTTGCCCTCCGTCATAGTAGAACTCAAGGCAGGCATGAATATTTCGTGAGACATAAGAAAATTGTTATTGCATAAGTTTCAAAGGATTTTTACCAAACTTTCAAAAGTTTTTATGATTAAGAACCCTTTTAACTCTTGATCTAATTATACGAAATCATGTTCACAGTGAAAACTCTTAAAACTTAAGAAAGTAATAATTGAAACCGATATATAATTTAAAATTTTCTCAATTAAGATTAACTTTTTTTTATCAAAAATACTAAATTTTTTTCTTTAATTATTATCTATAGATTGAATAACTCCATCTTTAACAGTAATCGAGACTTGCATTTTTTCAACAAGATTGTCGCCTACAGTGACATCACAGAAACTATCCACTTGCCCTTGATCAACAATTTCGTCCATTTTTAATTCGCGAACTTGACTCTGTTGTTGAAGTAGATTTCTCTTTTGTTCTTCAATTTCATTTCGTTTTGCTGCAACTTGTTGTTGCACCTGACTAACCTGTTCTTGAACCCTTGGATCTAAAGGATTAATCGACTGGGATCTAATATTATTGACTATTTGCTGGCCCTCCTGCTCTAGTTGAGATAATTGCTGGTCAATGTTTGAAATTGCTTTACTTAATTCTTTTTCAGCATCTTCCTTCCAAATTGGTGTAACTACAGCCTTAATAGCTATTGAACGCTTTATAGATATTGAGTTTTTTGTTTCCATAAAAAATTAAATTACCTTTTCAATATAGATAGAACAAATCAAATTTTCTTACTAAATTTGTTTTCATACATATTTTCTATTTGTAATGAATACTTTTTTTCTATTTCTTTTCTTTTTTGTTTAAGAGTTTGCGTTAACAAACCATTTTCTAAAGTAAAGGCATCAACAAAATAACAATCTAATATTTGTTCTTCTGATCTTGCTCCTAATCGATTTTTAAGCAAATTATTAATTTGCGATTTAAAAAATGTACCAATATTATTATTCAGGTTTAATTTTGAAAGGTCTTCTTCCAAGAACTTGTTTTTAACCAATTCGATATTAGGTACTACAAGAGCTGTTAAACATTTCTTATCTTGTCCTACTAGTTGGATCTGATTAATAAATTCAGAACTAAGGATTTCAGTCTCTAGCGGGTTTGGTTCTATATTTTCACCACTTGATAGCACTATTGTATCCTTGGCTCTTCCTGTTATAAAAAGAGAACCATTTGGAATTATAAAACCTAAATCACCAGTATCAAACCAACCATCTTTGGATAAAACATCTTTTGTAGCTAATTCATTATTAAGATAACCTTTCATTACTTGTGGTCCCTTAACAAGAATTTTTCCGACTTCTCTGAACTTCAGAATCTTCTTTTTATTATTATTCACTATTTTGATTTCTGTAAATGCTAAAGGCTGACCAGATGATCCTCTAACATTTAATTCTCTTCTTCTACAAGTTAATACTGGACTAGTTTCTGTCAGTCCATATCCCACCAAAACATCTACACCTAAAGATTCAAAAAAAAGATCCACATGTTCTGGCAACGCACCTCCGCCGTTAATAGGAAATTGCAGTTTTTCTCCACATAATTGTCTAAGAATATTCGGCCATAAAAAAATAGTCGACAATTTATGTAGAGGATATCGGCCAATAACAGAACCCAGTAAGGGGATTTTTGATTTAAAAGTTATTTGATTGATATCTAAATTTCTTATCTTTCTTAGACTTCTTTTAAAAACCGAACTATTTCTTATCAAAAACTTAATAAGTTTTTGCTTCTTGGAAGGCATTTTTTTCAACGCCTGAAAAAAACCATCATGTATTGCCTCCCATAGTCTTGGTACAGTGGCCATTACAACAGGTTTTATTTGTGTAATATCATCTTTCAGAAATTTTGGAATTGTATAGTACTGAGAACAACCACATGAAAAAAAGAAGTATTCAGCACTCCTCTCATAAGAATGCCAGATAGGTAACACGCTTAAGACAGAAGTTCCAGGTTCTGGATCAGCTATATAGGCTAAATTAATTATTTGATGTAAAAAATTTGCATGAGTCAAGGGCACACCTTTGGGTTTTCCTGTTGTACCTGAGGTGTAAAGAATAGTAGCAACATCATCAATTTTTGGATTAAATTTTTCAGGATTATTATTTTTTGAATTTTCTTTTTCTTCTGCACTTATAAATTGACTCCAACTTATTAAACTTTCAAATTGTTCATCTTCCAAATTGATTATAAATTTCAGTCTTTTTTTTAATTCTTCTTTGTTGTTTAACTTTAACCAAATTTCCTTAGATTGAACTATTAGTCCTACTGAATTAGAGTGCTCAATAATATAATCTAACTCTACTGAAGGAGAATTAATACCTCTCACTGCATTTATAGCTCCTAAACGCATTAAGCCTTGATCTGCTAATAGCCATCTTGGAGAATTTTCAGATATTACAGTAACTACATCCCCCTTTATTAAACCATAATTTTCAAAAGAAAAAGAGACTTTTGTTATCAAATCAGCTAGCTCAGAATAAGAGAATTTTTCTTTATATTTACCCCTTAAGTCGCAAACAGCTAAAGTATCACCACACTTATTTTTTAAATTTTCCCAAATTTGATCTATATGATTAAGGTTCTCAATAAAATCTCTATTTTTAGCAAATTTATTCTTTTTAAAAAGAGGTTTAACTGAAGGCCAATACGCTAAATCATCCATATTAAATTGATTTTGAAATTTTAATTTCTATTTTGATACAAAATCAAAGTTAAATTCTTCCTGAATGATTTTTTTAACAATTCTCTTGACTTCTTGAATATTTAAATTTTTGTTGTAATCAATCATATTTGCCATAAGACAATCCTCTATTCCGCAAGGAACAATTTTATTAAAGTTTTCTAGTTCGCAGTTAATATTTATTGAAAATCCATTTATCGTAATCCATCTTTTACACCCAATTCCAATTGAAGCAATTTTCTTATTTCCTATCCAAACTCCAGTAAAACCCTTTCTAGAATTAGAATCTATATTAAAAGTTCCAAGAATTTTTATAATAATTTGTTCAATTTTTCTTAAATACCAGTTTAAATCTTTATTAAAATTTTTCAAATCTAGAACCAAGTAAATTACTAATTGTCCTGGCATATGACAAGTAACCTCACCACCTCTATCAATCTTAAAAACATCATAATTATCATTATGTAGAGAAAATAGTAAATTATCGTAATTAGATCCTCTACCTAACGTATAACAGAGTTGATGCTCCCCTATCCAAATAAAATCAGGGTTAGAGTTATCTAAAATCAATGCCTCTTGATATTCTTTTTGTAACTTATAAACATCATTTAAAAAAGAAATTTTATCAGGTTGTTTAATTATTGCTGTCCTATTAACCATATTTAAGTAGATTTAGAAAGTAAGTAAATATTTTTAGATTTGTTATGAAAATTTTAATCCATGGAAAGAATCTTAACCTCACTGGAGCATTAAAAGAGTACACTGAAGCAAAGATAGAAAAAGCAACTCATCACTATAAAGATATCGTTAAAGAAGCAGACATACATCTTTCAATAGAAAAGAACCCAAAAGTCTCTTTCCAAACTGCAGAAGTTACTATTTTTGCAAATGGTACTGTAATACGCGCTGAAGAAAAAACTGAAAATCTATACTCAAGCATTGATTTAGTTTCAAACAAACTTTGTAGAAAATTACGTAAATACAAAGAGAGAAATAGTAAAACAATTCATAATAATCAATTTAAAAATAAAGAGTCTTTACCAATTGAAAGTATGGAATCAAGCTTTTTAGATAAAGCTTTATTTAAAGAAGGCATGGAAGCAAGTCTGCCTGAGCCATCTATAAAAAATAAATACTTTAAAATGAACCCAATTTCATCAGAAGAAGCAAGAAAACAATTAGATCTAATTGATCATGATTTTTATGTTTTTCGAAATAAGAAAAATAATGAACTTCAAGTCATATATAAGAGGAATCATGGAGGTTATGGACTGATTCAATCTAAATAACTTTTAAATGCCCAATATTGAATATGAATTAAACAATAAGATTCATGCGATTATTATTAACCCCTATCTAACCTGGGAAGATTTCTGTATGAATTGCGATTTAATAAAAAAGTACAATATCAAGAATATTTCTACTTCACTGAATTATTTAGATGATTTTAAAAACCGTTTAGGTAAGTACAACGCAAACATAAATGCACTCATTTCTTACCCTTTAGCAGATTTACCAGTTTCATTTATTGAAGAATTAGTTTGTTTCGCAAAAGATAAGGGTGCAAAAGGAATTGAATATGTCCCCAACTTTATAAATTTATCCAAAAAAAATTTAGAAACTTTCGCTGCTGAAATTGAGCAAGTTAAGTTATCTGGATTACCAATTTCAATAATCATAAATAAATCAAAACTACAAGCAGAAGTTTTGTATAATGCTATAGAAATATGTTTGGAACTAGGAATAAAAAATTTCCAACTCGGAGATGGATTAGGTCCTACTATTACATTGAACGATGTGGATGAAATCCTAAAAATAACAGGCTCCCAAAATCAAATCAAAGTTGTAGGTGGTATAAAAAAACTGACACAAGTTATTGATTTGTTTGATAATGGAATTAGTTGCGTGGGAACTTCTAATTTTAGTGAGATTTTTCAAGAAGTAAAAGTTATTTAAATGTCTGGTACTGGTGAGTGCAGGCTAGAAGGTCTCTGTATTAAAGCTTCTCCATTAGGCGAAAATGATAGATTAATTACTATTCTTACCGATGAGCAAGGGATTGTTCGATTAGCGGTACCTGGGGCTAGGCGTCCAAAAAGTAGTCTTGCTGCATCATCTCCATTAACATATTTAAGTCTGCAGATTTTCGGGAAAAGTAATCTTAAATCTGTACGACAAATTAAAATATTAAAAAGCTATTCTGGTCTAGGAAAAAATATTGAATGTCTTGCGGCCGCACAAGCAATAACTGAATTAACATTTTTATTAGTAGGTAATAATGACAAGCAACAAAACTATTTATCTTGCGTTCTTGCACATCTTGATAGGATTAATTTATATAAAGAGTCTAAAGAAGAAGATATTAAAATGCTCTCAATGAGTATTCAATCTTTAATTCATCTATTAGCTATCGGGGGTATTAATTTACCAATTCATCATTGTTGTAAAACGGGAGCACCTATTATTCCGCCTTTAGGAAATTGGGAATGGAGTTGTTATTATTTGCCAAGTGAAGGGTTTTCATCAATAGAAGATTCTCAAAGTAATCTAAAAATGAATGCATCTGAAGTTGCTCTATTGCAGAGACTTCTTTTCCCCGAATTACCAATAAAATCTAATGGAGAGTTATTAGGACCTAAAAAAGTCTGGCTTAAAATATTATTTATTGTTGAAACTTGGATCTCTACTCAACTAGAGAAAGATTTATATTCATTAAAAATCTTGAGAGAAATATACAATTAGCATTTTTATTAACCATTAATAAATTTTAAAATTATGATTATGGAGACTTTGGCTGTTAACTTTATAAATAGTTAATTCAATTAGTGTGGTTCATATTGCATGGTTGGGTAAAAAATCCCCTTTTTGTGGAAATGTAACTTATGGTAATTCAACTACTGAGGAATTAAAGGCCAGAGGACATAAAATTAGTTTTATTCATTTCGACAATCCCTCTAATTCAAATTTATCAAAACCATTATTTCTTGCAAATGATCCTGATGTAAGTCTCCCATATTTAATTAAGTCTCAAGTTTACACAATACCCTCGCCTAGAGCAGAAAAAGAGCTAAGGCTATCGTTGGAAAGATTAAAACCTGACATAGTACATGCAAGCCTAACTTTATCTCCTTTAGACTTTAGACTTCCAGAGCTTTGCAATAAAATTAATGTTCCACTTATAGGAACATTTCACCCACCATTTGATGAAAAAAATAGAAATTTAACTGCTAGTACTCAACAATTAACTTATCAACTTTATGCTCCCTCTTTAGCAAAGTTTGACAAAATAATCATTTTTTCTGAACTTCAAAAAAATGTTCTTGAGAAATTAGGCGTACCTAAAGAAAAACAAATAATTATTCCAAACGGCGTTGATGAGAATATTTGGAAACCTTTTTGCGAAAAAAATAAAAAATATAATCAGGTTAAAAACAAACTTGGAAATGAAAGAATCTTCTTGTATATGGGAAGGATTGCCAATGAGAAAAATATCGAGGCACTTTTACGTTCTTGGCGCCAAACAAAAAACAATAATTGCAAATTAGTTATTGTTGGTGATGGCCCAATGAAGCCCACTCTTGAAAATAGTTTTTCTAATCTTAGTAATGAGAAATTAATTTGGTGGGGTGCAGAGTTAGATTTAGAAACTAGGGTAGCGATAATGCAAATAGCAGAGGTATTTTTCCTACCAAGTTTAGTAGAGGGTTTGTCATTATCACTTTTAGAGGCAATGTCTACTGGTACAGCATGTGTAGCCACAGATGCCGGCGCTGATGGTGAAGTTTTAGATAACGGAGCAGGAATAGTGATTTCAACAGAAAATGTGGCTGCACAATTGAAAACTATAATCCCAATTCTTGTGGAACATCCTTCATTTACAAAAGATCTTGGTGGAAAAGCTAGAGAACGCGTACTTGAGAGATATACAATTACTAAAAATATAAATTCACTTGAGAAAGTTTATATGAACCTAAAAAGTAATTTCATAAACTAACGAAACTCTTTACTTCTATTACTGGCTGAAACTATTGATTCAATTAATGCTGACCTTACACTCTTTTTTTCTAAAACTCTTAAAGCAGAAATAGTTGTTCCACCTGGAGAAGTTACTAAATTTTTAAGCTCAGAAGTAGTTAGTTTATTTTCTTTTATTAGACTAGTAGTCCCTATTATCATTTCCATAACGAGTTCCTCTGAAAGTATTTTTGATAATCCACCGCTCAATCCTCCATCACTTAATGCCTCTATAATTAAAGCAATAATTGCAGGCCCTGATGAAGTTAAGGCTAAAAATATATCAAGGTAATCTTCAGTAAATTCATAAATTTTACTAGTATTTTCAAATAATTTTTTTGTAAATTTTTTCTGATCTTCTGTAATTTCTTCTCCCCAAGAAATTCCTGTTAAACCTTTTCCAATAGTTATTGGAATATTTGTAACCACCCTCACACATTTATGATTGGGGAACTTTTGAGTAAGTCTACTTATTGAAACCCCCGCAAGAATTGAAACTATTAAATTGTCCTTGTTTTTTATATGATAGGCCTCACTTATCTCATTAAATTGTTGGGGTTTTATCGAAAGAAGTTTATATTGACAATCCGCAATTATTTTTGACTCTTTAGAACCTGATTTATAAACGTTTATATTATATTTATAATTTTTTTTTATATTTTCTAAACTTTTTTCTGAATTTACAAGACAAAAAACATTCTCTGGCAGAATTAATTTGTTATCTAATAGAGGATTTACTATAGCACGTGCAATATTTCCAAAACCAATAATCGCAATTTTATCAGTCACAGATTAATCATGAATAAGCACTTAATTTAGAATTACCCCATGCTGGTTCAGGAGTAGTATTTTTGCCCAAACTATATTGTGGTGTGTTTTCTGTCGGAACAGAAGAAGGAGAAGCTTCTTCAGGTGAAGAACTAGTTACATTTACACAACTTGGCGCAAAAAGAAAAATACTTTCACCGACTCTCTCTTGATGTCCATCAATTGCATATGTACCCCCAGCAATAAAATCAACCGCTCTTTGAGCTTGGTCAGGATCCATCATAGTTAAATTAAGAATTACGGTTTTTCTCTCTCTTAATGCTTGTATAGCTTGAGGCATCTCATCAAAACTTCTTGGTTCCATTAAGCTTACTTCTGAGGATGAATTTGAAATTCCAGGCATACCTACCACTTTTGATGATCTGTTGTTATTCATAAAATCGAATGGGTTTGAATTCGCAAGAGCATTTGCATTCCTTGGATTTTGTTTGAAAGTATTAATATCATTTAATTCATCCTCTGACGCATAATCTAACTCATCAAAATCATCATCGAGATACTCATCCCCTGCAACTACTGCCTTTAATCTAGAAATAAGTGACACCTTTTAAATCCTCTTAAAATTGATTACTAAGGTTTAAGAACCTTAAGTAATAGATTCATTTTTAAATGAATAAACTACCTATACTTAAATAACGTTAGTTGAACTTTACTGCAAGTTTATATATAAGATTTTTATAAAAAATAACTAATTAGGATCTGCCTCCAAAAATCAATGATCCTAATCTTAACCAAGTTGATCCAGAGTCAATAGCTTCCTTCCAATCACCTGACATCCCCATGGAACAATCTGGTAGTTGCAGTGAATCAGCGAGAGCACGACATTTTTTGAACAATCCTGAATTTTCTTTAGAGCTAAGTCCTTTAGGATTGATAGTCATCAAACCAATTAATGAAATATTTTGCAACTTTTGAATTTCTCTCCATTTAAATATTAAAAATTCAGGATTAAAGCCTCCTTTTGAAGGGTCATCACTCAACTTAACCTGCAACATTATTACTGGATTTTTCTTCTCTTCACGTGAAATATTAGAAATCTTTTGCAACTTTTCAAATGAATCTACTGAATGAATGTATTTAAAATTTTGTACTATCTTTCTTATTTTATTACTTTGTATTCTTCCAATAAAGTGCCAATTTAATTGTTTAAAGTCTTTTAAGATTAATTGTTTTTCAAACGCCTCTTGAAATTTACTTTCACCAAAATCATTCTGACCTATATTTTGAATAGTCTTGATTTCTTGACTTTTAAATCCTTTACTTACCGCAAGAATATTTACATTTGATGGGATTTTATTTTTAATTTTTAAATAATTTTCAGGGTTCACCTTTTATAAGAATGTTTGCTTAAATAAATTCTCCCATTTAGACAGCTCTTCAGAGCCTTTTCTTCTAGCTTTTTGAAGGTTTAATTCCGCCTGATTACGGGCATCTAAATAAGGTATAACTTCAAAAAAAACTTCCCTCTGTCTAACTTCTACCAAAAAAAACATTTTTTGAGCATATAAAGTCGCATAAATATCTCTCCCATCATTTCCAGGAGAAACTTGGTACAACATCCCAAATGTTGGATGGTTTAAATAACGCTCAGAACTCAAACTTAAATATTGTATTATTTATAATGCACCATACAGTTTTCTAAGAAAAATTGCTATGCAAATAAAACAAATCGACAATGTATTAACAATTACATTGCAAGATTTCGAAGGATGAAGAGTTCTAAGTCTATTGGTTTTTATAATAATTTTTTTCTTTGAGAGTAATGAATCTGCGCCATGATCAATTCTCAGAAATATATTTTGAAATAACCTTTCTACTAAGATTAAAAAAACATTAAAGGATTTCTTTAATCCTAAATTTCGAAAATTTATTGATCTAACTGACACTGATTTAATTATATTTTGAAATTCTTCCTGCACTAGAGGAATAAAACGTAATGCAATTAATAACTGAAAAAACCACTTACTAATTGGCAATCCAATCTTTCGTAATGGATACATAAACCAACTTAATCCCCATACAATGTCTTCTTGCAATGTGGTTAAAAGCATCAAATTTACACTATGAATAACGGTAAATATTAAAGTGGAGGTTTTTATTCCTAGTTCAAAGGCTTTTCTTGATAAGTTATAGGGACCAAAATTTATAAACCATATCTTTTGCGAAGGAATTTGTAAAATATTCCATTCTTTATAGCTTTCCAGTACTACTTGCAACTCGTTGGGATTTCTTAAGTAACCATCGAGAGATTGAATATCAGAAGAAGCAAGTATTGATATACATCCAATTAATAGCGATAAACATGATAGGAAAAATAATGATCGCCACCATACTCTAGATGGCAATAAACTTAAAAAAGTAATTAATAGTAAAAAACCAACTAAACTCAATCTCCATATTGGACCTGCCCAAATTGGAGTGATTAAAAATATCATTACAATAATTATTTTTAATCTACTATCTATAATTCTAAGCCAACTTCTATTGCCATAAACGTATTGACCAACAGAAAATTTGGTTAGTAAATTCATTAATCTTTTTGAATTAACTCAATATTTTCCCTTTCTACTTCTTTATTTAAAGCTCTTTGCTGTTTTCCTCTCCAAAGTAAAATGAGGGGTGTGCCTTCAAAGCCTAAATTTACTCTAATTTGTTTTTCAATATATCTTCTATAAGTTATTCCGAATAATTTAGGGTCATTTACAAAAAGAGTAAAAGTGGGAGGTTTGTTCTTTACTTGAGTACCGTAATAAAGCCTACCTTGCTTACCGCTTCTCTTCGTTGGAGGACTTTTCCAACTGATTGATTCTTTAAGCACTTCATTAACTACAGAGGTTGTAACTCTTCTTCTATGCTGATTTACAGCATTAAGAGCATGCTCAAAAATATTATCAACCCTTTGACCAGTTAGGGCAGAAATAAAAATCATTTTTGACCAATGTAAAAAATAGAGTTTAGATCTAAGTTCTCTTTCTACTTGATAAATTGTTGAACTATTTTTTTCTACAAGATCCCATTTATTAACAACAATTATACAAGCTCTGCCTTGTTCTTCTATGCGCCCAGCCAGCTTCTGGTCTTGATCAGTTACTCCATCTATAGCATCTATAACTAAAACACAAACATCACTTCTCTCTATAGATTTAAAAGCCCTATTAATACCAAAGAACTCAGTGCCATATTTAACATTTTTCTTTCTTCTAATCCCTGCAGTATCAATAATTTTCCAATGATTAGCACCTTTTTTAATAAGCGTATCTATTGAATCAGTTGTCGTACCACTAATATCACTAACTATTGCTCTTTCTTCTCCACAGATTGAATTTAACAAACTTGATTTACCAACATTAGGCCTACCAATTATTGACATCATTATCTTTTCTTCATCATCCTGGATATTATTTTCAGGAAGTTCGCCAATAACGATATCTAAAAGATCTCCAGTACCTGAACCATGAATAGCCGAAACAGGGTTAGGTTCGCCCAATCCTAATTTCCAAAACTCTGAAGCTAAGGATATTCCAAGAGTAGTCGATTCGCATTTATTAACAGCAACAATTGTTTTGCAGCTTGAGTTTCTTAACCATTTTGCTATTGATAAATCACCATCAGTAATGCCTTGATTACCATCTACCACCAGTAATGCGAGTGAAGCCTCTTCTAAAGCCAAGAAAACTTGTGTCCTTATCTCTGGGAGAAATTCACTATCATCATCAAAAACTAAACCCCCAGTATCAACTATTTGAAATTCCTTACCTCCCCATGAAGCGTTTTGATAAGTTCTATCTCTTGTAACACCAGGTTTATCAAATACTATTGCATCATTACTTTGGCAAAGACGATTAACTAAGGTGGATTTACCAACGTTAGGTCTTCCGATAATTGCTATTGTAGGAAGAATCAATTCTTCTCTCCAAAGAAAGTAGTATCCATTACAACTATACCTTTAATAGAATCATTTACCTTATTCAAAAAAACTTATTTAATTTCTGGATCGCCAAAATGTCCTTTAACTGGATTAACAGGTGGTGAACTAAGACTTGGCATTAATCCATTATCTTTCGAAAAACAATCATTTTCAATCGCCCAATAAATCAGCCAATTTACTGCCGTAGCTCTTCTAGTTCTTCTTGGATAGAGTTCATTAATCTTATAACCTTTAAAATTAAGAAAATTTTTCAATCCCTGTTTATAGTCTTTTGGAATTGATCGAGTCAAATGTACTGAGGCTGGTCGCTCTGAAATGATTTGAGGAGCTTTTTCAAATTTTTCAGACCAATAAGAAGGAGTTAATGCGCTAGAAACCCAATTATTTAAAGTTGTTTCTCTAGTATAAAAAAGTCTTTCCCAAACCAATTCACAAACAAAAACATCACTAACCCTATCTTCGAGAACAAGAAATAATAGATCCTTACATATTGGCCATGTAAATTGATTTTCAACTAAATTTTCTTTTTTATACATTAATCGAACCTAATCAAAATCAAAGAAAAATAAGGCATAAATTCCTTTTTATATTGTGATGCATATTGAATAATTTGATCAGGCATCCCAACACTTAAAGCTATTAATGTTGTTTTGATGATATCCTCTTTTTTTAAAATTTCCCTGACTAGATTCCATCTTTTGCCAACTTTCATAATGGCCAATACCGTTTTATTTGCCTTACTTTCCCTAATTAGGGTTGTCAATTCAGATTCTGATGAAGGACATTCTTTGATGATCAATGTCTCACCTTTTTTAACTAAATCAAAATCATTCAAAGCTGCTGTTGCTGACAGAGAAGAAATACCGGGTATGGTTTTGGTCATAATTTCTGGATAATTATGCTTTATTATCCTCAAAATATTAGAAGAACTTGCAAATATTGAGGTATCTCCTAGACAAAGTAAAACAACTGATTCACCATTTTTTATAAATTTCACAATTTTTTCTACTGCGTTAGACCATATTTCATCAGGATCAAAATCCTTCCTAGCCATTGGAAAGATGATAGGTATATTTTTTTTAAATTTGGTGTATTTCTTGACTATTTCTGAAGCGAAACTCTTTTTTTTATCATCTGATATTGGAAAAACTATAACTTTCGCTTTTTTTATTGCATCCACAGCAGCAATTGTTAAAAGCGAAGGATCTCCAGGGCCTACACCAACGATGGTGAATGTTGGTACATGAGTTTTATATCGATTAAGTAAACTTAAGAACTTGTTTATTATCATTTTTATTTTATTAACTTTAGCTATGTACCCTTGGCAATACAAAAGTTTCAGCTAGTATTGATGACTCAATTTCAGACAATTCCTCTAACCTTTTGAAAGTTTGATTTTTAGAGAATTTAGTTTGCGCTAGTTTCCAGTAAACTCCAAAATGTCTTGCCTCACTCTCAAGCAGAGACTCATAAAGGGATTTAAACAATTTATCTTCAGAATTCAGCGCAAGCAAGCTTAATCTTTCATGACTTCTTGCTTCAATAAGTCCTGCTATTAAGAAACTATCAAGCATTCTATTGGGCTCTTCCTTTCTTATATTCTTAGACAATTCAGCTCCATATGGAGGCGGTTTTAAGGACTCAAGAGAATGTCCAAGATCCTTTAAAAAATAAAGTATTTTTTCAAAATGCTCTAATTCCTCTCTCGCTATTGGACTTAGAACTTCTGCCAGATTTGGTTCTGATGGATATCTAAACATCAATTGAATAGCTACTCCTGCTGCTTTTCTTTCACAATGAGCATGGTCAATAAGAATATCAATTGGATTAGATAATGCGAGTTTGATCCACTCATCTGAGGTAAATGACGATAAATATTTAATATGAGAAGTGGGCCTTTTAAAATCGACTAGCATTTAATCCTTACTAATTAAATATCCAATGATTCCTTCAAGAGCTAAGGAATAACTTGATATACCAAATCCACTAATAATTCCTATGGCTTTATCTGTAAGAAAAGATTCTTTACGAAAATCTTCTCTACTAAAAATATTTGAAATATGTAACTCTACAAAAGGAATTTTTGATCCAATTAAAGCATCACGAATAGAAATCGAGGTATGAGTAAAAGCGCCAGCATTTATAAGAATACCTTGGATACTTTTTACAGACTCCTGAATTTTATCTACAATTTCTCCTTCGTGATTACTTTGAAAACATTCAAGATTAATACTTTTTTCTTTAGCAACTTTAATTAAATCTTTTTCTATATCACTCAATGTTTTATTACCGTATATTTCAGGTTCTCTAGTCCCCAAAAGATTTAGATTTGGTCCATTTATCAATAAAATATTCATCATCAATAAAGTCTTTTCTTTACAAATGCTATCTAGAAAGAAACAAAAAAACCAAAACAATTTCACACAAAGTGTCCATTAACTGATAAGTTCAAATAGTGGGGGTCGGTGCCCGAGTGGTTAAAGGGGGCGGACTGTAAATCCGCTGGCTCTGCCTACGTTGGTTCAAATCCAACCCGGCCCACTTTAAAATTGCCCTTGTAGCTCAGCGGTAGAGCACTCCCTTGGTAAGGGAGAGGTCTCGGGTTCAAGTCCCGACGAGGGCACTCGCGGGATAGCTTGGTATCAGTGAGATTACCACTATCGCACAAAGAAATTATTCAGAAATCCAGCGATTAATTATTGTCCCTTCATAAATATGACCGGACGCCTCAACTATTGGTTTAGTTTCCGGGTTAACGAAGATGTCGTAACAAGTATTTACTGGTCCTTGAAACATAACGGTTGCTCTTTTGGGGTCTTCCAATGATTTGCCAATATAAAAGGTTTTTACTCCCATCTCTTTAAACATGGCCTGTTGTTCAGGAGCATTCATATGTGCCTCATATTCCTCAAAAGTATTGCTTAATTTGAAATCTAAAACAGTTGTTTCAATTGACATAAAAAAAGGAGCTAATTGCTCCTTATTGTAGATCGACTGTCAAACATATTTCATTAGAGTCTGCTGTAACCTAATTTTGTCTGAAAAACCTTAAAGGGAACACCAGTTCCTTTCATTACTTCAAGACACTTATCCCCAACTGTTCCATATACTTCAACAGTAAAATCATCCGCAAGTTTTGGATGCTCTTGTAAATATTCACCAATTGCTGGATTAGCCAAGTGAGCGATAAATGCTTCATCGTTCTTATAAGCCTCAGACCACACAAAGATCAGAGGATTTTCTGGATCCTGATCAAAAGTATGATGTAGCATTCCTGGCTCAGCAGCCTCAACGGCTTTATCTGTTTTATCAGCAAGTTCTAAATACTCAGAAACTTTATCTTCTTTTACCGTGATTTTCGCTAAAAGAATAAAAGGGGTATCTGCTCCAAAATTTGTCATAAATAAAAGGTAATCTTGATATATTTTATTTGTATTTT
>QCLE01000001.1 GCA_003214815.1 Prochlorococcus sp. AG-412-J13 | reverse complement strand
ATATTGTCTCCTTTGGCAATTCATCCAATACTGAAATACCAGTGACAAGATGATCTAATATTTTTTTATCACCATTAGGAACATCCAATGATTTAGTCATTTGCTAAGAATCTATTTATACGATTGTAGAAGGACCAACTTGGACAGAAGCAGAAGCTAATGCAAATCAATCAGGAGGTCATTTATTACCTATTAATGATGAAGAGGCAAACGAATGGTTGCTAAATGAGTTTGATATTGATGGTCTTTATCCTGTTAACTTAAAAAAAGAGGAGAGCCTGCAACTGGTGAAGAAGCCTATTGGATAGGATTTACTGATAAAGATGAAGATTGAGGAAAAGAAAAAATGAATCTAAATACTTTTTTATTATTGAATTAGATTAGAATTTGTTATTTTAACCATATTCAAATTCAATTGACGATCCTTTATCCGTATATGGAGTGCCTCAAACCGTACATTATTTATTAATCGGATGCCATGTCTGATTAGTTAGAACATGAATGTCCTCTACATAAGTAAATGTCTGCCAAATCCACCCTAAAAGAAGATGATAAATCTGAGACCGAAGAAAGATCTGCAGAAGAACTTCTTGAGGAAGAAATCAGGAATCAGCAAACATTAAATAGCTTTGTTGAATCTGATAAAAACTGGAGCTAATAAAAACTAATTTTAAGGAGATAGTTATGAACTTCAAAAGATCGCCATTCGCAACACAAGATAATAATTCAAAAGATTTTGATAATGCAAAGTATTATTCAACTCTCAAAGAACGTTAAGAAAAGCAAGGGATTGCTAAAGATTTATCAGACTATTTGGATAAGGAATGCGAAATAAACCCATCTCATCTAAATTGCCTGGTTTACGAGGATTAGTCACTTATGAAATTTTAAAAATCCCCATTCGCAATTCTGGATAAAGATAGAAGAAAAATGTACTATCTTAAAAGAGTTTATTAAAAAAAAAAATTCAAGCTGAAATAGAATCCTACAAAGATTCCGAAGATTAAGATTAAAGAGAAACAATCCAAGCTCAAAATTTATTGATGCTTGATATTATCTCAATTTAGTTATTCTATCTTTTTTTTCTTCTTCTTCTTATCTTTCTTTTTCTTCTTTACCTTCTCATAAACCTCATCAGCCTTTTGTTCAATACTATCAAGCTTATTTGAGAGTTCCTTTATAGCTTCTGATTTTCCTTCTTTAACTACTGTATCTTTTACCTCAATAATTTTAACTGGCTCTTCATTAACTACAGTATCTTTGACCTCTTCAGTTTTAATTGCAAACTTACCTTTAATAAAATTGGCTATAAAAATAAGGACAGGTACATGGGCTAGACCACCTACTATTATTCTTGTTTCTGAATAAGCCATTTAATAGTTAAAAGAACTGAGATATTTAAGCATAAATTTAGTTTTTAGATTCCTTTTATTAAGCCTATTAACGTTGGGAATCATTTCTTAAATCGTAGATCAATAATCTTGATATTAATTGATTAGAGACTTTTTTCTTAAATTTCATTAGACTTATTTCTATTAAACATGTTTGTTGTAGTTATAGCTTTTCTTTTCAGAAGAGAAATCAAACTTGAGGAGGTGAGATAAATTATGAAGACGCAAATTTTATAGGACAATACATTCCAAATATCCATGCTATTACTCTTTGACTAATGCTTCTTCTATGTCAGTTATTTCCTCTGCCACTCAGGTTCTTATTAATACTTTAATACTTTAATACTTTAATACTTTAGTCAAGCTAATTATTTAACACTCTTATCCTTAAACTCTCCTATATCCTAATTTTGTTTTAAAGATCTTATAGGGAACTCCTGTTCCGTTCATGGCTTCAAAAACTTTTTCTCCAACAGTTCCGTAAAATTCAACAGAAAAATCAATTCCTAGTTCAGCATGATCCTTAAGATATACACCTACTGCTGGATTAGCTAAATAAGCTAGTAAAGCATTCCAGGTTCGTCAGCTTCAACAGCTTTATCTGTCTTATCTGCAATTTCTAAGTATTCTGCAACCTGATCTTCCTTAACTTCAAGTTTTGCAAGAAGCATAAATGAAGGTTCTGATCCAAAACTAGACATAAAAAAAAGACTCTTGCGAGCCTGGATGATGGGGATTTCCATCATGACAAATTTTTTATAAAGAAACAACTCCATCAATAGTAAATTTTTATTACTTACAAACACCATATGTAGTGCTAGGATTTTATAAAAAGCGGGGTGATGGGGATTATCCCTTTTTTTTGATTGCAGCGAAGCTAACGCCCTTTTTTATGGGTATAACTTTTTAATAGCTTCTTGTTGTTTTTGTCTTTTTATTTATTCAGCATCATAAAAAGGACAGGTATTCTGATTAAGTGATGCGAAAAAAGCACCTTTTTAAAACATCTGAATATAGGAGTCATGAGTAACCGTTCCATTTTTTATATTTGCTAAATTGTTCAAACATACTTAAATACTGCAGAGGAACCACGCTGGTTAAATTTTCATTTTTCTCTTCATCTAATACAACACCCTCCGGCAATTCTTTACTAACTTTGGAATAGCTTTTTTGTTTCTTCTCTGCAAAATTTTATTCTATAAGTGGCTGCTTTTTTTATATTCTTATTAATTAATCCATCTATTTTGAGCATTGATTTTAAATCAAGATTATTTCCTTTCAGAAGAGCAATTTAAACAATATCTGCGATTTTTAAAGCTTCCGCAGGTTCTTTATCTTTTTTATTCCAAATATCCAGGTACAAGCACCAACTCCTAATGCTCTTGCAATAAAATCATCATTTCCAGTTTAATCACAAGTTAATCTAAAAGACTCTTCAATTTTTTTAGATCATATCCATTCTTATCAATGGAAAACCAGCGTGCGCAGAACAAGAAAATAAAAATAATATTGTTGCAAGGAATAAGCTTTTTATTTATTCCCAAGTTTTCATATCAGTAGTTCCTTGTGATCTTTGCATCCATGCATATTTCCATATACCATTTTCATTTTTAAAAATGCAAGTATAAGTTGAAAGATCTTTATTTTGATTTCCTTCATAACTGAAGATTTCATTCAAAGTGAAAACCGCGTAGGCTATCTCACCGTAAATTTCAATTTTGTGGGTTTTGATTAGTTCTGAGGATTCTGCAACTAAGTCTTTACTATCAAACATTTCCACTAATGCCTGCGCAGAGATTGGATTTCCACTTGGTCTTACAGCCAAAAAATCTTCAGTTGCATTCGGTATTAGAAAAGAAGAATCTTCACTGGTTGCATAACCATTAATTAAATTTTCTATAGCTTGAGTATTTGACATTAAAAAAGAAGCTAATTGCCCTCTATTTTAAATCGACTTTCAGTTATTAAATGGTTTTAAGGTGTTGAATCAAAAACTTAAGTAATTTTTCTAAATAATAAAAATTTATTATTGGATAATAAATTTAAAGAAAATGGAAATAACTTTAAAAAAAGAGACTTGTTCATTTAGAAACCTACGATGTTTTAAGCTTTAATTCCGAAGAGGAACTTGAATTAGAAATTTCAAAATATACTAAATTTAGACCTGAATCTGATACTAATCTTGAATAAGTTATAGCCGTTCAGAAAGTAAATATTTAATTTAATATTCTCTATCATTTAATTATTGGTTTTGATTTAATTCTTCCAATTCACTTGCTCAATAGCAATGAAAAAAATTCAGCCTGTTTACCTACTAGCATACTTCAATGACGATGTATTTTTAAAAACTATACGAATGTATTTTTTGTTGTGATGCCTAAAACAACTGAAGCAAAGAATATGTAGGGCACCACCCTAAGGGGTACAACATATACATATTCTTTTCTCTTAGATCTAAAATCCATTTACACAATATCTGGAATAATTTGTCCTGTTGTTAGGGATGTACAAATAAGGGCAAAAAAGTAGATCATCACAAATCTACCATTGAGGTTATCAGCTACAATTTTTTCCTTCTAAACGTATTTTTGTGTTGATCATTTGTTTGGTTAGTTGTTTAGCTAATACCCTTCTTAATGCAATCTCTAAACAAATCTAATGACAGAAAAATTATCAGCGTGAGATAATTACCTTACTCTCATACCCACTATAAACTGAACTTATTAAAGCTATCTTCCCGTCTTTGCATGTTCGAGATTAAACAAATATTTTTCGCCATCATCGTCACTATCATCGTCAATGTCATTGAAAGAGACAATCAATAAATAAACATCTCCCAGCCCTAGGATCATTGATAAGCAGAGAATAGGGTCTGTCATTATTTAATTTTGAACAATCAAAAATAAATCCGAGGAATCTTTTCCATATCTCCATGATCTTTTAATTATTAGGTTCAACTTTAAAATTATTTCTTATTGTTACGTATGTGTATCATTATTGTTTATAGTATGCTGTAATTCCCATACTTACAACCTTTTACTTTACATTAGTTAATAATAATGTTACGTTAGTTAACAATTAAATTATTTACTAATGACTAATTCTTCATACGTAACTACAGAATCAGGCGGAAGGCAAAATATTTTTCCAACTGAGCCTAGTCCTTATTTTGATCAATCTGTTTCTTACGATGGATATCCTCAAAACGCAGAAAAAGTTAATGGTCGTTGGGCAATGATTGGTTTAGTTGCACTTTTGGGAGCTTATATAACTACAGGCCAAATAATTCCAGGTATTTTTTAATGTCTCTTCTTTCAGATTTTTTAGCTGTAATCATATTATTCACAGCTATCCTCGTTGCTTATTTAACCAAGCAATTTCAAAACGAAAATTTAAACTATCTAACTTCTAATCCAATGACAAATTCAAACACTAAAGTTAAAACAATCGAAAAAGAAAAAATTGTTGCAGAAACTCTTAATGGCAGATTCGCAATGCTTGGATTAATTGCTGCTGTTGGAGCTTACTTAACAACTGGCCAAATAATTCCAGGTTTCGTTTAAATGCTTTTACTCTCTGTACCATTTTACGATTTCCCATCTTCGCCCATACTAATAATTGGTGCTTTAGGGATTGTTGTAGCACTGGCTGTATTTTTTCTATCTTACAAAAAGTACTTTAATTCTCCATTTAACAAAGAACTTCAATTAAAGAAAAAAGCTCTTTTGAAGGAGAAAACAGAACTTAATAAAAAACTTGAGAAAATAGAGCAAGATTTAAAAAATTTATAGTAAAATCCATGAACATAGACATTTTCTTAATCTGTTTCTTTACTTATCTCTTAGTAACAGTAGTAATGGTCGCTAAGGGGAAAAAAGCAACTAACTAAAAAAGATTAATACTCCCAAAAAAAGTATTTAAAGCAATAGATTATTTTGTAGTAAGTCTTTCAGTACCTTATTGCATTATTTGATAAAAATTTGACTCATAAATAACTTTTGGTAACTAAAAAAGTCTGTATTTTAAGTCCATTTAAGATAGATTAAAGCAATACCTAGAAATAATTTAAACAACAATTGATGGACCATTTCAATTTATCTTGCACACATCAGATTTACTGTGCTAGAGGCAATCATGAACGTTCCAAACCGAACCAATTTAAATTGCCCTTGCAGCATGGATTGATGATTATGAGAAAATTAATCGGTGCTGCTTTCGCAGGAGATAAATTAACCGATAAAGTAATATCACATGATGCGACCAGAACCACTAATGAGATCCATGAATATATTGCAGCGATGAGTGATGTTGGGTCTATTATTTAAGAGGAAATAAAAAAATCCTCCCTACTTACATCACGTCAATAAGGTACAAGTATAGAGGAATTACATACATCTATTGCCCTCTAAAGTGCACCCATCTCAAGTTGAGATAGTAATCAATAAAAAAGATCCTCTGGGTAAAACTACTCTCTGGTATTAATTAGTTTTTTTTTGATTCTGGGCTACAGGACTAGAACCTTCGACTTAGTGCTCCAAAAGTACTCATATTATCATTGGATAATATCCAAGAATCACAGCTATAAATAGCATATAAGCAATTTAGTGGAACTACTTTGAGACTTTATGTTACTCAAAGTAAGTTCTTGTCTATAATAAATAAATAGCCTTAATTACCATTCTAGCTATCCTCTCTAAAAGATATTTTTCAATGTTAATTAGCTGGATGATTTGATAGTTTTTAGGAAAGTAGATCTAAACTTAGAAGGTTAAAACTCATTTTTATGTCACAGAATAAAAGCCCAAATATTATCAAATACTGTGTAATTACATCTACAACTGCGATAGTTCTCATTTTTATCTCCTTGATACCTATTTCAAAAAAGGCATTTTATTGGAATCAATGCTTTAAGAAAACATTTAAATGGATTGATAAATACGAGATGGAACTAAAAAATTGGGATAAAGCTTCAAAAGAAAGTATTGCAGTAGCAGTTTGCAATGGTGCTGTGTACGAACCTAAATTTAAAAAAAAGTAATTTATTGATGGTCGATCTACAAGAGGGAATTAACTTCATTTGTATATAAACTTTAGAGGTGCATCAAGCATATGATGATACTTAAATAGAAACCATCATAAATAAGAAGAAACAAATGATATGGTTAGAATATCAGGATTCAACATTTTCGCTGAAATTCAGATATCTTTAACAAAGATTGTCTTTAGTAATGTCACTGTCTTCATATAGGATGCAAAGAATTTATCTTGCAGCGACCATGAATTATAGTCTGGGTTCAGATAATCCTGAGGAGTTGGCCTACTACAATAAAATCAAAAAAAAGATGGATGATATGAGAAAAGAACCACTTAAAAAAGGGATACCCCTAAATTGTGATGCTCCTGAAAGAATAGATAAATAAATGTGAATACTTTTTTATTAATTGATTTAATTCTTATGTTTATAGGCCTACCATTCCTAATGATTTTTAAAGGCAAAAAACAAACGCTCTAATAAAAACAATTGCATAATTACCCTACTATCAATATTCAATAAATATCCTTAATTAGAATTCAGATATTGCTTCATAGAAATCAGAGCCTGGCAGTATTTCCTTCAAGGGTTCAATCTCCTTTGCAGGACCTTGGACCTGCACAGTAATATTTAACACTTCAAAAAGCTTGGGAATCATATGTCCCATATTTTTGAAATGAAATAAAGCTGCGGCTCCTTCTTTATATGCCTCTCTTACATAAGCCTTATCTGACCTGCATGCAGTGATATTAAAAAAAAGATAGTCAGGTTCATTAGCTTTTGTCAGTACCAAAATTTCTTCTAAAAGTGCGATCCATCTTCCCATCCTTGATTGTGAAGTGGGGATAAATTGAGACCATGGTTGTATCGAGAGACATGAATTTATAGATATTTGTCCTTTCTTTAAGCAAATAATCTTTATGAACAAGTTAAAAATATGGATTGTTAATAAATTAAGAATTTTAATTTGGTATAGCATGTACAGTTTATATGTTTTTTGGTAGCTATTAACTGGATATGAGTTATTTTGCTGAACCTAACCATATTGAATATGATGCATGGTTCGATGAAAATATCGACCCACTAGATCTTGTAAATTACTCAGATGAGAAGGAATTCAGTGATTCGGTACACTTTAAGTTCCATAAGATGTCCACTAGCAATTTAACGATTGGTTCTTCTGATAATTTTCACTGGTAAGTAAAAGATTTTTCACTCCATAGATATTTATGAATCTTAAACAGAATATATTCCATCACTTTCTCTGTTTTCCTTAGCTAATACAATTTCATCTACAACTTTTTCAATCATGTAAGCACTTTTTTTGCCAAAGCATTTTTCTTTTTTTAAAGCTCTCAAAATCATTTAGGATTAAATCATTATTTTCACAACAATCGCATTTAATATCGATTTTCATACCTCTGTAAACTTCCAAAGCCCTAGAAAAAATCCATTTCTGAACTGAAATACTTTCCCAACTATCAAAATTCGACCATTCATCAAAATCCCTATTAAGAATGCCTTTTAATCCATCAGCCTGATTTACATATACTAGAAATGAATCTTTTCTTGATTCATCTTCAATACCAATTGTTTTGACAGAATTTTGATCCATACCTTATTAATCTTATTCTAAATCCAGTAATCAAAGGAAAATTTCCGAAATTATAAAAAATAAATGTCTTAAATAAGATCATTAATTGCTTTATTTAATCTAGAAGTGTTATTTGTATTTCTAAGCAATTCAAAATCCTTAAAATCAAACCCGGGACCAACACAACAACTCACCAAAGTAAATTCGCCTGTACTTTTTGCCGCTTGCCAGTATCCAGATGGGATCATTTCTACTGGATTATTGGAATCTAAAATTAAATTTCTTATTAACTTATTTTCATTATCTAGGCACCATAAATTAAGAGGATCACCCCTTAGATAAATCCAAATTTCGTCTGCATTTTTTACTCTGTGCCAAGCACTTTTTGCATCTCTCTCCAAAAGATAATAAATTCCTGTAATGAAGTTTCTACTTTGGCCGTCTTCCCTTATAAGAAAATTGTTACTCCTTACGATCTCCCTGAACCATCCACCCTCAGGATGAGGAGATAAATTAAATTGTTTAATTATTTCTAAATTTTTTTGATTAGGATTCACTTAACAAACATATTTTAAAAATTCCTATTGCAAGTAATAGCAACCTGAAAATAAATTTTTCAAAAAACTAAGCGCAAATAACAGACAAATCTACAAAATTCTTATTTTCATCTGCCAGTTCAGTAATAATTCTATTGAGCCATTCAGAGGTAGTTTCACAATAGCCTACGTTTAAAATAGTCTTTTGCTTTGCTGTTTCTTCTTTATTCATAGTTGGAGTATTTTTATACAAATTAGTCTTTAATTAAATCTATGTGAATAAGTCTTAATTACTATCTATTTCAAAAAGTTGTATTTAATACATATTTAAGAACTGCTCGTAAACAAATAAAATTAAATCGTTGACAAGAAAATATATACAAGTAAGAGTAGAAAAAATTTACTATTTAACCTATGAATAACATCAAGATTGAGGAATTGATGAAAGTAAGGTTCGATGGTATTGCAAATAGAATTGGGCAATTAAGCAAAAGGGAAAGTGAGTCTTTATTGCTTGAACATCTTGAGTGGTTGGAAGGTGGATGGGAAAGAGAAGAAATCTTATTTTTAAAAAGGCCTTACAAAAAATGGTGGTTCTAACTCCACTTCTGTAAATATTTAATGATGGCCTAAGGGCCCAGGGCCAGATCCTATTTTGTAAGAATTTTCTAAAGATGTTTCAACAAATAATTTTGCTTTTTTTATAGCATCAAGAAGCTCAAAGCCTAAAGCTTTGTAACCACAAATAGCAGCACTTAAAGTACATCCACTACCGTGGGTATTTTTTGTATTAATAAAATTATTAAAGAGCCACTCTTTTCTACCATTTAAGTCAAGAAAAAAATCCTTCCCTTTCATATCTTTTAAACCGCCACCTTTTATAAGTACCGCTTTAGCTCCAAGACCAATAATATTTCTTGCGGAATTTTCGATATCTTCTTTACTTCTTATTTCTAAACCAGAAAGTAGATTTGCCTCATAAATATTTGGAGTTACCAAATCCGCAATTGGTAATAAGAGTTTTTTATAAGCATTAATCGCAGAATCTTCCAGTAATTTAGAACCAGTTCTTGTAACCATTACTGGGTCAATAATTTTGGTTATTTTATATGTATTTAATTTTGAAGCAGTATCATTAATTATCCTTTCATTTAATAACATTCCAGTTTTTAAGGCATCAATACTAAAATCAGCAAATAAAGTATCTAACTGACTTAATAAAGTATTCTTCTCTACTGGTTCAACGCATGTAACTTGTATACTATTTTGTGCAGTAATGCATGTAATAACAGAACATCCATGTACTTTAAGGGCCATAAAAGTTCTCAAGTCAGCCTGTATACCTGCCCCACCCCCAGAGTCACTACCACCTATTGACAGTCCAATTTTAGAATACATAGTTTAACAAACTAGGATTTATAAATATCATAAAATATTTTAAATTTAAATTAGAAATCTGAATATGCATTAAAAAAATCCAACTCTAATTCCATTGCTCTTTTGTATAAATATTTTGCCTGATAAATATCATACGATTCTTTATTGGTCTCAATAAGATTTTCCAGTGAATTTGATAAATTTTCAAAGCTCTCATCAGAATAAGTAATAATCCATTGTTTATATTTATTATCAAAATCCTCTTTACACAAACTTTTACCTATCCAAGAATAAAGTCTCATACATGGAGTCATTGCAAACATTATTTCAACAGAACTAAGTTTCTTGGAAGTATCATCAAGGAAATCTGTATAATTTTTAGTAGTTTTTTTTATGTAATTATTAGATAAATCAATATCCCATTCTTTCGCATAAGTTTCATGAAGTATTAATTCCTCAGAAACGCCCATTAAAAGTTCACTCAACTTCCTTATTGAGTACTTATCTTTTGATTTAGAAACTGCAAGACCATATGCCTTAGCAAAAGTCTCTAAAAAGAAATAATCTTGAGCTAAATATTCTTTAAATATATTTTTAGGGAGACTTCCATTCTTTAAACCTTGAACAAATTTTGTATTTAAACTTAGTAAAGCAATCTCATAATTATCCTCCCAAAGTTTTTTTGTAATTGACATAAATATTTCTTTTAAAGTTAAAATTTTTTTATTTCTTTAATTTTAATACCTAATAAATTATTTAATTTAAAATTAGTCAAACTAAGAGTTTTTTCATAAAAATTTCCATTTCACTTTATAATAAGATTTCTTTAAAATCATAGAAAATTTTTTTGATATTAATCCTTAAGACTGCAAAATGGCAATTATTTAAATTCCAATATTAAGTGGTATTAGTTTTTTATCAATTTTATTTTAATCCTGATAAGTTTTTGGTGTCGTTAAATAAAACTTTTTTTAAACCTAAAATATACAAAAAAATCCCAAAAAAACTTAAAATAAAATCAACATCAAGATATTGTGTCATAGGAATTTGATCTCTAATTATTTATAGCTGATTAGGAAAATTGATGATGTGATTAATTAAACCCAAAAACAGAAAATAATGATCAATAACAGATTGAATTTGAACAAATATAATGTATTTTTTTTAATACTTAAAAATATCAAATATCTCAAAAGCAATGCCTTAATTTTCTAAAGATGCATTTAGTAAATTTTTCTTAAAAATTTATATTATTTTATACATCAAAAAGATGTCAATCTTAGCTATATGTATATTAAAAACAATGAATTTGGTAAATCCATTTAAAACAAGCATAGTATAGTTATCTAAGCTTTAACGTAGATTTAACAAGATAAAAACATGCCTAAACCTACTAAAGAGCTAAATTCAACCCCTTTCACAGAAGTAATAGAACTAGAAAGGATAGTCACTTCAGATGAAGAAAAAAGAGTTGATCATATTTTTGTAAGAAGAAAGAAAATTTGTACTCGTCATCCAGAGGGTTTTGCGACAGAAGAAATTGCAAGATTTGATGTTGCCTGGCCAGAAGAATCTAAAGAAGAACTAAAATATTCAACTAAAGTAAATGAAGGGGCCGAAATCATTATTAATTAGCTATGTCAAAAAGATTTGAGTGGGATGATACCAATAGTTCAGGAATTTGGTGGAGTGCAAATGTGAGTATCAGAGATGAGTGTATTTTGCTTAAAGAAGATACTGAATGCGATGATTCAGATATAGTGGAGTTGCTGCGAAGCATTGCACAAAATATTGAGGATAATGGTCTTTAGTTCTTAAACATAATTAATATCTGCCTTTGAATAAAAATATAGCTTAAATCAATAATCTTTATTATTAGAGATTAACTTACCTAGTTTGTGATCATTTCTTTTTCCTAAATTTTTTTTGCAGCTTTAATTAATTCGATCGTGATACCTTTCTCACTCATGGAATGACCAGCATCATTTACAATGATTAATTCAGAATTCTTTAATTTCTTATTTAGATCCCAAGCACTCCTGACAGGACATACGACGTCATATCTCCCTTGAATTATTTTTATTGGTATAGATTCTATTATTTTTATATTTTTCAAAATAAAATCATCTTCTAAGAAAATATTATTAATAAAATAATGACATTCGATCCTTGCGAAGGCATCTGAAAAAGAATTAACTTGAGACTTGTCAAGATCAAATTTCTTATTTATTAAATGACTAGTTGAAAGTTCCCATTTTGTCCAAGCTGCTGCTGCTCTTGATCTAAGCTTCACATCTGAAGATGTTAGATATTTATAAAAAGAACTTATCAAATCATTTCTTTCTTCTTTTGGTATTACAGAAATATAATCTTCAAATTCATCAGGAAATATCTCACTTGCACCATATTGATAGAACCATAATAATTCAAACTTTCTACATAAAAATATTCCTCGCAAAGTTAAGCTCATAACTCTTGAGGGATTTTTAATTGCATATATAAGTGAAAGTGTTGAGCCCCAAGATCCACCAAACAAATGCCAACTATCTATTCCTAATAGCATCCTTAATTTTTCAATATCATCAACTAAATGATTAGTCGTATTTTCTTTTAATTCAGAGAAAGGAGTTGAAGAACCGCAACCTCTTTGGTCAAATTGAATAATATCGAATTTATCTGGATCAAAGTATCTTCTATATCTTGGTTGACTTCCTCCTCCTGGGCCTCCATGAATAACAAGTATTCTTTTGCCATTTGGATTACCCGATCTTTCCCAATAAATAGTATGAATTTCACTAACTTTTAAAAAACCCTTTTCCCGCACTTCAATTTTCGGAAACAAGACTTGTTCTTTCATTTTGAAATATTTTTAATCACTTTATAGATCTATATTATCCAAAAAGAAGTAAAGTTTTGAAATAATTGCAAAAATAAAAAGGACTGTAAAAACAGCCCTTTTTTAATATCTCATTTCCTTCTTACAGGATATAAAATTACATATTTTAAAGCCTATTTACTCATAAACCTAGAATACGTGAATTAGGGGATTTCTCTCGATAATTTCAGTCCCTATTGTCGCTAGTAATTATAAAGCGCAGTCTTATCAGACTAATTGATTGAACTTTAATTTTCGAATAATCCCATTCTCAGGAATACGCTTCCTATATTTTGGAATTTGCTAAATTTCAGGCGGACTATCAATCATTTAGATTGCCTCCGAACTCAACATTTATAAATTACTCCTTTTTATATTTTCAGTAAATCCGTAAATATGCTGATTTACTTTTTTCTTAATTTGTAAGATGATTTTAATGATTCTTTGTTTTTTATAGATAAATATAAAAAATTAAAGTATATAATTCTTACTTATTCTGATTAATAGAGCAAACATCACTTCTATTATTCTTTTATCAATATCAGAAAGTTCATAATCTTACAATTTCCACTGAACGAATTTAACACAATCATCAATAGAAAGATTCTTATCCCTGCTCTTTCTCCACTCTCTAATCCAATCTGCTAAGGCAAAAGTTATTTTGTAGTAAGAATATTTACCAATTAGTGTAATTAAAATCTCTGCCAAAAGGTTCTTCATAAAATTCGCCTTCTTTTATACCTTTATCATATTTTTCAATAACCTTTTTATAAGATGCTATTGAGTGAACTAAATCTCCTACATATATGGGTTCCATCGTAATTGTTATAATTTTAATTATTTATTTCTTTATATAATAATTTAATAAATAGATTATAAATATGCATTATGGATTTCATCAAAAAGAACAAGATTTTAACTCTAATGGCGATAATTGCAGTTTTATCATTTGCATTAGAAAAAGCAGGTATAATACACCCTTAAATTAGTATAAATTATTTAATAAATCCTTCCTAATGAAATAAGTACACAGAAACTATTACTGCAAAAATAAGCAAAGGAGATATTAACGTAAGAATTAAAGTGGAAAGATTAATAAGCATAAATTTTAAATAAATCTACAATTTTAATAAATCTCACTTTTAAGCATTTGCAATAAGTAAAAATTAAATTATTAAGATATAAAAAAATTTGAATAAAGAAAGATATAAAGAAGAATATGAATAGGGCTCAGACTTACTTTGGCCTAGTGATAAAGAAGAAAAAACAACTCGGCAATTTTATAAAGATTTATCTCATTTCTCAAAAACGTAAATTACAGTAAAAAGAAAAAATTAAATCTTTTTGAACAAGTAGTTAGAATAATAAAAAGCAAAGGCTGGGGTTAATTAATATCCAAACTAAAATGAAAAATGTAATGCTATTAATTAAAAGTTTTTTTCTTTTAAGACCAAGATTTTTATCCACTATATTTTTTATTCCAATTCTTTATGGCATTGGCTGGGCTTTATCTCAGCCACTTTTATTGTTTAATTTTGAAAAAGAAAATTTATCCTTAATTGGAACTATTATTACTTTCTTACTTTTTATCTTTTTTCTCCCATATTGGTTTTATATAAAACGAAACAAATCAAGTACTTGGGTACTTCTTGGGATAACTAAAGACAAATTCTTAAAAAACTTTGTCAATTTTTCTAAAGGTATTTTATTTGCTTTAGTTTTAATAATTCTAATTCTGGTACCACTATTGCAAAAAAATTATATTTCTTGGATAGGTGAATTCTCGCCAATAATATTATTAAATTCTATTGTACTGGGATTAGGTGTTGGATTAGCAGAGGAAATAATTTTTAGAGGCTGGTTGCTAGAAGAATTAAAATTTGAATATGGCACAAAAATATCAATAGCTTTACAAGCTATAGTTTTTAGCTTTGTTCATAATTTATCAAATGAGTTCTTTTGGAACATAATAGGATTACGTTTAGGATTTATTTTACTTGGGATATTTCTATCATTAGTAAAAATTAGATATAAAGGTTCTCTATGGAATTGCATAGGAATTCATGCAGGACTTGTGGGTATTTGGTTTTTTATAAATAACGGATTAATAGAATTCAAAGACAATACACCTTCTTTTTTAGCAGGGCCTTTTACACAAAATATTCCAAACCCAATCGGAAGCTTTAGTGCAATTTTAATATTAATTTTGTTATGTATTTTTTATGCAATAAAATCAAAAAAGATTTTTCCTAGACCTTTTAATTAGATATTAATACCGATTGATTTTTGATTAGTAATTGTCAGATTAAAATAAAGCTCAATACTCATATGAACTTTGAGGCAGGAATAAGATTTATTGTCTTTTTAGTAATTTTTGGAGTTATAAACTATCAAATCATGTTGAGAAGATATGAAAACGACATCAAAAAAAAGAAATTATTACAACATAAAAAAATTTCCAGGCTATATCCTAAAGGTTCATTTATTTTCTGAAATTAAAGAAATTTATTGTTGAATTTCCTCACCATTTTTTACTAGTTTTTTTCCAACCTTCATTTAACAATTTTTGCCATAATAATCTTGCTTCTTCAATAACAATTTTTTTTCTAGTTTTCATTAATGGAGGATTTTCCCCATGAATTCCCATAATGATCCCTTCTTCAATAAACATATAAGCAATAGATTTATCAGAATGCTCTTTATCTTTATGAAAACGCATCACCCCTACAAAATTGGAGTCAATTAACCAAAAATCATTATTTGAATTCAATAAACCAAAATGAAATTAAATTAATCATATGCTTTAATTACAATTTGCGAGGGAAATATCTATTTTTCTAATACTTGATATATTTTTTCTTTTTGCCTACTTTTTTTCAATTCGCCATGTTTTTTCTTAAACTCAACTCTTTTCTTTTGCGATGCTTTAGTAGGTTTTGTAGATTTTCTAAATTTAAATGGTTTATTTAAGCCATCTTTTATGATTGAACTGAATTTCATTAAGGCTAGCTGCCTATTTAGTAATTGATTTCTATGTTCTTGAACCGCTAAACATAAACTATTTTTCACTAATTTATTTTTCAAATTAATCTTGATAATTGCTTTCTGATAGTCATTTAGTACTTTTGAATCTTCTATATTAAAAATAATCTCTACTCTGCTTTCAATTTTATTTACATTCTGGCCTCCAGGACCTGAAGATCTGGAAAATCGCCACTTAATTTCGTTGGATGGTATTACTAATGTTTTAGTAATTTTTAAATCCATTTTTAGTTCTTCTTAATTTAGATTTTTAGAATTATTTTTCTAATACTTTAAAACATATCTTAAAATTCGATCGGTAAATACTGTGCGGTTATGTTTGGTAAACCGAAATTCGGTGTATTTGCCGTATCAATATCTTCGGTATTTATCCTTTCATATTTCAAAGAATTATCAGATATTGAATTTGTACTATTTCAAAGGTCACTTATGTATTCAATGTTTGATCTTCTTTTTGAAACACCTTCATATCGCTCAGTATATATTATTTCCGATAGTGAAATGAAGGAGTTAAAGAAAAACCAACATCAAGAAGAGCTTGATGAAATTACAACACAAAAAGTAAGACTTGAAGATGCTTTTAAAGCTCAACTAAAACATCTTGAAGAGAGAGAAAAAGAAGTAAAGAAAGAACTTAAATTACTCTCAGCCTCAAAAAATAAATAATTTATTGTAAGAGAAATTACTTTTTTCAAAGACGGTTAAAACCGTCTTTTTTAATTCTTATAGTTTTAAGGTATCCATTAAATCCACAGATTTTAAAAATTTTTTCCATAATTAAAAAATGAATAATAATAAAGAAAAGATAAGAATGTTCTTACCCTTCAGTTGGGTAATTTGTGCAGCAATATCTTTTGCTTATATAAATTCACATTTAATAAATACCTAATATAAATGTCTTATCCCTCAAGAGATGAAATACTTGCATCTTCAAAAGGGTGGGTAGCATCTTTTTTAAATTTCCTTCCTGGATTAGGATCCGGTTACTTATATCAAAGAAGATGGAAACCCTATTTTTTAACCATCACTTCTAGTACTGTATGGTTCGCTTTAGGGTTTTTTTTACAAGGAGGTTCAGAACCTTCTCAAAGAGAACAAATAATCGGAATTTCTGGTCTTTTTTTGATATCAATAATTACGGTTATAGAAGCCAACTTGGCTTTCAAAAAAGCAATTAATAAAACAACAGCTGAAGAAGAGAAAAAAATGTCCTCTGACAAAAAAAGATGGTTTAAATAATTCAAAAAATTAGATCTAAGAAATATCTATTAGTTCTAAGTTTCTTAATTTAAGTAAAAAATTACCATAAATAATTTTCAAGATAATATAAAAAATTTTTTTAGTTATAAAAAAATAAAATTTCCTTTTCTTTGAGACCCTCCCATCCTGAGTCAATTAATAATTGATTCAATGTTTCTTTATCAAAATGCTTAGAACCAGTTTTGACGCATCTATTTCTCATTGATTTTTTAACACCACTCCTTTGTCTTTTATTCTCCTCATCCATAATTCTGTTATACAGATCTATCATTTTTTTAGGGATTGGAGTACCGTCAAGATCCACTCCATTTTGAATAGCAAGATCAACAGCCTGCATTCCCATTTTTTTCATATTTTAAAATAAAAGCTAAAACTATAATAAAACAAAACTTATTAATCTATATTTTTGGGAATAATAATTTATTGATTTTGAATTTCCTTAAGAACTCTAATAGCCTCTTTAATGTGTTCAGGACCATTCAATAAATCTCTAAAAATATGTCTAACTGTCCCTTTGCGATCGATAACGTAAGTCACCCTACCATCCATAAAACCTAATACTTTAGGAACTTTAAAAGTTTTCCTAAGAGAGTCATTCGTATCGCAAAGAAGTGGATATTGTAATTTATTTTTATTGGCAAATGCTAAATGACTTGAGGTACTTCCATTACTTACGCCCCAAACTTGCGCGCCTAATACTTTAAATAAGTCATATTTATCTCTAAATCCGCAAACTTCTATTGTGCAACCAGGCGTATCATCTTTTGGATAAAAAAACAAAACTAGGGGATTTTTTAGTCCCTTATTGGATCTTTTAGTTCCATTTTGATCCAGTAAAGAAAATTCTGGAATTTTATCTCCAATCTGCAAAATAATTCTGTTAAAGCTCCATATTAGAGGTTAAAATGTTATTGTGGCCTTCAAAGTAAATAACTATTATTAAAGTAAGTTTTTTTGTTTTAAAAGATACTAAGACATTATTGTAATAAACTAGGGTGAATTTGTTAAATCGCTTATAGGATAAATAATTTATATTTTTTCTATTTCTTATTCTTTTTTTAGGAGTTATTTTTAATTGAAAAATAACTAAATTTAAAAAAGTTAAAGAAATCCGAAACAAAGCTAAAGATTATTCAAAAAAGAATAATTAAAAATGTATAGATAAAATTAAAATTCAATTTTTTCATTTGGAGTAAATACTGAACAATATTTTCTTACTAATTCCTTTGGCTGATTTGTAGAAGAGTTCGTTAATTTTAATTTTAGTTTTTCTATAGCCTCATTAGCATCAATCTCACCAAGTCGATATCTTGCGCAAGTATCCAATACTTTAAACATTTTTGTGGTAACGGCTTCAGCTGGGTTAATTAGAAAACTTAGGTAAAAAACAACAAATAAGTACTTCATTTTTTTACAGAAATTTAGCGATAAGTTTCAATAATTTAGGAGCAAGATTAATTTAGAAAAAGATTAAAATTTAAAAAAATAATCTAATTTTAGTTAAATCTAGGATTTCTCACAAAACAATAATAAAAGAAATTAAGATAAAATTAGTCATAATAAAAAATAGTCTCCGTGCAAATGAGAAGATTACTAGATAAACACAAAACTCTTATAAATTGGTACCAAAAAAAATTCAAATTGAGTGATTATCAATTACTTTGGTTAGTTTTCTTTAAAGGGGTATTAATAACAATCATATTTTTCAAAATTTTTTAATATTAATAAAGCTATTCCAAGAATGAAATTTTTACATATTTTGACTATATTTAATAATAGATTTCCTCACAACTTAAATAGTTATCCGCTATGAATATTTTTGGTGTAGGTTTGCCTGAAGTTACTGTAATACTAATCTTAGCTCTTTTAATTTTTGGTCCAAAAAAGCTTCCAGAATTAGGAAAACAGCTTGGCAAAACTTTGAAAAGTCTTAAAAAAGCGTCGAACGAATTTCAAAATGAAATCGATCAAGTTATGAACGAAGAAGATAAAGAGGAATCTCCTAAATCTATAGAAACCAATCAAACAAATGAAATTAAGCAAGAAAAAATAGATTCAGAAAACAAGAATTTTTCAAATAAAGAAAACAGCAACAAATAATATCTTGGAGAGACCCATAACCCCCATACACGAATTTGAAAGAGCATTAGATAAAGCAGCTCTCACTAAAGAAGAATATGAATTAATAGACTACATCCGCTATACAAGCGTTTTTACCCAGCCAAGTCTTATTAAAGATTTAAAAAGGACATCAAAGCCTCCTCTTTTGTCAGTTCTATGTCAAATTTGCAGAAAAATTGGTTCGGAGATGCCAGATCATTTCAACAAAGTAATTGAGTGGTCAATTGAAATAAGTGATCACGATACAAAATGGGATGCTCATTTAATTTGCGCAGAAGCATTGAATATAGACAAAATCCCATTAAGTCCTATTCATGGAACAACTTTATTTGATGTTCTTGTTGTACACAAAGAATTATTTCTTGGCTTTGATTGAATTAAATTAAATTAATCGTCTAAAGGCACAGAATCAGTATCTATAACTTCCGAATCATCATACTTATTTATTTTATTTTCAATCCAGTTATTTATATAACTAACTAAAGGCAATGAACCTCTAAAAATAAAAATAGAGGTAGGCAAAGCGCTTAACAAACCGACTACAGGACTTTTGAAAAGTAATCTTCCGGCTTTAATGTTAAATAAAATAATAAGCGCTGAGGGAACTATAACTTTAACTACTGTTTTGAGCGCCTCAAGCCAACCAACACGATATGTCCACCATATTAAAATTATGCCAACTACATAGAGGAATAAGTAAGTCATAAAAATAGTATAATGATTATCTATTTATCTTGTTCTTACTAAGAAAAAGATTTTATAAATTTCTTTAACATCAATCCATTCAATTCTAGTAATGAGTTTTTCTGAAATAAGAAAATTTTTAATTAAGATGCAATCTGATGAAGACTTAAAAAAGCAGGTTACTAAATCCTCTACAGCGGATGATATAGCCCTAATAGGTCAACGCTTAGGTTATGACTTTTCAGGAGATGATCTCTTAAGATTTAATGGACAAAAAGTTGATAAAGTTACCGTAAGAAAGGTAGATCATCCAGGAGAATACCACTAATTTAAGACTTAAACCATATTGCAAGCCCTCCGCCCCTGCCTCGAGCACACAACCAATTATCTTTAGTGCTAATTCCTACAAGTGAGAAAAAAGGCATTTTTTTATCTTCTGGTTTTTTTAATTCCTTATTAAATATTGGAAAACTACTAATACTAATTTTCAATTCTTCAAAATAAAAAGCCAATAAAGGTCTGAGCCCTTTTAATTCTGCGCTGCCTATAAAAGTAATATTTAATAATCCGAACTTAATTGAATTTTTTATTTCATAATTTATTTGATCCTCTTTATTTTTACTTTTTAATTCAAGTCTTGCCGACAATACTTGGAGAATCGAACTGGGTATATTTTTGATTTCATCTGACTCCTTTCCCCATACATACTTAAACTTCCATATTCCTAACAATTCCTCAAATACAATTCCGCTACCATTTTTTTGAGAATTTTTTTCTAATAGTTTTATCTCATTAATATCAGGAAAGTGTTTCATAATAGATTTTAATCTAAAAAATCAAATACTAAGATAACTTCATAAAAAATGTTCTTAGTAAAAAAATCTCTCCAAAAAGATTTAGTTGTTTCAATATATTTCCAAAAAAATAATTTTTTGGCACACATAAGGAACAAGATCTCGTTAATATATTTACATAAAGTAACTAAATTAATGGATTTTATTTCTAAAAGCCAAGGATACATACCTCTAAAAGCAGTCCCTTACATATTCTTCATAGCTGTTGTACTAAGTATTACAACTTCAACTAATACATTTGTCTAAAACGAATTAGTTTTACGACAAGAGTAAAGTAAATATTTAATGAAAAAGTACGATGTTGTAATAGTCGGCAGTGGAATAGGTGGATTATGTTGCGGTTCGATTCTCGCTTTATCAGGCAAAAAAGTTCTCATATGTGAAGCTCATACCCAGCCCGGAGGTGTCGCTCACAGTTTCAAAAGAAAAGGTTACACTTTCGAATCAGGCCCTTCATTGTGGAGTGGAATAGGTAAATGGCCGACAACTAATCCCTTAGGGCAAATTCTTAAATTACTTGATGAAGAAGTTGAACTACTTCAATACAAAGGTTGGCAAGTAATTGTCCCAGAAGGCAATTTTAATCTTGATGTCGGGGAAGAACCTTTTAAACAAACAATTAAAACTTTAAGAGGTGAGGAATCTGTTAAAGAATGGGAATCATTTATTTCCGGAATAAAACCTCTTAGCCAAATAATAAACGAAATACCTTTACTCTCATTTTCTCCCGAATCAATAAATTTCTTAGATCTAATAAATTTAACCTCAAAATTTCTACCTGATATCAAGCAAATACCAAAAATTAATAAGGGCTTTGGGAATTTAGTAAATAATCATCTAGAGGATCCTTTTCTCAGAAATTGGGTTGATTTATTGAGCTTTTTGATAAGTGGTATGTCAATGTATGATACAAATACAGCTGCGATGGCTACTTTATTTAAGGAATGGTTTGAACCAAATTCATACCTTGAATACCCTAAAGGAGGTAGTGAATCTATCGTAAAAGCCTTAATTAATGGATTTAAAAAAAATGGAGGAGAATTAATTCTCTCTTCGAGAGTAAAGACAATTAACTTCAATAAAAATTTAGCAACAGGTGTAACTCTTAATAATGGTTCCAGTTATATTTGTGAATCTGTTGTCACGAATACTGATGTTTGGAATTTAAAAAAGTTAATTCCAAATGAAATTTCAAAAAAATGGAATACAAAAGTTTTGAACCCTAATAAATGTGATTCTTTCCTTCATATACATCTAGGTTTTGATGCTGATGGTCTTGAAGATTTGCCAATACATGCGATACATGTTGATGAATGGGAAAAAGGTATAACCGCAGAAAGAAATATAGCTGTATTTTCAATCCCATCTGTTTTAGATAAAAATATGGCACCTAAAGGGAAACATGTTCTTCATGGATATACTCCCGCAAATGAACCTTGGGAAATTTGGGAAAACCTAAATCCAAAGGAATTAGAATATAGAAATATGAAAGAAGAAAGATGTTCAATATTCCTTAATGTAGTGCGAAAATTCATTCCTGACATAGATAAAAGGATTGATTTAAAGATGCTAGGAACCCCAATCACTCATAAAAAATTCACCAATACCCATTGCGGTAGTTACGGACCTGCATTATCTGCAGCAAAAGGTCTTTTCCCAGGCTGCAAAACTCCAGTGAAAAATTTATTTACTTGCGGTGCAAGTACATTTCCAGGTATTGGAATTCCTGCTGTTTCAGCAAGCGGTGCTTACGCAGCTGAAAAAATTATTGGTAAAAAAGAATTTAAAACTCTTCTTAGAAAAATAAATTTATGAATCAAGTTCATTTTTTATAACTCTACAAATACTTAGTTAAGAAATAAGAATAAAGAAAGGAAAAACTTTCAATAATGATAATCTTTATCTGGAAATAAACTTAACTTATCGCTCTTATATGTTTTTCTTATCAATCCCTCAAGCCTGGCATTTAGTTGGCACTTGGTCAGAACAACTTCCAAGCGAGTCAAATCTTATAGGAATGGGCCAAACAGAATTAATGATGACTTTACATTCAATATTTGTTCCTCTCTTACTTGTAATTTCATATTACCTATTTAATCGACTTAATAAAAACGAATCAAAGAAAATTAAAGGAAGATCGTTTTAAAGTTTATTTTGCTGAACTTCTTTTAACTACTTTTCTACCTGTAGAAGTATCAACTCCACTTGAATCTTTGGTTTGTGAATTAACTTCAACATTATCAACATCACTCTTATCCATTTCTGCGCAAACACCTACTACCATGGCAGCCTGCATTTGATCTGGCAAATCTCCAATAGTTAATAAGGCTTTTAACACTAATTGAAGTCGAGTTTGCCTATCAATTTCTGGTCTAAGTTTTTTTACAGTATTCCAAAGTTCTTGGGTAACTTCTTTTAAAAGTTCTCGATCTACAGCCAAATTAAATCCTTCTTGTATTTCTACTAATCTAACAAAAAATTGGATCTCGTAAAATAATATTCAATAAAAAGATTTTTAGTTGATATTTTTCTATTCTAATACAAGTTGCATTTGTTGATGCAATTCATTCTTCTCTTGCAAAAGTTCATGTTTTTCAATCTTTTTTAGAGTAAAAGTTCTATAAAATTTTTTTTGAATCTTTATAGGAGTATTTTCAAACTTTACATTTTTCCTTATTAGAGAATTCCACTCTTTTGAATTAAAAGGGGCATAAGGAGAAGATGAAATCACTTTCATATCTTAATAATACGTCTGTACTAATATAAGTACATATTTACTATAGCGCAACAGCTCTGTCCACTTATCTTGATTTTAAAGCGTCATCAAGAGTGTATTGATTGTTTTTATCTAATTTGTCGGATTTATAAGTTTTATAAATCAATCAACGTATCATACATAACTTATTGATCCCTTTTTTTTAGTGTATTGAGACTTTTCTTGCTAAAAACCTTTTAAAGTAGTCAATTTGTTGAAATTAACATTTACAAGATATTTTTAATAATCCTTCCTATAAAAAAACTAGTGAATTGATCAAAAATGCTTCTTAGTAATCAAAAAAGGCTTAAGATCCTAGGAATAATTAAAAGAATTGCTCAAGATAAATCAATTACATTAGAAGAAAGGATATATGTTGATAAATTTGCACACCATAATTCGACAATTTCTCTTTGGCTGAAAAAAGCTAACAGCTTTAGAAGAAATGGTGCAAAAAATGATGGGGGAATTGATAACCTCTTACAATCGTTTGGGATAGATGGACTGGATAAAGAAAATCATTTCAACCCAAATGAAGATGATATATCAGATTGGTTTGGCGGTGCCCCTGGTTGGCTAAGGAGAAGCTAGATTTATTAATTTATTCAACTTACCCAGGCTGTCTTACACAAATATATACTCATAAAAGATATCAATAACCAAAAAAGCCAGGGTATAAATTTAATCGGAACTAAATATTTTTTTGAAAAAGTTTTCATATAGATTTTTCTTTTAGATTATTTCTTCCTTACCGTTTTTGAGAATAGGTTTAATTGCTCTATTTATAGATTAAACAATATTTGAATACTCAAAGATATTAAATCACTTTAAGTAGATAAAAGTTAATCAGCCTTAATCATCAAAATCTAAGCAACTTTATTTTCAATATTCATTGAAATATTTACTATTTTTGCCTCATCATGGTCTGAATCATTCCAATATTTTATAAGTCTTTCTAATTCATCAATCCTCTTTTTGGCATTTGCAATTTTTTCAGTAGTTGTCATATAAAATTTTTATCTATCCAATTAATGCATGAAAAAAAAATATTTCAATGGAAGTCACAATTTTTAGACTATAACTATTAATTTTTGGTTAATTGCTTAAATACTTTATAGACCTCGATTGACCGAGTAATTATACTTAAAGAAAAACGAAATTTATGAAGAGATTAAATTCTTTGATTTTGAATAGTACTGTCAACTTCTTAGACTTCATATACTCTGGTAGATCTTTACAAAGATTTTGGGTTTTAGAAGTAATAGCTAGATCACCTTATTTTGCATTTCTTTCAGTTCTTCATTTTAAAGAATCCCTAGGAATTAAAAATGAAAAAACAATGATTTTAATGAAAGAACATTTTTATCAAGCTATTAACGAAACTGAGCATCTTAAAGAAATGGAGAAAAGAGGAGGAGATAGATTCTGGATTGATAGATTTTTTGCGAGACACCTTGTGCTTGTTTATTACTGGATCATGGTTTTTTATTATTTCTTCTCTCCAGCTAATGCTTATGATGTCAACATAAAAATTGAAGAACATGCATTTGAAACTTATTCCAAATATTTAAAAGATAATCCAAATGATAAAAAAATAAAAGAAATTGCTCAAGATGAATTAAATCATCTCCAAGAACTTAACGAAGCTTTGTCAATGCTTACTACAGTTTAGATTAGTGCTGAAAAATCTATTAGCAATATTGAGATCATCGCTGAAGAAGATATTAATCCTAGGCTAATCATCAATGAGACATAACCTTTTTTTCTAGGTAATTTATAAAAAGATAATCCAATTATTAATATCATCATTAATGAGAAAAAAATTATAATTTTTTCATTTACTAAATTGAGGTGTATAACTAAATTTGTTTCTTCAAAGAATTTCAGAAATTCAGATAAAACTAATTCTTTTTCTATTTTATTAAAATAGTCAAATAAGCTTATAAAAGCAGAACTTAATAAAGATAATGCAACAAGTGCAGTAACTGGTTTTGTTAACCTGTTAAGTGTTCTGTTAAAACTTACCAATAAAATAAAAATAAATAAAGTCGTAACTAGAGGTATTAAAGGTATAAGAATTGTTGAATTTATGAAATTCCCCACGAAAAATAATATGTATCTAACTTAAAATTTTATATTATTTTGACGCCTTATTCTATTAAGTAAGACTTTTAAAAATCTTTTATGTAATTAGTACCTATTGCTTTCTGTGTAAATTGATACCAAAATTAAATTAGTATTGACAAATAAAATGTTAGCCATTTCTGAAATTATTATTGCAAGTATTATCTTCCTAGGAATTGTATATTGGGAAGTTAAATTTCTATACACTAAAACCACTGTAGCGAAATAACTTCACACAAAACAGAAAAAGCAAATAAGTAGAAAATTTAAATAAAATTTAAGAATTTAGGTTTACAAAAAAAGCTCTAAATATGAGAGAATAAACACAAATATTCAGGTTCTCTAATGAGCGAAGTAAAAAATCCTAACACTAACTCAACTCAGCAGCAACAGCAACAGCAACAGCAACAGCAACAATACTATTCAGACAGCAAAATTAATTCTGCTGAGAGCGAAAGGCTTTATCTTGAGATGAAAGAAGCTTGGCTTTAAATTTAATTCGTTTTTGAAATAATATTTCTATAAATTTGTAATTTTTTTTTAATTTTGAATTAATTAATACTTTTTTATTTTCTATAACCCTTAAATTTTATTTAACTTCAAAAGTAATCTGTTGAGAAAACTAAAGCAGTTAGAGAAAATTAACGGAAGGCTCGCAATGGGAGGATTGATATATTTAGTTTTTACAAAATTAGTTTCCAACCGTGCCGACATATTAGACCAGCTTAAATCTTATTTAATTTAATAAATGAATTAGAAATATTATCCAGGAATATTTCTTTCTATATAAGCGTCAGTTAAAGCTAAAATTAACCCCAATAATGTTGAAAATATTGCAATTTCAGTTAATTCCATTTTATTTTTGAATTACCCCTAGTTTGCTAAATAATTGAAATTTCGGCAACAAAACCCATAACTTGCTATAGTACGTATATACTATTAGCTATTTATTGTGAGCTTAGCAACTCCTGAGTTTCTTTTCGTTAGGCCTGGTGATTATGTCGCAATTAAAAAAGAAAATTGCGAAAATACTAAGGAAAAGAATAACAATTATTGGGTCGGTCAAGTTATCGACTGTATTGGAGGAGCTAGAAATCCAAATTCATGGACCTTGTTTCAAGTTGCCAATATTGATAATGGAGAGATCACTATAATCAACGCGGATATTGTAGAAAAAATTTTGAAGCCTTCTGAAAGTTAAGCTTATAGATAATCAAACAAACTTCTTTCAATATTACAAAAACAAAAGGTAAAATGCACGCTTCAAGGAAATCACCCCAGTTCCAAGCAGGCAAGTCCATATACTTGATTCATTGGGCAGGGAGGTTGAATGCCTTTATACATTCTGTAAGTTTTTGATATTTCCTCAAATCCTAAACTTGATAAAAGATAATTTGCATAAGGATTAAGATTAGAGCAATCCAATAAGATTTGGGAATCTAAATCACCAACTAACTCCCTTATTAATAGTTCAGCAAGTGGTGGAGTATCCGCCAAAAGAGGTCCGATTCTCCAGCCTTGCTCATTATCCTCCAATAAACAAGGTCTTATCCTGCCAAATCCATGGCACATCCCATTATTATCGACAATTGCACTGACATTACCATGAGAATTTTTCAACCAGTCATTTAGAAAATGTGGCCTGGGACTAGGTTCTCTTTGATCATCATAAATTAAGACTGCTTCAGAGGAAATTTGATTACCCGGGACAACTTTAAAAGAATGAAATTGATCTTTATAGAAATGTCTTAATGGCAAATCTTGAAAACCATTTAATTTCCAACGATTTGTAATGGAAGATTTTCTAAAACCCCACTTCTCGTAATCATTCAATCTATCTGGGGCAGCCTCAAGACCAATACAATCAACATTTTTTAAATAATCGAGTGCATGTTTCCATAATCTCACTCCATATCCATTATTTCGAAATTCTTTTTTTACGATAAATAAACCTATAAAACCATACGAGGAATTATATTTAATGCATGCAATAGAACCTATAGGATTATTATCGAGACAGGCTACCCATAACCCTTGTTTATCTGTATTTCTATAAATTGATACATCATCCATTCCAGGAAAAAATCGTTCTAATTTTGCCCAGTTTGTGACTTCTGGTATTTCATTTATAGATATCAATCTAATTGCAAATTTTTCCCTCATAAAAATATATTAACCAAGAAAAATTTGAATTTTTGAAGGCAATATTAATAAATTTGATTATTTCTCATAAATCATTCACTTTGATTTAAGTGGCTAATAACTTTATTTATTTGAAATTTATCCTCTGATATATTTAATACTATTCATATGAATAAAATGAAAATTTCTGATAAATTTCATTTAGAAGACATTAATAAATTAAGAAATACAGTTCTCACTGGTAAAACGGAAGATATAAAATGGCGGATCAAACATATCAATATAGTTTCTAAACTTTTGGATGAAAATAAAAAAGAGATAATAAAATCACTTTTTGTTGATCTAGGTAAATCTAAAATTGAAGGGCTTTCAGAAATCCTTCTAGTGAAAGAAGAAATTTCACTGATAAAAAAGAAACTTAAATCTTGGATGCAACCAAAAAAGATTGATACACCTTTTTATCTATTTCCATCATCCTCCAAAGTGATTTATGAACCTCTTGGGTGTGTCTTAATTCTTGGTCCATATAATTATCCGTTACTTTACGTTTTAAAGCCATTGGTAAATATATTCTCAGCAGGAAATACTGCAGTTATAAAACCATCAGAGAAATGTCCTGCAACATCAAAACTTATTAAAAAGCTTACTTCCAAATATTTCCATAAAGATGTCCTATTGACAGTAGAGGGGAATTATAAACAATCCATAAAATTAATTGAACAAAATTTTGACCACATATTTTTTACAGGAAGTACTGAAACTGGAAAATCTATTATGAAATTAGCTTCAAAAAACTTAACTCCATTAACTCTTGAGTTAAGCGGAACAAATCCTGTAATTATTTTCAAGAATGCAAATTTAGAAGTGGCTGCTAAGAGAATTGTTTGGGGCAAATTTTTTAATTCTGGTCAATCCTGCATGGCTCCGAATCATATCTTTGTAGATAAAGAAATTGAAAATAACTTTATAGAAAAATTAAAGAAATGCATAGTAAATTTTTACGGAGATAATCCAATTATTTCCGAAAACTTATCAAAATTAGAGAAAAAGCAATTTACATCAACTGTAGAAATTCTCAAACAATATAAAAAAGAAAAAAGAATTTTATTTGGGGGGACAATTAGTAAAAAAAATTTAAAAATATCTCCTACAATCTTGCGAACCAAATTAAATGAAAGAGATATTTTACAGAGAGAACTATTCAGTTCACTACTTCCAGTGATTGGAATCAATGATAAGGAATCAGCTTTACAACAGATTAGTCAAACATCAAAACCATTAGCAATCTACTTATTTGGAGGCAATAAAAAAATCCATAATCATATTTCAAGAGTAACCAGCTCAGGAACAATTTGTATAAATGATGTGATGTTACCAGTCCTTATTCCAAATTTACCATTTGGAGGCGTTGGGCAAAGTGGTATTGGTAAATTTCATGGAGAAGAAGGGTTTCGAAATTTTTCAAATCAGAAATCTATTACTTTTAAAGCTTTTTTATTTGATTCAAATCTGCGGTATCCGCCCTACGAAAGAGTAAAGAAATTTTTACAGTTTATTTTTCAGGTTTAAATTACTTAAATTGTTTTAAAAACCTAGCGATTTTAAATTAAAAGATTATCTTTAAATAAACAGTGAAGTTTATGAAATTTGCATTTTTAGTAATTGCCATATTTATTAATTTTTTTAATCACTCATTGATAAAGTCCGAAGAAAAAATAGATTCAGCAAAAAATCAAATTGAGAACATTACTAGAAAAGAATCAATTACTGAAGAAAAACCTGAAATAAAAAAAATTCATATCGTAAAAAGTGGAGAGACAATTTCACATATTTCAAAATTCTATTCAATAAATAAAGATTTAATTATTAAATTGAATAATTTAAAAGATGAAAATTATATCTTTGTTGGCCAAAATCTTATTATCTCCGAATCTACCGAAAGTTCTACAAAACAATCAGATTTAATAAATAATTATCATATCGTTCAAACAGGTGAAAGCCTTACTGACATATCAAGCAAATACAAGTTAAATTTAGAATATTTGATAGAAATTAATAATCTCAAGAATCCAGATTCTATAAAAGTTGGGCAAAAGCTCTTGTTCAGCACAAACAAACCAATTAGTTCAGAAAACTATCAAATAATTAAAAATAAGAACAATAATGAATTACAAGAGAATCAATTACTTGAGTTAGATAAACAAATTTATGGTCCAATAATTATTCAAAGCAAATCTTATAAAAAAATTAAAAGTAGAAAAGTTTTAAATGTACTAAATCAGGAAAATAAAAAACTTATTCTTTCAATCAATTGCGATAAGAATGAATTAGATGTAAGAATCCCAGGGAGAAAATGGAGGGGTGGTAAGCCTCCTATAGAAGAATTCGAAAAAAATTTAATAAATGATTTTTGTTAGAAATTTTAATTAATATGTGTGAATAATTTGTATAAGACTATTAATGATGGGTTATTCTTTAAGAAGTTAAATTTATAGTAATGGCAATTTCAAGAGGAGATCTCGTAAGAGTAAAAAGACCAGAATCATATTGGTATAATGAAATTGGTAAAGTAGCTTCAGTTGACACATCAGGTATTAAATATAACTGTGTAGTTAGATTCGACAAAGTAAATTACGCTGGTATAAGCGGAACTGAAGGTGGAGCAAATACAAATAATTTTGCTGAAAGTGAATTAGAAAAAGCTTAAATAATTGCCAGAGTTACCTGAAGTAGAAACAATTAGAAGAGGTTTAGAGCAAAAACTTAATAACTTTATTGTTAAAAAAGTAGAAGTCTGTAGGGATTCAACTGTAGCATTCCCTGGTCAAAAGGAAAGGTTTATTGAGGGACTTGAGAACTCGCTTTTTTACAAATGGAATAGGAGAGGAAAATATTTAATAGCTGAACTAAAAAAAATTGAAAATGAGCATACTCAAATTCATGAAAAAACAACATTAAAACATAATGGATTTCTTGTCGTTCATTTAAGAATGACTGGATATTTCAAATTTATTAATAACCTTGCTCCGCCCTGTAAACATACAAGAATAAGGTTTATAGATAAAAACAATAATGAGCTTAGATATATTGACGTAAGAAGTTTTGGCCAAATGTGGTTTATTAAGCAAGGGTTATCGCCCATTAAAATAATCAAAGGATTAGGCTCATTAGGACCAGAACCATTTTCTAAAGACTTTGATACAAAATACCTTAAGAAAGTTATTTCAAAAAGAACAAGATCTATAAAAGCTATTTTATTAGATCAAACAATAGTGGCAGGTATAGGTAATATTTATGCTGATGAAAGTTTATACTTGGCTGGCATCTCACCTTTTAGAGAAGCTCAAACAATAAAGAAGAATGAGTTAATAAAGCTCAAAGAATCAATTGTAACTGTATTAAAAAAAAGTATAGGTTCTGGGGGGACGACGTTTAGTGATTTTAGAGACTTGGAGGGAGAGAATGGGAATTTCGGTTTACAGACTAATGTCTATAGGAGAACTGGTAAAGAATGTCATAAATGTGAGAATTTAATTGAAAGGCAAAAAATTACTGGAAGAAGTACACATTGGTGTCCTAAATGCCAAAAATAAAAAAGGGCTTACTCATCAAGAGTAAACCCTTTTAATATTTTTACCTGGCATTGAGCTATTTTCTCAAGGGGCTACCCCCTAAATATTTTCGCCGCTGATGCGTTTCACAACCGAGTTCGAGATGGATCGGAGTGGTTCCACATCGCCATGAACACCAGGATAGTGTGAACCTTGAGAACTGCATAGAAAATTATATAAATTAAAAACAATTAATTAAGTTTATTTGGTCAAGCCCTCGGTCTATTAGTACTCCTCCGCTGCACTTGTTACCAAGCTTCCACGTAGAGCCTATCAACGGGTGTTCTTCCCGTGACCTTACTGGCTTAAGCCATGGCAATACTCATCTTGAGGTGGGCTTCCCACTTAGATGCTTTCAGCGGTTATCCACTCCGCACATGGCTACCCAGCGTTTACCGTTGGCACGATAACTGGCACACCAGAGGTGCGTTCCTCCCGGTCCTCTCGTACTAGGGAGAAATCCTCTCAATATTCCTGCGCATACACCGGATATGGACCGAACTGTCTCACGACGTTCTGAACCCAGCTCGCGTACCGCTTTAATGGGCGAACAGCCCAACCCTTGGGACCGACTTCAGCCCCAGGTTGCGATGAGCCGACATCGAGGTGCCAAACCTCCCCGTCGATGTGAACTCTTGGGGGAGATCAGCCTGTTATCCCTAGAGTAACTTTTATCCGTTGAGCGACGGCCCTTCCACGCAGAACCGTCGGATCACTAAAACCGACTTTCGTCCCTGTTCGACTTGTAGGTCTCACAGTCAAGCTCCCTTCTGCTTTTGCACTCAACGACTGATTTCCAACCAGCCTGAGGGAACCTTTGTGCGCCTCCGTTACCTTTTAGGAGGCGACCGCCCCAGTCAAACTGCCCATCAGATACTGTCCGCTTCCCGGATAACGGGTAAGCGTTAGAACCCTAGCTCTAAAAGAGTGGTATCTCACCGATGACTCAATAGTACCCACAAGCACTATTTCAACGTCTCCCACCTATTCTGCGCATTCAGAGCCCGAGCACAATATCAAACTACAGTAAAGCTTCATAGGGTCTTTCTGTCCGGGTGTATGTAGTCCGCATCTTCACAGACAATTCTATTTCGCCGAGCCTCTCTCCGAGACAGCGCGCAAATCGTTACACCTTTCGTGCGGGTCGGAACTTACCCGACAAGGAATTTCGCTACCTTAGGACCGTTATAGTTACGGCCGCCGTTCACCGGGGCTTCAGTCGCCAGCTTCACTAAAAGCTAACCAGCTTCCTTAACCTTCCGGCACTGGGCAGGTGTCAGCCCCCATACATCGTCTTGCGACTTAGCGGAGACCTGTGTTTTTGGTAAACAGTCGCTTGCGCCTCTTCACTGCGACCAGCTCTCGCTGGCACCCCTTCTCCCGAAGTTACGGGGCCATTTTGCCGAGTTCCTTAGAGAGAGTTATCTCGCGCCCCTCGGTATTCTCTACCACCCCACCTGTGTCGGTTTCGGGTACTGGCATTTGTGTCTTAACGAGTATAGGGCTTTTCTTGGAAGCATGACATCACCAACTTCGCTGCCGTAGCAGCTCGTACTCACGCCTTAGCTCAAGATGTTTTCTCCATCTCTCAAAGCCTCGAACGCTTGAACCAGTAACCAACATCTGGCCTGGTTAGCCTTCTCCGTCCCCCTTCTCAAAACACATCTGGTACAGGAATATTGACCTGTTATCCATCGACTACGCCTTTCGGCCTCGCCTTAGGTCCAGACTAACCCTCCGCGGACGAGCCTGCCGGAGGAACCCTTAGGGTTTCGGGGCATGGGATTCTCACCCATGTTTTCGCTACTCAAGCCGACATTCTCACTTCTATGCTGTCCACGTCCGCTTACGCTAACGCTTCACCCTACATAGAACGCTCCCCTACCATAAATAAATTTATCCGCAGCTTCGGTATAACGCTTAGCCCCGTTCATTTTCGGCGCAGGATCGCTCGACCAGTGAGCTATTACGCACTCCTTTGAGGATGGCTGCTTCTAGGCAAACCTCCTGGTTGTCTGGGCAATCCCACCTCCTTTATCACTTAGCGTTAATTTTGGGACCTTAGCTGGCGGTCTGGGCTGTTTCCCTCTTGACTATGGAGCTTATCCCCCACAGTCTGACTGCCTAGTTACACACAGGGTATTCAGAGTTCATATCGATTTGGTACCGCTTTCGCAGCCCGCACCGAAATGGTTGCTTTACCCCCCTGCTGGAGCACTAGACGCTACGCCTCAACGTATTTCGGGGAGAACCAGCTAGCTCCTGGTTCGATTGGCATTTCACCCCTAACCACAGCTCATCCGCTGAATTTTCAACTTCAGTCGGTTCGGACCTCCACTTGGTATCACCCAAGCTTCATCCTGGCCATGGTTAGATCACCAGGGTTCGGGTCTATAAACACTGACAAACGCCCTATTAAGACTCGCTTTCGCTGTGGCTCCACCATTTTCGGTTTAACCCGCCAGTGCCTATAAGTCGCCGGCTCATTCTTCAACAGGCACACGGTCACCCGATTAGTCGGGCTCCCATTGCTTGTAAGCTCACGGTTTCATGTTCTATTTCACTCCCCTCCCGGGGTTCTTTTCACCTTTCCCTCGCGGTACTGTTTCACTATCGGTCACACAGTAGTACTTAGCCTTACGAGGTGGTCCTCGCAGATTCACACGGAATTCCACGTGCTCCGTGCTACTCGGGATACAGCTAGGTCAACTTATCTTTCGATTACGGGGCTTTCACCCTCTGTGGCACGCCATTCAAACGTTTCTTCTAGACTTGTTGATCCATATTGCTGTCCCACAACCCCGATAGTCAAGACTATCGGTTTGGGCTGTTCCCTGTTCGCTCGCCGCTACTGAGGGAGTCGTTATTTACTTTCTCTTCCTCCAGCTACTAAGATGTTTCAGTTCGCTGGGTTAGCTCGCACCAACCTATATATTCAGTTGGCCGTACAAGGGGTTGCCCCATTCGGAAATTCCCGGATCAAAGTGTGCTTCCAACTCCCCGAGACTTATCGCAGGTAACCACGTCCTTCATCGCCTCTGTGTGCCTAGGTATCCTCCGTGAGCCCTTTGTAGCTTGACCAATAACTTCAAAATTGAAGCATCAGCTTAATAGAATTGTTATTAATGCATTAGCACAAATAATAAATCTGCATCATTAAAGATGCTTATTGTCTTTAAAAATAATCTATGCAGTTGTCAAGGTTCTCTGAAAACAATGAATTTAATTCAATGAGTCCAGCATCTTAATGATTTCATTAGGAAGCTAGATTCGTTCAGAATTAGATCACAACTCAAAACATTTCCTTATCTAAAGATTATGGAAGAGGTGGTAATCAGTGGAGGTAAGCGGACTCGAACCGCTGACATCCTGCTTGCAAAGCAGGCGCTCTACCAACTGAGCTATACCCCCAACATAGAGATATGGGCCATCCTGGACTTGAACCAGGGACCTCACCCTTATCAGGGGTGCGCTCTAACCACCTGAGCTAATGGCCCAGGAAAAATAATGGGTGTGACCTAGAAAAACTTAGGAAATGAAATTCTTAATAAAAAAAGAACGTGAGATACCGATCGACCTAAGGTGACAAAATAATAATATTAAACATTTTGTTGTCTCCCTGTTAGGAGGTGATCCAGCCGCACCTTCCGGTACGGCTACCTTGTTACGACTTCACCCCAGTCATTAGCCCCACCTTCGGCGTCCTCCTCCACAAGGGTTGGAGTAACGACTTCGGGCATGGCCAACTTCCATGGTGTGACGGGCGGTGTGTACAAGGCCCGGGAACGTATTCACCGCAGTATGCTGACCTGCGATTACTAGCGATTCCTACTTCACGTAGGCGAGTTGCAGCCTACGATCTGAACTGAGCCACGGTTTATGGGATTTGCTAGCTCTCGCGAGTTTGCTGCCCTTTGTCCGTAGCATTGTAGTACGTGTGTAGCCCAGGGTGTAAGGGGCATGATGACTTGACGTCATCCACACCTTCCTCCGGTTTATCACCGGCGGTCTTTCTAGAGTGCCCAACTAAATGCTGGCAACTAAAAACGTGGGTTGCGCTCGTTGCGGGACTTAACCCAACATCTCACGACACGAGCTGACGACAGCCATGCACCACCTGTCACTGCATTCCCGAAGGCACCCTCAAATTTCTAAGAGGTTCGCAGGATGTCAAACCCTGGTAAGGTTCTTCGCGTTGCATCGAATTAAACCACATACTCCACCGCTTGTGCGGGCCCCCGTCAATTCCTTTGAGTTTCACACTTGCGTGCGTACTCCCCAGGCGGAACACTTAACGCGTTAGCTACGACACCGAAGGGGTCGATTCCCCCGACACCTAGTGTTCATCGTTTACGGCCAGGACTACAGGGGTATCTAATCCCTTTCGCTCCCCTGGCTTTCGTCCATGAGCGTCAGTAATGGCCCAGCAGAGCGCCTTCGCCACTGGTGTTCTTCCCGATATCTACGCATTTCACCGCTACACCGGGAATTCCCTCTGCCCCTACCATACTCAAGCCTTTCAGTTTCCACTGCCATGATGGAGTTAAGCTCCACGCTTTAACAGCAGACTTGAAAAGCCGCCTGCGGACGCTTTACGCCCAATAATTCCGGATAACGCTTGCCACTCCCGTATTACCGCGGCTGCTGGCACGGAATTAGCCGTGGCTTATTCCTCAAGTACCGTCATATCTTCTTCCTTGAGAAAAGAGGTTTACAGCCCAGAGGCCTTCGTCCCTCACGCGGCGTTGCTCCGTCAGGCTTTCGCCCATTGCGGAAAATTCCCCACTGCTGCCTCCCGTAGGAGTCTGGGCCGTGTCTCAGTCCCAGTGTGGCTGATCATCCTCTCAGACCAGCTACTGATCGAAGCCTTGGTGGGCCATTACCTCACCAACTAGCTAATCAGACGCGAGCTCATCCTCAGGCGAAATTCATTTCACCAGTAGGCATATGGGGTATTAGCGGTCGTTTCCAACCGTTATCCCCCTCCTGAGGGCAGATTCTCACGCGTTACTCACCCGTCCGCCACTAACCCGAAGGTTCGTTCGACTTGCATGTGTTAAGCACGCCGCCAGCGTTCATCCTGAGCCAGGATCAAACTCTCCGTTGTGTTCAAATCCTTTTGTAGATAAATCTACTCAAATTGAATTGCTTTATCCAAATAAAAATTCAGTTTTTGTATTTAGTTTCAGCCTCCTTATGATTCTAAGGATTACATTGAGTGCACATTAAAAATAATTCTAAAGTGACTTTCCAAGATCTCAGATCCGTTTACATCAAAGCCAAAAGTTAGCAATTGATGACATTTTTATATATTCTTGACGGGACCTCACACCTTTATTGCATGTACATCTTGGAATAACCAAAAAAAATTTAGTTATTCTTGACGCAATAAAAGCATCAGTTCCTAAGTTTTTAAATTTTCTAGGTGCAGAGTTAAACAACAAATGAATAACTCTTTTTGAAGGGAGAACCCTTCTTCCGGCTGAAAACAATGATCGAGATCACATCTCCAGAGAATTCAATAATTTACCAAAAATCAGATTTATGGTAATTACCTGAATAATGCAAAAGGTATATTTTTGCCCAGAAGAAAATACTAAACCATCCGCCTGTAATTTTGCAACCTTTTATACAAAAATTTTTTATTAATTTTTTATTTGTTCAAAGTCTCTTTAAAGAACTAGGCTTAAATAAAGGGATATAAACGAAATGGCAGAAAGATTTAGTCAAAAAAATTTAAGAGTAAGACCAAGTTCCGATGAAGAGAAAATTGTAACAAATGCAAAAAATCACTTCGAAAAGACGTTGGTTGAAATTTCAGGTGAGTTAGTAGGAAGTGTTGCTGCACTAGAACACCCAACAAAAAATAAAAAGTTAAATTATGGAGAAATATTTTTAAGAGACAACGTTCCTGTAATGATTTACCTTATTACCCAAAAACGGTACGAAATTGTCAAAAAGTTCTTAAGTGTATGTCTTGAGTTACAAAGCGCTAATTACCAAACACGTGGTGTATTTCCTACTAGTTTCGTTGAAGAAAATGGTAAGCTCATTGGAGACTATGGTCAGAGATCAATAGGAAGGATTACTTCAGCTGATGCAAGTTTATGGTGGCCAATTTTATGTTGGTATTATGTCAATAAAAGCGGCGATTATGCCTTTGGAAAAAGTCAAAGCGTTCAAAGAGGAATTCAACTTCTCCTAGATCTAGTTCTACATCCAACATTTGAGGGTACTCCAGTACTTTTTGTTCCAGATTGCGCATTTATGATTGATAGACCTATGGATGTATGGGGAGCACCTCTAGAAGTTGAAGTTTTACTTCATGGATGTTTAAAAAGTTGTATAAACTTAATGGAATTAAGTAGAGCGGATCATGTTAGTAGACTTTTAGACCAAAGACTTATTCTTACAAATCAATGGGTTAAGGATTTAGGAAGTTTTCTTTTAAAACATTATTGGGTTACCAGCCAAACAATGCAAACTTTAAGAAGAAGGCCAACTGAGCAGTACGGAGATGATCAACACTTCAATGAATTTAACGTGCAACCGCAAGTAGTTCCCTCCTGGCTACAAGATTGGTTAGAGAATAGAGGTGGTTACTTGATAGGAAATATTAGAACAGGAAGGCCTGACTTTCGATTTTATAGTTTAGGGAATTCTTTAGCATGTATTTTTGGAGTACTACCTCCTAAGGAACAAAGAGCTTTATTTAGATTAGTTTTACATAACAGACAGCATTTGATGGCTCAAATGCCAATGAGAATTTGTCATCCTCATATGGATGTCGAAGAATGGCAAAACAAAACTGGGTCAGATCCAAAGAATTGGCCATGGAGTTACCATAACGGTGGTCATTGGCCAAGTTTACTTTGGTTTTTTGGTGCAGCCGTTCTATTACATCAAAAAAATTATGGTTCTGATGATGTGATTCTCATGGAAGAAATGAAATCTTTAATAGAGGAATCATATTGGTGTCAACTTAATCAGTTGCCTAAACAAGAATGGGCAGAATATTTTGATGGTCCTACAGGTACTTGGGTTGGACAACAATCAAGAACATATCAAACCTGGACAATTGTTGGATTTTTATTAATGAATCATTTTTTAAGAAATGAGAATAACAATCTAGATATGTTTAAGATTTAAGCCTAAAATAATCCTAAAGTTAATGATTTATCAATTGGCAAGCATGCTCCAATACCAAGATATATTGCTAGAAAAGTTCCGAATAAGAAAACAGACATTGCTATTGGTCTTCTGAATGGATTAGAAAATTTATTAACGTTTTCAATAAAGGGTAAAATCATTAATCCAAGTGGAATTAATGTTTGAAGTGCGATACCCAAAAGTTTATTAGGAACTACCCTAAGTATTTGAAAAACAGGGTATAGGTACCATTCGGGGAGAATTTCTAAGGGGGTGGCGAATGGGTTTGCTTTGTCGCCTAACATTGCAGGATCAAGAACTGCTAATCCTACTACGCAGGCAATAGTACCTAAAATAACTACTGGAAAAATATATAGTAAATCATTTGGCCAAGCAGGCTCGCCATAGTAATTATGGCCCATACCTTTGGCTAGTTTTGCTCTTAATTTTGGATCAGATAAATCTGGCTTTTTTAACGTTGACATGAGGTACTCTTGTAATGTTTTAAGTATAAAAGTTTATAAGGGGCCTGAAATACCCTGTTTACGAATCATTAAAAAGTGCATCAACATGAAAACTGCTAATGACCAGGGTAAGACGAAAGTATGAAGACTGTAGAACCTTGTAAGAGTTGATTGTCCAACACTTTCTCCACCTCTAAGAAGTTCGACCATGAAATCACCAATTACTGGTATAGCAGCCGGTACACCTGAAACAATTTTGACTGCCCAATAACCCACTTGATCCCAAGGTAAAGAATATCCTGTCACTCCAAAAGCTACTGTTATGACTGCCATTACAACACCAGTGACCCAAGTTAATTCTCTAGGCCTTTTGAAACCACCGGTAAGATAAACTCTAAAAACATGAAGGATTAACATCAAAACCATCATTGATGCACTCCATCTATGAACAGATCTTATTAACCACCCAAAACTAACATCGGTCATCAAATAACTTACTGAACTATAAGCTTGAGTAACTGTTGGCTTATAGTAAAAAGTCATTGCAAAACCTGTTGCAAATTGAATTAGGAAGCATACTAAAGTTATGCCACCCAAACAATAAAAAATATTTACGTGAGGGGGTACGTACTTGGAAGTTACGTCGTCAGTTATGTCTTGAATTTCAAGTCTTTCTTGAAACCAATCATAAACAGATGAAGAATTGGCCATCCAAAAAAAAATTAGCTTTGATATAAAGAGCTTACTTAAAATTCTTATACTTGGTGTTAACACTTAACCCAATGAATTCATCTTTTAACAAACTTTTAACATTCAAAACTTTGATCACTGCATCAATGATCATCGTTTTTTCTATCAATCTTTTATTGATTGAAAGAGTGGATGCTCTCAGTGATACCAAGCAATTAGTCCTTGACGCTTGGACGTTGGTGAATGAGGGCTTTTATGACCCAGAAAAGTTTGAAGAAATACAATGGAAGAGAATTAGACAAAAAACACTACAGAAACAAATTGAAACAACTGAAGAGGCTTATTTCGCAATTGAAGACATGTTAAGACCTCTAGAAGATCCTTATACAAGAATTTTACGCCCAAAAGATTATGAACTCCTTAAATCAAGTAATTTCGGCAGTGAGATTAATGGAGTTGGGCTCCAATTAGGTGAAGATAATGATAATAAAGTTAAAGTTATCTCAACTCTTGGGGGCTCCCCTGCTGAAGAAGCTGGAATAATCAGCGGGGATTTCATAGAAAAAGTGGATGGAATTCCATCCAAAGAATTAGGCCTTGCTAATACTGCCTCTAAGTTAAGAGGTGAATCAGGAACCAAAGTTTTAGTTGAAATCTCTTCGGAATCAGGAGGAATTAGGGAATTCGATTTAGAAAGAAGATCGGTAGATCTCAGACCAGTTAGAACAAAGAGACTAAGAGACGATTCTCACACAATAGGATATTTAAGAATAACTCAATTCAGCGAAAGCGTACCCAAGAAATTTGAAGAGGCACTTCAAGAGTTAAAAGAAAAAGAGGTAGAGGGATTGATCTTGGATCTTAGAAATAATTCAGGTGGATTAGTAAGTTCAGGTATAGCAGTTGCAGACTCATTGTTAAGTGAGAAACCTGTGGTCGAGACAAAAAATAGGAATGGAATCAAAGATGCAATAATTTCTCAAAAAGAAACATCTTATGATGGCCCAATGGTGACTCTTGTTAATAAAGGGACTGCTAGTGCTAGTGAAATACTTGCGGGTTCATTACAAGATAATGACAGATCAATTCTTATGGGAGAAAAAACTTATGGGAAAGGTTTAATTCAATCCCTAAAAAGTTTGGGAGAGGATAGTGGTATTGCTATTACAGTTGCTAGTTATTTAACTCCCAAAGGTAATAATATTCAAGGTCAAGGTATGACGCCTGATAAATTACTTGATCTCCCGGATGCAAGTGAATATGGAAATGCTGACGATAAATGGGTGAGGAATGCAGAATTATTTCTCGAGTCTCTTCTAGAAAAAGAAGAAGTTTCAGTTCAAACTATTCAATTAAGCAATGAAGGAATAAAACCTTGACATGGCAAAAGATTGAAAATAGAAAATCTTAAAACTATGAGTTTTAAAAGAACTTTTCATGATCCAATTCATAAAGGAATAGTATTTGATTCAGGAAAGCCTGAAGAATTAATGATTATTGAATTAATTGATACAATTGCATTTCAAAGACTAAGAAGGATAAAACAATTAGGATCTGCATCATTACTTTTTCATGGTGCAGAATCGAGTAGATTTACCCACTCTATTGGCGTGTTTTGCATAGCTAGAAAAATATATAAAAGATTAATTGAGAGTAAATCTTCATTTAGTGAAAATAAATTTGTTCTTTATGGATCTGCTCTATTACATGATTTAGGTCATGGACCTTTAAGCCATACCAGTGAAACAATATTCGAACATAGCCACGAGCAATGGTCTCAAAACTTAATTAAAAATTATTCTCCAATTAATTCAATACTCAGAAAATATGACAACGAATTACCTAGACAAATTGGGGAGTTATTTAAATCAAAACAGCTATTTTCAAAACCTTTAAAAACATTGATTAGCAGTGAGATAGATTGCGATCGTCTCGATTATCTTTTACGCGATAGTTACAACACCGGTACTAACTATGGCTTAGTAGATTTAGAAAGAATTATTTCAGCCCTTACTTTTTCACCTGATGGAAATATCGGAATCAAACCAAAAGGGGTTATCGCTATCGAGCATTTCCTAGTACTAAGAAACTTGATGTACAGAACAATCTACAATCACAGAATAAACGAAATATCAACATGGATTCTGGAAAAAATAATTTATACAATAAAACATAATTGTGAAAAGAAAATTTGGTTAGATAATTCTCTACATAAATGGATATTTTCTCCTGCAAAGGTTGATTTTGATGATTTCATAAAAAATGATGATGTAACCTTTTACTATCATTTAATTCGATGGAAAGATGAATCTTTTGAGCCACTTTCTACACTATGCAAAATGTTTATTGACAGAAATTTATTAAAGGCATCAGACATAAGTTTTTTAAGTAAAATAAATAGATTAAATATCCTTGCGTTTGCCAGAAAATTATGTGAAAAGAATGGTTATGATTCAGAAATATTTTGCGGGATTAAGGAAAGGTCTTTTAAAGGTTTTGAATCTAACAATGCACTAAAAATATGGGACGGCACTTATCAAAGCTCATTAGAAAATAGTTCTGCATTAATAAAAACTTTGATGAGATCTGAAGAAAGCTCCTTAATTATTTATCCAGGTATGATCAAAAATGAAATTAAAAATGAAATTTCATTAATTAAAAACAATTCCTAGATTTAATTCAATGAAAATCGTTTTAACAAACACTAAAAGTAAATATTTAGAAATTTTTTCTTCGTTAAATTTAGATAATATCCATGAAACATTCAAAAAATTTTCTTCCATCAAGGGACCTCTGGAAGCAAAAATTTTTGCAGTCAATGAGCAAATAAGTTCACATCAATTATCAAAATTAAAAAATCATTTTGACAAACTTAATATTTGTTCTCTATACATTTACTCAAATAATAGACATACAGTACTAAGTGGAAAGTCTTTAAAAATAGATTCAGCTTTTATTAAAGAGCAAGAGATTAAAAGTAAATTACTATTATTCAATTCAAAAAAGAAAGACGATATTCTTCACGAAGGAACCGTACGATCGGGTGAAAGAATATCTTCAAATGGAAACCTATGCATTATTGGAGACGTTAATCCAGGAGCAATAGTTTCCGCTAAGAAAAATATTTACGTTTGGGGCAAATTACTAGGGATAGCATTCGCAGGGAAAAGTGGAGATAAAAATGCCTCTATTGCATCACTTTATCTAAATCCTTTACAGTTACGAATTGCAGACATGATAGCTATTGGACCAAAGGATAAACCCAAAAATTGTTATCCAGAAATTGCGATAATAGATAAAGAAACGATAATTATCAAACCGCACCTAATCGAAACTAAAAATTAATCAATCATTTGCAATAAATTAATTCAAACTATATAAATTTAAGAATTACTTAATCTTTAAAATATTTAACTTTCTGCAAGTGGCTTTATTATTTGGAAAATCCTAAAAATCGTGGGGAACAATACTCGCACAATATTAATTTGTTCAGGTAAAGGAGGGGTTGGTAAAACCACTTTAACTGCAAACCTAGGCATAGCACTTGCTAATAGCGGAGCAACAACTGCTGTATTAGATGCTGATTTTGGCTTAAGAAATTTAGATCTTCTTCTAGGATTAGAAAATCGCATCATTTATACTGCTCAAGATGTTCTAGACAAGAATTGTCGTCTTGACCAAGCATTGGTTAGACATAAAAAGGAACCTAATCTTGCTCTTCTGCCAGCTGGGGATCCAAGGATGTTGGATTGGATGAAGCCAGAAGATATGAAAAAAATTAGTGAACTGCTTAGTGAGAAATTTGATTTTGTCTTAGTAGATTGTCCTGCTGGTGTAGAAGATGGCTTTAAAAATGCTCTTGCAGCTTGTGAAGAAGCTATTGTTGTAACTAACCCGGAATTATCCGCAGTTCGTGATGCCGATAGAGTAATAGGAATTCTTAATACTTCAGATATTGAGCCTATCCAGCTTGTAATCAACAGAGTTCGACCCAACATGATGGCAAGTCAAGAAATGCTATCTATCGATGATGTCCAAGGGATACTTTCTTTGCCTTTGTTAGGCATTGTTTTAGAAGATGAACAGGTAATAATAAGTACAAATAGAGGAGAGCCACTTACACTTACAGATGGTAGATCTCCTGCAAAAAAATGTTATTTGAATGTTTCTCAAAGACTTACTGGAAAGGATGTACAAATTATTGACCCCAAAAATGAAGGTAAAAGTCTGAAAGATAAATTCATGAGATTAATGCAAACAAAGGTTTTTTAAAATGATGACTCTCAGAGACCTTATAAACAAGTTGCTTGGCAGAGAAACGGCTAGTGCCAACACAGCTAGAGAAAGATTACAACTTGTACTTGCTCATGACAGAGTTGATATGAGTTCTTTAACGACTGATCTTTTGGATAAAATGAGGAAAGAAATACTTGATGTTGTAGCTAAATATGTTGAGATTGATTTTGAAGAGGTGGCAGTAAGTTTAGAGACTGAGGACAGAATGACTGCATTAGTAGCAAATTTACCAATCAAAAGAACTGTTACTGGAGAAATAAAGTTTAAAAAAAATGATAAGAATGATAAAAGGGAAAAAGATATCAAAAAGTAATAAATTTTAAAAAGCACCAAAAAATACTTAGATTGATCCACATTAAATTGTAAGATAATTATTATGCCGGCTTAGCTCAGCGGTAGAGCAGCGCTTTTGTAAAGCGAAGGTCATCAGTTCAAATCTGTTAGCCGGCATTTTGAATTATTTAATTCTGTTTAATATTCTTTGCTGAAAATAAAAAGATCAAACCCATCAGAGCAATTATAGGAAACAATCTTATTTCGAGAAAATACTCTAAAAAAGATACAATGGGTTCAAATATCCAATAAGTTAAAAATTGAATTAATAAAACAAAAAATAATAAAAAAAACATTAATACAATTCCCTAACTAATACTTCTCCTTCTCTAATCAGTCTCCAATCTCCACTTTTCTTCCAAAATATAATAGTACTAGCTTTTCCACTACTTTTTCCCCAGGGGATAGGGCCCAAAATTTTTAAAGAAGGGAATTCTAGAGCAATACCTTCAGCTGTAATTGATCCTTTAAAACCTGAAATATTTGCACTTGAAGTTAACAATGGGCCTGTTTCTCTCAAAAGAGATCGTGTCATATATGAATTTGGAATTCTCAACCCAATAGTAAGATCATTGCTGGTGAGGTTTATAGTGTGCTTTTCTGAAGCAGGAATAACAATTGTCAAAGCTCCAGGCCAATATTTTGAAGCTATATTTTCGTAATCTTCTTTAGCTGATTCATGAACATAATCAATTAAATGTATATGTTCTGATCCCATAAGAATTAAGGGTTTGTTTCTATCTCTTTTTTTAAACTCATAAATAATATTTGAGAATTTCGGTAAGCATCCAATTGCAGGTAAAGTATCTGTTGGGAAAATTATAGGCAAACCACTTTTAAGAGTCTTCAAGGCAGTTTTGCAGTCTACTAAATTCATTTAGATTTTGAACCTATAATAATTTATTTATATCTTCCAATGGTAAACCTACCAATACCTGAAAGATCTTTCACAATTTCTATTGATGTAAATTTATTTTTAGTAAGTAGTTGTTTTACTTTTTCACTTTGATCAAAATGATTCTCTAAAATCAGCCAACCATTCTCTTTTAAGAATAATGGTGCTTTTTGTATTATTTCCCTAATATTTTTTAAACCATCTTCGCCGCCTAATAAAGCAACTTTAGGTTCGAAATTTTTAACTTCTTTGGGTAATTTTTCATAAGTATCTCTGGGAATATATGGTGGGTTTGAAATAGCGAGGTCTAATCTTCCTTTAAAACTTTCAAGAGGTGACCACCAATTTCCACAATAAAATCTCAAATTTGATTGTTTAGAAGAATTTATAAAATTTTTAGTGGCTATTTCTAATGCATCTTGATCTATGTCAGTTACTACTCCCTCGCTCAATGGATAAGCCAATGCCAAAGCAATACTAATTGCACCTGATCCAGTTCCTAATTCAGCAAAAAAGAATTTTTCTGATTTCTTTCGAAATATATTGAAGACGATATCAACTATGAGCTCTGTTTCTGGTCTGGGAATGAGTACTTTGTTTGTAACTTTTAATTTTAAGTCTCTCCAAAAAGTTATTCCGCAAAGATATTGGATTGGGCAAGATTTTAGTAAATGATCATCCCAAAGAGATTCTAAAAATTCTAAATTTTTTTTTAAATGTAAATTTCCACTAGGATTTATACTTATCAAGTTTAAATCACTAGTCTGTATACCTCCTATACAATCAAGTAAGATCGCAAAAGATTGTCGATCGCCTCCTTTAGAAAGTTGCTTTTTTTTCCAAAATAAAAATTCTTCTACAGAAACGCAAAGCATTTATTAGAGCATTAGGGTTTTGGCCCAAGCTTACCCTTACTAGAGTCGGAGAAGAAGCTTGATTTTTCTCCATCTTGTGTAGAAATAAATAAACCTATGAGGAATATTGTTGGCACCCCTACAAATAAAAGACTAGCTACGAATCCAAAGTTAGTTGTTTCCATTTAATTGGTAGATCGATATTAGGTATTAAGACTATAGACGTATAAATTGGAATAAAGTGGAAAAATAAACAAATTTTATAAACTGATTAACAGTCTTAAACAATTTAGCGAGATAATTTTTTATTTTCACTAATTTTTTTTAGTTCTTCCAAATTTGAGGGGGGGGATTGTGGCTTTGTTAAAATTACTGCAGATGATTTGATCAATGTTTGGCATGCAAGGCGCCAATTTTCTGGTCTATTTTTGAGTTTTTCTTCTTCAACAGATGTAAGAGGGCTCATAGAATTTTTATTTCCACCTTCAACTGAAATAAAACAAGTACTGCATTGTCCCGCGCCTCCACAATTTCCCAAAATACCTTTTAGGCCATAAAGCTGTAAATTCTCTCTCATTACAAGTTCCCTTAAATTTTCACCCGGATTGCATTGGATCTCTAAATCCTCACGAATAAATCTGATAGTTGCCATTTTTTTAGTTATTTTTCTTATTTTGGCGTTTTACTTTGAGAATTGTGACCAAAATATTAACAGTTTTTAGCCTAAAATTCCTTATAAACTCAGTTCTGCTAATTGATTTGCCCAATATTTGCAAGAAAATAAATTTATTTACAAAAATCCCTCAAAGACTAAAAAACCCTTACTATCGTGATGTTTAGCTGTTTATTCAGCATAGTTACTAGAAATTAACCGATGGGATTGCCTTGGTATCGAGTTCACACAGTAGTTATTAATGACCCAGGTCGACTACTCGCTGTGCATCTTATGCATACTGCATTATTAGCCGGCTGGGCCGGTTCAATGGCTCTTTATGAATTAGCCATTTTTGATCCTTCTGATGCTGTTCTCAATCCAATGTGGAGACAGGGGATGTACGTTATGCCTTTCATGGCAAGACTAGGTATCACAAGTAGTTGGAACGGATGGGATATTACTGGTGCTACTGGAGTTGATCCTGGATTCTGGAGTTTCGAAGGAGTTGCAGCAGCTCACATAGTATTTAGTGGTCTATTAATGTTGGCCTCTATTTGGCACTGGACATACTGGGACTTAGATTTATGGGAAGATTCAAGAACTGGTGAGCCTGCTCTTGATTTACCAAGAATTTTCGGAATTCACCTTCTTCTAGCAGGACTAACCTGTTTTGGTTTTGGAGCTTTTCATTGCGCAAACGTAGGGATCTGGGTTTCTGACCCTTATGGTTTAACTGGTCATGTAGAACCTGTAGCCCCTTCCTGGGGAGTAGAAGGATTTAATCCTTTTAATCCAGGAGGTATAGTAGCGAATCATATTGCGGCAGGACTTATGGGTATTATTGGAGGTATTTTTCACATCACTAATAGACCTGGTGAAAGACTTTATAGAGCATTAAAACTTGGAAGTCTTGAAGGAGTCCTAGCTAGTGCTTTAGCTGCTGTCTTATTTGTATCTTTCGTTGTTTCTGGAACAATGTGGTACGGTTCAGCAACAACCCCAGTAGAGCTTTTTGGTCCTACCAGATATCAATGGGATTCAGGCTATTTCAAAACTGAAATCAATAGAAGAGTACAATCTGCCATAGATAATGGTGCCACTAAATCAGAGGCATATGCATCTATTCCAGAGAAATTAGCCTTCTACGATTATGTTGGGAATAGTCCAGCAAAAGGTGGACTATTTAGAGTTGGTGCTCTTGTTAATGGTGATGGATTACCAACTGGTTGGCAAGGTCACATTGCTTTTCAAGATAAGGAAGGAAACGAATTAGAAGTTAGAAGAATTCCTAATTTCTTTGAAAACTTCCCTGTCATTCTTGAAGACAAAGAAGGTAATGTAAGGGCAGATATTCCATTTAGAAGAGCTGAAGCAAAGTATTCATTTGAACAGACTGGTATTACTGCAACAATCTATGGAGGAGATCTAGATGGACAAACATTTACAGATCCTGCAATAGTTAAAAGATTAGCTAGAAAGGCTCAACTTGGAGAAGCATTCAAGTTTGACAGAGAGACATATAAATCAGACGGTGTATTCCGAAGCTCACCGAGAGCGTGGTTTACATATGCACATTTATGTTTCGGATTGCTATTCTTGTTTGGCCACTGGTGGCATGCTTCTAGAACTCTTTATAGAAATTCCTTTGCTGGTATTGATGCTGAGATTGGCGACCAAGTTGAATTTGGTTTATTCAAGAAACTTGGTGACGAAACCACAAGAAGAATCCCAGGAAGGGTTTAAACTAAACTTATTTACTTAATCTTATGGAAGCTTTTGCTTACGTTCTTATTCTAACTCTCGCAGTTGTTACCTTATTCTTTGCTGTCGCCTTTAGAGACCCACCTAAATTCGATAAAAAATGAAATAAGAAAAAAACCTCTTTAACAAGAGGTTTTTTTTTACTTTTCATAATTAAAATATTACTCTACTATTAGAGTTGAAGTGCAGCTTATTTCACCACATGCAGTGTCCAACCTGTCAAAACACAGATAGCAGAGTTTTGGAATCAAGATCTGCTGATGGTGGTAAAAGTGTTCGAAGAAGAAGAGAGTGCTTAAATTGTAGCTTTAGATTTACAACTTATGAAAGAGTGGAATCAATGCCAGTTTCAGTTTTAAAGAAAGATGGTAGCAGAGAATTATTTGATAAACAAAAATTATTTACTGGGATATCAAGAGCTTGCGAAAAGACTAACTTCAGTAGTGAAGAAATTATTAATTTCGTAGATGGAATTGAATCTCAAATCGTTCAAGTCTCTAACAAAGATATTAAATCTTCACAAATCGGAGAATTAATACTTAAAAATCTTAGGAAAGAAAACGAAGTAGCCTATATAAGATACGCCTCAGTTTACAGAAAATTTAATGGGGTAAAAGATTTTATTTCTACTCTTGAATCTCTAAAAGGAATTTCAAAAAACCAATTAGCTTCAATTTGATAAAATTCAGCATCTTAAAGTGTAGAATACATATCAAAATGTTTTTGCTATTGGTTTGCAGGCTAGTAGCATTCCTTTCTAACTACCTTAGGTAGTCTGCGATACAAAAAATGAACGAAAATTCTTCCCAAACCATTAAAGAACTTTCTGAGGATCAAGAAATTAAAAATTCGTCTGAGTTAGATAATGATGCAGCCTCTCAAAATGAGGAAGATTTATCATTCGAGAAGAGCGATATACCTTCAGCAGACTCTTCCTCTAGCAGAACAAATACTGATTTTGACAACGCAGGATTCACACAAGAAGAATTCGCATCACTTTTGGGTAAGTATGACTATAACTTTAAGCCTGGCGATTTAGTTAAAGGTACCGTTTTTGCTCTAGAGCCCAAAGGGGCCATGATAGATATAGGGGCAAAAACAGCTGCTTTTATGCCTGTTCAAGAGGTTTCAATAAATAGAGTTGAAGGACTTAATGATGTTTTACAACCTTCAGAAAGTAGAGAATTTTTCATAATGAGCGAAGAAAATGAAGATGGCCAATTAGCCCTCTCCATTAGAAGAATTGAATATCAAAGAGCATGGGAAAGAGTTAGACAACTCCAAAAAGAAGATGCGACAATATATTCTGAAGTTTTTGCAACAAACAGAGGTGGAGCTCTTGTCAGGGTAGAAGGCTTGAGAGGTTTTATCCCAGGCTCTCATATAAGTGCTCGAAAAATTAAAGATGACTTAGAAGGTGAATATTTACCTTTAAAATTTCTTGAAGTTGATGAAGAGAGAAATAGATTAGTACTAAGTCATAGAAGAGCTTTGGTTGAGAAAAAAATGAACCGACTTGAGGTAGGCGAAGTTGTTGTTGGTTCTGTAAAAGGTATTAAACCTTATGGAGCCTTTATTGATATTGGTGGAGTTAGTGGACTATTGCACATTTCTGAGATTAGTCATGAACATATTGAGACTCCTCATAATGTTTTAAATGTGAATGACCAAATGAAAGTTATGATAATTGACCTTGATTCAGAAAGAGGACGAATTTCATTATCTACTAAAGCACTTGAACCTGAACCAGGCGATATGCTAACTGACCCTCAAAAAGTTTTTAGTAAAGCTGAAGAAATGGCTGCGAAATATAAACAAATGTTATTTGAACAAACTGACGATAACGAAGAGATTCTCACAGCTACAGCTGAAGCAGTATAAATTCACTTATTTATTTAGTGCAAAATATCAAAACTTAAGGCTCATTATTTTTGTACAAGTATTTTTTAATTTACAATAATTGATTTGTAACGATAGTCTAATTTAGGATAAAGTCTAATTTCAAAATTATTTATAAATGAGTGATTTCATTTTCACTTCTGAATCCGTAACTGAAGGTCATCCTGACAAAATATGTGATCAAATTAGTGACGCAGTTTTAGATGCTTTATTAACAGAAGATCCAGAAAGCAGAGTTGCATGCGAAACTGTCGTTAACACTGGTCTTTGTCTACTTACTGGAGAAATAACTTCAAAAGCAAAAGTCGATTACATAAAACTTGTTAGAAATGTAATTAAAGAAATTGGCTATGAAGGCTATAGAGCAGGTGGCTTTGACGCAAATAGTTGTGCTGTTTTAGTAGCACTTGACGAGCAATCACCAGATATTTCACAAGGAGTAAACGACGCAGATGATGTTAACGATGATTTGGAAGATAATACCGGAGCTGGTGACCAAGGCATAATGTTCGGCTATGCATGCGATGAGACTCCTGAATTAATGCCCTTACCGATTAGCTTAGCTCATAGATTAGCCATTCAACTTGCCAAAGTGAGGCATGAAGAAGTCCTCAATTATCTTCTCCCTGATGGTAAAACGCAAGTAAGCATTGATTACGAAAAAGGATTACCAGTCTCTATTAACACGATTTTAATTTCAACTCAACATAATCCTGAGATTGATGGAATAACAAATGAAGAAGAAATTCGTCAAAGAATAAAAGAAGATTTATGGACGCATGTTGTAATTCCTGCTACTGAAGATTTAGAAATCAAACCAAACATTAGCAATACAAGATTTCTAGTAAACCCCACGGGAAAATTTGTCGTAGGTGGGCCTCAAGGAGATGCAGGGCTAACTGGCAGGAAAATTATTGTAGATACTTATGGTGGATATGCAAGACACGGAGGAGGGGCATTTTCTGGTAAAGATCCCACAAAAGTAGATAGATCAGCCGCTTATGCAGCACGTTATGTAGCTAAAAGCATAGTTAAGGCAAAATTGGCAAAAAAAGCAGAAGTACAATTAAGTTATGCAATTGGAGTAGCAAAACCAATTTCCATTCTCGTGGAAACTTTTGATACAGGTGTTATTTCACAAGCTAATTTAACTGAGCTAATTAAAGAGCACTTTGATTTAAGACCCGCAGCAATAATAAAAGAATTTAACTTAAGAAATCTACCTAAAAAAATGGGAGGTAAATTTTTTAGAAAGACGGCTTCCTATGGACATTTTGGCAGAAGAGATCTTGAGCTCCCTTGGGAAAATGTAGAAGAAAAAGCAGCCCGATTAGCCAAGGCTTCCAAAATCTTTTTGTAAAATATTTTTTCTATGGCTGATAATTTTTATGGAGGGTTAGATTTTGGAACCAGTGGTGCAAGAATATCAATAATTAATCTTCATAAAAAATTAGTATATTCAAATTCAGTAACTTATTCATACAGTTTTAAAAATCCAAATTCTTGGATCAATTCTTGTGAAAATCTCTTAGTTAATTTACCTATTGAGGTAAAAATGAACCTTAATAAATTGGCTATCTCCGGCACCTCAGGAACTTTAACAGCATCAAATTTGCAGGGAGAGGCGATAGGAGAAGCAATACCTTATGACCAGGCATGTAATGAACATAAGATCCTTCTCGAATCACTAACTTCTGGAGAAGATCATCTACGAACTCCATACAGCAGTCTTGCTAAAGCATTAAAACTAATAGATAAATATGGGACAAATATACTTTTACGACATCAATCTGATTGGATCACTGGTTGGTTTTTAAAAGATTGGACTCATGGAGAAGAAGGTAATAATCTCAAACTTGGTTGGGATCTAAAAAAAGAATCATGGCCAAAAAGCTATCTCAATACTTCATGGCAAAAATGCCTACCTCAAATAATAAAAAGTGGAAAAATTATTGGACAAGTGAATTTTAATTTAGCAGAGAGATTTAACTTGAATAAGAAATTAATATTAATCTCAGGCACCACTGACTCTAATGCAAGTGTAATAGCTGCAGGTTTAGATAAAGAAGATGGTCTCACAGTTTTAGGAACAACTATTGTAGTTAAAAAAATTATTGATAACCCTTTAAAAAGACAAGGAATTACCAACCATAGAGTAAATGGCGATTGGATATGTGGAGGAGCATCAAACGCAGGATGTGGCATCTTGTCTCAGTTCTTCTCTGATTTAGAAATAAAGGAGCTCAGTCGACAAATAAATCCATCGAAAAACACTTCTTTAAATCTTTTGCCTCTTAATAGTAAAGGAGAGAGATTTCCTGTTAATAATTCTAATTTAGAGCCGATACTTGGTCCAAGGCCAGTAAGCGACTCACTTTATTTACATGCATTATTCGAGGGGCTAGCTAGGATCGAATTGAAAGGATGGGAAAAGCTAGGTGAACTAACAGGTTCATTTCCAAAAAAAATTATTACTATTGGTGGAGGATCCAAAAACCCTCAGTGGAGAAAAATAAGAGAAAAAATTATCAATATACCAATAGTTTCATGTAAAAAAACTACTTCATTTGGTACTGCCTTGTTAGCGATTAACTCAAAATAAAAGTTTTTTTTTGGATATTTGATGAAGATATAAAATTTTTAATTAAAAGGGTTTCACAAACTACACATCTTAATTTAAAGTATATAGGTTAGAGCCGGGATAGCTCAGTTGGTAGAGCAGGCGACTGAAAATCGCCGTGTCCCCAGTTCAAATCTGGGTCCTGGCACCTTTAAAACCTCTTCTATGAAGGGGTTTTATATTTTCTAGAAATGTAGAAACTTAATTTCGTTTTATTTCTAGAATTTGAAATTTTTAGTTTTCCACCCTGCAGACTTGACCAATCACACCCAAAATTAGTTCATCTCCATTCGGATCTTGCCAATCAGCGAAATCATTGAAATTAGTATTTACTTCATATATAGAAACATCAACGTCTCTGAATGTTTTTTCAAAACAATTTATATCCATTGTATAAAGAATATCCTTTGTAATTTCACTTTTTATTTTGGGAATAAATTTGCTCAATACTCTCACAGAACCGTCTTCATTCCTTTTTATACTTTGCCTATCCCATAGCTGTTCTCCATACTCACTTTTAGGGACTCCAACCCATTCATGAGGCAAAGCATCTGATTTTTTTATTGAAATACAAAAGGAAACGATTATCGAAAGGAGTAAATAAATGAGATTTTTAAAAAATATTGAATTAACTTTTTTCTTAGAATTAATCATAACTTCTTATGGAATAAAAAAATCTTTTATTAGGCGGAATATAAGATTAAAAATTTGTAAAAATTTTTATTGATTAGTATTTCTATTATAGATAGAATCAAATATTAAAATTAATAATTTACTTCCAATAAATTAATTAGAAAAATAATGAATAAAATACAGAAATTTCTCTCAGTAGTTTTTTTTATAGCAATATTTGTTGTATTGATTTATTTAATCCAAAATTATGGGATTGAACCTTTAAGGAACAAAATAGAAAGTATGGGAATTTGGGCTCCTTTTGGAATATTCATACTTAGAGGAGTAAGTATTATTTTACCTGCTCTTCCAAGTTCAGCTTATTCTCTGCTAGCTGGTTCATTACTAGGATTTCAAAAAGGTTACATGACAATAATCTTTTCTGATATCGTTTTTTGCCAAGCTGCTTTCTTTATTGCAAGAAATTATGGTCGGGTTCCTGTACGTAATTTAGTAGGCCCGAAAGCAATGAAAAAGATTGAAAGTTTTAATCAGAACCAACTAGAAGAAAATTTCTTTCTTATGACAGGTTTACTAATGACTGGCCTTTTTGATTTTCTAAGCTACGCAATTGGTATTGGAGGAACTCGCTGGAAAATATTTACTCCAGCATTATTAATAAGTCTTCTAATCAGTGATTCTATACTTGTAGCAGTGGGAGCTGGAGTTAGCCAGGGAGCAGGATTATTTCTAGGAATTTCTCTATTGGGAATGTTTGCTTTAGCGACTCTTTCAGGATTAGCAAAAAATAAAATGCCAAAATAATAAAATAATTAATAATTCTATAATATTAAGAATAAAGATATGACATTTTTGCAAACATCAACTACATAAATAAGAATTCATGCAAGAATAGAAATCGATTAATTTTTAAAGTTATTAGATGAGTCCATTTAGACCAACTTCATATGATCGACCTGGAGAACAAATATCAACCACTCCTTCTGGATTAAAAGTTACTTCCGCAAAGAGATTAATGGTGGATTCAATGGTAAGAATGATTCAAAAAGCAGAAACTCATTCCGCAGAAGATAAACTTGACGAAGAATTTAACAACAATTAATCAATTCATCGATAAAAGTATAGGAGAGTGGAAATCCATTAGAAGTACTCATACTTTAGCTTTTCAGGAATTTGAAAACTCAACTAGTAAAATATATATAAAACATATCAACTCAAAAAATAAAAAAGTTATTGAGACTTTTAAAAATTACAAATTAAGTTTAAACCTAGAGAACATCGCCATTACTATAAAATGGCAAGCTATTAGTGATTGGGAAGAAGATGATATGAGTGAGGGAGATGAAACTATTTTGATATTTTTACCCAAGGATGAACATTCAGGAATTGTTTTACGAAATAAAGGTTATACAGAATCCTTTATTTCATCATCAAATTATTTTGTTGATGAACAAAATAATTTACACATTAAAACTATTTACAAGTCAACAGTTTCCGAAGAAAGAATTTCCTTTTTATCCACTCACATAAGATCCAGATTCTCTATTATTAGAAATCTGGAAAATAACTCATTAATACAGACGTCCCATACTTCAGAAATAAGGAACTTATCTAGTTTAAAAGATTAATTATCCTTTCAAATTGAAACTCTGTTTCTGATATTAATTTAGGAAGAAAGTTTTTGTTTCCTTGCATATTATTAACTGTTGAATTTAAATCAGAGATAGTTGCATCTCGCATTAATTCAATCACCCTTCTTGCATTTCTTAAAGGTACCCCAAGAGCAAGATAAGTATTTTTAAGATCCTTCAAACAACTTTTTTCTAAAACTGATTCGTCATTAGAAATTAAAAGATAAGCAACAATCCTTAGGATTATTTCTCCATCTCTTAAACAAACTGACATCTTGTTGGTTGTATTTAAAGATATTTTTGAATTAACTGAATCTTGATTTTCGCAAATCATTGCTGTTACAGCATCCGCTGCAATTGCATGTGAATTATTGGTTATTGAGGTTATAGCATCTAATCTTGAGTTAGCACTATTAATAAATTCTTTTATATTGCTTAAATCATGTAATTTCATATCAGCAGACAATAGTTGATTATTCTTAGAAACTGACATTACTTAAATTAAAAAAATTAAAGTTCGAATATTAGGATAGTACAAAGCTAGTAAAAACAATACTATTTCGAAATTAACGCAACGCTTCTTAATTAATAACTTTATTCCAAAGTGATAATTGAAATAATCCAAATAAAAAATATTTTTCCGCTAATATAAAATTACTTTTTTAATAAAGTTTTGGATCAACAAGATTTAAAATTATCAAAGAAACTTATTTCCTCATATAAAAAGAGATTGGAAAAAGAAATTCTTGACCGAAGTATAAAATTAAGGATGCCTCAAAATAAATTTGAAGAAATAATTAATAACAATAATGAACTTATAAATTTAAAAAAAGCGTTAGAAGACCTAGAAACTGAATCTGAACCTCAAAATAGTAAAGTCTGATTTTTGAAAAACCCTTCCAAAAGTGCCTCAAACCAACAATTTTCTTTTTAAATCTTTAAATAATGAGCAACTTCAAGCAGTAAAACATGTTTATGGACCACTATTAGTTGTCGCAGGCGCAGGTAGCGGAAAAACTAAGGCTCTTACACACAGAATTGCAAATCTTATTGAAAATAACTCTATAGATCCCTATAACATTCTGGCAGTCACTTTTACTAACAAAGCTGCTAAAGAAATGAAAGCAAGATTAGAGGTTCTTCTAGCCCAAGAATTAGCTTTAAATCAATTTGGTCAGCCTTGGACAACTCTCAAAGAAATTGATCAAAATCAATTAAGAACAAACGTTCACCAAGATAGGCTTCAGAACCTTTGGATCGGTACTTTCCATTCTTTATTTTCAAGACTTCTGAGATACGATATTGAAAAATATACTGATCCAGAAGGACTAAAATGGACAAGGCAATTTTCAATTTACGACGAAACAGATTCTCAAACATTAGTTAAAGAAATTATCAGTCAAGATATGAATCTTGACCCTAAAAGATATGATCCCAAAAAGATCAAAAGATTAATAAGTAATGCTAAAAATCAATGCCTAACTTCGAATAATCTTTTAGAAAAAGCAGATAATAATTTTGATAAAACAGTTGCAGAAGCCTACAAGAGATATAGAATTTCGCTTTCAAAAAATAATTCTTTAGATTTTGATGATCTTCTACTTTTGCCTGTTTTCTTATTGAGGCAAAATGAAATAGTCAGAGATTACTGGCACAAAAGATTTAAACATGTTTTGGTTGACGAATATCAAGATACAAATAGAACACAATATGAACTTATAAAGTTAATTACTGGTGGAAATACTGAACCAAAAAAATTCTTTAGTTGGGAAGATAGGTCAATTTTTGTAGTAGGAGATGCTGATCAAAGTATTTATAGTTTCAGAGCAGCTGACTTCAGAATTCTAATTGGTTTTCAAGACGATTTTAAAACTTCACTTAGTGAAGATACAAAATCATCTTTAATTAAATTAGAAGAAAATTATAGGTCATCATCTAATATCCTTGATGCTGCAAACTCGCTAATTGAAAACAACTCTGAAAGAATTGACAAAGTTTTAAGGGCTACTAAAGAAAAAGGGGAGCTTTTAAAGTTACTCAGCTGTGATGATGAAATTTCCGAAGCAGAAGCAATTACCAATAAAATTAAATCATTAAACAATTATAATCAGAAACCAATTTGGAAAAATTTTGCAATTTTATATCGAACCAGAGCTCAGTCAAGAGTATTAGAGGAATCTCTTGTAAGGTGGCGCGTTCCTTATACAATTTTCGGAGGATTGCGTTTTTATGATAGACGAGAAATAAAAGATGCCATAGCATACTTGAAAGTTCTGGTTAATTCTTCTGATAACGTAAGTCTTTTACGCATCATAAATGTTCCTAGAAGAGGGATTGGTAAGACTACTATTCAAAAACTTAATGAATTATCTAACAAGTTAAATATTCCATTATGGGAAGTTATAAATGACAAGCAAAGTCTTGAAGAAACAATAGGCAGATCATCAAAAGGAATTAATAAATTTACTGAAGTTATGAATGATCTACTGTGTTATCTAGAAAATTCAGGACCTGCTCAACTACTACAACTAATATTAGAAAAAAGTGGTTATTTAAGTGACTTGCTATCTAGTGGGACTGAAGAATCTGAAGACAGAAGAAATAACTTACAAGAACTAATTAATGCAGCTACTCAATATGAAGAAGAAACAGAAAGTGGAGATGTAGAGGGATTTCTTTCTACAGCAGCATTAACAACTGATAATGATACGAAGAAAAATAATCCCAACTCTGTAACTCTTATGACTCTGCACAATAGTAAAGGTTTAGAATTTCAAAATGTTTTTATCACTGGGCTAGAGCAAGGTCTTTTCCCTAGCCATAGATCAATAGATAATCCCTCACTTCTTGAAGAGGAAAGAAGATTATGCTATGTAGGTATTACTAGAGCTAAAGAAAGAGTTTTCTTTAGTCATGCCAGAGAAAGAAGACTATGGGGTGGAATGCGTGAAGCAACAATTCCTTCAATATTTCTTTCAGAAATACCTGAAGATTTAATGGATGGCGAATTACCACAAACTGGTGGTGCTTCAATTAGAAGAGATTGGCATCTTGATCGTTTAACAAGAGTTGATCGAAACAATCAAAATGAATTTGTTAACAAACCAATAAATGCAGTAAGGAAATTTTATTCAGGACCCAGTAAAGGGAAAAGCTGGATAGTTGGAGATAAGCTAATTCACTCAAAATTTGGGAAAGGTGAAATCATACATATTTTTGGGAGTGGGGAAAAAATATCTTTAGCAGTAAAATTTGGTGATAAAGGCAGTAAAATTCTAGATCCCAGATTAGCTCCAATTCGTTTTGTAAGTTAAAACTCATGAACGATATCTCTGATTACATCCAAGGGGAATTAATCAAAACTCCATTTAATTTATATAACCTAATTACTAAATACATAGAATCTAATAAGAATACTAAAGTAGCTTTTGTTGGCGGTTATTTAAGAGATTTATTAATTAGTCAATTCCACAAAAAATCTTTTTCTAAACCTCTAGATATAGATCTTGTTATTGAAGGCTCCTCTATTTCTCTGGCAAAATTTATAAAAAAAAATATTGTAAATGTAGATTTATGTTTAATCAAGGAATTTAATTTATACAACACAGTAGAAATAAATATTAATGACTATAAAATTGATATTGCTTCTGCAAGAAAAGAGATTTATTCTGCTCCAGGCTTAAATCCCACAGTAACTAATAGTACTATTGAGGAGGATCTTAAAAGAAGAGATTTCACGATAAATTCAATAGCATTCGAGGTCTCGACAAGGAAAATCTATGATCTTTATGGAGGAATTTCTGATATAAAAAGCAAAAAATTGAACCTACTTCACAGTAAAAGTATTTCAGATGATCCAAGTAGATTAATTAGATGCGCAAAATATGCTTCAAGGTTAGATTTCAATATTTCAAATAATTCCCTCAAACAATCTCAAGAAACAGTTAGACAATGGCCATGGAAAAGTTCAGAAACTTCTCAGAAAATGATTTACCCTCCTGCACTCGGCATACGAATAAGGATGGAACTAGCTCAAATATGCAAATACGATAATTTGAATAATGTAATTTCGATAATTCATAAATGGGAAATTATCTCAATCTTAAATGAAAATATTAAAGTCGATAAAAGGTTTTTAAGAGGACTAAATTGGATTAAGAAGTTGAATGGAAATTATATGCTTTACTTGTTAAAAGATTCAGAAGATTTAGAAACAGCATGTCAAAGATTTTTGGTAAATAATAGTGAGGTAAAAATATTAGAAGATTTTTCAAATATAAAAAAGATATTAAAAACCAACCAAAAAAAATTCAATCATTTTTCTCCATCAAGTTGGACAGAATTTATTGAGGATAGAAACCTGAATGATGAGACAGTCAAATTATTAATTTGTGATGGAGGTCCATACTGGCGTAACTTGTTTAAGTGGTTATTTATTTACAAATTCATAAAATCAAAAAAAGATGGAGAAAAATTAAAAAAAGAAGGATGGGATCCAGGGAAGGAAATGGGAAAGGAAATCAAAAGATTAAGATATTTGGAAATTGACAAATTAAATAGAAATTGATTACATTTTTACAACTTCTCCAACCTTGTACCATTTTTCTTTAAGTCTATTCTCATATTTACGATTGCAACTAATCAACAAGGGGCCACATGTTTGAGGATCTAATAGTAATGATATTCTCTCGTTAAAAATCTCTTTATCTAATGAATTTTCGTTTAAAAAATTAATTATTCTTTTTTGCTGATTTCCTCTATAAATTTTGTCAAAAATTTCTTTATTAGATTCAAAGAAAGTACTTTTAACATCTTTTCTTATTAAATCAAATACTCCAGGATAAGCTTTAAATGCAAATAAATCTAATAAAACTTTTAGTGGCTCAAGATTATTTCTTTCCCTATATAAATTAGATGATTCAACCATCTCTTTAAGATGTCCAATAAATCCATATCCAGTAATGTCAGTCGCAGCATTGACTAATGATTCTTTCAATTGATCTTGAAAAAGATAAATTTCATCAATCAAATATTGCTGACTCTTTACTAAATTATTAATTACTTCAGAAGAACTACCTAGCATATTAATATTTTGCATTTGACCGGCAAAGCAAATCCCAACGCCTAGAGGTCTAGACATCATGAGAATATCTCCGTCATTCATTCCAGATTTAAGCCATGGTTTTGCTCCATTTTTTAAAATGCCTTGTACAGTTAAAGAAATATCTATTCCTAATGAATAAGGTTTATTTACTAAACTTCTTGCCTCGAAAGTATGGCCTCCAAGTAATTCACCTCCATGATCCTCAACTGTTGATTTAATACCTTGAAGGGATTGAGAAAAGAGGTAACTCTGAAATTCCCTTTCAACTTTTGGTAATGAAATTAAAGCCTGCGCGGATGAAAGTTTTGCTCCACATGCCCACAAATCTGAGCAAGCATGCAAAGTAGTAATTTTTGCATTAAGCCAAGGATCACTTACCAAAGCAGGAAATCCATCTACACTTTGCAAGATAATATCTTGACCATTTTGATAGATCTCAACTGAATCTTCAGGGGATGAGGCAAAAGAATCTAAATTAGATTTTATTAATGATTTATTCAAAACAAACTGAGGAATTTTAGCTGCACATCCCCTGCAATCATTCAATGAAATATTTTTTCTACTACCTTTCATAATTAGCCTTTTTGATCTGAACTTGTTAATAAAGTTCAGATCAATTTTATGCTTTAAAATCCAAAACAGAAAAGAAGGACCAAAAACAAAATTGCGATAAATAGCAAAAGCTTTTTGATGATGGCTTGGAAATATATTAACTATTTGTAATCCAATCCTTTGAGGAAACCACTTTCTTAATGATCCCCCTTCTATATCCTTTTTAAGATTTTTGACTAATGTATTTACAACTTTTACTGCAAAAACTCCCGATGCTGGTCTTTTTGCTGAATCTACAACTGCGCAATCACCCGCAGCAAAGATCCCAGAGAAACTTTTCAACTGCAAATTCTGATTTGTGATTATTCTGCCATGAGAATCCGCATGTAATAATTGTTTTTTTTGTACCCATAAAGGAGATTTATTTCCAGTACATAAAAGAATCTTGCCATAATCAAAATTAAGGTTTTCCACTAAATCAATATTGGAATTCTGTAAACTTTTTAGAATTGTATTATTAATTTTTCTTGAATCACATAATAATTTTAAAGATCTACATCTCCATCTTTTTCTCAAAGCATATGATACTTCAATTGCAGCAAGGCCACTCCCAACTATTATAAATGGAAGTTCATTAATTGAATCAAAAATGTCCTCTTTTTGTATTAAGTCATAAGCCCTCAAAAAAGGTTTAATTGTAAAAGCATTTCGATTTTTAACTAGTGACTCAAATTCATTTGGAATTATTGTTTGACTTCCATAATTAAGAAGCAACTTAGAATAATTAACTGAGGGTCTATTACTTAAAACAATTTTCTTTAAATTGAAATCAATATCCTTTACTTCTTCTTCTATAAAAGATACTTTTGCATTTTTTGCTAAAGATTTTATATCAATTAAACTCTCTTCTAGAGAAATGGATTTTGAAAGCACCGATGGGAACATTGCCGAATAAACCAAATGAGAATCTCTAGATATAATTGAAATAGGAATCTCTGGCATTAATTTCGTACACATTAACCATTTCTTAATTAGAAGAACATTTGTGTGTCCTCCTCCAATTAGTACTAGATGATTAAAAGTCATTTACATCACAATGAATAAAGAACATTTATTACCAATTGAAAAATCAAGATTAGGAGTAATTGGTGGGAGTGGATTTTATTCAATGGATCAAATTGAGTACTTAAGAGAAATAGAAATCAATACTCCCTATGGTAAACCTTCTGATTCAATAAGAGTATATAGTCTTGGAAATTTAGAGATAGCATTCATTCCTAGGCATGGAAGAACACATAGATTAAATCCTACTGAAATCCCTTACAAAGCTAATATTTGGGCTTTAAGATCAATAGGAGTAAGATGGATTATTGCCCCATCAGCAGTTGGTTCATTACAAGAACAGATAAGGCCACTTGATATAGTGGTGCCAGATCAATTTATAGACCGGACAAAAAATAGACCAGCAACATTCTTTAACGAGGGAGCTGTCGCACATGTAACTATGGGAGATCCATTCTGCACAAATTTATCACGTATATTAAGTGAAATCGGAGAAAAAAATATTCCTGGCGGTAGACAATTACATAGAGGGGGTACCTATCTAGCAATGGAAGGTCCCGCTTTCTCAACTAGAGCAGAATCTAATTTATATAGAAGTTGGGGATGTTCAATAATAGGGATGACGAACCATACAGAAGCAAGATTAGCTAAAGAGGCTGAAATAGCTTACTCCTCATTGTCCATGGTTACTGATTATGATTGCTGGCATCAAACTCATCAAGAAGTTTCTGTAGAGATGGTTTTGGATAATCTTAGATCAAATACTGAAGTGGCTAATAAAATAATCTTCGAAGTAGCTAAAATAATTGAAAAAGAAAGGCCAAAAAGTAAATCTCATTTTTCATTAAAAGATGGATTGATCACCCAAAAAGAAAATATCCCAAGTTTCACAAAAGAGAAACTAAGGATATTTACTGATTCTTATTAGACTTGTTAGATTTAAGTGATTGTAAGGCCTAGGTAAGAATTTTGTTAGCCTCCAGCTCCAACTCCTTGGTATGAGCCATAGAAGAAGATTCCTAAAACGAAGATAACTGCAAGTCCACCTGCTGTAGCAACAAGCCATAGAGGAAGAGTTCCTTCAGTCCATCTTCTTTCCCATGCAACTGCTGGTCTGCCATCGGGAAGTCTATCTGGAATTCTTCCATCAGGTCCTTTTAATTTACTCATAATTTTAATTTAATTGAAAAAGTAACTGGAAAATAAAATTCCCAATACAAAGACTGATAATAAGCCTAAATAAAGGCTTGTACGATTAAGTTCAACTGGAACTTTGTTAGGATTTTCGTTTACTTGCATGATAGTTAAATTATCGGGCTACGAATTGCATCGCAGCAATAGAACCCAAAAAGAATACTGAGGGTATAGCTAAAGCGTGAACTGCTAGCCAACGAACAGTAAATATAGGATAAACGCGGACTTCAGCAGCCTGCATTGGAGCTTGAGAATTAGTCATTGTTATTTTGTTCTTAAATCTAGTTGAGATTTAGCCTCATATCTTTGTGTTACGACAGGGGCTTTAGATTCAGATGATTGGAAATAACTATCTGGACGAGGAGTTCCAAAAGCGTCGTAGGCTAAGCCTGTATATACAAATAAGAAGCCTGCTATAAAAATAGCTGGTAATGTTACTGCATGAATAATCCAGTACCTAATACTGGTTATTATTTCAAAGAATGGGCGTTCACCCGTTGAACCTGCGGCCATAATCACAAATGTTTACCCTATGATCTTACAGTGTAAAATCATAAGTTCGCGAAGAAATTAACAGCATGGTTACAGACAGTTGCTAAATCTGTAAAAAATTAAGTTTTTTTTTACTATTTAGTCAAATTATTCAAACTTAGCTATTCCATTTAAGGATATAACCACGCTCGCCAAGTATAAATCCTTTTTGATTATTTAAAGCCTCTTTATCAAGAAAAACTATTTTAATGTAGTTTGTTGGCAATTCAGAAGCAACAGGATCTTTATTCCAAGTTTTACCTTGATCTTTACTTACTATTAAAGTGCCATTACCCCCGCCAGCCCATATATCACCATTTGGGTCCCATCCCATATCTAGATAATTGTATCCATTAAGAATAGGTATAATAGGTTTCGACCATTTTTCTAGGTCATTCGTATCTTCATTAAATCTAATTTCTGCTCCTCTAGAAAGCATCCATAAACTTCCTTTTGGATTGAAACCAATACTTTGAACTCTTTTGCTACTCGCTCTTTGATGAGCTATCCATGCATCACTATCATTTTCTAAAGTAGAAAAGAAATTACCCAGACTACTTACGCTGACATAATCTCCCTCTTTATTTCTTCTTAAATCTCTTACACCTCCAGAACCAGATGCATCTACAACTTTTGCATTCCATGATTCACCACTATCTGATGTTTCATAGATTGCACCTGCAGTTGTAGCAAACTCTGCAACCCCTGCATCAACAGTCGTTATTAGAAATGGTTGTCCTGGTAATTTGTTGCCTAGAGATAAACGAGTCCAATTTTTCCCAGCATCAATCGTATGCATTACTAATGAGGGCTGACCTATTAACCATCCCTCTTCACCTTTAAAGTCAATATCTAGCAGACGAAAGTTCTCTTCACTTGGTAAATCTAAATTTCTTTTCTCCCAAGTTTCTCCCCCATCATTAGATTCCATAATAAGTCTATTAGAACCAACTAAAAATCCATTTTTATCATCTATAAAATCAACATCTAAAGCATTAGCCTGGTCCTCAAACTGAATTGTTTTCCAAGGGCTGTTATCACTAATCTTTACTCCTGTAGATGAACAACTGCTCAATACAAAACAAATAAGAATAGATAAAAGTAGATTGGGAATACTCGTAATAATTTTTTTCATTTGTATATATTAATGCAAAGAGTACAAAGAAAGAAACATAGCAGCAGCAAAAGCCAGCCCTCCAAAAATCAATATATTTTTTTGTCCAGGAGGTAAACTATTAAAACCAAACCCATAAACTAAATTTTCTTCAAAACCACTAGGTTTAGATTTAGGACCTATATCCTTATAAAAATTTTTACCAGCTCGACAAACAGGGCAAGTGAAGGTATTTCCATCCAACTCTGAAAAAGGTGTATTTTTAGGTATCTTTAATTTTTGATTTCCTTCAGAAGGATCATATATGTATCCACAACTTCTACATTCGAATCTATTTTGTTCTAAATTAATAGAAGATTTTTCAACATTTACTCCTAAGGAGTTTTTAGAAAATTCTTCTTTCTCGAAATTTTCAACTATTTTGTTTTCCTCAGAGGCTGGTTGAATGTTTTCACTCACGGTTTATTATTGTTCTTTAAGAACTTTAAAAGATTTTGCTTAATTAAGCGACTTTTATTCAAAATTAATTTTTTAAGATGTTTTTATTAACTGGTTATGAATATTTTTTAGGTTTTCTATTAATTGCAGCTGCTGTTCCAATATTGGCTCTAGTTACTAATCTCATAGTTGCACCTAAAGGCAGAACTGGGGAAAGAAAACTAACATATGAATCCGGAATGGAGCCTATAGGAGCAGCATGGATTCAATTTAATATTCGTTATTACATGTTCGCCTTAGTTTTCGTTATATTTGATGTTGAGACAGTATTCCTTTATCCTTGGGCTGTAGCCTTTAATAGATTAGGCTTATTAGCATTTATTGAGGCATTAATTTTCATTGCAATACTCGTTATCGCTCTGGCTTACGCATGGAGAAAAGGTGCTTTAGAATGGAGTTAAAAAATTGAATCCACAATTATCCCCAAAATCAATAAGAGAAATACGAGAAGGAGCTTGCAATCCTCTTGGTGCACCGCAAGTCACCACAGATTTAAGCGAAAATATAATATTAACAAGTTTAGACGATCTTCATAATTGGGCTAGATTAAGTAGTCTATGGCCCCTCTTATACGGAACAGCTTGTTGTTTTATAGAATTTGCTGCCTTAATCGGATCTAGATTTGATTTTGATAGATTTGGATTAGTACCTAGAAGCTCACCAAGGCAAGCAGATTTACTAATAGTGGCTGGAACAGTAACGATGAAGATGGCTCCCGCCTTGGTAAGACTTTATGAACAAATGCCTGAACCAAAATATGTAATTGCCATGGGTGCTTGCACAATCACAGGGGGAATGTTCAGCGCAGATTCTACTACAGCTGTAAGAGGAGTTGATAAATTGATACCAGTTGATTTATACCTTCCTGGATGTCCACCAAGACCAGAGGCAATTTTTGATGCTGTAGTTAAATTAAGAAAAAAAGTTGGTAATGAATCAATTTTAGAGCGTACAAAAACAGAGCAAACTCACAGATATATAACATCTGATCACGAAATGAATCTTGTTTTCTCAGAAAATACAGGTGAATATCTAAACAAAACTTCAGCTAACGTCATTCCCTCCTCCAAAAAAGAAAAAATAACTGAATTGCCTGAAAAAACCGAAAAAACTGAAATTATTAAAACTGAGGAAGATTAATGGAGAAAGACGACTTAGCGAAATCCTCAGAAATTTCAATAGAAAGAGAAGGACTGATAAGTCAAGCTTTATCTAAAGATGGAATTAAAAATCAATCATTAGCTAATGATCATTTAGGAATAGAAAATATTTCTGTAGAACCTAACAAATTATATGCAGCAGTATCGGCTTTAAGAAATTTCGGTTTCAACTATCTTCAATGTCAAGGAGGCTATGATGAAGGGCCAGGAAAAAATCTTGTAAGTTTCTATCATTTTATAACTGTTGATGACCTACAAAAGATCGAAAAGATTAAAGAAGTCAGATTAAAAGTTTTTTTAAAAAGAGATTCTGATTTATCAATCCCTAGTTTGTATAAAATCTTTAAAGGAAGCGATTGGCAAGAAAGAGAAACATATGACATGTATGGTATAAATTTTATTGATCATCCAAATCCTAAAAGACTCTTAATGCCTGAAGACTGGAGAGGATGGCCATTGCGAAAAGACTATATTCAGCCAGATTTCTATGAACTTCAAGATGCTTATTAGTTTAATTTTTTCAATTTGCGGTACATAAACATAACTGCTCTTGCGAGTCTTTTTGGATCATGTCTAAGAGTTGGAGTTATTCTTTTTGAATATAATGGTGCTTGCAAAACATAATAACCTTCAGATAATAATTTTTCTTTATTACATTGGACAGGCTCTGCCCCTCTACTTTCGTAATAGTCTACTAATGGAGACTTTTCAAATTGAATCTGAGATAAGATTGAATTAAAAATTCTAGTTTTAACTCCAAAATTTAATACTTGTTTTTCTATTGCTTTGATATGTTGATAAACATTTAGTCCATCTGTTTCTCCTGGCTGAGTCATCAAATTACTTATATAAATTTTGGGAGCATTACTTTGCAATAAGGCATCTACTATATCTGGTACTAACAGATTAGGCAATAAAGAAGTGTATAGACTCCCTGGGCCAAGCACAATTAAATCAGCTTCTTTTATAGATTCAAGAGCACTTGGAAGAGCTGAAGGATTTTCTGGTAGGTAACCAATCCTCGAAATTAATTTTTTAGATTTGCTGATCTTACTTTCACCAAAAATTTTCTCACCATCTTCTAATTCGGCCCATAACATAACGTCAATACTTGTTGCAGGTAAAACTTGACCCTGTACCGCCAAAACCTTACTTGAGGCTTGAACTGCTTTTTCTAAACTGCCTGTAATTGTGGTTAAAGCTGACAAGAATAGATTTCCAAAACTATGACCTTCCAGACCACTTCCTCCTGAAAATCTATACTGAAATAATCTAGTTAAAGTAGGCTCTTCATTTGATAAGGCTGCTAAACAATTTCTAATATCTCCTGGAGGTTGCACACCTAATTGTTTTCTGAGAATTCCACTACTTCCACCATCATCAGATACGGTCACAATTGCAGTAATATTACTACTGTAATTTTTTAAGCCTTTCAGTAACGTAGATAAGCCTGTACCTCCCCCAATTGCTACAATATTTGGACCTCTGTTTAATTTACTTTTAACTCTTAATGCATCAACTAAAAATGTATTTTTTTCTGGAACGAGCGCTTTTTGAATAGAATTGATACTTCTATTTTGTCCAATCCCTATTAATAAAAGTCCAATAACAAAAATGAATGGTCCCATTAATGAGACAGGCAAAATACTAGTTAAACCTGTCATTACCCAAAAAAAGGTTTCAATAAGCCAATAGAGCGGTCTTAAATTTGTCCAAATTGCCAAGCCTAATAATGTAGTCAAAAATCCTATCGCAGATGTAAATATCCATCTTTTTATTAACAATCCTGGCAAAAGCCAACTCAAAATTCTTAAGATTTTGTTCAAAAAGACAAAATTAGACTTTTTAATATTTTTATAGTTTCTTCTTACCCTTTTTTTAAGCTTATTCATTAAATAACCTCTTAAATTATTTCTCAAATTTAAAAACTATATAAAATCATTATAAATCAAATTCATACATGCTTTTTTTATTTCTAAAAATAGGCAAAATGAAATAAAAGATTTTTTTATATAAGTTTTGAAAAAATCAAAGCATGCAGTTGAAACAAAAAACCTCTCAATAAGCTGGGGGGGAGTTAATGTACTTAATCAAATAAATTTTGAACTTAATGATGGCGAGAAATTAGCTATTGTTGGCCCCTCAGGTTCTGGTAAATCAACCATATTAAAGATATTAGCAGGACTAATTTTACCTACCCAAGGAGAATTAAGAATATTTGGTGAGAAGCAAACATATTTGAGATTAGATCAAAATAATCCTCCTGATGTAAGACTAGTTTTTCAGAACCCGGCTTTATTAGGATCTTTAACTATAGAAGAAAATGTAGGTTTTCTCCTTAAGAGAAATAAAAACCTATCTAAAAAGTTGATTCATGAAATAGTATCTGAATGCCTAGCTGAGGTAGGATTATTTAATGTTGAGAATAAACTTCCAAATGAATTAAGCGGAGGCATGCAAAAAAGAGTAAGTTTTGCTAGAGCATTAATTACTGATCAAACTCTTAATGCAAAGTCTAAACCCCTATTACTTTTTGATGAACCAACTGCCGGCCTTGATCCAATTGCCTCATCAAGAATTGAAGATTTAATTAATAAAACAAATGATAAAGCTAGCGGATCATCTATTGTGGTTAGCCATGTTCTTAGTACTATAGAAAGGACTTCAGATAAAGTTTTAATGCTTTATGGGGGCAAATTTAGATGGGCAGGTTCTATTAATGAATTTAAAGAGAGTAATGATCCCTATGTATTTCAATTTAGGCATGGAAAACTTGATGGTCCAATGCAACCCAAAGACATTTAGAAATTATGCGTAGAAGCATAAGAGATTCAATAGTTGGTTTTTCCTTATTAGGAGGAATATTATTATTCACATTTTTTTCTTTTTGGCTAAGGGGAGTAAGATTATCTTCAAAAAATTGGTACCTCTTTGCTGAATTCAATAACGCAAGCGGTTTATCAAAAAAATCTCCAGTTACTTATAGAGGAATTTTAGTAGGCTCGATAGAAGATATCTTGTTTACGAATGAATCAATTAAAGCAAAAATAGTTTTAAGTAATCCTGAAATTATTCTTCCAAGGCCAGCATTTGCGAGAGTAGTTACAAATTCTTTCCTAGGAGGAGATGTGCAAGTTGCTTTAGAAACTAGTGAAAAGACAATTCCTAAAAACATTGCAAAACCTATATCCGAAAAATGCGATACCAAATTAATTATTTGTCAGGGAGACACTATCACAGGTAAACAACTATCAAGTCTCTCAAATATAACTAATAGAATAAGTCAACTTTTAAAAGAAACAAATCAAGAAAACTTAATTGAGAACATCCTCAAATCAATTGACACATTTGATAGAACTCAAGAAAATCTTGATGAATTAATTTATTTATCGAAAAAAGAAATACAAAGAGTTGAACCTCTAATAAAAGAAATTACAATTGCTGCTAATCATTTAAATAACATTTTGTCTACTATCGATGACAAAGAAACCCTGAATGACATTAAGTTGACAATTAATGCTGCTAAGTCTATTTCAAACAAAATAGATAATATGAGTGATGATTTTGAAAAATTAACTCAAGATAAAGAATTAACTAAATCTATAAGAGATTTAACTATTGGACTTTCAAAATTCCTCAACGAAATTTATCCATAAGAAATTTTAGAATTCATTTATAGCATTTAAAGCCATAGCTGCGATTGCTTTATCCGTAGCCTTTGGCAGCTGGACATATTTCCCTTTAGCGGCCTCTGCTAATTCTTTACCAAATCCACTGGCAATAAATTTTCTTTCTGTATCAATTATCAAAAGTTTTATCCCAAGCATGGGATATTTTGCGGCAATATCAAGAACCTCTTGCTTTAAATTGGCATTTGAATTATCTTTTTCTTCAACCTCATTTTGTCCTAGAGATAATCCTAATGGAACATTTCCTCTGCCATCGGTAATCCCAACAACAATAACTTGACCTATATCTCCAGTAGATAGAGCATTTTTTGCTACTTTTGCTGATTGTGTTAGTCCATGAGCTAAAGGCGATCCTCCACCACAAGGCATTGTTTCTAGCCTTCTTTTCGCTGCAGTTATTGATCTTGTTGGAGGCAAAAGAACTTCTGCTTGATTACCTCTAAAAGGAATAAGAGCTACTTCATCTCTATTCTCATATGCCTCTGTTAAAAGTCTTATTACAGCTCCTTTGGCACTTTGCATTCTATTTAAAGCCATAGAGCCACTAGCATCAACTAGAAAAATCACTAAAGCCCCCGCCTTTTTTTGAAGAAGCTTTGCCCTAAAATCATTTTCTTCAATAACTATTGATTTATTAGGGTTCCTCAATCTTCTCGATTTTTGATAAGGAGCAGCAGCTCGAAGGGTAGCATCTACAGCAATTCTTTTTACTTTACCTCTTGGAATAATAGGTTTTACATATCTTCCTCTAGTGTCACTAAATATAACTGATCTACTCCCGCTATTCCCTGCCTTAGCTTTAGCTGATGAAAAGAGCAATAAATCAGGATCCACATTACATCCCTCAGGGTCTAATATGAATTCTTCAGGTATTTCGGGAGTAGATTCTTCTTCTCCATCAGAATTATCTTCTTCTTGTTCTTGATCTTGCTCATTATCATTTTCACTAGTATCAGGTTCAGACTCTTCATTGTTTGATTGAGGTGGGGGTGGGGGGCTCTGATCCTCTGGAGGAGGTGGTTGAATATCATCATCGTCAGGAGGTATTTGCATTGCTCGTGGAAGAATAACTAACCTTACTGCGACTTTTAGGTCTTCAGAATTTACATTCTCATCGCCTCGAAGAGCTGCATTAGCCTTTGCTACTTTTACTGCAAATAATTCTGACCTATGCCCTTCTACTCCTCCTCTAAGAGCTTCATTCACTAAATAGGTTATTTGCTCTTTTGTTATCTTGACATCCTTTAACCATTGCCTTGCCAAAATTAATTGAGTAGATAAATTATCGGATTCTTCCGACCATTTTTCTGAAAATTTAATATTATTTTCTGCGTGTGATAAAACAGATTTTGTAATCTCAACTCTTTGAGCATTATCAATCGATTGATCTGCGGAAAGCACAATAGCAAAACGATCTAAAACGTGATCTCTTAAAGCACCTTCTTCAGGATTATAAGTTGCTATTAAAAGTGACTTACAAGGATGAGAAAGGCTTAAACCATCTCTTTCAATATTATTTTTCTCTCTTCCTGTAGCTTCAAGAATTAAATTTACAATACCATCATCCAATAAATTTATATCGTCTACATAAAGAACACCCCTATGAGCCTCTGCCAAAATTCCAGGCTGAAAAACTTGTTCCCCCGTACTTAATGAGGCAGCGACGTCAATTGATCCAACAAGTCTGTCTTCAGTTATGCCAATAGGGACTTGAATAAATGGGGCCTCTCTTACTTTTTTTGGAATTTCTTGAATTTGATTCAAATAATCACTTCCAATTGCCGCCTTTAACAATTCATTAGTACTAATATCCCATTCCGCTGGTTTATCTGGATCTAGGTTCCTACCAATAGGTCTTAATGAAGTATTACTATTTCTCTTAGTTAACTTTTCCAGTATTGATTCATTATCTAATACCTCTATAGGAGGAAGTAAAGTATGCAAACCCCTTGCTAATACTGACTTGCCAGTACCTCTTCCGCCAGCGATAATCACTCCTCCTAAATTAGGATCAACTGCTGCCAAAAGCAAAGATAATTTCAATAAGCTATGACCTGTAATTGCCGCCAAAGGGAAAGCTCTAAAAGAATCCTTAGACTTCATTAAATCTTTTATTTCTCCTTTTTCTTTTAACTCGGGGTTCAAAATCACTTTAAAAATGCCTGATATAGAATTTATCCAATAACTTTGTTTTTTGTAGTGGAATTATCAAATCTTAATATCAAAAATGGACTATGTATATCCCTCGGAGCAAATATTGATAGTAAATTCGGAAGCCCTCATGAGTCACTATTAATTTGCAAACCAAAAATAGAAGAAATTATAAATGAGTGGGGAAATCATTCCAACAAAAAAAAAGAAGAGAAAAGAAAATTTCATGCAAATTTTTTGTGGTCTTCAATTTATGAGACATTACCTCATGGAGTTGAAAATGAGCAACCAAATTATTTAAATTCTCTATTGCTTATAAAAAGTAATTTTTTTCCAAAACCATCAAATAAAAAGGCGAAATTACTTTTAAAAGAACTAAAAAAGTTAGAGAGATTTTTCGGACGAGAAAAGACGCCAAAGGGTAAGAAATGGCTATCAAGATGTCTCGATTTAGATATTCTTTGGTGGGAAGATTTTCATACGGTTGACGAGGAATTAACATTACCTCACCCTAGATTCATGAATCGGAATTTCGTTATTACGCCACTATCTGAAATCTTAAGTAGAAGCCAAAAAATCAAAAAGTTTGATGACCCAAAATGGTCTATTAAATGATTTACAAAACCAAAAAATAACTGTTAGGCTAATTTTATTTATAAATTATGGGCAACAAAAAACTTATAAAAAGATCCATTTTTAAAGAAAAAATATCTGAGTTAAAGTCTAAAAAATTTAGTTTCGAAATAAATAGAATTGAGCTTCCAAATGGACATGAAGGTGAATATGGATATATTAAGCATCCTGGAGCAGCATTAGCCGTGCCTATCACAAAAGATAATAAAGTTATCATTCTTCGGCAATATAGATTTGCTGTTTCAAGGTATTTATTAGAATTTCCAGCAGGTACATTAGAAATAGGTGAAACACCTATTAATTCAATTCAAAGAGAAATACAAGAAGAGACTGGATTCAGTGCAAAAAAATGGGATGAGCTAGGAACTCTTGTGCCTGCTCCTGGTTATGCAGATGAAGAAATTTATTTATTTTTAGCGCGTGATTTGAGCAAACTAAATTCCGAGGTTAAAGGAGATTTAGATGAAGATATAGAAGTATTAATTTTAGATTCGGACGAACTAGATAATCTTATTTCTAGTGGGGATGAAATTCTTGACGCAAAAACTGTGACAGCTTGGTTTAGAGCTAAACAATTTTTAGATAAATTATGAATAAACCTAGAATACTTTTTTGGCATAGAAAGGATTTAAGAATATTTGATAATCAAGCTTTAATCAAAGCATTATCATTATCAAATGCTATAACTTCAACTTACATATTAGATAAAAATTACTCACACGATTTCAATGCCAATTCAAGAGCTTGGTTTCTAGGAAATTCGCTTCAAGAATTAGGAAATAATTGGAAAAAAATGGGCAGTAGACTCATTATAGAAGAAGGAGATCCGGTATTAAAAATTCCTCAATTAGCAAAGACAATAGATGCTAAATTTGTTTTTTGGAATAAGTCAATTGAACCTTATGAGATTAATCGAGATTTACAAATAAAAAAAAATTTAAAAGAAAAAAATATTCAAGTTTTTGAATCTTGGGATCACTTATTAATAGAACCTTTAAAAATATATTCAGGAAGTAACAAAGCTTATTCGGTTTATGGACCTTTTTACAAAAACCTTAAATCAAAAATGAATTTATTAGGTTCATATGAGCAAGATAAAGTTATTTTCCAGTTTAAAGATATAGATATTCAACTCAAAGAAAATAAGAAAATAGATTCATCTGATTCGATTCTAAAAAAATTTCTCAAAAATATCAAATTTACTGGTTCGAATATTTGTCCATGTAGACCTGGAGAGAATGCTGCAGAAACATTATTAGAAAATTTCATTAACGAAAAAAAAATATATTCTTATAATTCTGCAAGAGATTTACCTTCCCATAATGGGACATCTTTTTTAAGTGCATCTCTCAGATTCGGCACCATCAGCATTAGAAAAGTTTGGAACTCCACATTAAATTTAAATTCAGATTTTGAAAATCAAGAAAATTACCTATCAATTGAAACTTGGCAAAAAGAACTTGTTTGGCGTGAATTTTATCAACATTGCTTATTCCATTTCCCAGAGCTAGAAAAAGGTCCATATAGAAAAAAATGGGATAAATTTCCGTGGCAAAACAATAATGAATGGTTTCAACATTGGAGCAACGGAGAGACCGGAGTACCTATAGTTGATGCTGCAATGCGTCAATTAAATAGTACTGGCTGGATGCATAACAGATGTCGCATGATAGTCGCTTCATTTCTGGTAAAAGACCTTATATGCAATTGGCAAATGGGCGAGAAAAAATTTATGGAGACTTTGGTTGATGGAGACTTAGCTGCAAATAATGGGGGATGGCAGTGGAGCGCCAGTAGCGGTATGGATCCAAAACCACTTAGAATTTTCAATCCATATACCCAAGCAAAAAAATTTGATCCTATTTGCGAATATATAAAATATTGGATTCCTGAATTATCTAAAGTGTCAAATTCAGACCTATTAAATGGGGAGATATCTAATTTAGAAAAAAATAATTATTCAAGCCCTATTGTCAATCACAACATACAACAAAGATTATTTAAGTCACTTTATGCTGAAATTTGAATTTCTTCTATACAATTCTTTAAAACTTTATTTAATTTTTCTGCTACATAAACTTGCTCTTCATAAGAAATTTCAGGAAACATTGGAAGACTAAGAACTTCTGTACAAATTCTCTCTGTATTTATGAGTTTTGTTCTAGAAAAATTTTTATTTTTGTAAGCTATTTGTGCATGTATTGGAATTGGATAATAAATAATTGAATTAATACCTTTTTCAAAAAGTTGTTGTTTTACCAAATTCCTTAAGGAATAGTATTTTTTGCAATCAGTATCAAATAAATTTGAAAAATCTTCTTTTAAATAATATTTATCGTTTCTTAATTTGATAACAAATTGATTCCAAGAATGGAAAATTGAATCAGAGCTAATTTTTGGAAAACTAATAAATGGATTTTTTTCTAATAAATTAAGATAATTATTAGCGATTTTTTGACGATTATTAATCCACTTAGAAATATATTTAATTTTGATATTTAATATGGCGGCTTGAATGGTATCAAGCCTGCTGTTATATCCAATTTGAGTATGGTGATATCTTATTGGGCTACCATGAACAGCTAGTTCTCTAATTTTATTGGCAATCTTCTGATCTGAAGTTGTTACTGCTCCACCATCTCCAGCAGCTCCTAAATTTTTAGTAGGGAAAAAGCTAAAACAACCTATATCACCGATACTACCAACTTTGGAATTTTCCCACATTGTGCATGTTGCCTGAGCACAATCTTCGATTACTTTTAAGTCATATTTGTTGGCCAATGATTTTATTAAGGTCATATTCACTGCATTACCAAATAAATGAACTGGCATAATTGCCTTGGTATTAGAATTTATTTCTTGTTCTATTAGTTCAGTATTAATGAGATAAGTTTGAGGATCTATATCTACCAAAATAGGATTAGCACCAACTGAACTAATAGCCTCTGCAGTCGCAAAAAAGCTAAAAGATGAGGTAATAACTTCGTCACCCACACCAATATCTAATGCGCGCAAAGCTAAAACTAAAGCATCAGTTCCACTGTTACATCCAATAGTATTTTTAACGCCAATCAGATTAGAAAAACTCTCCTCAAATTTAGCAATCTCTTTTCCTCCAATATACTGGCCCCCTTTTAAAACTTTAAAAACCTCACTCTCAATTTCAGAGCCAATTTCTTGGAACTGCCTATTTAAAGTAAATGGAGGTATTTGCATAGTGAATATATTAACCCTAAACCATATTTGAATGGGTAAAAAAACACTTTAATTCACTTAAACCAACTCGGTTCTTTTCCAGGAGTCCATTTAATATTGCAACCTAAAGAGGGCATCTGATTTGAAGGATAAGAATTATCTTGATTCAAATCTCTTACAGCAGAGCGCAAATCTTCACCTGACAGAGGGATATTATTACCTGGTCTACTATCGTCTAATTGACCATGATAAAACAATAAAAAATCTCCATCTCCTTTATTTGAAAAAAGATAAAAATCGGGCGTGCAAGCCGCTTTTAACTCCTTAGCAAATTTTTGATTTACATCATATAGATAAGGAAAACTCCATCCCTGTGATTGTGCTTGTAATCTCAAATTTTCAGGAGAATCTGAAGGATAAGTGACAATATCATTACTAGAAATTGCAACTGTTTGAACTGTATTTTCAATTTCTTTACTTAAGGTGAAAATTTGATTCTCAATATATTTAACAAATGGACAATGGGCACAAATAAACATTAAAAGTAAATGCCGATTATCTAGATTATGAGAATTAAAATATTCATTATTTGAAGAATTAGCATTTAACATTTCGAAATTAGGTAATTGAAAACCTAATTCCAAAACCATAGAATTTGTTCTGACCATGTTTAAGTTAAATATTTTTTGATATTTGAAAATTATTGTATATTTTGCAGTAATCCGTAAAGATAGGTACTTTTATATAGGAGAATATATAGAAATAGTAAACAAAATGCTTCTAAATCTAACTGGCAAAAAAATTCTTGTTACAGGAATTGCCAATAATCGTTCAATAGCATGGGGTATTGCTCAACAACTGTCAAAAGCTGGCGCAGAACTTGGAATCACATATTTGCCTGATGATAAGGGAAGATTCGAATCTAAAGTTAGAGAACTAACTGAACCGTTAAACCCATCGTTATTTTTGCCTCTTGATGTTCAAAATCCAGCTCAAATTGAAGAAATCTTTAAAAATATAAAAAACAATTGGGGGCAAATTGACGGATTAGTTCACTGCCTAGCATTTGCAGGACGCGACGAATTGATTGGAGATTATAGTGCTACCACTTCAGAGGGTTTTGATAGGGCTCTTAATATAAGTGCGTATTCGTTAGCACCTTTATGTAAAGCAGCAAAACCACTTTTTAGTGATGGTGCTGGCGTTGTCTCATTAACTTATTTAGGATCAGAGAGGGCGATTCCTAACTACAACGTGATGGGAGTTGCAAAAGCAGCATTAGAAGCTTCAGTAAGATATCTTTCTGCAGAACTTGGGCCCGAAAAACAAGTTAGAGTTAATGCAATAAGTGCTGGGCCTATCAGAACACTTGCGAGTTCTGCTATAGGTGGCATTTTAGATATGATTCACAATGTTGAAGAAAAGGCTCCTTTACGCAGAACAGTCACTCAAACAGAAGTAGGTAATACTGCTGCTTTTTTATTAAGTGATCTCTCTAGCGGCATTTCAGGCCAAACAATTTATGTTGATGCGGGTTACTGCATTAATGGAATGTAAACTAAGTTTGTTGCATAAAAATGTCATCTCTAAGGCAATCTGAAATAAAAAGAAAAACGAATGAAACAGATGTTTCTGTATTTATAAACTTAGATGGAAATGGAATTTCTGAGATTGATACCGGGATACCATTCTTGGATCATATGCTTCATCAAATCTCCAGTCATGGTTTGTTCGATTTAAAAATAAAAGCAATTGGAGATACCCATATTGATGATCATCATACAAATGAAGATGTAGGAATTACATTAGGCAAAGCATTTTCGAAAGCCTTGGGAGAAAGAAAAGGAATAAGCAGATTTGGACATTTTTTTGCCCCATTAGATGAAGCATTAGTTCAAGTGACTTTAGACTGTTCTGGCAGACCACATCTATCTTATGATCTTCAATTAAAAGCTCAAAGAATAGGAAATTATGATAATGAATTAGTAAAAGAGTTTTTTATTGCCTTTGTAAATAACAGCGGTATTACTCTGCATATTAATCAAATACAAGGTAGTAATTCACATCATATTGTTGAGGCTTGCTTTAAAGCTTTTTCAAGAGCAATGCGAATGGCTACTGAAATAGATCTGAGAAGATCTGATTCAATTCCAAGCAGTAAAGGAATGCTTGAAAAACAATAAAATAGGAATTTTTTCGAATCAGCCACAATTCAGTTGATTTTTGGCGAAGATAGATAAAACAGCACTTCTTATTGTGACTAATTTACAAGATAAAAAAATTGATAAAAATACAAGCTTTAAAAAAGAAGATTGGTCCAGTGCATATCAAAATGTAAAAAAAGAGCTCACTCATGAACCTCTAACAATTAGCAAAGGGAAGAATATTGAAAGTTTAAATGGAACATTATTAAGAAATGGACCAGGGATATTAGAGAGAGGAGGGAAATGGGTACATCATCCATTTGATGGTGATGGTATGATAACCTCTATAAAATTCAATAATGGTCAACCATACTTAACAAATAGATTTGTTAAAACTAAAGGCTATTTAGAAGAAGAAAAAATTAATAAATTTATTTATAGAGGTGTTTTTGGGACCCAAAAAAGTGGAGGAATTATAAATAATGCATTAGATCTAAAATTTAAGAATATCGCTAATACTCATGTTGTGAAATTAGGAGATGAAATTCTCGCATTATGGGAAGCAGCTGGGCCACATGCATTGGATCCTGATAGTCTTGACACTATTGGTTTAACAACATTAAAGGGGGTACTCAAGCCTAATGAAGCATTCAGTGCTCATCCCAAAACAGACCTAAGCTCGAATGTATCTCCAGAACTTTTAGTCACTTTTGGAGTACAAACAGGACCCAAAAGTACCATTAGACTAATGGAATTTAATAATGCTGGTGAAAACCCTGGTGAGCTCATTGTCGATAGAAAAGATACCTTTACTGGATTTGCATTCCTTCATGATTTCGCAATTACAACTAATTGGGCAATATTCTTACAGAATCCTATCGATTTCAATCCTCTTCCATTTGTCATGGGACAGAGAGGGGCAGCACAATGTTTAAACTCGAATCCAAATAAAAAAGCAAAGTTTTTTATCATACCCAGAGAAAGTGGATTATTTAGAGGTCAGCCACCGTTAATAATCGATGCGCCAGAAGGTTTTGTTTTTCATCATGTAAATGCTTTTGAAAAAGATTCCAAAATCATATTAGATAGTATTTTTTATGATGATTTCCCATCAGTTGGACCAGACGAGAATTTTAGGGATATTGACTTTGATAAATATCCAGAAGGAAAACTGAAAAGATCAACTATTGATTTAAAGAAAAAAACTAGTGAACTTGAAACTTTAAGTGAACAATGTTGTGAATTTGCTGTTGTTAATCCTAAAAAATTAGGATTAAAAGCAACTTTTAGTTGGATGGCAAGCACAGCTCAAAAGCTGGGGAACGCTCCACTTCAAGCAATAAAAAAAATAAATTTAACTTCAAAGGAAGAGATTTATTGGTCAGCAGGTCCAAGTGGATTCGTAAGTGAACCAATTATGGTTCCATCAGAAAAATCTTCAAAAGAAGATGAGGGGTTTTTATTTATTCTTCTATGGAACGGAGAACGAAGAGGAAGCGATTTAGTGATATTAGACGCAAAAGACTTAAAAGAATTAGCTGTTTATGAATTACCCATTGCAATTCCGCATGGCCTTCATGGATCTTGGGTTAATTGAATTTAAGAAAAAATTTCAATTAAATCTGGAATAATTTTTTTTAATGCTTTACCTCTATGACTACAAGAGTCTTTAATATCATTATTCATTTCTGCGAATGTTAATCTGGTAGAACTCTCCTCAAAAATTGGGTCATACCCAAAACCACCTTTTCCTCTGGGGTTTAAAATAATATTGCCATGACATTTAGCCTCAGATTCTATAATCACTTCACCATTTGGGGAACAAACACAAATATTGGCAATAAAGAAAGCTCTTCTATTTTGAACTCCATCAAGTTCTTTTAAAACTCTTTCAATTCTCTTCTGATCATTTTCTGCATATCTAGATGAGTAAATACCAGGTTTACCATCTAATGCTTCAATACAAATTCCTGAATCATCTGCTATTGAGAAATTATTTGTTTTTCTTGAAACATCACTTGCTTTTTTAATTGCATTATCTCTAAATGTCAGTCCATCCTCTTCAACTTCTAATGATTCTGGCTGGAGTAATAATTTACAATTAACTCCAGCAAGCAATTTCTTATATTCTTCAATTTTACCTTTATTCTTACTCGCTAAATATAAATTTTTCATCTTTATTTTCCTGCTAAATTTATAAATACTTGACCCCACTCTAATAACTCATCTAAATAAGATTCTTTTGGTGCTTCACAATATAACCTTAAAAGAGGTTCCGTTCCTGAAAACCTAAAAAGAAGCCAAAAATTTTTATCAATTCTCAACTTTATTCCATCAATCTTTGAGATACTTTTTAACTTGTGATTATTAATATTCTCAGGAATATTATCTATGATAAATTCTTTAACGTTATTTTTTTCTGACTGATTTGGAAATTTAATATCAATTCTTTTATAAAAACTTGGCCCAAAATCTTTTTGAATTTCATCTAAGGTTTCATATAAATATTGAGATTTTTCAGCAATGCCATTTAATAAAACCATCGCTGCATATAGAGCATCTCTTTCAGGCATAAAGTCACCAAAACCAACTCCCCCAGATTCCTCTCCTCCAATAAATATTTTTTCTTTAATCATTTTTTCAGCAATATATTTAAAGCCAACTGGAAGTTCAAAAACATCTCTATTTTGACTCTCTGATATATTTTTAATAATATCTGAACCACTAACAGTCTTTAAAACTGGATAATAATTATTTTTAATTTCGCCCAAATAGCTAATAAAGTATGGGAGTAAATTTTGAGTACTAGAGTATCTTCCTTTTTCATCAATTGCCGCAATTCTGTCACCATCTCCATCAAATATAATCCCTAGAGTTTTCACTTCATTTGTTGAATTTTTAATTAGTATTTGATTGAGATCATCTACATAATTTAAAAGAGGTTCAGGAGGATTTCCTCCAAAAAAAGGATCAGCATTTTTTCTGATTTCCGAAAAAACTTCTGAATCATTAGAAGCAAAAATCTCAGCCATGCAATTTGCTGCGGAACCATGCATAGAATCTACAAAAATTTTCAATTTCATTTTTTTCAATCTATTGGAAATAAAGTCAATATCAAAAAGGGATTTCATTCTATCCAAATGAAACTTCTTAATATCTACCATTTGATTCACACCCTCTTTTTTTTCAATTGAATTTCCAAGCATTAATCTTTTTTCAATTTCACTTGTAAAAGATTCGTCAACAGAACAACCATTAAAGCTCTTTATTTTCAGACCCAGCCAATTATATGGATTATGACTTGCTGTAATTACTAACGCTCCAAGACAACCTAATTCTTTGGCATAGAAACTACAAGAGGGAGTTGTAACAAAGCTATTAGATAAGATCGGTTCGAAACCACATCCTCTTACAAAAGGAACTATTTGCTTGGCAAATTCACTTGCCATAAATCTACGATCATATCCAATTATGATTTTCTTTGAATTAACTTCTTTATAGTATTGATAATGCAACTCTTGACATGCAGCCACAACAACTCTTGAAAGATTGGATAGATTAAAATCAAATCCAATTATTCCTCTCCACCCATCAGTTCCAAATTTTATGTAATTTAATTTATCACCTTTCAAATTTAAAAGTTCCTTGATGTCTTTTAATTGTCTATATTAATTTATATAAGTAAATTTTAAAACCGCCTTTAAAAAATAATTTGAATTCATTTCATTTAAAAAGTTTTATAAGATGCAAAAGAAAAGCATGGCTAGATTTTAAGGGTAAAAAATCTTATGAAGTTTGGTCTCCGCATAAAGCTATAGATAAAATTAATCAGTTTCAAAGTTTCTCTAAATTTTGTAATGGTGAAATATATTCAGGATTAAAAGCATGCAAAAATGGTTATCAAGGGGTAATAGGCTTAAAAATTAAAGGTAATTTTTTTCAAAATATTAACGCAGAGATACGTCCACAATTACTTGTGAAGGCTAAAGGCATAAGTAAATGGGGACCATATAAATATTTACCTGCTGTTTATAAATTAGGCCACAAAACCACTAAAGAACATTTATACGACCTAGCTTTTAGTTCTATTTTTTTAGAAACTTTTCAAGAATCAAAAATAGAAAAAGGATTTGTAATTACAAAAGTTTTTAATAAAGTTAATGTTGAAGAAATTTATTTAAATAAAAAATTAAGAAAAAAAGTTTTGAATGTTTTATTAAGTTTGAATGAGTGCTTGGAGGGATTTATGCCAGAAATAACTCAAGATAGAAAAAAATGTACTATTTGTTCATGGCAAAAATTTTGTGACAAAGAAGCAAAAGAGAATGGATATCTAACAGATATAGATGGAATAGGATCCAAAACGGCCTTATTACTCAAAACAAATGGAATATCTAATACCCAAACATTAGCTTCGCATAGCGAAAAACAACTTGGAGAGAAATTATCTAAATTCAACGATCAAAAGTATTTAAAAGCCTCCGTATTCGTAAAGCAAGCACAAGCGTATATTTCTGGGGAACCATATTGCATTTCCAATAAAAACGATACTAACGATCTATTAAAAAAAACCTGTTCGGGATTTTATATATTTGATATTGAGTCAAATCCAGATGATAAACATGACTTCTTATATGGTTTTTTAAAAATAAATAATTCGTTTCCAAAAAATGAAGATCTTATTTATGAGCCAATCTTAAATCTCAAAAACAATAAAGGAGAATCTTATAGGCAAATTATAGAAATACTTTTTTCACAAAAAGAATGGCCAGTTTTACATTACGGAGAAACTGAGAAAATAGCAATAATTAATATTGCTAAAGAACTAAATTTTAGCTTTGAAGAAATTGATTCACTTACCTCAAGATTTATAGACTTACATACCTTAATAAGAAAGTCTTGGATATTACCACTAAAAAACTATGGCTTAAAAACAGTTTCTAATTGGCTTGGATTTGAATGGGTGCAGAAAAATGTAAGTGGCTCTAAAGCACTTTATTGGTGGATTCAATATCAAATTACAGAAAACGAAATATTTTTAAAAAAAATTATCCAATATAACAAAGATGATTGTTTGGCTACTCTAAAAATTGCAGAATATTTAATCAAAAATCATTAAAGAAAAATTGATCCTACAGATTTATTTATAATAATTTTTCCAAAAATTTCTGAAAAAAAATAACTTCCTTCTTTTAAATATTTTCTTTTTATCATTGCTAAGCCTTTTATTTGAGAATCTGATTTAAAAATACTAGTTATTTTGCCTACAGAAATATCTTTAGCAGAATTTATATATAAATTTTTATCTTCAACATCTAAATTCAAATTAGATTCAAATGATTTCCAAATTCTTATTTCCTGTTTTAAAGAAGAAACATTTTTTATTTTTGACATTGTTTCTTGTCCTAAATAACAACCTTTATTAAAATCTACAAGATCTTTTAATCCGAGCTCAAGAGGATTATTTTTTCCGTTTATTTCCATTTCTAAAGAGGGTATTGCCTGATTAATCTTCCAAAGTTTTAAATCATTGGGATTCAGTAAATTTAGTTTATTTTTATATATTTCAAATTCTTTATCTTCTGTTTTGAAGAAAATAGGAGGGTAAGTTCTCCATGAACTAGATTCATCAATTTCCTGAATTCTATTTATCAAGAAAGGTTTACTTATAAATACATCATCTGCTGGAAAAATAATTTGATTAAAGTAATCAATTATTTCATGAGTGTTACCCACCAAGATAATTACTTCTAAGTTTCTTTCTAAAAAAATAATTTCAATTAATGCCCTTAGAACTCCATTTGGAGTTAGCCAACAAGTTTTGATAACTTTATTTTCCGAATTTAGAATATTACCAGTTGTTATTCCATTCAAAAATTTTCTGGCATCTTTTCCAATAACAGAAAAACAATCAAATTTTTCAAGCCAAAACTTTTTTTTTATATCTTGCATTTTGAGATAATTATAAAAAGTCTTTTATTGTAAAAAGACTCTTTAATTTAACATTTTCATCATGAAGGGCTTCACATCCTCCTTCTTGCCTATCAACTATAGACAAAACTTCCTCAACAACATAATTATTTTCTCTTAGCTTATTTATAGCTTTTATTACTGAACCAGCAGTTGTAACCACATCCTCTAAGACAGTTACCAAGGTTCCTTCTTCCAATGTAGGGCCCTCTATTCCAGCTTTCGTGCCGTATTTTTTTATTTCTTTACGAATTATTAAACCATTAAGGTCTAAGCCTTGCGAAGCTGATTTGACAATTAATCCACTTACTATAGGGTCTGCTCCTAATGTCAATCCTGCTACTGCTTTTGACCTTGAGTCCTTTAACTCTAAAAATAAATCACTTATTAAGTTTAGGCCTTCGCCATTTAATGATACTGGTTTACAGTTCAAGTAATGACTGCTTTTTTTCCCTGAAGATAAAGTAAAGTTTCCTTTCTTGTAAGATTTTTCAATTAACTGTTTTAACAATTTTGTTTTATTTAAATCATACTTTTCCGAAAAATTGCCCATTGTTAAAAGTTAAATTTATATTTAAAGATTAGAAGAAAAAAAAGAAATCTCACAAAAACTTCCTAATGAGGTGTTTTTTGAAATATTATTTTTATATTGTATATTGAAATTCAATGTAATTAAAATTACATAAATTCCCTCGGGGGTGTAGCAATCTGGTGAATGCACCAAACTCATAATTTGGCTAAGGCGAGTTCGATCCTCGCCACCCCCATTATTTATTTGTCATTGAATGAAAATAACTCTACTTTTATTTCTTTTATTTTTACCAGCTTTTTTCGCAGCGAGTGAACTCTCTTTTTTATTAATAAGACCAAGTAAAGTTTTAAGGTTAATAGAAGAAAAAAAGAAAGGAGCATTTTCAATTTTAAAAATTCAAAAACGCTTTAGATCTTCATTAATTGCTTCTCAATTTGGAGTAACAATTTCATTAATTGCGATTGGATGGCTCAGCAATAATCTGGCTAATGATTATTGGAAAAGCAATATCTTATCAAATAGATTTTATGATCTTCTATTATTTTTATTTGTGGTTTTAATTGTTACTCTTGTTTCTGGACTAATTCCTAAAGCCTTAGTAATTAATAATCCAGAATCTGCTGCATTAAGGTTAACCACAATATTCGATGGCGTAAGAAAAGGCATGAATCCTATAGTTACGACAATAGAATTCTTTGCTAGCGCCTGTTTAGGATTGTTCAATTTAAATAACAAATGGGATTCTTTAAATTCGGGTTTATCAGCAGGAGAATTAGAAACTCTTATAGAAACAGATAATGTCACAGGTTTAAAACCAGATGAAAAGAATATTCTTGAAGGAGTTTTTGCTTTAAAAGATACACAGGTTAAAGAAGTAATGATTCCAAGATCTGAAATGGTAACTTTGCCAAAAAATATAACCTTTTCAGAACTTATGAAAGAAGTAGATAAAACTCGTCATGCTCGCTTCTTTGTGATTGGTGAATCTTTAGATGATGTATTAGGTGTATTAGATTTGCGTTATCTAGCTAAGCCAATATCAAAAGGTGAAATGGAAGCCGATACATTATTGGAGCCTTTCCTTCTACCAGTTACAAAAATCATAGAAACATGTTCATTAGCAGAAATATTTCCAATAGTAAGAGACTACAATCCTTTCTTACTAGTAGTTGATGAACATGGTGGAACAGAGGGGCTCATAACTGCAGCTGATCTAAATGGCGAAATAGTTGGAGAGGAAATGCTCAACAATAGAATTTATTCAGACATGAGAATGTTAGATAATTTCTCTAAAAAATGGTCAATAGCTGGAAAATCAGAAATTATTGAAATCAATAAGAAATTAGGATGTTCTATTCCAGAAGGTGCAGATTATCATACCATTGCTGGATTTATGCTAGAAAAATTTCAAATGGTTCCAAAAATTGGCGACATTTTAGATTTTAATAACATTAAATTTGAAGTTATTTCTATGTCAGGTCCAAAAATTGATCGTGTTAAAATAATTCTTCCCAAAAGCTAAATGTGACTCCCCATAGAGGATAATGATAATAATTAGTATGGATTTTAAATTATGCAACCAACCTCATCACCCGTAAAGGTTGGAGTCATAGGTATAGGGAATATGGGCTGGCATCATGCTCGAGTACTAAGTTTACTCAAAGATGCAAATCTCATTGGAGTCGCAGATCCAAATGAAGAGAGAGGCAAATTAGCTATTGAGCAATTTCAATGTGAATGGTTCAAAAATTATAGGGACTTAATTCCAAAAGTTGATGCTATCTGTATCGCTGTCCCTACACTACTTCATCAAAAAGTAGGACTAGATTGTCTTAAGGGAGGTGCTAACGTTCTCATTGAAAAACCAATTGCAGCTAACGAGTTGGAAGCAAAATCTTTAATAGAGGCCGCTAATGCAAGTAATTGTCTATTACAAGTTGGGCATATTGAAAGATTTAATCCTGCTTTTAGAGAATTAAATAAAATAGTAAATAATGAAGAAATTGTTGTTTTAGAAGCAAGGAGGCACAGTCCCCATGCAGACAGAGCAAATGATGTATCTGTAGTAATGGATTTAATGATTCATGACATTGATCTTATTTTAGAGCTTGTAAACTCAAAAATACAAAAATTAGCAGCTGTTGGAGGAAGAAATAGCGAAGGATTAATAGATTATGTCAATGCTACTTTAGTTTTCAAAAATAATGTTATTGCAAGCTTAACCGCCAGCAAAATGAGTCACAAAAAAATTAGAAATTTAAGTGCTCACTGCCAAAATGGCCTAGTAGAAACTGATTTCTTAAATCACTCTTTACAAATCCATCGAAAGTCTCATGAATCATACACAGCAGAGCATGGAGAATTAGTTTATAGAAATGATGGATATGTCGAAGAAGTTAGCACAACCTCCATTGAACCTCTTTATGCAGAACTGGAGCATTTTCTTAAATGCGTTCAAGGAAAAGAAACCCCTGAGGTAGATGGTGAGCAAGCCTCAAGAGCATTAAAAATTGCAGATTTTATTGAGAGTGCTGTAGATAATTCTGGAGATGCAATTTTACTTGAAAATCCAGTCTAATAAAAACATTCTAAACTAAAAGAATTTTATTTAAATCCAACTGCAGCTTGCCAAACAAATACCAATAAAAAGAAAAATAAAGGAATAAGTGGAAGAACATCAACAGTTGGAGCAAAGGCCTTGTAAGCCTCGGGCAATTCAGCGAATGTATGAAATAGAATGAGCACCTTTTTTGATAATTTAATTAATTATGATAAGACGTTACCACGTATGGTGAGCAATAGAGGATGTTTTCCAAGGAGCGAAATCATTTGTAAAACAATTATCTTTAATTGCAGTAGAAATTGCATTGGTAAATCTTATTAAGTGAGCAATATTATGCAAACTTATGAGGGTTAGGCCCAAAATTTCGTCATTTCTAATTAGATGATGCAAATATGCTCTAGAGTAAGATTTACAGGTCTCGCATTTACAAGTTTTGTCAATGGGAGAAAAGTCATTTTTAAATCGTGCATTTCGCAAATTCAATCTTTCATCATTAAAAAATGCAGTCCCATGTCTTCCTAGTCTTGTAGGCAAAACACAGTCAAATATATCGAATCCATTAGCAACAGCTAAAGAAATTTCTCTTAAAGAGCCAATTCCCATTAGATATCTAGGTTTATTTATTGGTAAGAATTTCGGGACGTAATTAATTACACTATGTATTTCTTCGACTGCCTCGCCAACACTTACACCTCCCACTGCTATTCCAGGCAGATCAAAAGAACTTGTATATTTTGCGCTATATTCTCTCAATCTGGGATACTTACCACCTTGAACTATGCCGAATAATGCTTGATTGGATTTCTGATGAGTCTCAACACATTTTTGCAACCATGAATGAGTTCTTTGTAAAGAGTCCTCAATATCATTTTCGTTAGCTGTATGCGGAGGACAATGATCAAAAGCCATTGCAACATCCGATCCAAGATCCATTTGAATCTGTATTACTTTTTCAGGTGATAAAAATACATGACTACCATTTCTTGGATTTTTAAATTCCACACCTTTATCAGAAATATTATTTAATTTGGCCAAACTAAAAACCTGATATCCTCCTGAATCAGTAAGAATAGGCTTAGGCCAATTCATGAACTTATGTATTCCGCCAGATTCTTTAACTAGTTTTTCTCCAGGTTGTAAATGAAGATGAAAGGTATTTGAGAGAATCATTTCTGACCCTGTAGAGGTTAACTGCTTAGATGAAATTCCTTTAACCGTTGCCAAAGTACCCACAGGCATAAATTTTGGTGTGTTTACCTGACCATTTGGTGTATGAAATATCCCAGTTCTTGCCCCTGTATTACTGCAATTCGATGTAATTTCAAATTCAAACACGATAATTTATAAAATTTTTTGATCTTTTTTAATTAATCTACCCTATTATTTAATATCGCATCTATTTTATCTCATCAAAAAATATTTAATAAAAAATTTGGCAGGATCTTGGATTTTCTATACGACATTTCCAAAGATACCTTTAATTAATCCTGAATTTAAAAATATTGCACAATTTGCGCCGCCTTTAGGATTTTTTATTGGAACAATACAGAGTTATATCTTTCTTTTTTTAAGAACAAACTCTTGGTCAATTTATGCATCTACATTAATTTGTTTGGCTTCAGGATATTTAATTACTGGTGGTCTACACCTTGATGGTTTAATGGATACTTTCGATGGTATTTTTGCGGGTAAAAAGAAACGTTTAAAAGCCATGAAAGACAGCAAAGTTGGGTCCTTTGGCGTTCAAGCTTTAGTTTTTATAACTTTAATTCAAATTGCTTGCATACTGAAATTTCAAAACCTAATAATTTTTGTTTTGCCTATATGCTTATTTTGGGGAAGATTTTCAAATTTATTTTTTATAGAAAAGTTTAAATATATGAGTTATAAGAAAAAATCTATTAGTCACAAAAAGTTTTGGAATGGATTTAAAAAAGAATCTTTGATCTCCATTATTTTTCTTTTAATTTTCATTACATACCAATTAGTTTCAATTACATCCCAAGCAATATTAATTAAATTTTTAATTCTTATTTTAATTGGTATTTTTCTAAGCTATTCTATCCCAAACATACTGGGGAATAAAATTGGAGGCTTCAATGGAGATGCCTGCGGTGCAAGTGTTGTATTAGTTGAAACTGCAATGTTGCTTATGCATGCAATTCTTTTATAGGAAGTTCTAAATAGAAAATATTTTTCTTCTTAAGATTTTTTAATTTCTCAGTATTATCAATCGAGTTATTTTCCAGCAATCTCAATTCTCCTCCAATTTGTTTTGCTAATTTTCTAGCCAAAAAAAGTCCCACACCAGTGCCGTCCTTCTTCTTAGCGGCAGATCCTCTAAAACCTTTTTCAAAAATTTTCTCGTTTTCAATTTTGGTTATTTTTTTACCATCATCAAATATACAAAGTCCATTACTCGTAATTGCGAGTCCAATTTCAGCATCTTTTTGGGCATATTTAAACGCATTTTCTAATAAATTGGCCACAATTTCGGCAATTACAGAATATTTTGCCTTTAATGGCGATAAAGTCCAATCTGGCCAAAGAGAAGGTTCAGTCCAATCTCTATTCTCTAAGTCCGCATTAGCTTTACCCCTTTCTAATATTGGCCTCAATAAACTCTGAACAGTTATTATCTTTTTATTATCTAGATTTGGTGGTAATAATAATCTTTCCTCTCCAATTTCTAGAGGAACTTGAATAGGTGAATTTAATTGCGCAAAAGAATCCATATATTGATTAATTTGTTTTTGCTCTATTATCATGCGTTCGACTATTTCAATAGAGTCATCATCTGAACCAAGTCTTTTTATTAGTAATTTTGCATATGTCCTAATAGCCGCCAATGGATTCCTTAATTGATGGATTATGACATTGACCTGATTTTTTAAATAATTGATTTCTTCATTTTTATTTTGACGTTCTAATTCGATAGAAACACATTTAGCTAAAGATATTGAAAGCGCTTTTAATCTAGAATCAAGAGATACTGGCCAATCCCCCCCTTTCAAATCAGTTTCTACCCTAAGGACACCAAGTAGAATATCGTTTTCTTGAAGCGGGTACCATCTTCTATTAGGCGATGAAACTTTTAGTGAAGGATCATCTTCTATTGATGTAAGTAGCCTATCAATTTGTGGCCATTGACCAATCATTTCAAAAGATGCTTTAGTTCCTTGCTTAGCTGAAGCAAGATAAATCACTAAATTAGTCACGCCCATTGAACAACCAAAACTCTCTAGCTGTTTTGTAATTAATTCTTCAAATTTTTTTGAAAGATCCATAATTAATGAAATTTTGAGAAATTTTTTAAAAAAAACTTGAAAAAGGGCTTGTAAAATATGAAAAAAGTATTAAGATATATAAAGAGGTCTGACTTTAGCCAGCCTTAAATATGAATATTTAATCATATTTTAAGCTACATCAGGGGTTGATGGGTCCTCTATGTAATTTGAAGTGAATTTAAAATCACATATATAAGATTAGTAAAAATAAATAAGACTAATCTCATTAATAATTTCAGGAGTACCAATCAATGTCAAAAAAAAGAAAAAGAATCAGCAGAAGAAGATTGGCTGGCCAAAGAGTAATGGCACATGTACCTATTTATCATATCGAAACTGGCAAACATAAACCAGTTACAGCAGCAAGAAGATTCATAGCTGAAAATGGTCTCTCTGCCCCTTCAGTTTTCAATGTCAGAAGAAATGAACATACTACAGATAGGTTTTTTTGGGGTGAAAAAGGGCTATTTAGCGCACAATATGCTGAAGAAAATCATTTTTTATTTCCATCACTAAAAGTTGTAGTTGAAGGAATTGGTGAAGAAAAAATATTTGAAGGTCTAGAACTTACTTCAGATGATTGGGAAGAGATTGAAGAATACGAATATGCTTTTGTTTAAAAAATATTACTTATATTTGAACTTATAAAATTAATCAAATTTGAATCAATTTGATGAAATCCATCAAATTCTAATAATTCACAAAATTTAGAAGACTTACTCTTTACCTTTTTATAAATAGTCCTAGAAGCATCTATAGGCACAACGTCATCAAATAAACCATGACTAATAATCAATGGCGCGCATTTTTCTACCGGGGCCCAGTTGGGATGAGGATAACCACTACAAGCAACAATTAACCCAACATTTAATTTTAATCCTGCATCAATTGCCATTGCCGCCCCCTGAGAGAACCCCAACACAATTGTTTTTTTTAGTGGAATCTTATCAGTATCAAATTTTTTTAGAGTATCTAAAAGTTTATTGACTTCAACTTCAGCTTCATTCCAATCATGTGGGTATAATCCATACCACTGTCTTCCCTGACCACTTGGATGTAATCCAGGAGCCCTCAAAGAAATTACCTCAAAATCAAGATTAATGTTTTCTGTCATCTCCTTTCCAAATATTAAAAGGTCATCTGAATCGGCTCCCCAACCATGCATCAAAATAATTCTATGAGTGGCAGTTTGAGAGGTAATCGAAACAAATTCATGATTGATAGCGTATTTCATGTGTATATTCTTAAGTAAGTAAACTTTCCAATAATGTCACCATTAGCTTTAGTAAGTGTTTCTGATAAAAAAAATATAATCCCATTTTGTACGGAATTAGTAGAGAAATTTAATTATAAAATACTATCAAGTGGAGGAACTGCCAAACATTTAATAGAGGCAAAAATTCCAGTTATTAAAGTTGCAGATTTCACTAATTCTCCAGAAATTCTTGGAGGAAGAGTTAAAACTTTACATCCAAAAATACACGGAGGAATATTAGCTAAAAGAACTGATAAAGAACATAGAAGAGATATAGAAGCTAATGATCTCGAATTAATTGACTTAGTAGTTGTCAATTTATATCCTTTTAAAAAAACTGTAGACCAGGGAGCTAAATGGGAAGATGCCATTGAAAATATCGATATCGGAGGGCCATCAATGATTCGTTCTGCAGCTAAAAATCATAAAGACGTTTCCGTTTTAGTGGATCCTATTCAGTATCAAACTTTTCTTGAAGAAAGTAAAAACGGTGAATTAAAGGAGTCATATAAAGCGAAATTAGCCCTTGAAGCTTTTCAACATACAGCAGACTATGACACTGCAATATCTAATTGGATAAGAAAAGAAAGAGGTTTACAATCCTCCAAATATATTGAATCTTATCCACTAATAAAAACCTTAAGATATGGTGAAAATCCTCATCAAAAAGCTTTTTGGTATGGTTTAAGTAACATTGGATGGAACTCAGCCGAACAATTACAAGGTAAAGAATTAAGTTATAATAATCTATTGGATCTTGAGTCGGCACTTTCAACAGTTTTAGAATTTGGCTACGCAGAAAAAGATGAACTTACAACAGACACATTTGCTTCTGTTATTCTAAAACACAATAATCCTTGTGGTGCCTCTATAAGTAATTCAGCCTCTAAAGCATTTTTGAATGCTTTGGAATGCGACTCAGTTAGTGCATTTGGAGGAATAGTTGCTTTTAATTCAAATATTGATAGAGAGACTGCAAGTCACCTCAAAGATGTTTTCTTAGAGTGTGTAGTCGCTCCATCTTTTGATGAGGAAGCTTTAGAAATTTTAAAGGTTAAAAAGAATTTAAGAATTTTAAAGTTATCAAAAAATCAACTTCCGAAAAAGAATCAAAGTTCTACTAAATCAATAATGGGAGGATTACTCGTTCAAGACAATGATGATAGTGAAGAAAAAATTGAATGTTGGATTTCATCAACTAAAAAGAATCCGAGTAATCAAATGAACATAGATCTAAATTTTGCGTGGAAAATTTGTAAACACGTAAAATCCAATGCCATTGTTATTGCAAAAGACCAAAAAACTATTGGTATTGGAGCTGGTCAAATGAATAGAGTTGGAGCAGCAAAAATAGCATTAAAAGCAGCTGGAAAGTTATGTTCTAATGCAGTCTTAGCTAGTGATGGGTTTTTCCCATTTTCAGATACTATAGAACTTGCAAATGAATACGGGATAAAGGCAATTATCCAACCAGGAGGAAGTTTAAGAGACCAAGAAAGTATTGATATGTGCAATTCAAAAGGAATCTCAATGGTATTTACCCAAAAAAGGCATTTCCTGCATTGAGTTATTTTGATTTTGGATAATATGTAATCTTGTTAGTTTTTCTGAATAAAGAAAGTCTGCCTGGACCTGCGCATAGAAAGTAGAGAGAAATAGCCCCATATATAAAAGATAATTCAAAAGCATAGTTATGACCTTCAACCACTGCCAGCGGAAAACCTTCTAGTCCAGTATCAAGGAGATGAAAATAAACAGCAAATGCCATTGTTGAGAATAGACCAAGAGAAGAAAGTCTAGCAAAAATACCTATAGCCAATCCTACTGGGCACACTAATTGAGTAATTGCTGCTCCAAAAGTCCAAATAACAGGATCTCCAGGCAAAAATGGGAAGTACTTACCAACTACAAACTCAGCAAAACCCTGTGGATCCTGAAGTTTCTCTAGGCCATGATGAATCATCAAAGCACAAAAACCAATTCTTAAAACAAAAATCGATAGTTCTCCAAGGATATTTACGTCTGACCCTGAAGATGAATTAGCAACTACAACTTCAACTTGTTGGGGAGCTTTAGTTCTATTCATACTTGCAGTTTGAATTTGATTAGTTTGTGCTTTGTCTTCCATACTTCATTGATTTTTTATTATTCTAGTTAATAAAGTAGATCTTTTGGAATTATCTGACTAATAAATTAAAAAAACTAAGCAAATTTATAAATGAAATAACAAAATTAAGAAGCAATATCAATTAACTTTTCAATAACATCTGCAACAACCTTATCAGGAGTGGATGCACCAGAGGTAATTCCAACATTAATTTTTCCACTAGGTAGAAAATTATTTTTAAGTTCTAAAGCTAATCCTAGTGGTTTATGAAATATTGAGTTTTCTTTAACTGATATCCTCTCTGGCGTGTCAATGTGAAAAGAAGTAATATTTTTATTAATTGCTATTTCTTGTAAGTGAGTAGTATTGGAAGAATTGAAGCCTCCGATAACTACTAGAATATCAAGGTCTTCATCAACCAAAGAGAACATTGCATCTTGTCTTTCTTCAGTTGCATCACAAATAGTATTAAAAGCTAAAAAGTGACTATTTAATTTTTCTGGTCCAAATTTTTTTAACATCGTCCTTTCAAAAAGCTTTCCAATTTCCTCAGTCTCGCTCTTAAGCATAGTTGTCTGATTTGCAACTCCGACTCTATCTAAATCTTTATCAGGATCAAATCCATTGGAACAAGCTTTAGCAAATTTGTTCATAAACTCATTTCTATTACCTCTCCCCAAAATATATTCAGATACGTAGTTTGCTTCTTCTAGATCAAGTACAACTAAATATTTACCTGCGAAAGAACTTGTAGCGAGAGTCTCTTCATGCTTAAATTTTCCATGAATAATAGATGTGAAAACATGTTTTTTATGTTTTTCAACTGTATGCCAAACCTTAGAAACCCATGGACAAGTTGTATCAATGATATGACAACCTTTCTCATGCAAGAGTTTCATTTCTTGAACAGTAGCTCCAAAAGCAGGAAGAATAACAACATCCCCATTAGAAACTAAAGAAAAATCTTTAATTCCATTTTTAGCTGAAATGAATTTTACATTCATTTTTCTTAAATGATCATTAACCGAAGGATTATGAATTATTTCGTTTGTTATCCAAATATTCTCATGAGGGTAATGTCTTCTAGTTTCATAAGCCATGGCTACAGCTCTTTCAACTCCCCAACAGAAACCAAAGGCTTGGGCCAACTTAATATTGAGTCTGCCTTTAGTATAAGTAAAACCATTATCCCTAATAGAACTTATCAAATCACTTTGGTAAGCTTCTTCTAATGCTTGAGCTCTTTTTGTTGGAGAATCGAAACCCCTTCTATTGTATCTATCAGAATGATGAAGGGATCTTCTAAAGGCTTGCGTATCCATCTTTTTATATTACAACGTTTTAAATAATTTTTCGTAAAAAAAAAAAAAACCTGACATAAGTCAGGTTTCTAAAATCAATTTTTAGGTAGATTATTTAGCAGATGCAAAGTCTGGATATGCTTCCATTCCATGCTCTCCTATATCTAGGCCTTGAGTCTCTTCCTCTTCAGATACTCGGATTCCACCGAATAATCCTCCAATTACAGACCAAGCAATCCAGCAAGTAACTAGTGTCCAAATAGCATAGGCTGCGGCACCAAGAGCTTGAACTAGAAGAAGGTTAATACCTCCTCCATTGAACAATCCAATACCTGCTCCATCTCCTTGTACAGCCGTACCCCAAAGACCAATAACTACGGTACCCCATACTCCACAAACTCCGTGAACAGAGAATGCACCTACAGGATCATCGATCTCAGCGGCATCAAGAGCTGCAACAGAAAATACAACAATAATTCCACCAACTAGGCCAGCGAACCAAGCCCCAACAAGAGTCATATCACCACAACCAGCAGTGATACTGACTAGGCCAGCAAGAATTCCATTAATGATCATTGTAAGATCAGGTTTTCCTGAAGTTAAAGTAGAAACAATTGTTGCTCCAATAGCTCCAGCTGCGGCAGCTAAAGTGGTTGTTACAGCAACGTAAGGTACCCATTGATCCATAGCAAGTTGAGAACCTGGATTAAATCCATACCAACCTATCCATAGAACAAGTGCACCTAAAGTAGCAATTGCCATATTATGTCCTGGCATAGCCTGCGGCTTACCATCTGAGTATTTACCAATTCTTGGTCCAAGAAGCATAGCTCCAACTAGACCTGCCCATGCTCCAACTGAGTGAACAATTGAAGAACCTGCAAAATCAATAAATCCAAGCTGATCAAGCCAACCACCATTCCACTTCCAGCTACCAGCTATTGGGTAGATGAAAGCAGTTAAGACGATAGCAAAAACAACAAATTCTCCAAATTTAACCCTTTCAGCAACAAGTCCAGAAACGATAGTAGCGGCTGTTCCAGCAAAAGCTGCTTGGAACAAAAAGTCAACTGTAGGAACTAATGCTGCTCCCTCAATCATTTCTGCAGTTACTGTTGGGTCAAAAAATAAGGAATTAAAATAAAGTACTCCAGGAATTATTTCCTTTCCGTAATACATAATTCCAAATCCAATAAACCAATAAGAGGTAACTGCTAAAGCGAATACAAATAGGTTTTTGGCGAGAATGTTTACAGCATTTTTGGATCTACACATACCGGCTTCAACCATAGCGAAACCAGCATTCATGAAAATCACTAAGATGGTTGCAACAAATAACCAAAGGTTATTTGCTAAAAATGCTGCATTAAGATCAGGTAGTTCAGTCGCATGAGCTGCAACGTTAAATAGTCCTAATCCGAATAGTGCTAAAGGAACAGTTGCAAGCCACACCATAGAGCGGTTTGAACTAAATCCTCGAATACTCCTCAGAAGGAGCATAGGTCCGTTTACAAGACTTGCATCTTGTAGTCTGGACCTAGAGCGCCTTTGAGGCGTTTGCAAAGCAGTGGTCATAAAAAAAAATTAGATCTGCAAAAAAACAGTTTGTGCTGTTTCCTTTCATATTCAATTTTGCTCAAAAAACTTATTAGTGTCTAGTAGTCGTTGTTACCAATTTTATAGTTGCACCGTAAACTACATTTGTTAGATTACCAATACTATTTTTTTAAAAGTTAGAAAATAATTAATTTTTTTATTTCAAAGGTTTAATTCCATTCCATGTTATGTGGTCGTTATGAAATTCAAAAGAACATGGTATAGATAGCATTCCTGCGTTTACAGATTCTCTAAAAAGATTGCCATATAAGGGATCTGCATCATCTCCTGGTGCAAAGAAACAAGCGTCTTTTCTAGTAATACAAAGTATTAAAACACTTTTACTTTCAGGAATTAACTCTTTTAATTCTATAAGGTGTTTTTGTCCTCTTTTCGTTACTGTATCTGGGAATAGAGCTACATTTCCTTGGATCCAGGTCGTATTTTTAACCTCTACGAAAATGTTACGTTTATCAGGATTTGAAGATTTTGGAGTTAAAAAAAAGTCAATTCTGCTCTTTTTATCTTTTCCATAAGGAACTTCAGATTTAATAGTCTCTATTTCTCCAATTATTTCTTGTAGCAAATTTTTTTCAATAACCTTTTTAATTAACTTATTAGCAAAAAGGGTATTAATTCCTACCCAGACCTCCTCATTTTTTTCATCTAAAACACATATCTGTTCCCAAGTAAAAGGTAATTTTCTCTTCGGAGAAGAAGATACACTTATTCTTACTTTTGCCCCCTCAGTCAAAAGTCCCTTCATTGGGCCTGTATTAGCGCAATGAGCAGTCACTACTTCTCCATTTTGTAATTTAATATCCGCAAGAAACCTTTTATACCTATTAATTAAAACCCCTTCAATTAATGGTTCAAATTCAATTACCCGATCTTTCATAAATATGTCGTTAATTAAAAATCAAATATAATTGAAACTTAATCTTCTTGAAAAATTTTAGATATGGCCAAATGCATTCATTTTTAAAGAATAATGTTTTCTCAATCTCATTTGGCACTACTCTTAGTAAATTTGCTGGATGTATAAGACAAATATTCATAGCTGCTGCTTTTGGGGTTGGATTAACTTACGACGCATTTAATTATGCCTATATAATTCCAGGGTTTTTGCTCATAATCATTGGAGGGATTAACGGTCCCTTACATAATGCAGCAGTGGCAGTTCTAACTCCCCTTAACAAAAAAAATGGAGGGATTGTTCTAACTCAAGTAAGCATAAAACTTTCAATACTATTATCAGCTTTAGCTTTATTAGTTTACTTGAATTCAAGTTTATTAATTGAATTATTAGCGCCAGATTTAAGTTATGAAGCTAAATCTATTGCCACTTACCAATTAAGAATACTTACAGCTTGTATTCCTTTATCTGGCTTCATAGGTTTAAGCTTTGGGGCGTTAAATTCACGAAGAAAATTCTTTTTATCAAGTATAAGCCCAGCAATAACAAGCGTTACTACTATTTTATTTATTTTATTTAGTTGGATTTTGAACCAAGAAAAGATATCTTCAAATTTCCTCACTTATACAGGATTACTAGCTTTTGCAACTTTGACAGGAACTTTAATTCAGTTTGTTATTCAAATTTTGGAAATACATAAAATCGGTCTCTTGAGATTGGAGTCAAACTTCCTATTTTTTAAAGATGAAGAGAGGAGGATTTTCAAACTAATTATTCCAGCATCTATCTCATCAGGTCTAAATCAAATAAATGTTTTTATTGATATGTTTTTCGCTTCCAGCTTTCAAGGAGCAGCCTCAGGACTAGCTTATGGAAACTTTCTTATACAAGCTCCATTAGGCGTATTATCCAACTCTTTAATTTTGCCATTACTTCCTAAATTTTCTAAATTGAGAAGTTTTAGAGACAACAGAGGACTTCAAAAAATCTTACTCTCTGGAATAGAGTACTGTTTCTTGACAACTATTTTTTTAACTGGTTATTTTATAACATTTAATAACCAAATCGTACAATTAGTTTTTCAAAGAGGTGCTTTTGATTATTCAGCTGCTTTAAAAGTAAAGAATATATTAATTGCGTATGCAGTTGGAATACCTTTTTATCTTTACAGAGATTTATTAGTAAGAACTTACTACTCAATAGAAAAAACAAAATTCCCATTTAAGTTGTCATTTGCAGGGATTATATTTAATATTTTTTTTGATTGGCTTTTAATTGGTGCACCAATTAAGAATATTGGGAATATTTTTCCATATAATTTTGGAGTTGTTGGAATAATTTTCTCTTCAGTAATAGTTAACTTTGTAGTTTGTATTTTGCTTTCTTTAAATCTGCGAAATGAAAATATAAATTTGCCTAACTTAAATTTATTAAAAAAAATAACCCTCATGTCATTTGCATCATTTCTGGATAGCACACTTTGTTTTACTGTCATCAAAACTACGAATAAATTTAATTCAAATTGGGAAGAATTTTTTTTATTAATATTTGGATCTCTAATGTTTTTTATAATTTATTTTCTACTTACAAAATGTTTTAAGGTAAATAAATTTAAAATTTATCAAAAAAAGATTTAGTAATAAAAAACACTTTCCAGAATCTCCTCTAGTTCAAGAATTTGTGAGGAAGTTATCAAATTAATGAGTGGGATACTTTTAACTCCATCCCCAACTTTTACATTAATTGCTTTCAAACTTACTTTTGCAGCCTCTAACGCACCTTGATCTTTATTGCTGATACATTCAATAGCAAGACTTCTAGCTAGGCCAGCATCTCCAAGATATAAATTCCACTTCTCTATTTTTATAAAGACCTTTTCTGAAATAATGTTTTCTAGATCACTAATTCTTATCTGAGATTCCATAAATAAAAATTGATTTAATTTGATTTTTTTTCTAAATCTTTGGGTTTTTTTATAATTACAAAAAGTAAGTGGGAAGCTAGAAGAATTGACCAGAAAATTGCAAAATTATTAAAAAAACCAATTTCATATTTAATTTCTTTTAAAAGCCAAGTGCCACTGACAACCGCAGTAAATATCATGCAGTGAATCACAAAATTCACTATTCTAGAAAAATGCTTATAAATGGGATCTTCAAAATCTCCGTTTCCATACCATTTTATGGGCATATTAATAATTAGATTGTTAATAATAGATATTTTACCTGAAATCTGGTTGACTAAGATACCCTGGAACAGAGATATTACATAATTAAGCGCCTGTAGCTCAGTGGATTAGAGCACCTGACTACGGATCAGGGTGTCGGGAGTTCGAATCTCTCCAGGCGCGTTTAAAATTACCAAATATTCTTTTTATATTATTCTAAAAAATATCGTCTATATTATAGTTAATATATATAAAGTTTAATGAATATTCTCCAAAATCTTACAGAAAGTGATTCAGTAATATTCAATTTTATTAACTCTGAAAAAAATAGACAAGAAACTCACCTTGAATTAATCGCAAGCGAGAATTTTGCATCAATTGCCGTAATGCAGGCTCAAGGATCAGTCCTTACAAATAAATATGCGGAAGGATTACCTCAAAAAAGATATTATGGGGGATGTGAATTTGTTGATGAAATCGAGGAATTAGCTATTCAGAGAGCGAAAAAATTATTTAATGCAAATTGGGCTAATGTTCAACCTCATAGTGGAGCTCAGGCAAATGCTGCTGTTTTCTTAAGTCTTCTTAAACCAGGCGACACAATTATGGGAATGGATTTATCTCATGGTGGGCACCTTACTCATGGCTCTCCAGTCAATATGAGTGGCAAGTGGTTCAATGCAATTCACTATGGCGTAAATAAAGTAACTAGTGAATTAAATTTTGATGAAATAAGAGAGATCGCACTAGAAAAAAAACCAAAATTAATAATTTGTGGATATTCTGCTTATCCAAGAACTATTGATTTTGAATCTTTTAGAAATATTGCAGATGAAGTTGGTGCATTTTTAATGGCCGATATAGCCCACATTGCCGGACTCGTAGCAAGTAAACTTCACCCAAATCCAATACCCTATTGTGATGTAGTAACTACTACTACTCATAAGACATTAAGAGGGCCTCGGGGGGGGCTTATCTTATGTAAAGATGAAGAACTTGGAAAGAAATTTGATAAATCTGTTTTCCCGGGAACTCAGGGTGGGCCATTAGAACATATTATTGCTGCTAAAGCAGTTGCATTTGGAGAAGCCTTACAACCAGATTTCGTACATTATTCCCAACAAGTAATCAAAAATGCCAAAGTTCTTGCTTCAACTTTAATAACTAGAGGTATTAATATTGTTAGTGGAGGCACTGATAATCATATTGTTTTACTTGATTTAAGAAGTATAAATATGACTGGTAAAATTGCTGATTTGCTAGTAAGTGAAGTGAATATAACTGCAAATAAAAATACTGTTCCATTTGATCCTGAATCACCTTTTGTTACCAGTGGGCTAAGATTGGGTACTGCTGCTTTAACTACCAGAGGCTTTAATGAAAGTGCTTTTGCTGAAGTTGGCGAAATTATTGCTGATAGATTACTTAATCCAAATGATTCAAAGATTGAAAGTCAATGTAAAGAAAGAGTATCAACCTTATGTAATCGTTTTCCTCTTTATGAAGGCAAACTTGAAGCATCAATAAAATGAGTCCTAAGTCCAAGAGAGTTGAAATTCTTTCTATTGGAACAGAGCTACTTTTAGGAAATATTTTAAATACAAATGCTCAATGGATTGCCGAACAATTATCTCAATTAGGTTTAAATCACTTTAGGCAATCTACTGTTGGTGATAATTGTGATCGAATCATAAAGGCAATTCAAGAAATATCGAAAAGAAGTAATCTTCTAATTACAACAGGTGGATTGGGACCTACCCCTGATGACTTAACTACTGAAGCAATAGCCAAATCTTTTAATGTATCTCTTTTTGAAAGACCGCACTTATGGGATGAAATTAAACAAAAACTTTCAAATTCAAAGCTTCAGGAAAATTCTTCTAGCTTACGGAAACAATGTTTATTCCCAAAAAATGCGCAAATAATAAATAACCCTAAGGGCACTGCCCCAGGAATGATATGGGAACCTATAAGAGGTTTTACTATTCTTACTTTCCCTGGAGTACCAAGTGAAATGAAATCTATGTGGGAAGAGACTGCATTTGAATTTATTAAAAACAAATTCTCAGATGGTTATTCCTTCTTTTCAAATACTCTGAGATTCTCAGGCATTGGAGAATCTAGCGTTGCAGAAAAAATTAACGATCTTCTAAATCTTGAAAACCCAACTGTTGCTCCATATGCAAACTTAGGGGAGGTTAAACTCAGAATCACAGCTAGAGCAAAAAATGACCTTGAAGCAAAAAATATAATAAAACCTGTAAAAGCAAAATTAAAAAAAAAGTTTTCGAAATTTATTTTTGGAGAAGATTATGATACTCTTCCCAGCGTTTTAATAAAAGAATTAGCAAGGAGAAATCAAACAATTGTTTTTGCCGAATCCTGCACCGGTGGTCTTTTATCTTCATCAATCACATCAATATCAGGCTCATCTCAAGTTTTTAAAGGAAGCATTATTTCATACAGTAATGAGCTAAAAAATGAGTTATTAAATATTTCGGAAGACAAGCTAAAAAAATATGGGGCTGTTTCTGAAGAAGTTTGTGAGGCTATGGCAATTAATGTTAAAGAGAAATTAGGAGCAGATTGGGCAATAGCTACCAGTGGAATCGCCGGTCCTAATGGAGGAAGTGAAGAAAAACCTGTTGGACTGGTCTATATTTCAATTTCAGGACCAAATAAACATATTACTAATAACAAAAAATTATTTAATTCAACCCGAAACAGAATAGAAATTCAAACACTAAGTGTAAATGTGTGTTTGAACAGCCTAAGATTAATCCTATTATCGAATAGTAAGTAATTTTTTTACAAATTGAGTCAAGATACCTTATTTGATAAAGTGTGGGATTTACACAGAGTTGCAAGTCTTCCTGGTGGCTCAGATCAACTTTTTATAGGTCTTCACCTGATCCATGAAGTGACAAGTCCACAAGCATTTGGTGCTTTGAAAGACAAAAACTTAAAAGTAAAATTCCCAAATAGAACTGTCGCTACAGTTGATCACATTGTGCCAACAGATAATCAAAGCAGACCTTTCAAAGATAATCTTGCAGAGCAAATGATTAAGACATTAGAAAAAAACTGCTTACAACATAAAATAAGATTTTTCAATATTGGTAGTGGTAATCAAGGAATAGTTCACGTAGTTGCTCCAGAAATTGGGCTAACACAGCCAGGAATGACAATCGCTTGTGGAGATTCACACACTTCAACTCATGGAGCTTTTGGGTCAATTGCTTTTGGTATAGGTACTAGCCAAGTAAGAGACGTTCTTGCGACCCAAACTATAGCCATGAACAAATTGAAGGTTAGGCAGATTTGGTGTGACAATAAATTATCTAAGGGCGTTTATGCTAAGGATTTAGTGCTTCACATTATTAATCAACTTGGCGTAAAGGCTGGAGTAGGTTTTGCATATGAATTCGCAGGACCTGCGATAGATGCATTATCAATAGAAGAAAGGATGACTATTTGCAATATGTCTATTGAAGGTGGCGCGAGGTGCGGCTACATAAACCCTGATGAAAAGACCTTTAGTTACATTAAAAATAAATTATGTGCTCCAAAAAATGAGGATTGGGATAAAGCACTCTTATGGTGGAAATCATTAAAAAGCGATGAAAATTCTATTTATGATGATGTAATTAAATTAGATGCTTCAAAAATAGAACCAACCGTAACCTGGGGAATTACTCCTGGTCAAAGTTTAGGAATCAATCAAAAAATTCCTCTTTTATATGAATTGTCCCCAAATGATCAATTTATTGCTGAAGAAGCTTATGAATATATGGGTTTTAAGCCTGGGCAATCAATAAAAGATACTCCAGTTAATGTTTGTTTCATAGGTAGTTGTACGAATGGGAGAATCAGTGACTTAAGAATTGCGGCAAAAGTATTGAAAGACAAAAAAGTATCTGAAAAAGTAAAAGCATTTGTAGTTCCAGGTTCAGAGAAAGTGGCCATTGAAGCAAAAAAAGAAGGTCTTGATAAGATCTTTAAGGATTCTGGTTTTCAATGGAGAGAGCCAGGCTGCTCAATGTGTTTAGCAATGAATTCAGATAAGTTAATAGGTAATCAAGTTAGTGCTAGTTCTAGTAATAGAAATTTCAAAGGTAGGCAAGGATCGCCAAGTGGAAGAACACTTCTTATGAGTCCAGCGATGGTTGCTGCCGCTGCAATTAATGGCAAAGTAAGTGACGTTCGAGAATTTATCAGCCAATGAAATCCGCGTTTAACCCACCAATTGGAAAAATTTTAAAAATAAACGGACAATGTATCTCCTTGATTGGTAACGACATTGATACAGATCGAATAATACCAGCGCGATTCTTGAAGTGTGTTAACTTTGATTCATTGGGTGAATCTGTTTTTGAGGACGATAGAGAAACTTTAAAGGGAAGGCATCCTTTCGATCTAGAGGAAAACAAAAATGCAACAATACTAATTGTTAATAGCAATTTTGGATGTGGTTCCAGCAGAGAACATGCCCCCCAAGCACTCATGAGATGGGGCATAAGAGCAATCATAGGAGAGAGTTTCGCCGATATTTTTTATAGTAACTGTATTGCAATAGGAATCCCATGTTTTACACTCGCAAAAAAATCAATACAAGAAATTCAAAATAATAAGAATAATAAATTTTTATTCTTAGAAATTGATCTTAAAAATTCCTTAGCAAAATCAAAAGATTTAAGTTTGAATCTTGAGATTACAGAAAGTTCAAGAAAAATGTTTTTATCAGGAGAATGGGATGCAACTTCAACACTGCTTAAGAATGAAAACCTAATTGAGAAGAAATTTAATGATTTACCCTATTTAGAATTTAATTCTCATTTCATATAATTATCTAAATCCAAATAACTCAAAAGAAATTCCTCCTGCTTGATTATTAGGTTGATAGAAAATACCAACTTCATAGGATCTTTTTTTCCAATTTAATGAGATTTTAGAATCTATAAATTCACCGTAATGATCTGAATCATTTGTTAATTCTAAAGTTCCAAAACTTTTGAGGATAACTGGTCCAAATAGTTGCTGATCAAAAGCAATATTTAATGTAAATTTCTCATAATAATGGTCAAATTTAAAAACACTCTTTCCACTATCAAATTTATAGAAAGGGAAAAGACTTAAACGAGTGTAATCAAAAGTCTTATCCTTAAAATTACCCAATATTAATTCGGGTCCCATACCTAAACCTATATATTCTTGATGGTCACCATTTTCATAGAATGAATATGATGCCTCTAATCTTGTTTTAAGACTTAATCCTTTAGTGACTGGTTGAGGAATATATCTATATGAAATATCAATAGATTTATTTTTCGGTTTCTGAATACTAATCGGAAATTTCTGGTCTAGAGAATAAAACAAGTTTCCTTTTAAGTTGGTTACCAGATTTTTTGTATTTAAAGCCTCTGCTGTTATGCTTGCCAAACCTAAAGACAATGATTCTTTCTTGTCTATGCCATTTACAACCCAATTATTTTCTTTTTGTAATTTTGAACCATAACCAGAGTAAATTTCCGCTTCGCCCAATAAACCATTCCAAACCCTCTCTCTATAAATTCCATAAAAACTTTTTTCCCATTCTGTATCTAAAAAATTAATCTCTTTATTCAATTTAGTTTTCAATCTAAATGCATCTGAAAATTTATCAAAATCAAAAGAATTCAAATTCTTATCTATTTCTAAATCCCAATTATGTATTCTTCCTTTTATCTTTGATTTCAGAGAAAAATAATCTTCTAAACTTGCATTTCTCTTGACTTTCTCTGAAGTTATTGATTCCCCGTCATTTACGAAACTTTTTGTATAGCCCTTTAGTGAGCGTTGAATCAAGAATTGAGGCTCTAAATCAAGCAGAAAATCATCAGTTATGTCTATAGAGTTAAATTTCCTACCAATAAAATACCCATCCTTATCTAAATTTTCATATCCAATATTCCATCTATTTGAAGATTGCAACTTATTAAAATCAAACACTCTACTACCTAACCAAAAAGGTATTGATATTTTTTCCTGAAGAATTAAATAATTTAATGAGGATTTAAATCTTAGTTTTTCATCAATAGGAAAAACTTCTAATAAATTAACTACTAATTTTACTTGTTTTAATTCAAGTAAATCATTACTAAATATGGCCTTCTTACTTTTCCATTTGTCCCCATCTATAGTAATTTTATCTGTAAAAAATAACCAATTCTGAACCTTGTTAGGCGTATTTATAACTTCCTTTTTTTTTAATTCAATTAAACTTTCTAACTTTTCAGAATCTGATAAGCTGAAATTTGAAGATAGGTCATCAATCAAGTTGTTAGTATTAATGCTACCCTCTACATCTAATAAATAACCTTTTTTATTAATAAAACTGTATTCGAATTGTGAAACTCTAAAGAGTTGATCACCTATTACCAAGGCTATATTTCCTGTAGCGTTAATTTTTTTATTTAACTTATCGTATATTAAATTATCAGCTTTAAGTAATTTGCCCCCAAAAGAAACAGATACATTACCCTCTGCATAAATAACATCATTTATTTCAGATTGTTTATCGGACTGAATTATTAACTCTAGTTGATTCTCTCTGTTAGAGAGTAGATGAGACTCTTTAATTTCCTTGTAAAATTTTTCATCAGCAATATTTTTATCAAAATTATTAATAAAAGAAATTGTTGAGGAATTTGATAAAGTTTCTTCGTTTGATATTTTTGACCAACTTAATTGTGTTTTTAGATTATTGGTACTCTTAATAATTTGTGAGCCTTCAGTTGATTTCGATGGTTGTATAGTATTAAAAAAAAATAAAGAACAGAATATTACTTTTTTGAAAATACCTGAAATCAATTTAAAAAACTAATAGATTAATCTTGAGGACTTTCTAGATCTTTTCTATTTGGTGTTCTTGTTGGATCACTTGCTAAAAAACCAAATAGAAAAATTCCTACGAAGAAAAAAACAATTGTGTAAACAGAAATTTTTAAGGCAAGCATGAAATTAGTTTAGCTGAAAGATTTATATACTATTAAATTTATAATTAAAGTATGATCAAAAGTTTACTTTTTGTATTTTTGGAAAATTTTGAAATACTTTAAGGATTAATTAATCGTCATGATCATCCCAAGGATCAGTTAGCTTTGCTGCTTTAGGTCCAAAGGCTGTCCAAAGACCAAAACCGGTTAAAGCTAAAAGTAAAGTCAGAATTGTTACAGCTACGGAAACTGCAGGATCTGGAGCAGATGATAAAGTTTGCATCAATTTTGATAAGTTTGTAAACAATTTATGTATAAGTTCTTATACAATAGCGAAATAATATTCGATTTTGTGAATTTAACATGGGTCAAAAAACAGCATTAGGAAGCCTTTTAAAAGCAATTGGCAATTCAGGTCAAGGAAAAGTTGTACCCGGTTGGGGAGCAGTTCCTATTATGACAGTAATTGGCCTACTACTTTTAGTTTTTTTAGTTATTCTTCTACAAATTTATAACCAATCACTTTTATTACAAGGTTTCTCTGTAGATTGGAACTGAAACTAGATTTCTAAAAATCTATTAAGAAGTTATACCAATAATTTGAATATTACTAAATAATCTTTTTTAAAACTTTTGTTTTAAACAACTAGGTTATAGTTTTCTTATATATTTATAATTCTCAATAAAAAGAGATTGAGAAATTCATTATGAATGAAATATTTTTAATTGGATTAGGAAATCCTGGTAATAAATTCTCAAAAAGCAGACATAATATAGGTTTTTTACTTCTTGAAAATTTCTCGAAAAAATATAATTCAAATTTTTTATTAAAAGATAAGCTTAGAAGTTCCTGCTCAGAATTTCAAATCAATGATTCTACTTTCAGGTTATTTTTACCAAATACGTTTATGAATAACAGTGGCGATGCCGTCCGAGCAATAGTTGATTGGTACAAAATAAATTTAGATCAGATTTTCATAATAGTCGATGATAAAGATCTTCCCGTTGGAAAAATAAGATTTAGAAGAAAAGGAAGCTCAGGTGGACATAACGGGCTTAAAAGCATCATTGAACAATTGCAGACACAAAACTTTAAGAGAATAAGAATTGGTATTGGGTCACCTCCTCTTATAAAAGGAAACAATAATTTCAATACCATTTCACATGTATTAGGAAATATTTCTCTAGAAGAAAAATCAATATTGGATAAAGTGTATAAGAGAGTAATAGAATCCCTCGAACAACTAAATACTAAAAAAGAAGAATATATAATTAATGAATTAAATTCTTTTGACAAAGACCAACCTTAAGAAATGCGTTCAAAACATGAAACGATTGCCAATGTAAGTGTTAAGGAATATTGCTTCTCAAAAAAGCAAATTCAGGGGGTTGTGGAAGCTAGTCAATTTAAGTGGACTTTTATATGGTCATTTCATAAAGGTTTATTAACGGTAAATCCACCTTTAGGAAGAGCATTAATTGAGGATGCCTTATTGAGATTTTTATTGAAAAAAGATTATGACCTAGAAGTAGGATATGAATATAAATTCACTATTTCAGCCAAGTTTTAAAATCTATATTTTGATTCAAAGTAAACTTCATTTTGAAATAATCTTCTAAAATTATCAAAGCTGATATCGCATCAAGGTTTTTATTAAGAATAAAAACCTCTCTAGGCATGAAAAACTTCAGACCACTAATTGGAAAAAGTTCGAAATATCTTGCTTTAGCCCTATAGGTAGTATTTTTTTCCTCAAAAGTTATTATTTCTTTTTTAAAAAAATATAGTTTTTCTTTGATTTCTCTACTGGTAGTACCATTGCCAATAATAATTTGTGATATGTCCTCAGCGGTAATTAAATTTCTGACATAATTCTCAAGTAATTTACTTTTAACAATGATCGCTTTATAAACTGTTTTTTCACTTATTTCCGCTAAGACTAGGCCGCATTTACTTTTTCCGGGATCAATAGTTATTACTCTAGGCATTTAAGATGCAATTTTTAAAATATTTATTTCAACGACTATGGGTTCTACAGTTTTACTATCTCTCAAAGATACTACTTCTAACTTAAATTTGATATTTTGATTCTCTTGAAGAAAGTCTCTAATTTTTTTTACAAAATTTCCATTTGTATTAATTTCACTAACTTGTGATCCTTTTGACTTGATTTCATCCCTTGTTTCTCTAAGCAATGATTTAATTTTTAAATTTATTGATTTAAGATTTAAATCACTTCCCCCCAGAATTGAACTTGTAATAACATCCCCTTTTCTGACTACAAATTTATTCTCTAATAAATCAGGAGATACAAAAACATAATTATCCCCTTTTAAAACATTTGTTGCTGACTTAATTAATAAAATCCAGTTACCACCTCTAGCAGCTGTTGTCTCAATTTTTGTAATATCACTAGGTCTCCACAAAAGAATATTTTTTGCTTCTTTATTAATTGGAATAACAATTTTCTTAACAAATTTATCAGCTTCATTATAAATTTTTGTTAAGTCTAGTTTTATATTTAAACTGGGATTAACCTCAGCAATAAATAAAGTTTGACCTCTTTTAATAACTATATTTCCTCTCCTAAATTCTTTAATGTTATTTTTTAATTGATTTAACTCCTTTTCTTTTTGAATAATTTTATCTTCAAGATCCTTTCGTTCTTTCTGTAAAGGGATTAAAGCCTTTTTACTTTCATCTAAAGTTTTTTGCAAGAAAGGAATATCAACAAAAAGTCTTTGTCTGAATTCTTCACTAACTAAAATCAATAAACCTATTGATATTGAACTAATAAACCCACCAGTAATTATGGTTATAATAGTTGCTGTTTTTTTCGGTCTTAATTTTAAGATACTAAATCTTGCTTTACCAATCTTTGTTCCAAGAATATCCCCAAATGGTGCAATTAATCCCCCTAGTAATATTAAAAAAACAATTAAAATCGAAGCCACACTTTTGCATACACTCACTACATCATAATTTATGATGAATTAATTAAATCTTTTTGCAAGAGCAATTGGATCGAACACTGTGATCTTTTTTCTTTCAATATTAAGAAGCCCTGAATCCTTTAAATCTCCCAACAATCTTGTAATGGTAACTCTTGTAGAACCAATAGCTTCAGCAATTGCCTGATGTGAAAGTCTTAGGTCTATTGTAATACCTTTTTCACCTGCAACTCCAAAGTCTCTACAAAGAACCATTAAAAAACTTACTAACCGAGAAGACATATCTCTATGTGTAAGAGTTTCTATCATAGTTTCAGTTTGCAGGATCCTACTTGAAAGGCCCTGTAACAGTAATAGTCCTACTGATGCATCTTCCTCTATAGCTCTTAAAACAGAATTTGCAGGTGCTGTTATCATTTCAACTCTTGTGAATGCTATGGCATGATAAAAACGATCAGATCTATGTCCTGTTAGAAGAGATAAAACACCAAAGAGACTATTCTCTCTTAGAAGAGCAACAGTTATTTCTTCACCTGACTCATAAACTCTTGACAGTCTTACTGCTCCTCTTCTTATAAGATAAACCCTTTCAGCAGGGTCCCCAGGGAAAAATATTGTTTTAGATCTCTCAACCATTTCTGTGCTTGCACCATCTAGAGCTTTAATAACTTCCATTAAAGTTCTATTGATTGGAAAACGTTCTCCAACAGAGTTAATTTTACTTTGTCCCGACTGTTGCGAACTAAAGCGGTTGAATCCTCGTGAAGCAGGTATCATAAATATCTTGACTATTAAAAAATTTAAGGAGACACACTAAAATATCTTGTATCAACAGTAACAATTTTCAATTCTTATTAGAATATCAGTAAGTCTTTTTTCAGTCAGTTGCGACTTGCTTAACCCTTTTTTAAGTAAAATTACACTATATGCAGCGTCTACTGATTCTAATTATACTGCATGTAGAAAGAATCTAAATAATGGTAATTAGTTCATCTAATTTTTATTCCAAAAGTAATCTTGATGTTGTAGATATAAATACTGTTAACAAAATTAACGTTAAAAGACTTACACAAAACGGGCAAATTCAAATCTATCAATCTTCCTATCGAGGAAGCTACCCATCTATCATTAGAGACTCTCTAAGAAATGCTGCTCTTGGCAGGAAAGTGCTTTTAATACAATTTATGAAAGGAGGGGTCAAACAAGGAGTTGATAATGCAGTAAGGCTATGCGGTAATTTAACCTGGGTCAGATCATCACATTCTTTTGATCAATATAATTATGAAGCAATTGAAACTAATAAAAATTTAAAAAAATCTATTCATGAATCTACTATGGAATTATGGAATTTTTGCAAACAAGAACTACAGTCTGGCGAGAATGACCAAATCATACTTGATGAAATTTTTTTAGCTATTGACATGAAAATTATCGATAAAGATGATTTGATTTCAACACTTGAAAATCGATTTATATCAGGAGATGTAATTCTTACTGGTACAGATATTCCTAAAGATTTATTATTAATGGCCAACCAAATTACCGAACTTCGCTCATAAAACAATGCTAAAAAATGATCTCTGGATAAATCAAAAAGCCAAGGAAGGAATGATAAAGCCTTTTCAATCTAATTTAGTGAGGCACCTTGAGCCTGACAATAAACAAAAGCCGGTTTTGAGTTACGGATGTTCATCCTATGGCTATGATTTAAGACTTTCATCAAAAGAATTCCTAATTTTCAGACATATCCCTGGTACTGTTATGAATCCCAAAAAGTTTAATCCTAATAATTTAGAAAAAACTATTCTTCACCATGATAATGATGGAGACTTTTTTATTCTTCCTGCTCACTCCTATGGTTTAGGAGTGGCTCTAGAAAAAATGAAGGTACCAGAAAATATAACTGTAATCTGTATAGGTAAAAGCACTTACGCGCGGCTAGGAATTATTGTTAATACAACTCCAGCAGAGGCAGGATGGGAAGGTCATCTAACTTTAGAGTTTAGTAATAGTTCAGGTGCAGATTGCAGAATTTATGCTGAAGAGGGTATTTGCCAACTACTCTTTTTTGAAGGTGATCCTTGCTCTACAACTTACGAAGATAGAAGAGGTAAATATCAAAACCAACCAGAGAAAGTTACTCTAGCAAAGATCTAAAATGAGTAAAGTCGAACTAATTTCGCTAACTCCTGATGCAGAAAAAACAATGGCTTACATTGCAAGAGTTAGTAATCCAAAAAATCAGGAAAATGAAGACTATTCGAAATTATTGAGTTATTGCATTAAAAATGAACATTGGAGTGTTTTTGAACAGTCATTTATGACCTTACAAATAGAAACTAACAGAGGAATCGCTGCGCAAATTTTAAGACATAGATCATTTACTTTCCAGGAATTTTCACAGAGATATGCAGATAGTTCTCAATTGGGTAATATTCCCTTACCAGAGTTGAGGCGTCAAGATTTTAAAAATAGGCAAAATTCAATTCCTGACCTCCCTGATGATTTAAAAAAAAGATTCAATGAAAAAATTGGTTTACATTTTCAGGCTGCTTCAGAATTATATGAAAATTTACTTGCTGAAGGTATAGCCAAAGAATGTGCAAGATTTGTTTTACCTTTAGCAACTCCAACAAGAATCTATATGTCTGGATCATGCAGATCATGGATCCATTACATTCATTTAAGATCAGCTCACGGTACCCAAAAAGAACACAAGTCTATCGCCCAAAATTGCAAGTCTATTTTTAAAAAAAGTTTTCCAATTGTATCAAAATCTTTAGAATGGTAAAAATTATCCATGACTACGAGGACTAACCTCATTATTCTTATTTTCTTGAATTGATGAAAATTCAGCATTACTAATTTCCTCATAGGGTTTCTCTTCTTTTTCTAAATTATTAATAGATTCTCTTATTCTTATTTCATCTTGTTTACCAATAAAAGTAGATATTAGATTACCCTTTTTATCAAGAAGATTAACTTGAGGAATCCCGTTGACGGCAAACTTCTGGATGTAAGTACCCCATTTTTGATTATCAACATTTAAAAAAACAAAATTAATATCTTTTTGGTATTCATCTTTAAAAGCAGAGACTTGTGGAGCCATTTCTTTGCAAACTTCACACCACTCAGCATAAAATTCAAGAAATGTAGGCTTATTATTTGTAAAAGCTATTTCAGGGTCAACAGATAATTCTCCAAAACTCTTTAGAAGATAAGTTGATTTAAAAAAGAGATTTCTAAACAAAAGCAATGAAACAATAACAATAGATATAATCAAAATAAGTATTGTTTTTAAATTTGTCTTTAAAATTGGTTCTCGAGTCTCAGATTGCACTATTAAGATATTGGTAACTAAAAATATCTTAAATAAGTTAAACAAATAAAGGGAATTGAAATCCATAAGCTTTTAATCAACTGATAAAATGAAAACTTAATAATTATCAAAAATTTCTTTTATTCTTGAAATCAAATTATGCAATCAATCTTTGGAACTGATGGAATAAGAGGAAGATTTAATGAAGAGATAACTTATTCTCTAGCCTACAAAGTAGGATATGCTCTAGGTTCGAGCTTAGAGAATAAAAGTCCAATAATAATTGGAAGAGATACAAGAATTAGTGGAGATATTCTGCTTCAGGCAATAACACAAGGTATAAACGAAAGTGGAAGAAAATTTATAAATCTTGGAATCTGCCCTACCCCAGCTATACCTTTTTTAATCAAACAAGAGAACCTGAGTAGTGGGATCATGATATCTGCAAGTCATAATCCGCCAGAATATAATGGCATAAAAATTTTTGATCATAATGGTCAAAAAATTACCAAATATTTTGAAAATAAAATTCAAAAATTAATTGAAGAGTCAAATCACAATATATCAGTTCCTAGAAAAGTGATCCCCTTAAATACAAATAAAGATCTTATTGATATTTACATTAAAAGCCTAATCCAAACAATGGGTGGAGAAAATCTAAGCGGTTTAAAAATAATATTAGACACATGCTATGGATCAGCGACAACCTGTGCAAAAAAAATTTTTCAGTCTCTTGGTGCTGATGTAAGAGTTATCAATAACTCAAAAAATGGTTTGAAAATTAATATGAATTGTGGTTCTACTAACCTCGAACCATTAAAAAAAGCATTAAGAGAGAGTCCTGCAGATATGGGTTTTAGCTTCGATGGGGATGCCGATAGAGTAATTGGAATAGATTCAAAAGGCAATGTTTTAGATGGAGATCACATTCTTTTTCTTTGGGGTAGAGAACTTATGCAACAAAAAATTCTCACAAATAATTTACTAATATCAACACAAATGGCAAACTTAGGTTTTGAAAAGGCCTGGAAGAAAATTGGAGGAATTTTATATAGAACTGATGTAGGAGATAGACATGTGCATGACGCAATTAAGAAAAAAGAAGCTGTTTTAGGAGGTGAGCAGTCAGGTCATATACTTTCCAAAATTAATGACTTTTCTGGAGATGGGATATTGACTGCACTTCAAATTTCTAAATATTGTAAAAAGAAAAATATTAATTTAAATGATTGGCTTAAAAGTAGTTTTGAACCTTTTCCTCAAAAACTAACCAATATTAATTTAGATTTTAATATTAATAAATTAAATCCAGAAACCAAAATCTTAATTGAACAAACTATAGAAATTTTTCAGACAATATATTCGGATAATTGTAGAGTTTATATAAGGCCTAGCGGCACAGAACCCGTAATGAGAGTTCTTGTTGAGGCCAAAAATCATAAGAAAGTTCATTCTTTATCAAGCGAAATAACAAACAAACTCTTTTTAAAAATTAATAAAATAATAAATTAAAAATACATTAAATTTTTATATAAATCCTTTCAAAAATATCAAGTTTTTTAACAATAATATACTTTTCTCGATTAGTTTTAACTTTATTTGGATTAAAACTTTCGGAATAATTAAAATCTTCTTTATCTATTGTTTTAAAATAAAAATTACTTAATATGGTGCAATCCATATAATCGAATAAATCCTTTACATCCGTTTTTATAAAAATTAAGGTCCCCTTTTGCAATGAATTTGAAAGAATGTTAATAAATTCTGGCTGAATTACACGCCTTTTATAATGCCTCTTTTTAAACCATGGGTCAGGAAAATTAAAAGAAATACTTTTTAAATTTTTGATAATAAATTTACTTTGAACATCATTCAAAATATTATAAGCATTACCAAATACAAAATATAGATTTTTGATTTCTCTTTCAATCACTTTTAATTTAGCATTTTTGACTAATTTCTCACGGATTTCAATTCCTAAATAATTCCAACTGGTATTAACTAAAGCTAAATCAAATAGAAACTCACCAGCAGCACAACCTATATCCAAATGAAGATTTAATTTAGAATCTCCAAACATTTCGCTCAAAGAAGGTATTCTCTCAATTTGATTAAAATTACTACTAAGCGGATTCACATGCTGTCTCATACAATTATCAATATATTTCTAGGCAATAATATAAGGATGCATAATATTCATAACTATGACAATAGTAAGTTCAAAAGTAACAGTTTGATGTTTAATTATTATGTGTTTAAAAAGAAAAAGTTTTGAACGTTTTTAATCAACTTTCTATTTGGCTAACCTTTCAACTTTCAATAATTTTCCTTGTTGGTATTCCTGTTACTCTATCCTTCTGGTCAATTAAAAAAAGAAATAAAGCAGTTAATAAACTTCTATCAATTTATTGGAAAATATCCCTTTTATTTTTTATAAGCCTTCTACTTTTAATTGGTAAGTATAATTATGCTCTTTTGATAACAAATATTTCAACATTATTAATGACAGGATCAGTTTGGTTTTGGAACGATATTAATGATGAATTAAGAGAATATGATTTTTCTTACTCCCTCACCACAACGACAAAAATATGGAGATGGACGGTAACTTTTATATCTCTCAATTTCTTAATTCAGAGTTTACAAAACTTTAATTGCTTGTCTTTTATTAATTCGGATGAGTGTGCAATATGGCTTCAGCCTTCTTCAAATTTATATATTTTTATAAAAAATTTATTTAATTTTTTCTTTGGAGCTAACTTTACTCAGCCGATAGCAAAATTTTTAGGATTATTTTCATTATTAATCTATATTTTAGGCCTTATTCAATGGTCAATAATCAAATTAACTAAAAATGGAAGAAACTCTTACTTCTCCGAAAATGGCAGAAATTGATTTTATAAATAATCTTTAAAAAATAAGTTCCCAGCTCCGTAATAGGATTCTTAAACTAGAAGGTTTCATTCTAAAAGAAAATTATAAAGAACAATTAGAAATATTTATTTTAGAAGGTTTCAGTAGCTCAATTACTCATCCAATTGAAATATATTTATAAAAGAAAGTTATAGCATTTACTTATATACTTACAAACTTTAAATTTTATAAAGCATCTTTAACAGAACCGAAGATAATTTATAAGAGAAAATCAAAACACAGTTTTCTTTTTGAATCAAAAAAAATTGATTTAAGTAAATTCAAGATTAATAATATTTGAACATCTTTTGCATAATTTTGTATTTTGGATTCCTTCAAAAGTTTCTTTTTGATAATGCCAACATCTATCACATTTTTGACCATGAGCTTTTATTATCTGAATTTTCCCAAGTGCATTGTTATCGATAATCAGAGAATTCTCCACCAAATCGGATACTACTTGGAAGTTTGACACTATAAGCCAATCTCTAAATAAATCTACATCTTGATTGCCAAATTCTTTTAGCCAAGTCAGTGAATCTTTTACAACTTTATCTTCAGGTAAATAATTAACTTCAGTTTCTAAAGCTGCTCCAATTATTTGTTTGTTCCTACATCCTTCTATAGCCTTGTTAATTTCAACTCTCAAATTTCTTAAATTTGCAATGTGCTCATTAAGAATTTGATTTTTCCATGACTGCGAAAATATTGGCCATCCTCTTTGAAATACTGATTTTTCTTCTGTTGAATATGGAATATTTTGCCAAATATCTTCAGCCATATGACAAAGCACTGGAGAAATAAGTACAGCTAAACTTTCAACAACTTTTGACATGACAAACTGACATGATCTTCTCCTAAATTGTGATTTAGAACTTACATATAACCTATCCTTTGCAATATCCAAATAAAAATTTGATAAATCTACAACGCAAAAACTTTGTAAGATTTGGAAAAATTTTGAAAATTCATAATTTTCATAAGCATTTGATATTTGATCTGTAATCTCAACTAATCTGCCTAACATCCATTGATCTAAGAGAGGCAATTGATCAATTTCAAAACTATCAATTTTAGGATCATAATCATGAATATTACCTAGAAGATATCTTGCGGTATTACGAACTTTTCTGTAAACGTCTGAAAGTTGCTTTAGTATGTTTGAACCAATTGGAACATCTACTGAATAATCTACAGAGCTTACCCATAGCCTTAAAACATCAGCGCCATAAGCAGGTTCAGTTTTTTTATTATTACCTCCATTAATAATTATATTTGGATCAACAACATTGCCTAAAGATTTGCTCATTTTTCTTCCGTTTTCATCAAGTGCAAAACCGTGAGTTAAAACTTTCTTATATGGAGGTTTATTGTTGACTGCAACAGATGTCAGCAAAGAAGACTGGAACCATCCTCGATGTTGATCTGAGCCCTCTAAATAAAGATCAGCTGGATACTTTAATTCACTTCTTAGTTCACATACTGCTGCCCAGCTAGATCCTGAATCGAACCAAACATCCATTGTATCTGTCCCTTTTTTCCATAGATCCGATTCTTTTGCATAATTTTCTGGCAATAGATTCTTAACATCCCAATCCCACCAAATATCTGCTCCATGTTCACTAAAAAGTTCTTGAATATGATTAATTATCTCGCTGTTAAGGAGAATATCATTACCATTTTTTTTATAAAAAACTGGAATTGGGACTCCCCATGACCTTTGTCTAGAAATACACCAATCACCTCTACCAACAACCATAGAATAAATTCTTTTCTTCCCAGTAGCTGGCATCCATTCGACATCTTCGATTGCATTTAATGCAGATGATCTAAAGCCATTTACAGATGCGAACCATTGTTCTGTTGCCCTAAAAATAGTTGGTTTTTTGGTTCTCCAATCATACGGATATCTATGCTTATAGTTTTCTTGTAATAGAAGCAAATTATTTACCATTAAATATTCAATAATTAAATCATTTGCGTCTTTCAACACATTTGATCCTTTGAATTGACCAGAATATTCATTTAAGTTACCTTTTTCATCAACAACACATGTTATTGGCAAATCATATCTTTGACCCACATTAAAATCATCTATCCCATGACCAGGCGCAGTATGAACAATTCCTGTACCTGATTCTGTAGTAATATAATCTCCTCCAATTACAATTCTGCAATTTTTATTCTTAGAGGGATGTTTATATTCAATATTTTCCAGTTTAGAGCCTTTAACCTCTAAAAGCACCTTGAAATCTTTATTAAATTTCTTACTTATTTCAGAAGATAAATCTTTTGCAAAAAGGTAAATTCTTTCCTCTTCATCAATAGCAAAAACGTACTTTATTTTTGGATTTACTGCAACTGCTTCATTTGCAGGTATAGTCCAAGGAGTAGTAGTCCATATAGTTATGAAAGAATTATTTTGAAAAAAATCTTTTTTGATATTAATATTTTCTTGGATGAAATTTAATAGAATTTCTTCAGATATTTTAGTGATTTTTAAAGAAACATAAATACTTTTTGAATAATGTTCATCAGGATATTCTAATTCTGCTTCTGCAAGTGCAGTCCTCGAACTGGGGCTCCAATGCACAGGTTTAAGACCTCGATATATATAGCCATTTAAAAACATTTTCCCAAATACTCCAATCTGAGCAGATTCATAACTTTTCTTAAGAGTTAAGTAAGGGTTATCCCAATCTCCCCATATGCCCCACCTTTTAAAACCCTCCATTTGATTATTAATTTGGATATGGGCATATTCTGTTGCTTTTTTTCTGAGATTTAGAGTGTCAAGATTCTTTCTTTCATCAGATTTTAAATTCTGAAGAACTTTTAATTCTATAGGTAATCCATGACAGTCCCAACCAGGCACGTAATGAACCCTAAATCCTCTTAAGGTTTTATACTTATTTATTATGTCTTTTAAAACTTTATTAAGAGCATGACCCATATGAAGCGCTCCATTTGCATAAGGAGGGCCATCATGTAATGTAAATATTTCTCCTGAGTTGCTTGAACCTAATTGGAAATCAATATTATTGTTAGCCCAAAAATTCTGAATTTCAGGTTCTCTTAAAACTGAGTTAGCACGCATTGAGAAGTCAGTTTTAAGTAAATTTAAAGTTTCTTTATAAGAAAAGTCTGATTTTTGTTCTTTGCTATTTTGAGATTTCATACGACGATAGAAGAAATATTGGTGATCAAAAGAATTATTTTAATAAATCTAATTCATTATATTCTTTCTTAATTGACCTGTAGTTTGTTGGGATGTTTCAAATAACCAATTTATTTGATTTCAGACTTTTATATTATCATTTTTATCATTTCTTACCCACTTTTTTTGGGTTGTATTTTTATTATTTCTACCAAATTTAAAAAAATTTGAAGGTTTCATAAAATTACCAAATCCAAGATTAATAGCTTCTAATATTTTCGAAAAGTTATTTTTAAATTCCAAAAAGGTAGTTAATTTTTGCTTTTCTTTATCTGTCAATTGGTACCATCTTGATAAAAAAAGCTCTACTATATAGAAAATTACTAGTACTGTTAAGAAGAGGAAAATTACAAAAAATGATTCATCTATTTTTTTATTATTAATTATCAATATCAAACCTATTAATAAGTTTAAAAAAGCTTTTATTAAGTCTTTTGGTTTGCCGAGCTCAAGATAAATTATCGGTACAGATAAAAAAATGGTTCCAATTAAAATATAAAAAGTTCCTAAATAAAATATCAAACTATTCATTAAATTAACTACCTAAACAAATTATAAGAAGTTGTTATAAATAAACAAACTTTCTATCAGAATTCCCTTAAGTGCGGTCGGGGAGACTTGAACTCCCACACCCGAAGATACGAGTACCTAAAACTCGCGCGTCTACCAATTCCGCCACGACCGCTCAAATTAAATAATAATTGAAAGAGGTTTATTTTAAAAAATTTTTTTCTTAAGATGATTAATTTGACACATTAAATTAAATTGAATATCTCTTAAAAGAAATTTTTTATATTTGAGCATGCAATCAACTTACAATATTAGTTATATTATTTAAAGAATATAATAAACGATTTCAAACTTAACCAGTAAAAATACAACGAAAAATACTAATTCTTCGAAAACATTTAATTGGCAAAAAGAGATTAAGAATTACCTAGATCCGCCAAGTTTTTGGAATCCAACATTAGGTTTATTTTTTGGCGGTTATTTTCTCGCTTTTCTTAGCATATGGCAGTGGTATAGAGGCGTTTGGCCTTTACCTTTACTTGTAGCCACTGCATTTTTTGCTTTACATATTGAAGGCACTGTAATTCATGATGCTTGTCATAAAGCTGCTCATCCAGTTCCTTGGATAAATCAAGCAATGGGTCATGGCTCAGCAATTCTATTAGGGTTTAGCTTCCCAGTTTTTACGAGAGTTCATTTACAACATCATATTCACGTAAATCACCCAAAAAATGATCCAGATCATATTGTCAGTACTTTTGGTCCAATTTGGCTAATTGCTCCAAGATTTTTTTATCATGAGTTATTTTTCTTTCAAAGAAAACTTTGGCGAAGATATGAATTACTACAATGGGGAATTGAAAGATCGATATTCATTACAATCATCCTGGCAGGTTTGAAATTTGACTTTATGAATTTAATCTATAATCTATGGTTCGGCCCAGCATTAATGGTAGGAGTAACTTTAGGAATATTTTTTGATTATTTACCTCATAGACCTTTTCGATCGAGAAATAAATGGATAAATTCTCGAGTTTATCCAAGCAAATTTATGAATTTATTAATAATGGGTCAAAATTACCATCTCATTCATCATCTTTGGCCTTCCATTCCTTGGTTTGAGTATAAAGTAGCCTATGAAAAAACTAAGCCATTACTAGATAAAAAAGGGTCCCCTCAAAGGGTTGGGATATTTGAAAGTAAAGAAGACATTTTTAACTTTATTTATGATTTATTAATAGGTGTAAGGAGTCATAGCAAAAAGAGGGGGAAAATAAGAAAAATCATAAATTTATATCCAGGCTATAAAATAAAAAAATTTTTATTAAAGATAGTCAATAAAACATTTATAGGAAGCAACTAACTCATTCATTAATAATTTTAGGTACTTTAAAGTATTTATCCTCTCTCGATGGGCCTAATTCTAAAAGCTCATCATTACAATCAAAATTTTTCTTTTCGTCTTTTCTAAATACATTTATGACCTCTATAGCTCTCGTTGTACAGGGAACGTCATCTGTATCAATTTTTTCAAGTTGTCTTATATAATCCAATATCTTTTCTAATTGTTCTGCATGATTATTAATTTCATTCTCGTTAAGTTCTAATCTAGCTAAATGAGCAACTTTTTTTACTTCCTCTTTAGTTATTTTTGTCATAGCTTTAAATTTTTTCTTGTTAAATCATAGTTTATTAAGAACATCTTATTTATATATTCTTGGAATTTCAAATAATTAAAAAAAATAATCACATCTTTTTGAAAATCAATATCAATTAATAGCCTTAATTATTTTTCAAAGCTTAGTATGTTATTAGATAAATATTTAAAAATAGAAGAAGAATTATTTCCAAAAAATTTTTTTTATCGGCACTCTAAACTTGTTGCCCCTGATTTAATAGGCTGTTACCTCATAAAAAAAAATAATGAGAAAGATCAAGTTAAGGGGGTTATTGTTGAAACTGAAGCTTATTCACAGGAAGAAGAGGCCTGTCATGGCTACCGCAAAATGACTAAATCAAATAAATCATTATTTGGCAAACCTGGAACATTTTATATTTACAAATCATATGGCATTCATCATTGTTTAAACATAGTTACTGATAAAGAAAATTTTGCGAGTGGTGTATTAATTAGATCAGTTTTTATCTCTAAAAAGAATGAAAGATTAGCTTCTGGACCTGGCCTAGTTACTAAGACATTCAGTGTAGACATTTCATTTAACTCACTTGAAGTTCTTAATAACAAATCTTTGTGGATTTCTCCAAGAGACTCCACTCTAGAAAAAAAAGATCTTATTCAAACTACGAGAATTGGCATATCAAAGGCAAAAAATATAAAATGGCGTTGGTATCTCAAAAATAGTAGGAGTGTAAGTAAAAAATTAAAAGGTAACAGAACACCTAAATTTCAATAATCATTTATCTTTTTTAGCGTAATGCAAATTTGGCCTCATAAACATATCCACACACTAGCTAATTTTTCGATTAAAGATTATGAGTCAGTATTTGAATTAGCTAATAGATTTGATGCACTAAAGAATGCAGGAACGAAAAAGATACCGGCCTTACAAGGGACTTTGGTAACTTCTTTATTTTTTGAAGCTAGTACAAGAACAAAAAATAGTTTTGAGCTTGCAGCAAAAAGGCTTTCTGCTGATGTCCAAACGTTTGCACCATCCTCTAGTTCTTTATCAAAAGGAGAAACAATAATTGATACAGCCATAACTTATTCTGCTATGGGGGCAGATACATTAGTTATCAGACATTCATCAAGTTACATAACCTTTGAGATCGCTAAGAAACTTGATGAAATAAATTCCAAGACTTCCGTTCTTAATGCGGGAGATGGATTACATAGTCACCCTAGCCAAGGATTGCTTGACGTCTATACATTGATAAAATTCTTTTCCAAAAAAACACTGAATCCAGAAGTTTTAAATTCCAAAAAAATTTTAATAATTGGAGACGTTTATCATTCAAGGGTTGCAAGATCAAATCTTTGGGCTTTGAGTGCATTTGGCGCAGAAATAATCTTATGTGGTCCTAAGACATTGATACCTGATGAATTCATCAATTTTTTAAAAACCCCCGCGCCAAATCAAATACAAGATCCTGTTAAATCAAGAGGCTCCATAACAATTTCTAGATCATTGGAAGAATCAATAAAAATTGCAGATGCGATTATTGTTTTAAGACTCCAGAAAGAGAGAATGATGGAGAATTTACTAAGTAGCATTGATTCATATAGTTTGGATTATGGCTTAACCCCAGAGAAATTATCTTTGAATAATAAAGAGATTCCAATACTCCATCCTGGTCCCATTAACAGAGATATTGAAATAAGTAGTAAAGTGGTAGATCGATATCCTAATTGCTTAATTAATAATCAAGTTGCAAATGGAATCCCTATAAGAATGGCTTTGCTTTATCTATTACAGAAATACAACAAATAAATTTATAGCAACTTAAGACTTTCAGTAAAAAAGCCATAAAATAATCCTAATCTTAAAGAATCTAATAAAAGTACTAAAAATTTCTTTTTTCTTTCAAATCTAAAATTTCTTCTTAGAACTATTAAAATTTCGATAAAAACTACTGATAAGAAAGCAGCCACAGGATCCATGAGTTCCACAACGGCACTTATCATCCCAAGAGAACTTCCAAAAAAGTAGCCAATTAAAAGTGTAATCAATGATATTGAATATCTTCGCCATGGATTATTAGCCCAAATACTTAATGTCTGAATATTTTCCACAATTTTTAGCTGAAATTTTGTCTTTTGAGGTTTAACAACCATTTTGCATTAAATTAAGCTGCTTCAGAGTTTGATTGAATTTTAGTATTTCCATCTATTAATTCAAGTAATGCTTCCAGCTGAGCCATTAAGCCTCTTAATTCACCCGGTTCAGGAAAAAGGTCATCTTCTTTTATTCCTAGATGCATTTCTCTGAGCTCTTGTCTTAAATAGCGTATGTGACTAATGACTTGCTCTCTTTTCGTTTGCAACATGATATAAATTTTAAATAATACTTTAAGAGAAAATATTTTTGAAAAGGAGAGTTTGCATATTTATGACTGTGAATGAAGATATATGACCTACAACAATTTGAAAAGATTATGAATATTGAAAATTTTCATATCCTTGAAAATATGTACTTAATACTTATATCAATTTTAAATAATTACTTGAGGCTTTATTATTAGAATATATTGGCTTGAATCAATATGAAATTCGTTTCTGAAAATAAAATAAGTGAGGAACTAGTAAATTCTTTTAATGAAGAAATGACCCTTGAGCTTGCTAAAAGGCTAGAGGAAGATAACTATAATACTCCATTTGATGGTTTAAAAGACTGGCACTTACTGAGGGCTCTTGCAATCAATAGACCTGAATTAACAACTAATTATATCCATCTCCTCGATCAAGAACCTTTCGATGAAAACTAAAAATACGGACTCCAAAATAAAGGTTCTTTTATTAATAACTGGGAGTATTGCAGCTGTAAGAATTCCATTATTAGTTAGCCAATTAGCGAAAGAAAATTATGAAATAAGATGCGTTTTATCTAAAAATGCAGAAAAATTAATAAAGCCGCTTTCTCTCTCTATCTTAAGTAGAAACCCTTGCATTTTAGAAAATGATCAATGGTCAAATAGTCAATCAACACCTCTTCACATAGAACTAAGCAATTGGGCTGATATTTTAATCATTGCCCCTTTAACAGCAACAACATTAGCAAAATGGGTAACTGGAAATGCAGAGGGATTGATTCCAAGTATTTTAATAGCAAATATAAAGCCAATTATTGTTGCACCAGCAATGAATACACAAATGTGGCTAAATAAAGCTATCCAAAAAAATTATGAAAATTTACAGAATTACGAAAATGTTTTGTCTTTGCAACCAAGTGAAGGCCTCTTAGCGTGTGATGCTATGGGCATCGGTAAGATACCACCAAATGATCTAATTCAATTGGCTCTTGAATTTATAGCTTCACACAAACAAAATGCATATCGCAAAGATTTACTTAATAAAAAAATTTTAATAACTGGAGGTTGCACCTCAGAGAAAATTGATGCGGCAAGACACATTACTAACAAAAGTTCTGGAGCTATGGGCCTACTTCTTTCTCAAGTAGCAAGGTTCAGAGGAGCACAAGTAAAATATGTCCATGGGCCTCTGAAAATAGATAAAAATCTTACTGATGGAATAAAAAGATATGAAATTGAAACTAGTTTTGATTTAATTAGGGCACTTAATAATGAGATATCAAATTGTGATTATTTTTTCATGAATGCAGCAGTATCTGATTTCAAGATAAACTCTGAAACTTCATCTAAAATTCCCAAAAATAAAATTAATGATTACTTAAATAAAAATTTTGAGTTAGTCCCAGATATTTTAAAAACATTTAGTGAATCAAAAAAAGATAACCAAGTTTTTGTTGGCTTTTGCGCTTTTACAGGATCTATTGAAGAAGCAAGAATATCAATTAAAGAAAAGATTATTCAAAAAGGTTGTGATTATTTATTCGCGAATCCAATTGATCTTGAAGGCCAAGGATTTGGTTTTTTAGCGCAAAATGAAGGTTGGCTTTTTGATACAAGCTATATGGAGCATTATATAAAAAAAACATCAAAGATTGATTTAGCAAATAAATTAATAACTCAAATTATTTCAGTAAATAATTAAAAAAATTTTTTAATTTGTATTTTTTTGTAATCTTAATCATTAAAAATAGTGTAATAGCTTACAATAATTCAAGTTTTTAAAAATCTAAAACGCTACGGGTTGTTTCGAGGATGTAAAAGTTCTATCTTTTACGGTCCTTTCCCTTGTAATATCCGTACTGAACTATTTAGGTGACCATTAATCAACCGTCACGTAATTTTACTGCAACTTTAATTATGAGAATTCGTTCTTTCTTAGCTTTTGTTATTTCACTTTGTATAACTTTTGCTTTCGTACCTGTTAAAACATTTGCTTTTGCTGAAAGAGGAAATGCACAATTCACAGATGTTGTTAACACAGGAAAAGCTAATGATTGTCCTACATTAGATTCATCTCTTGTTGGATCAATATCCTTAGGGAATGGAGATAGCCTTAAAGGAATATGCATGCATCCAACAGAAGTTTATGTAAAAGTGCCAGGCACGAAAAGAAAAGCTGCAGAATTTGTTTCTACAAAAATTATTAGTCCTAGAAATAACACCACTGTGACAGAAGTTTATGGAGAAATAGACAAAGGAACTTTCACAGAAAAAGGTGGTATTGATTTTCAACTTATTACTGTCTTAACTCCTGGTGGCTTAGAGGTGCCATTTGCATTCTCAGCAAAAGACCTTACAGCTGATTTACCTTCATCTATTGAACCAGGTACTGAAGTTAGTGGTTCAACATTTACACCTAACTACAGAACTGGTGATTTTTTAGATCCTAAAGCAAGAGCTAAAAATACTGGTGTTGAATATGCTCAGGGTTTAGTTGCATTAGGAGGAGATGATGAAGAACTTGCCAAAGAAAATATTAAAGTTGATGTAAACGGTACTGGCGTTATTACTCTTTCAATCAATAATGTAGATTCTGATACAGACGAATTTGCTGGTACTTTTGAAGCTATCCAACCTTCAGACACAGATATGGGTTCAAAAGATCCACTTGATGTAAAAATAATTGGGGAGCTATACGGAAGAAAAGCATAAATCCTACATAAGATAAAAAGGGGGTTAAACCCCTCTTTTTTTTTTGAAAATTTTTCTTTATGCATTTAAAAAATGGAATTACAACAAAAAACCAAAACAGATAACAATGGGTTAATACCGCCTTATGGAGGAGAACTAAAAAATTTAATTATCAAAGATAAAAACCTTAAAAATGATCTTATCTCTAAAGCTACTTATGAGTTTGAATGTAGCGAGAGAAATGCATGCGATGTAGAACTTTTGATGGTTGGAGCTTTTTCTCCATTGGAAGGTTTTATGGATGAAAATAACTACAATTCGGTGATTAAAAATAATAGAGATACAAACGGGTTGCTTTTTGGCTTGCCTATTGTATTAGATTCAAATAATGAAAAAGTAAAAGCTGGAGAGACAATATTGCTTACTTATAAAAAACAAAAAATAGCAGTTTTAGAAGTTAGCTCTAAATGGGAGCCTAATAAATCCTTAGAAGCTCAACTTTGTTATGGGACTAATTCTTTAGATCATCCTGCTGTTAAGATGATTTTTAACGAGAGAGGGAGATTTTATATAGGAGGAAGAGTTTATGGTTTCGAACTACCAATTAGAGAATTCCCCTGCAAAACCCCAGAAGAAGTTAGATCTACACTGCCATCAAATCATGATGTAGTTGCATTTCAATGCAGAAATCCAATTCATAGAGCACATTATGAATTATTTACTAATGCCTTACTCTCAGATAATGTCTCCTCTAACTCAGTTGTTTTAGTTCATCCAACTTGTGGGCCAACTCAACAAGATGATATCCCAGGAAAAGTTAGATATTTGACCTATAAAGAATTAGAAGAGGAAATATCTGATGAAAGAATAAAATGGGCTTTTTTACCTTATTCAATGCATATGGCAGGGCCAAGAGAAGCTCTTCAACATATGATAATCAGAAGAAATTATGGCTGCACCCATTTTATTATTGGTAGAGATATGGCTGGTTGTAAGTCATCATCTACTGGTGAAGATTTTTATGGCCCATATGACGCCCAGAATTTTGCGAATAAGTGTGCAGACGAATTGATGATGCAAACTGTTCCTTCAAAAAATTTAGTTTATACGAAGGAAAAAGGATACATAACAGCTGAAGAAGCTAAAGAATTTAATTATGAAATTATGAAACTTAGTGGTACTGAATTTAGAAAGAAATTGAGGAATGGCGAACCAATTCCTGAATGGTTTGCATTCAAAAGTGTAGTAGATGTTCTAAGACGCTCTTAATATTGTTTTATTATTAGTATTATAGATTTATTAAATATTTTTTATCGTGAACAAACGTTGGAGAAACGTAGGACTTTATGTCCTAGCTGTGATTACTGTAATTTTCATTGGTACTTCAGTTTTTGATAAACCTAGTACAGAAAGTTCTACAAAGACCTTGAGATATAGTGATTTTATAGAGGCAGTCCAAGATAAAGAAATCAGTAGAGTCCTAATATCTCCAGATAATGCCACAGCTCAAGTTGTTGAAAATAATGGGAGCAGGTCTGAGGTCAATTTAGCCCCTGACAAAGATTTATTAAAAATACTGACTGAGAATAATGTAGATATAGCTGTAACTCCCACAAAATTAGCCAATCCATGGCAACAGGCTGTAAGTAGCTTGATTTTCCCAGTACTTTTGATTGGCGGCCTATTTTTTCTTTTCAGAAGATCTCAAAGCGGGAATGCTGGAGGTGGTAATCCTGCCATGAGTTTTGGCAAGAGCAAGGCTAGACTGCAAATGGAACCATCTACAAAAGTAACCTTTTCAGATGTTGCTGGTGTTGAAGGTGCAAAATTAGAACTCACAGAAGTTGTAGATTTTCTTAAGAGCCCAGATAGATTTACTGCAGTTGGAGCAAAAATTCCAAAAGGAGTTCTCCTTGTTGGCCCTCCTGGTACGGGAAAAACATTGCTAGCAAAAGCAGTAGCTGGAGAAGCAGGTGTACCTTTTTTCTCAATATCTGGTTCAGAATTTGTAGAGATGTTTGTTGGAGTTGGAGCTAGCAGAGTTAGAGATCTTTTTGAACAAGCTAAAAAGAATGCTCCTTGTATTGTGTTCATTGACGAAATAGATGCAGTTGGAAGACAAAGAGGTGCTGGTATGGGTGGAGGAAATGATGAAAGAGAACAAACATTAAATCAACTCCTAACCGAAATGGATGGTTTCGAAGGTAATTCAGGAATAATAATAGTTGCTGCCACCAACAGACCAGATGTCTTAGATTCAGCTTTAATGCGTCCTGGAAGATTCGATAGACAGGTAACAGTAGATAGACCAGATTACGCTGGAAGATTACAGATATTAAACGTTCATGCGAAAGATAAAACTCTTTCAAAAGACGTTGATTTAGATAAAGTTGCTAGAAGAACACCCGGATTTACTGGTGCAGATTTAGCTAATCTTTTAAATGAAGCAGCAATACTAGCAGCTAGAAAAGATTTAGATAAAGTAAGTAATGATGAAGTCGGTGATGCCATTGAAAGAGTTATGGCAGGTCCAGAAAAGAAAGATAGAGTCATCAGTGATAAGAAAAAAGAATTAGTTGCTTATCACGAAGCTGGTCATGCACTCGTTGGAGCATTAATGCCTGATTATGATCCCGTAGCAAAAGTTTCAATAATTCCTAGAGGTCAAGCTGGAGGTTTAACCTTCTTTACTCCAAGTGAAGAAAGAATGGAATCTGGTCTTTACTCTCGTTCTTACCTTCAAAATCAAATGGCTGTAGCTCTTGGTGGAAGAGTTGCTGAAGAAATAGTATATGGCGAAGAAGAAGTAACAACCGGAGCTTCCAATGATTTACAACAAGTTGCCAATGTAGCAAGACAAATGATCACTAAATTTGGTATGAGTGACAAAATAGGTCCAGTAGCTCTAGGTCAATCTCAAGGTGGAATGTTTCTAGGAAGAGATATGAGTTCTACAAGAGACTTCTCTGAAGACACAGCCGCAACAATTGATGTAGAGGTTTCAGAACTTGTTGATGTTGCCTACAAGAGAGCTACAAAAGTTTTATCAGATAATAGAACTGTTCTTGACGAAATGGCTCAAATGCTAATTGAAAGAGAAACTATAGACACTGAAGATATCCAAGATTTGCTCAACCGATCAGAAGTTAAAGTAGCGAATTATATCTAGTTTAAAAAATAAATATTTAATGAATATTAAAGAAGATTCTTTTTCTGATTTGCTGCTAAAAGAATCTTTTTTTTTACTCATAAAACCGGAAGATAATATTTACTCAAATACTTCTATAAGAAATTCATTTTTTGAAGAATTAGGAAGCTTAGTAAAATTAGGATTAAAGAATATTGAAATAAGTTGGTCAAACAACGAAAAGTGGTTTGATTTTGTATCCGAAATCAAACTGAATTTTCCAAAAATTAATTTAGGCTCTGCCTCCATAGTTAATAAGCAATCAATAGAAGATTCATTAAAAATTGGATTAAATTTTTCTATGATGAAATTTTGGGATAAAGATCTTTTCAATTATTCAAAGTCAAAAAATTATTTATTAATTCCCGGAATTAAAAATTTAAAAGATCTTGAGGAAGCGATAAATTTAAATTGCAACATTATCAAAATTTATCCAATACAAAGTAAAGCTAGTTCCATAGATATACTCAACTTTGAAAGTATTGATTTCATTGCTGCTGGAGGACTATCAATCAATGATGTAAAAACTTATAAATCTTTAGGATATAAAGCAATCGTGATTGGAGATAAAGGTATTATTAAAAAAAAATTTGATCCAAAAATATATGAATGGCTCAAAAATAATTAAATCAAAGATAAATAAAATTTATTTAACAAAACTACTAATTATTGATTAAGCCACATTGAGCTTGATTCAGTAGTAAATGATCAGCAAGTACTAAAGCCACCATAGCATCAACCATAGGAACTGCTCTTGGTAGAACGCATGGATCATGTCTCCCTTTTGCTTTCATCAAAACTTCTTTTCCGTCAGCATTTACTGTTTTCTGTTCTTTCCCAATAGTTGCTGTAGGTTTAAAAGCTATCTTCATCTCAATATTTTCGCCATTACTTATTCCTCCCTGTATTCCGCCTGAATTATTAGATATTGTTCTTAACTTCCTAATATCATCAGATTTAATGAAGGCATCATTATGTTCGCTTCCTTTTAAATAAGTTCCAGAGAAACCTGAACCTATTTCAAAGCCTTTCGTGGCAGGCAAAGACATCAAAGCTTTCGCTAAATCAGCTTCTAATTTGTCAAAAACAGGCATTCCAAGACCAGAAGGGACACTTCTTACTAGACATTCAATAACACCGCCACAAGAGTCTCCTTGACGCTTTAATTGCTTAATTCTCTCTATCATTTCTGCTGATACCTTTTCATCAGGACATCTAACAATATTAGAATCTATTTTGTTGAGAGAAATCTTTTCTTTATTTATATCAGAATCAATATCATGTATACGCTTTACCCAAGATAGTATTTCAGTGTTACAGTAGTTTTTTAATAATTGTTTTGCTACAGCACCAGCAGCTACTCTCCCAATGGTTTCTCTTGCAGAGGCTCTTCCACCACCAGAACTTGCCTGAATTCCATATTTCAGATGATATGTACCATCTGCATGAGAAGGTCTAAATACTTGCTCCAAATTATCATAATCTCCTGGTCTTTGATCCTTGTTTCTTACCAACATCGCTATTGGAGTTCCAAGTGTTAACCCTTCCTTTAGCCCACTTAATATTTCAATTTTATCTTCTTCATTTCTGGGTGTTGTAATGTCACTTTGGCCAGGCCTGCGCCTATCTAATTCATTTTGTATCAGATTTATATCTAATTTTAACTTAGGGGGACATCCATCAAGGATAACTCCTACTGCACCACCATGCGATTCTCCAAAAGTACTAACACGAAAAATTTTTCCAAAACTACTACTCATAGAGATATCAGATGTTCTATCTATATATAAACATTATATGAAACCAATTGAAAATTAGACAAAAAAAAGCCCCCAAAAAGGAGGCTTGTAAATTTAAGAACTTTAAGCTTAACCGATAGCTGGAGCTGAAAGAGCTACTGTTGTAGACTCAGCTGCTGCTAGATCAAGTGGGAAGTTGTGAGCGTTACGCTCGTGCATTACTTCCATACCTAGGTTTGCTCTGTTAAGAACGTCACCCCATGTAGGAACAATCTTACCGTTTGCATCAACAACTGACTGGTTGAAGTTGAAACCGTTAAGGTTGAATGCCATTGTGCAGATACCCATTGAAGTTAACCATACACAAACAACTGGGAATACAGCTAGGAAGAAGTGAAGACTTCTGCTGTTGTTGAAACTTGCATATTGGAAGATCAAACGACCGAAGTAGCCATGAGCTGCAACGATGTTATATGTTTCTTCTTCTTGTCCGAACTTGTAACCATAGTTCTGAGACTCTGTCTCAGTTGTTTCTCTGATTAGAGATGAAGTAACAAGTGAACCATGCATAGCTGAGAATAAAGATCCTCCGAACATACCAGCAACACCAGCCATGTGGAATGGGTGCATAAGAATGTTGTGCTCTGCCTGGAAAACAAACATGAAGTTGAATGTTCCAGAGATACCTAGAGGCATTCCGTCAGAGAATGAACCTTGACCGAATGGGTATACAAGAAATACTGCGAAAGCTGCTGAAACTGGTGCAGAGTATGCAACACAGATCCAAGGACGCATACCTAAACGGTATGAAAGCTCCCACTGTCTTCCCATGTATGCTGAGATACCAATTAGGAAGTGGAAAATTACAAGCTGGTAAGGACCACCGTTGTATAACCACTCATCTACAGTAGCTGCTTCCCAAATTGGGTAGAAGTGTAGACCAATAGCGTTAGATGAAGGAACAACTGCACCTGAGATGATGTTGTTTCCATATAGGAATGAACCAGCAACTGGCTCTCTGATTCCGTCAATGTCTACTGGTGGTGCTGCGATGAATGCAACGATGAAGCAAGCCGCTGCTGTAAGTAGGCATGGGATCATTAAGACGCCGAACCAACCAACATAAATTCTGTTGTTAGTTGATGTTACCCACTCACAAAACTGTGGCCAACCTTTTAACAGCGAAGAACGCTGCTGCTGAATAGTTGTCATGAGTTCGTAAAGTATGTCTCTAAGGTGAGACGTGTAAATAAAACGGAAAAATTCCGCTCCAAAGAGTTTAAACCAAAATCGCTAAAAATGTGTAATTTTTTTTTCTTTAAGTAAAGTTATTTTTTGCAAATTACTAGACAGGAACCTCCATGTCTTAATATTTTCTTTGTTATTGAGGATTCAACTTGGTAATAATCGAATGGCTTCTTAACGGAAAAAGATCGAAAGAGGTAGTTTCCTTAAGAGAGGCTAAGCACAGAAGACTGCAATTAGAGGCTTTTGGAGCTGTTATTTATTGGAGCGAAAGAATTTAGGTTTTTAAGGTTTAAGAGTTAGAAAAAAAATAAAAGTATTGAATATTAAAAAAACTTATCTATTAAATAAAAAATCCTTATTATTTTTCAGCAATTTATTGTTCTGGTTTCTTAATTTATAGTCTTTCAAACTCATGAACCCATTGATTGTTGGAACAAATCACTTCTTTCTTTGTGTAACTCATCGCAATTTTTTTTTCTTTATATGCAACCTCGCCAATAAAAACCGGCCAAATCAACTGATCTCCATCATATTTATGAATAATCCCTTGGCTATCAAGAAATAATGGATCTCCTTTTTTAATCAATTTCCAATCTTGGTTTATTCTCTCAGGATGAATTAAGCCATCAATATTTCCTTTGTCATCTCTTGGATAATCTATACTCCCTTGATGTACGTGAACAACCAATTCCTTTGGAAGTTCTATAAGATTGTTTTTCAATTTATCTATCTCTTCCCTCAAAGATCTAATTATTATTAAGAATCTATTTGTGATGTTTGGATCATAAAAATTTTGTGCAACAGCTCCTATTTCAATAACTAAACCACATGGCCAAGCTTCTACAAGAAAGCCTGTTTGGGTTGCATCTTTTTCGTGTAAATAAATAGGCAATCCAAATTTGTTCTGCAGTAATGCAGCTAAACAAAAATCTTTGAATCTCCTCCCATACATAACAATGCTTGTTCCCATATTTGCAGTAGTAGTATGCAAATCGATTGCAATTTGACAGGGTTTAGATCCGTGAATTCCAAATTCATCGACTAAAAAATTGGCTCTATTAGTTTCATAAAAGCTGTTCTTATATTGATCACAATTCTCACTTTCTTTAAAAGATCTATTTAAATCTGCATCTATATATCTGCACCCTCTTTCATAGGCAACAGGATTACCTATGATGTACTCATACTTAATACCATGCTTTAAATTATTCTCCTCTCTATTAAATTGCTTAACAGCCCAAATAGGATTAATTTCATTCCCATGAGTGCCTGAAACGATAAGTATTCTTTGAACAGTCATTTTTTCTATAAAAATAAAATATTATGCAAAATAAATACCTAATTAAAGCCTCCAAAAAATTCTGGTTTTGGTTTTGGACACAATTAATGAATGGCTTCGCACCATCAGATTTACATGGTAATTATAAAAGGCCTATAGGTATAACACTTGATGGTGAATACGATATTAATAATAAAAATGGACAAATTTATTTATTGGTAGGGAATTCTTGTCCATGGTGTCAAAGAACTTTACTCGTCCACGAAATAAAACATTTATCAAAAAAAGTTAAAGTTATTTTTTTAAAAGCAGATGTTGAGCATGGCGAATGGATTTTCAATACAAAGATTCAGGGATGTATTAGGCTTTCTGAACTTTACAAAAAAGCTAATAAAAAAATAGTTTTCAGAGCGACATTACCCCTATTAATTAGTTTTGTAAAAAACGAAGTAACTATCTTGTCTAATGAAAGTTCCCAAATAATAAAAATCCTTAATTCAATAAAATATGAACCGAAATATCAGGCATTAAATATTAAAAACTGTAATCAAAAGTTTTTAGATTTAATTCATCACAGCATTAATGATGGCGTTTATAGATGCGGATTCGCCAGAAACCAGTCAGCTTACGAAAAAGCAAGTGAAAATCTTTTCGCAGCCTTAAATGAGGTTGAAAATTCACTCCTGAAGCATAAAGGTGACTGGATATTTGGAGAAGAGTTAACTTACGCAGATATTTATCTTTTCCCAACACTTATAAGGTGGGAACTGATATACAGCAAACTTTTTAAATGTACCGAACAAGAATTATCAAATTTCGAGAGGATTATTGAATGGAGATTAAAATTTTTTAAATTATCCAATGTAGATAAGACATGCTATGACAATGAATGGAAAAAAGATTACTACAAAGCTTTATTCCCTTTAAACCCAAATCAACTAATACCAGTTTTACCATCGCTAAAGGAAATAATGAGATTAGAGTCTTAAAAAACATATAAATCAATTTCTACCAAAGAAGATGTTGTAATGAACACTTATTTAGTTCATAGATAATGCAATTTCATTAGAAATTAACTATGTTATGTATGTCTACTAAAGTACGAAAAAGCTTAAAATGAAATCCATTGACGAACACATCCAAAAAGATCAATCGGAAATCGAATCTGCTAAAGCAGAGGGCAATCTTCCAAAGGTCAGACATCTAACTGAAGAACTAAAAGAACTCGAAGACTATAAGGATCATCATCCAGAGGATAAACATGATCCAAATGCTTTGGAATTATTTTGCGATGCCAATCCAGATGAACCAGAATGTCTTGTTTATGATGATTAAATTTTCTTAATTATTAGGCAATCAATCAAAAAAAGGGCTCAAAAAGGCCTTTTTTTCTTGAATTTTTTTAGTAATCCATATTAAAATCTGATGGGCTACCTGTCAGCGAACATACCACCGACTCTTCATTTTTCATTGCTTTAACTTCTACAATAGGTCTTCCCATTTTCTTAAGAACCTCAATATCTTGAATGGTTTGACACCTAGCTATTATTTTTCCTTGTTTGTCAAAACAACTGTAGAAATTCATATTGTGTTTAAAGAATTATCTTATTTATGGCTAATTTTCATTATTTAATCAAGTATATTTATTCAAAAAAAAATTTTAATTTAAGTTAGATCCTTTTCCATACTTCAGAAAGCAGTGAAGACAAACCTTTTTTTAAAGATGAAGAAATAACTAAAACTTTCTTTTTAGATAAATCTTTTAGCTTTTTTGTGATTATTTTCAAATAATCATTATCTACCAGCTCCATTTTATTTAAAACTATTATCCTTTCTTTATCTAAAAGACCTTTTCCATATTTTTTTAATTCCTGCTCAATTATCTCAAAATCATGTATAGGATTTTCTGCAATTGAATCAATTAAGTGAACGAGTATCTTAGTTCTTTGGATGTGCCTTAAAAAATCATGCCCTAAACCTACTCCATCAGCTGCCCCTGATATTAATCCAGGAATATCAGCAAAAAGGCAGCCATTCCCATCTACTTTTCTTACTACACCTAAGTTAGGTATTAAAGTTGTAAAAGGATAGTTTGCGATTTTTGGACGAGCAGATGAAAGAACGGAAATTAAAGTACTTTTCCCTGCATTGGGGAGACCTATAATACCAACCTCTGCAAGGAGTTTTAGTTCTAATTGAATATCCCATATCTCACCATCTTTCCCTTCAGTGAATGATTCTGGGGCTCTATTTTGATTACTTAAATAGTAAGCATTACCATGCCCACCTCTTCCTCCAATGGCAATGGTTAAGCTCTGTTTATCTTTAGTTAAGTCTCCTAAAATAATGCCAGTCTTAGTATCCTTAATTTCTGTGCCACAAGGAACTTTAAGGATTGTATCCTGACCTGAAGCGCCAGCTCTTCTATTAGGACCTCCTTTGCATCCATCTGCAGCAATTATTTCTCTTTTAAATTTAAAATCTAATAATGTTTGAAGATTATTATCAGCGACCAATATTATTGAACCCCCTCTTCCACCATTCCCCCCCGAAGGTCCTCCCGCAGGAACAAATTTTTCTCTTCTAAATGAAACTATTCCATTACCACCTTTTCCAGCTTTAAGAATAATGTTTGCTTGATCAATAAATTGCACTTAATACACTTAATTTAATTAAATGGTTTCTAAATATTTTGCATTTTATTTTATCCACGCAATACTGCAACCAGGTCCACCCTCATTGTTGGCAGCATCTTCAATCTTATCAACATAATTTAAACCTGATAACCATTGTCTTAGTCCATGTTTTAATTTCCCTGTTCCAATTCCATGAACAATCCATAGTGGTCCATGAAATTTTCTAATTTTCTCCTCAATAATTATTTCGGCTTCGTGAACTCTTAGCCCTCTTACGTCAATTGTATTTTTACTCGTTCTAATTTTAGAAAAAGAAAAATCTTCTCTTGTAGACTTTATCTCAATTTTTGACCTTTTGAAATTAGGCTTTTCTCCGTTAATACCTTCAAAGTCATGTACAGATAATGTGCTTCTGAATGAACCGCATTTAACTTCGTAAAAACCACCTTTTTTATCTAATTCTACAATTTGTCCCGTACTATTTAGACTTTTAATTTTTACAAAATCGCCTACCTGAGGAATCCATGATATTGACTTTTTAAATTTTTTTTGGGTTAAATGTTCCATCTCAATTTCCTTTAATCTTTTTCCAATAATTCTTGTGTCCTCTCCATTAACATTTTTATCTCTTAATTTTTTAATCAAATCTATTACCTCTTTTTTAGCCGATACAATATGTTTTGATAATTTAGACCTTTCAATTTCCTGGATTTTTTCAGCATTTATTTTTTGATATTCATAATTTCTCTTCAGTTCATCATGTAATATTTGAGTCCTTGCAATCAGTTCTGCAGCCGCTTCTGCAGAATTTTGTTGTTTAATCCTCTCTTCCTCAAGTCCTTTAATAATACTGTTAATATTATCAACTTCTTTTGGCTTTAGATAATTTGCAGCTTCATTGAGTATGCTTTCATCGAGACCAATTCTCTTTGAAATTGACAAAGCATTACTTCTCCCAGGAATGCCCCAGTTGAGTATATATTTTGGCTTTAAAGAATACTCATCAAAGGCAACTGATACGTTTTCGAATCTAGAGTCATTATATTTTAATGCTTTTATATCTCCATAATGTGTAGTTGCTAAAGTGATATCAGATTTATTTGCAAATTCTTTTAACAAAGCCATCGCTAGAGCACTACCTTCAAGAGGATCTGTACCAGATCCAATCTCATCTAACAAAACTACTGATAATCCTTTCCTATTATTAAGTAAGTCTAAAATCTCTTTTATGCGGGATATATGCCCACTGAAGGTAGATAAATTTTCTTCTAATGATTGATTATCTCCTATATCAACATATACATTTGGACAAAAAGGGATAATAGGATTTTCAGTTGAAGGTATCAATAATCCTGCTCTAGCCATAAGTAAAGACAAACCCAAACCTTTTAAAGCTGCCGTTTTACCTCCAGTATTTGGACCTGTAATAGCTACAACTTTAATATTTCTATTTATATGAAAATCGATAGCCACTGGGGGAGGAGCGCCTTTCTTCTTATGTTCCCAAATCAATAACGGATGAGAAAAACCAATTAAAGAAATAATGGGATTTTTCTCAAAAGTAGGAGTTTTGCCTCCAATCCATTTCGAATATCTTGAACGGGTTAAAGCACTTTCTAATCTCAATAAAATGGACGCCATTAAAATAAGATTTTCTGAATTATCACTAATAACTTGAGACCATTTCTGAAGTAATTTAAATTCTTCTGATGTGATCCTTGCCTCCAAAGAAGCAATTTTATTACCTTTAGTAACTACACTATCAGGCTCAAAATATACTGTATTTCCTGAAGATGAAGAGTCATGAATTATGCCTTTAAATTTATCTACATAATTAACTTTTACTGCCAAAACTGGTCTACCATATCGATCTCCAATAGTAGTGTCTTGCAAAAAAGATAAATTCTTTTGAATAAATTTATCAACTAATATTTTTCTTTCAAGTTTCTTAGATAATAATTCTTTTCTTAGAATAGATAATTCACTACTAGCATTATCTGAAATCCTGCCATTAGATTCAATACCATCTTTCAAAATCGTTTCAATATTATGATGGTCAATTAAATCTTTTGTAAATGATGAAATAAACGGCCTTTGTTCAAAATCTAACAAGATTTTTTTTAAATTTCTTGCCGCAGCAATTGTTTTCGCTATTTCTAATAAATCAGAAGATAAAATTACACCTCCCTTTGAACAAATTTCAATATTTCTACTTATGTCAAAAACACCAGAAAAACTAATTGATTTATCTAAAGTATTTTCTAACTCAGTTATTTCAACTGTTTCATTCAAAAGTATTGTAGCAACTTCGTATTCTGAAGGAATTTCAAAACTTAAAATTGCTCTTTTACCCATTTCTGTAGAGGCAAATGAGGCTAAATGAGTTTTTAATGAATCCCACTCTAAAAGGCTGATAGATTCATCTTCTAAGGTATTTTCTGAATATGATTTTTTAGAATAACTTTTCTCTTGCATACAAAAAAAGACTCAAACATTCGATTGAATCCCTTCAGGAGGAACATAAAGCATCTCGAGCCAGTTTCCTTCAGTATCCTTCATATAAAAGGATGCTGTCCCATCTCTATGTTCATGCAAAGGACCAACTTTTAAACCAGAATTTTTTAAATCATTTTGAATATTTACCACTTCTTTTTTATCTTCAAAATGAAAAGCAAAGTGCGGTCCTGCAGCTTTATAGCTGGGGCCTAACAATGCAAGTCCATCTTTCCCTTTACCAGCTTCCAAATAAGACCAATCTTTATCATCCCAAACCAAATTCATACCCAATTTAATATAAAAAGATTTCGCCCTTTCGAGATTCTCTACTCTAAGTGCGATGTGACCAATCCTATTAACTCCCTGTGAAAAATTCAAAACAAAGCAGTAAATTTATTATTAGTCTAAGAATAAACCAAATTTTTGTTAATAATGAGTTTTTAAGTATCCTGCAACCATTGTGATGCATCACAAGCATGATAAGTAAGTATTAATTTTGCTCCTGCTCTTTTAAAACTAAGCAAAGTTTCTAAAACAATATCTTTTTCATTAATCCAGTTTTTCATGGCAGCAGACTTTACCATGGAATATTCCCCACTAACGTTATATGCAGCTATAGGTTTATTTGAAAAATTGCTTAGTCTATAAACAATATCTAGATATGAAATTCCAGGTTTTACCATCAAAATATCAGCTCCTTCATATTGATCCAATGCAGATTCAATTAAAGCCTCCTTTGAATTGGCGGGGTCCATTTGATATGTAGACTTATTATCTGGAATTATTTTTTTACTATTTTCTCTTGGAGCTGAATCTAAAGCAGTTCTAAATGGACCATAATATGCAGATGAATATTTTGCTGTATAACTTATAATACCTACATCACTAAATCCTTGACTATCAAGAGCAGTTCTAATTGCTCCAACTCTCCCATCCATCATGTCACTAGGGCCAATAAAATCTGCTCCAGCTCTAGCTTGAGTTAAAGCTTGTTTTTTTAATATTTCGATAGTTTCATCATTCAATATTTTTCCATTTTCATCAACTAGTCCATCATGTCCATCACACGAATATGGGTCCAAGGCAACATCGGTCATTATAGCAATTTCAGGAATCTCTTTTTTTAATATTTGAATAGCTTTAGGTATTAAACCGTCTTCATTAAAACACTCTGCTCCATCTTCAGTCTTTAAGCTGTCATTTATTTTTGGAAAAAGAACCACACACCTTATTCCCAATTCCCATGCCCTAGTAACCTCCCTTATTAAGCCATTCATATCCCATCTAAAAGTTCCTGGCATGGCTGCAATTTCTTCTTTATCATCTTTTTCATGAATAAATAATGGATATATAAAGTCCGAAGCATTTAGATGGTTTTCTCTAACCATTTCTCTAATTGCCTCAGTTCTTCTTAATCTTCTTGGACGAATAATCGAATTCATTTGAAAATTATTTAAATTGAAAAATATATATCTAATAGATTAATCGCTTGCCTCGTACATAAATCAATCAGAGACTCCTTTTGTTCAGGAAAATTAACTTAATTATCTCAAAGAGGAGGGGAAAAGTTACAAAAATATTTTGCACAAACTTCATTTTTCACAAATTTACGTCATAAAGAGATAATATCTTTTAGTTAAGTATTTATTTTAAGGAGAGTATTTTGCAAATAATTAATGGATTTCACCTAAAAAATGTAAGAGGTGATATTCTTGGAGGAATAACAGCTGCAGTGGTAGCTCTACCTCTCGCTCTTGCTTTTGGTAATGCTGCGTTAGGACCTGGCGGAGCAATTTATGGACTATATGGTGCAGTAGTAGTTGGTTTTTTAGCGGCATTATTCGGCGGGACACCTGCTCAAGTAAGTGGACCTACTGGTCCTATGAGTGTAACTGTTGCTGGTGTAGTAGCAGGCTTAGCAGCTGTAGGAGTTCCTCGAGATCTATCTGCAGGACAAATTTTACCTTTAGTGATGGCAGCTGTAGTAATTGGTGGCTTACTGCAAATATTATTCGGGATTCTAAAACTTGGAAAATACATTACGTTAGTTCCATATTCTGTTGTTTCAGGATTCATGTCTGGCATTGGAGTAATAATCATTGCACTTCAAATTGGTCCATTACTAGGAATTAGCACTCGAGGTGGAGTAGTCGAATCTTTATCTACTGTATTTTCAAATTTCCAGCCCAATGGTGCTGCTATTGGGGTAGCAATAATGACGCTAGGTATAGTATTTCTAACTCCTAGAAAAATAAGTCAATGGGTTCCTTCTCCTCTATTGGCCTTATTGATAGTAACTCCAATATCAATTTTAATTTTTGGAGATGGAGCTATTGATAGAATTGGAGAAATTCCAAGGGGAGTTCCATCTTTAAATTTCCCAAGTTTTAATCAATATTTTCCAATTATTTTCAAGGCAGGATTAGTCCTCGCGGTACTTGGAGCTATTGACTCTTTACTGACATCTCTAGTAGCAGACAATATCTCACAAACAAAACATAATTCAGATAGAGAACTGATTGGTCAAGGGATAGGCAATGCTGTTGCAGGTCTTTTTTCAGGTTTACCTGGAGCAGGAGCAACAATGAGAACAGTCATAAATGTTAAATCTGGAGGCTCAACTCCCATCTCTGGTATGGTTCACTCTGTTGTATTGTTGATAGTTTTAATTGGTGCGGGACCTTTAGCTGAGCAAATACCAACTGCGTTGCTAGCAGGAATCCTTATAAAAGTAGGTCTAGATATTATTGATTGGGGATTCTTGAGGAGGGCTCACAAATTATCTTTAAAAACTTCAGTAGTAATGTACGGCGTACTTGTAATGACTGTTTTTTGGGATTTAATTTGGGCAGTTTTAGTCGGTGTATTCATAGCAAATATGCTCACTATTGATTCAATAACCGAAACTCAACTAGAAGGTATGGATGAGGATAATCCTTTATCAAAAGATGATCAAGCTAAAAATGCATTACCTGCGGATGAAAAAGCACTTCTAGATAGATGTTCAGGAGAAGTAATGCTATTTAGACTAAAAGGACCACTTAGTTTTGGAGCAGCTAAAGGTATATCTGAGAGAATGATGCTTGTAAGAAACTACAAGATTTTGATATTAGATATCACTGATGTACCAAGACTTGGAGTAACAGCGACTCTCGCAATAGAGGATATGATGCAAGAAGCGAAAAATAATTCAAGAAAAGCATTTGTTGCTGGAGCCAATGAAAAAGTAAAGGATAGATTAGCTAAGTTTGGAGTTGAAGGCATCATTAAAACAAGAAAAGAAGCCTTAGAAATTGCTCTAAATGAACTAGCCTAATAATTTATGGAAATAAATCCAATTCTGCAAAATGTATTAGCCCCGCCGGTTCTTTTCTTTCTAATTGGAGCAATATCAGTGCTCTTTAAATCTGATTTAGAAATACCAGCTCCATTACCTAAACTCTTTTCCTTATATCTGCTTTTAGCTATTGGGTTTAAAGGAGGTATAGAGATACAAAAAAGTGGGTTTAATGATCAAGTATTGCCGACTTTAAGTGCTGCAATATTAATGTCACTAGTAATCCCTCTAATTGGATTTGTAATTTTAAGATTTAAGTTTGATGTATTTAATTCAGCAGCGATAGCAGCAGCTTACGGTTCAATCAGTGCTGTTACATTTATTTCTGCAGAAAGTTTTTTAGAAAGTCAAAAAATAGCTTTTGATGGATTTATGGTTGGCGCCTTAGCTCTAATGGAGTCTCCTGCAATAATAGTTGGATTATTACTTGTAAAATTTGCAGCTCCCAGAAATAGACCTAAATCAAGAAAAATGCACCTAAGCGCAATATTACATGAATCACTTTTGAATGGATCAGTATATTTATTGCTTTCAAGCTTAATTGTTGGATTTCTCACTGCTTCAAGCAATCCTTCAGGTATTTCAAAAATGGAACCATTTACTGGGCAATTATTCTATGGAGCAGAGTGCTTCTTCTTATTAGACATGGGCATAGTGGCTGCTCAAAGATTGCCGAGATTGAAAAGTGCAGGTTCATTTTTAATTGGTTTTGCAATTTTCATGCCTTTATTTAATGCATTTATAGGTGTATTCGTTGCAAGATTTTTATCTTTAGGACCTGGCAATGCACTTTTATTTGTGGTTTTATGTGCTAGCGCCTCATATCTTGCAGTTCCTGCCGCTATGCGGATGACAGTCCCAGAAGCTAAATCTAGTTATTACATTTCAACAACACTAGGTCTAACTTTTCCATTCAATATCGTTATTGGTATTCCAATATATATGAGTTTAGTAAATACCATTATCCCACTTTCTACTTTATAAAAATGAAAAGATTAGACTTAATATTTAGTGAAAGAGAACTAGATGCAATCATTAAAACCTTAGAAAAAGCGAATGTTCCAGGATATACAATTATGAAACATGCTACGGGGAGAGGTCCTGAAAGAGTAGTTACCGAGGATATGGAATTTACAGGATTAGGAGCAAATGCTCATGTAATTGTTTTTTGTGAACAAGAGTTAATAGATAAAATGAGAGATAATATTAGGGATGATTTAAGCTATTACGGAGGTGTCGCTTATATTTCTGAAGCAACACCCCTCTAAATCAAAGAAATAAAATTTATTTTTTTTAAGAATGAATCCAATCTACTCTTATATTTTTTCTACTATTCAAATATCTATCAATTGACATTGCTGCAATACATCCATCAGAAGCTGCAACAACGGCTTGCTTAAATGGTGTATTTCTTATATCTCCAATAGCCCAAACTCCATCAGAGTTTGTAGACATAAAGTCATCCACAATAACCCCTCCGTCATCTTTTAAAGCAATTTGATCCCCTAAAAAATCAGTAATTGGCTTTGAACCACTCATATAGACAAAGACTCCATCTAAATTTAAATTAATAGTTTTTTCTTCTTGCTTATTTTTTACAACAACTCCATTCACACCCATATCATCTCCCAATATTTCCAATAATCTTGTTCTACTCCAATGTTTTATATTTGAATTATCCATCAATTCCATAGCTTCTTCATTATCTGATTTAGGATCACTTGATGTAATCCAATGTACAGTAGAAGCAAATTTAGTAAGAACAGTTGCCTCTTCAATTGCCTCCTTATTCACTCCAACTACGGCAACTTCTCTATTTTTATAAAAAGCTCCATCACATGTAGCACAATAACTTACTCCTTTGCCAAGAAAATCCGCTTCTCCCTTGAATGATGCAGGCCTACCCATAGCTCCACTTGCAAGAACAAGGGCTTTAGCCTTGAAGGTGCCCTCGGGTGTATAAACCATTTTCCATTCTCCACTAACGTCTATTCCAAACACTTGCGCTCTTCTATAATCTGTACCGTATTGAACAGCCTGTTCTCTCATTAGAGTAAGTAATTTCTCCCCACTTATATCAACTGGTACCCCTGGATAATTAGCTATCTGATGAGTTATTGCTAAGGCCCCGACAGATGGATTTTTATCTAAAATTACTGTTTTTAAGTTTGAACGAGATGTATAAAGTGCGCAAGTGCACCCGGCCGGACCTCCTCCGATAATAACTACATCTGACTCGATGATTTCCAATGTAATAAAACTCCTTTTATTAGTTAATTAGATGAGTTTTTGGTTAGAAGATATCTTTAATGTTAATACCTAACCTTTATATAGATACAAGTTAAAAGAAAAAAAAGAAAAAAGCATAATATAGAAACAAACTTACATAGGGAAAAAAATTAATTATCAAAATGATCAGTTTCGTGAAATGTTCTGTGTTGATCTATTATTAGATTATGTCTAGTAGATTAATTGCCATAGAACATTATATTTTTCATGACCAACTCTGATTACATTATAAAAGCTGCTATTAAGAAAGTAACCGAAAAATTAAGCGAGATATTGGTTGAAAAAATTGAAGAAGCAACAAATATTGCTCAAGATACCCCAGCAATCCTCAAAAAAGAATTTGATAATTTGAAAGAATCCATAATAGAGGAAGCCTCAAAGATGGAAAAAGCAGAGAATATTCAAGAAAATGAACCCACAGATAATTTTGCGAATTCCAAAATAAAAAAAGCTTTAAATGAAATTAAAAGCATCAATAAGCAAATTGATCTATTGAATAAAACAATAAATAATCAAATTAAATGAGTTATCACAATATTCATTATCGTTTAAAAAAATTGAAGAGGGGCTTTATTATTTGGCTAACCCTAATTTCGCTTCTAATAAATTTATGGGTAGATAACATTAGATTTAAAATTTTCCAAACTAAAAACAGTAAAAAAAGTAGGATCCAAATTAAACGAGCTAAGTGGTTTACTAATCAATTAATTAAGCTTGGTTCAGCATTTATTAAAATAGGACAATTATTATCAGCTAGACCTGACTTAATTCCTAATACCTGGATACAGGAATTATCTAAATTACAGGATCAAGTTCCTAATTTTTCATTTGAGCAAGTTGAAGAAACTATCAGAAAAGAATTAGGTCCAAAGTTTAATAAAATAGATCAAATACTATGCGTTCCGGTTGGATCAGCATCACTAGCTCAGGTTCATAGGGCAACTTTAAAAAACGGTAAGAACGTTGTATTCAAAGTTCAAAGACCCAATCTAAAAGAATTGTTTATTATCGATTTGGGTATAATGCAGCAAATAGCAGGTTTGTTGCAGAAAAATAAGAATTGGCGTCGAGGAAGAAACTGGGTTGAGATTGCTAAAGAGTGCAGGAAGGTCTTAATGAAGGAGCTTGATTTTAATTGTGAAGCACAATATGCAGCAAGATTTAGACAGCAATTTCTTGATGATGAAAATGTTGAAGTTCCTGAAGTAATTTGGGATATGAGTAGTGAAAAACTGCTCTGTCTAAGTTATCTAGAAGGAACAAAAATAAGCGATTTAGATAAATTACAATCCCAAGAAATTGATTTAAAAAAAATTGCAGAAATAGGTGCCATCAGCTATTTAAAACAATTAGTAAATTATGGTTTTTTTCATGCAGACCCTCATCCAGGGAACCTAGCAGTTTCAAATACAGGTAAATTGATTTTTTATGATTTTGGAATGATGGGAAATATCTCAAATAACCTTCAAACTAGATTAGGGGCAATGGTTAAGTCTGCTGCTTTAAGAGACGCCTCATCACTTGTGAGTCAATTACAACAAGCTGGTCTAATTTCAAAAGATATTGATATCGGGCCAGTCAGAAGATTAGTCAGATTAATGCTTAAAGAAGCCTTAACTCCTCCATTTAGTTCAAATATTATTGAAAAATTATCTGGAGATTTATACGAACTTGTTTATGAAACACCATTTCAACTCCCTGTGGATCTAATCTTTGTGATGAGAGCTTTATCAACTTTTGAAGGAGTTGGTAGAATGCTTGATCCAGGGTTTAACCTTGTATCAGTTACTAAGCCTTATTTAATAGAACTTATGACTTCAAATAATCAAACTCCTAACGATTTAATTAACCAATTTGGCAGGCAAGTAGGTGAGCTAGGATCCAAAGCTGTTGGAATTCCCAAAAGAATAGATGAAAGTTTAGAAAGATTAGAGCAGGGCGATTTACAATTGCAAATAAGAATGGGAGAGTCTGATAGACAATTCAAAAAAATGTTTACTGCTCAAAAAACTTTAGGACATTCAATTCTTATAGGTAGCTTATCAATTGCATCTGCTTTACTTGTAAACAATAAACAAAATAATTTTGCATTGTTACCACTTTTTTTTGCACTACCAATAAGTATTGATTGGATAAAATGCCAATTAAGTATGAGGAAAGGCTCCCGTTTAGAAAAACTTAAGCGCTAAAAATTATATATTTTTAGGTCCTAAACCTAAATCCCCAGCGAATCTTGCTTGATTTCCCAATTCCTCCTCAATTTTTAAAAGTCTATTGTATTTTGCAATCCTTTCACTTCTACTCAAAGAACCGGTCTTGATCTGACCAGATCTTGTGGCGACAGATAAATCAGCAATTGTTGTATCTTCAGTCTCACCACTTCTATGACTAATAACACTTGTGAAACCAGACATTTTGGCTAACTCAATGGCTTGCAAAGTTTCAGTTAATGTTCCAATTTGATTTACCTTTATTAGGATTGAATTAGCAGATTTTTCCATAATCCCTTTCCTTAACCTTGCCGTGTTAGTAACGAATAAATCATCACCTACAAGCTGAACTTTGCTTCCTAATTCTTTATTTAATTCTGACCAACCCTCCCAATCATCCTCTGCTAAACCGTCCTCTATTGAAACTATTGGATAATTAGAAACTAATCTTGAAAGATATGAAATCATTTCAGAACTATTTAAACTTTTCCCTTCATATTTATAGATACCATCACTATAAAATTCAGTACTAGCAGCATCTAAAGCTAAAGATACCTGCTTACCAGGGGTAAATCCGGCTTTTTGAATTGCTTCTAATAATAAGTCCCCTGCTTCTTCACTCGAGGACAAATTAGGTGCAAATCCACCCTCATCGCCTACAGCAGTAGATAGACCTTTTTGATCAAGTAATGATTTTAATGAGTGAAAAATTTCAGTGCCCATTCTTAATGATTCACTGAAATTATTAACTCCATGTGGGACAAGCATAAATTCTTGAAAATCAAGACTATTTGGTGCATGAGCACCACCATTTATTACATTCATCAAAGGGACTGGAAGAAGATTGGATAATGGATCTCCAAGATACCTATACAAGGGGATGTCTAAAGCATTTGCTGATGCTCTGGCAGTTGCAAGACTGACTGCAAGAATTGAATTTGCACCAAGGTTAGACTTATTAGGAGTTCCATCAATTTCAATCATTAAGTTATCAACTGCAGTTTGATCTAAAGCTGACAAGCCACATAAAGCCGGGGATATTGTTTCATGAATTTTGTTAACAGCAGTTAAAACACCTTTCCCCATATATTTTGAACCACCATCCCTTAATTCATGTGCCTCATGAGCACCAGTGCTGGCTCCACTGGGAACAATTGCTCTACCACTTGCCCCACATTCCAAAAATACTTCTGCCTCTACAGTGGGATTGCCTCTTGAATCAAGGACTTGCCTGGCTTCAATAGTATCAATAAGAAAATCAATAGTTTCTTTCACAATTTAATTATTACTATTTAAATCCTATTAATAGCTGAACTATTTGGCTAATATCTGAAATATATATGTTAACCAAATATAATTTTTAAATTTCAAAACAACTTATATTAAAATTAAGAATTTTTTAAATTCCAAAGTCCACAGAACCCCATTCATAAAGATAATTTTAAATTTCATTTTACAATTTGAAAATTATTGGATGATTATTAATGCAGATCCTATTTAGAATATTAATTAATAATCAACTATAGTTTTTATAGTTTTATGAGAGAAACTCTTACATCCAGTCCTGAACTTTTTAGCGATATAAGTTGGAATCTCCTTCTATTAGGGGAAGAAACCGCAAAAAAATGGGATCATAGTGAATTAAATATTGAACACATAATTCATACATTGTTCTCATCAAGTGAATTCTTTGCTTTCATTGAAAAATTATCAATCGACCAAGATACAGTTTTAGACATAACAGAAGATTATTTAGAAGAGACACCGACAAATGAGTCAGATATTTTTACTATCGGAGAAGATTTAGAAATTTTATTAGATAATGCAAATCAGATTAAAATTCAATGGGGATCGAGATTAATAGAAATTCCGCATTTACTAATTGCTCTTGGAAGAGATTTAAGAATTGGTAATTATGTTTTTGAAGAAGGCAATCTTTCAATGGAAAAATTAGAGGAAGAATTAAAGTTTTTCCCAAATATTAATCAATCAAAAGATTCTTATGATAATAAGAACGTAATTGAGATAAATAATCATTCTAATTTTGACTCAAACAAAGAGACTTTAGTTAAAGAAGAAAAATTTGAAAAAGCTATTGTTCCATTACCCAAAAGTGAACTTCAAATTGCAACCAAAAAACAAGTTGAAAAAGATGAAAATGCTCTTTCAATTTATGGAAAAGATTTAACAGAATCAGCTAAAAAAGGCTTACTAGATCCTGTTATAGGAAGAGAAAATGAGATCAACAATTTAATGAGGGTACTATGCAGAAGAAACAAAAATAATCCCATACTTATCGGCAATCCTGGAGTTGGTAAAACCTCAATTGCAAAATTACTAGCACAATTAATTGTAGACAAAAAAGTTCCTGATTCTTTAAAAAACTTTAAAATTATTTCACTTGACTTAGGTGCTTTAGTTTCTGGAACAAAATTTAGAGGCCAACTAGAGGAAAGACTAAGTTTAATACTGCAAGAACTAAACGATCCAAGCCAAGGAATGATTTTATTTATTGATGAAATCCACTCAATATTAAGTTCTGACAGATCTCCTACCGGCATTAGTAATATCTTAAAACCATTACTAGCTGAAGGAGAACTTAGATGTATCGGGACAACAACTCCTGAGAAATTTCGTGAAACTATTGAAAAAGATCAGGCATTGAATAATTGCTTTCAAAAGATAGCTGTTAATGAACCTTCAGTAGAATTGAGCGCAAAAATACTGCAAGGCATCAAAAAGAAATATGAATCACATCATGGCATAAGAATTTCTGAAGACGCTTTAAATTATTCTGCAAAATTGGCTGACAGATACATCAGCGATAAATGTCTTCCTGATAAAGCAATAGATTTAATTGATGAAGCAGCTGCAGAGTTAAAAATTGAGTCTCATAAAAAGCCTCAAATAATTTTCCAACTAGAAAAAAAGATTCATAGTATTGATGAAAAACTGAATAATTTACGAGGTAACAATATGGAAGCTCAAGAAAAACTATTGAATATAAAGCAACAATCAGAGGCAAAATTGAACGTTCTTTTGGACAATTGGAATAATTTGCGAGAAGAAATGGAGCAATTTTCTATTTTGATGAAAGAAGAAGATAAGCTAATCAAACAAATTAAAGATAAATCAAATTGCGAAACTGAAAATGATCTGAATTTTTTAGAAAAGCTTGAAGACGAGTTAAGTGAAATAGATAATGAAATACAAAAAGTTGAAGAGAACTTTAATAAAATAAAGAAAAATAGAAGTTTCCCTTTTAAATATCAAGTTGAACCTGATGATATTGCTGATGTTATATCAAAAATCACAGGTATTCCGATTTCTAAAGTAGTTTCAAATGAACGGAAGAAATTAGTCAATCTAGAAATAGAACTAAGTGAAAAAGTTATTGGACAAGAAAATGCTATAGAAGCTGTTTCTGCTGCTATTAGAAGAGCTCGCGTTGGCATGAAAAGTCCTAAAAGACCTATTGGATCTTTTTTATTTATGGGCCCTACAGGTGTTGGTAAAACAGAATTAGCAAAATCTCTTGCAAATGCTTTATTTGATGAAGAAGACGCACTTTTAAGATTAGACATGAGTGAATATATGGAGAAAAATGCCGTCGCAAGACTATTGGGAGCTCCTCCAGGTTATGTTGGTTATGAAGAGGGAGGTCAATTAACTGAAGCTGTAAGACGTAAACCCTATTCAGTAATACTTCTTGATGAGATAGAAAAAGCACATACAGAAGTATTTAATATCCTTTTACAAGTCTTAGATGAAGGAAGATTAACGGACTCTCAAGGAAGGACGGTTGATTTCAAAAACACTGTAATCATTATGACAAGTAACCTAGCTGGTAAATCTATACTGCAGTATTCACAAAAGATTTCTAAAAGTGAGGAAAAGTTAGAAAAAGATCAACAAACTCTAGATGATTCCATTAGTAAAACATTGTCTTCAATTTTTAGACCGGAATTTTTAAATAGAATTGACGAAGTAGTAAAGTTTGATCCATTATCTATTGATGAACTTCAAAAAATAATAATTTTACAAACAGAAGATTTAAAAAACCTGCTACTTGAACAGAAAATAAATATTACTATAGACAAAAAAGTTATCAATAAAATTGCAAATGATTCTTTCGAACCTGAATATGGTGCTAGGCCACTTAGCAGGGAACTTAGAAGACAAATAGAAAATCCTTTAGCTGCAAAACTTTTAGAGGATAACTTTAAAAACAAAAAAAATATCACAATTAAACTTAATCCAGCTAAAAAAGATGAGATCGTTTTCAAACCTAGCTGAGGAGTAAATCAATAAGCTAAAATAACATTAAAGCGTAAAGCTTAATTTCAAAAAAATTTTGTGACCAGTCCTACTACTAATAAAGAACCTCTAAAAAAGGATTCTCCTGAAATTAAAGAGCCTAAAAAAAAGAATAATTTTTTTAGATCTACCTACGATGAGCTTAAGCTTGTCGTGTGGCCAAACAAACAACAACTTTTTAGCGAATCTGTAGCGGTTATAATTATGGTATCCTTTTCTGCAGCAGCCATCGCATCTGTCAGCAGATTCTATGGATGGGCAGCCTCTCAGATTTTTGGTTAAATTATCCCTGAACATCCATTAATAAAGATCTTTATTAAGCTTCTAGAAAAAAATGAGTAATGAATTGACTACAAGCCTTGGTTCTTCAAAAGCAAAAACTAGCATAGCAAGATGGTATGCTGTTCAAGTAGCATCAAGCTGTGAAAAAAAAGTAAAAGCGACTCTTGAACAGAGATCAGTAACTTTAGGAGTTAATAATCGAATCATTGAAATTGAAATACCCCAAACTCCAGGAATTAAATTAAAAAAAGATGGAAGTAGGCAAACTACTGAAGAAAAAGTTTTTCCAGGTTATGTCCTCGTAAGAATGATTTTGGATGAAGATACAATGATGGCTGTAAAAAGTACTCCAAATGTAATTAACTTTGTGGGTGCTGAAGACGGGAGAGGCAGCGGAAGATCGCGAGGTCATATCAAACCGCGACCATTATCCAGACAAGAAGTGAATAGAATCTTTAAGCGCGCATCAGAGAAAAAAGCTGTAATAAAGTTGGATATTGAAGAAAAAGATAGAATCATAGTAACTAGTGGTCCATTCAAGGATTTCCAGGGAGAAGTTATAGAAGTTTCTGGGGAAAGAAATAAATTAAAAGCATTACTTTCAATATTTGGGCGCGAGACTCCTGTAGAATTAGAATTCTCCCAAATCAATAAACAAAATTAATTTCTAATTGTTCTTGTTTATCGAGTAAAATTATGATTTTCTACTTCAGTTTAAATTCTCTAATCTAATGGCAAAAAAAATTGTTGCAGTTATCAAGCTTGCTCTACAAGCAGGCAAAGCAAATCCTGCTCCTCCTGTAGGGCCAGCTTTAGGACAACATGGTGTCAATATCATGGCATTTTGCAAAGAATACAACGCAAGGACACAAGATAAAGCAGGTTTTGTAATTCCAGTCGAGATTTCTGTTTTTGAAGATAGAAGCTTTACTTTTATCACAAAAACACCTCCTGCTTCCGTCTTAATAACAAAAGCAGCTGGTATAGAGAAAGGATCAGGTGAATCCGCAAAAGGCTCTGTTGGGAATATAAGTAAAGCTCAATTAGAAGAAATAGCCAAAACTAAGCTTCCTGATCTAAACTGTTCTAGTGTTGAATCAGCAATGAAAGTAATTGAGGGTACTGCTCGTAATATGGGCGTCTCTATCACTGATTGAGTTCAATACAAAATTTCTCACTATTTAGGGGAGGTTAGTTAATAACCGTTCGCACCCAATATTATTATGAAAAAACTATCCAAAAGAATGACGGCTCTATCAACAAAGATAGAAGATCGCATTTACGCACCACTTGAAGCTCTTAGTATTATCAAGGAAAATGCTAATGCAAAATTTGATGAAACTATTGAAGCACATATACGTTTAGGTATTGATCCAAAATATACTGATCAACAATTAAGGACCACTGTTGCATTACCACATGGTACTGGTCAAAGCATCAAAATTGCAGTAATTACAAGCGGTGAGAATGTATCGAAAGCTAAGGCTGCTGGTGCAGATTTATTTGGCGAAGAAGATCTTGTGGAAAGCATCAACAAAGGAAATATGGAGTTTGATCTACTTATTGCAACTCCAGATATGATGCCAAAGGTTGCAAAATTAGGAAGAGTTCTAGGACCTAGAGGTTTAATGCCTAATCCTAAAGCTGGGACAGTAACTAATGACATTGCTAATGCAATCAAAGAATTCAAAGCTGGCAAACTGGAATTTAGAGCAGATAAGGCTGGAATCGTTCATGTCCGCTTTGGAAAAGCAAGTTTCACAAAAGAGGCTCTATTTGACAACTTAAAAACCTTACAAGAATCAATTGATAAAAATAAACCAAGTGGAGCTAAGGGAAAGTATTGGAAAACCTTTTATGTCACTTCAACAATGGGCCCTTCAGTGCAAGTAGACATAAATGCTGTACAAGATTACCAACCTGAAGGTTAACGCTTTGTAGTATAATTTAAAGTGCAATAATACGGCCAAAGAAAGTAGGTAGATTTAGTTATTCTAAATTTTTAATTCCTACCGAGGACTCGTCTTAAATTATTTCTTTTTGGATCTAATAAAAGCGGCCTCTTTAAAAGGACTTTGCCGCATTTCCTGCTCTCCCTAAATTACGATCCAAAAAACATCAATGGGCCGAACACTAGAGAATAAGCAACAAATCGTTACTGAGATTAAATCTCTATTAAACGACTCGGAAATGGCTGTAGTTCTTGACTATAAAGGTTTAACTATCAAAGAGATGTCAGATTTGCGATCTAGATTGCAAACAACTAATGGCATTTGCAAAGTTACTAAAAATTCATTAATGCGTAAAGCAATTGATGGAGATAGTAATTGGAACGATCTTAAATCTTTACTGACCGGAACAAATGCTTTTGTCTTAATCAAAGAAGATGTTGGTGGTGCTGTAAAAGCTATCCAATCATTTCAACAAGACACCAAAAAATCCGAAACCAAAGGAGCTTTATTTGAAGGCAGACTTCTAAGCGATTCTGAAATAAAAGAAATTGCAAGTCTTCCATCTAAAGAAGTATTGATGGCAAAAATTGCTGGCGCTCTTAATGGCGTTGCAACAAAAATTGCGATCTCTATTAATGAAGTACCTTCTGGACTTGCTAGATCACTTAAACAACATTCTGAAAAATCAGAATCCTAAATTCAAAACCTAATTAACTTTTAAGAAAATGTCCGCAAAAACTGAAGAAATTCTTGAATCATTAAAATCTCTATCACTTTTAGAAGCATCTGAGCTTGTAAAGCAAATTGAAGAGGCTTTTGGTGTATCTGCTGCAGCTTCTGCAGGTGTAGTAATGGCGGCTCCAGGAGCAGCTGGCGGTGACGCAGATGGTGGCGCTGCTGAAGAAAAAACTGAATTTGATGTAGTTCTCGAAAGCTTTGATGCAACTGCAAAAATCAAAGTACTTAAAGTTGTAAGAAATGCAACTGGACTAGGTCTTGGCGATGCAAAAGCACTTGTTGAATCAGCACCAAAAACAGTAAAAGAAGGAATAGCCAAAGCAGATGCTGAATCTTTAAAGAAAGAGATTGAAGAAGCTGGCGGTAAAGTTACACTTAAGTAAGAATACATTTTTTCAAGCCGATACCCTTAATATCGGCTTCAAAAATTATGAATAATGATAGTATTGCGATTGAAGCCGCAACAGATGGAGCCTGCAGTGGTAATCCAGGTCCAGGTGGTTGGGGCGGTTTAATAATTTTTGATGATAACAGCGAATTAGAAATAGGTGGTTCCGAGCAAAATACTACTAATAATAGAATGGAACTAACTGCGGCTATAAAAACTCTTGAGAAATTAAAAACCTACAAATTAAAAGAGAACTTTAAATTAAGAACTGATAGTAAATATGTCATAGAGGGTTATACAAAGTGGATTATCAATTGGAAGAGAAATGGATGGAAAACAAGCTCGGGGAAATCAGTGCAAAATCTTGATCTATGGCAAAAAATTGATCAATTAAGAATTAATGGTCTTGTAATGGAATATGTCAAAGGCCATAGCGGTGACAAACAAAATGATAGGGTAGATAAAATCGCGACTAATTATAGCAAAGGTATATCTCTAAAAAGTAACTTAAAAGAATCTGAATCTTCAGTAGGATTTTTTGAAAAAAATGCACCTTCAGAAATTCAGGAATTATTATCAAGAAATGAATTAATTCAAAAATTTGCTGAAAAAAAGTACTTATTAACTTCACTAGAACTAAGTAATTTATTAGGTGAAGAAAACCACGTAAAGATAAAACAATATTTACTTTTTGAATGGCGTAATTGGAGATTGATTCCTAAAGATAAAAAATATTGGATAATAGAAAAAAAAGAATCCTAATTTTTTATGAATGAACAAAAGGGGGGATTTAAAAATCTTTATAAAAACTTGATGACCCCTATACTAAAAAATGATTCTGGAATAGATGCAGAATATTTAACTAATTTATCTCTTAGCCTTCTATCATTTAGTTCAAGAAAATATAATTGGCCTTTAGTTTCATCAATCCTAAAAAATCTAAATGAAGAATTTTCTGTAATTGATAAAAGGTTAAGTCAGAACATATGTGGAATAAATTTTTGTAATCCAATTGGTTTAGCTGCGGGTTTTGACAAAAATGGAAATGCTGCAAATATATGGAAAGATTTTGGCTTTGGATTTGCAGAACTTGGTACAGTAACTAAATTTGCTCAAAATGGTAATCCAAAACCAAGGTTATTTAGATTAGCTGAAGAAGAAGCAGCATTAAATAGGATGGGTTTCAATAATAATGGTGCAGAAAATCTGGTTAAAAATTTTCTTGAGCAGGGTATTGAGTTCAAAAAAAACAGGGATAGTATTTGTTTAGGGATAAATTTCGGTAAGTCTAAAATAACAGGCTTATCTCAAGCAAAAGATGATTATTTAACTTCTCTAAAATTATTAATTCCATATTGTGATTACGCAGCAATAAACGTAAGTTCTCCAAATACTGAAGGACTAAGAAAGTTGCAAGATCCAATACTTCTAAAAGAACTTCTTAGAGAAATTAAAAACTTACCTAATTGTCCACCATTATTTGTAAAAATTGCGCCAGATTTAAGCCCTAAAGATATTGAAGATATTTGCCAGTTAATAATCGAGGAAAATATCGATGGGATAATTGCTACTAACACCAGCATAGATAGATTAGGTCTTGAAAATAGGAAGATCAGGCAAACAGGATTATTACTTTCTGAAGAAAATGGAGGATTAAGTGGAAAGCCTCTACAAAAAAAAGCAAATCAAATAATAAAACATATTCATAATATTGATAAAAAGATTATTTTAATTGGCGTTGGCGGAATCGATAGTCCTGAATCGGCTTGGGAAAGAATTTGTTCTGGAGCATCATTAATTCAACTTTATACGGGATGGATATATAAGGGGCCACAATTAGTCCCCAATATACTTGAAGGGATTTTAAAGCAACTCAATATCCATCAATTGTCCAATATTAAAGAGGCCATTGGATCAGAATTAAAATGGGTTAAATAAAAATTAGAAAATGAATAATGAACAAATCGGAAACTAATGATTACTCAACATTAGCCATGCAAATATCAAACTTAAAGCATGGAGGAAATGTATATGCAAATGCAAAAAAATTAAATTTATTACCCTCTGAAATCATTGACGCAAGTGCCTCGTTAGTACCCTTTGATCCACCTCAAATACTAATAGATTCATTAAATGCGGGAATTAAGAATCTTGGATTTAGATATTACCCAGAGAGAAACTTGAGTGATCTGAAAGAAATAATCGGTAAATTTCATGGGATAAATCCAGACAATATATTGCCTGGAAATGGAGCTTCTGAACTAATAACCTGGGCAGGTTATGAAGCATCCAAATTTGGAATAAGTTGTATTCCTTCTCCATCATTTGTTGATTATGAAAGATCTTTAAATTGTTGGAATAGCAATTTTATACATTGCGAATTACCAAAAAACTGGAATGATATTTTTCCTCAATCATTTCCGCTTCATCCAAAAGGTGATGTTATTTGGATAACAAATCCACATAACCCTACCGGCCAATTATGGGAAAAGAATTCATTGGAGGAAGTTGTGAAAAAATATAAATTAGTTATCTGTGATGAAGCTTTCTTATCGACAACACCTAATGGAGACAAAGAATCTTTAATACCATTAACCCAAAAATTTGATAATTTATTAGTCTTGAGAAGCTTGACCAAAATCTTCAATATTCCTGGTCTTAGATTAGGTTACGTTATTGGCTCATCGAAAAAACTTAAACAATGGGAAATTAATAGAGATCCTTGGCCTTTAAATTCATTTGCTATTAAAGCCGGAATTGATCTACTAAGTAATAAGAAATTCTATGAACAGTGGACAAAACAGATTCACAGCTGGATAAATATTGAAAAAAAGAGAGTATTTGAAAAATTATCAAAAATAGAGAACCTTAAAGTTCATAACTCTTCAACCAACTTTTTTTTAATAGAAAGTAAAACATCCTTGTCGCCAAATATAAAATACTTAGAAAATAAGGGAATATTGCTTAGAGAATGCACTTCATTTAGATTTCTTGACGAAAATTGGGCAAGAATAAGTTTGCAGAATAGGAAAAATAACACTCTTTTATGTAAAGAAATTCAGAATTCCTTTAAAAAATAATTAATAAATTTTTTAATCTCATTTTTAGATTGAATTTTATTATTATTTTCCATGTTTTTCTTCATGAGATCTAATATTTCATAATGAATTTTTCCCTTTCTTGATTTTATTTTAAAAATTCTTTCTAGAGTTTCTTCAAAAACTTCTTTAGAAATTTTATTCTGATTGATTAAAACTGAGCCTCCACTTTCAGCAAGAATCATTGCATTTTTCTCCTGATGATTATTTTTAGAATCTGGATATGGAATTAAAATTGAAGGTTTTTCAGCCTCTATTAGTTCATTGATTGTTCCTGCACCAGATCTAGATATTACAAGATCACAGTTTTGAATTAAAGCTGCTATTTCATTAGTAAATTTCTTTTGAATATAATTTTTGGAGTTTTTTACATGAAAAGGTTGTTGATTAGATTCGCCAATAATATGAACTATCCGAAACTGTTTTTTTATTAAAAATTCTAGAGATTCATAAAGAATTTGATTTATAGCTTTTGCTCCTTGACTACCTCCCATAACAATCAAAAGAGGTCCATTTCCTGTTGGAACCCATTCTGGCAAATAATTAAATTTATAGAATTGCTCTCTTAAAGGTGTTCCAGTGAAAATAGTTTTACAATTTTTTAAATAAGAATTTGTTTTCTTAAATCCTAAAAGAACATAGTTACATAAAAAACCAAAATTTTTCGTGACCACTCCTGGAATTACATTTGATTCATGAATAATGATAGGTATCCTTAGAAGTTTTGAAGCAACAATAGTAGGTGCTGATATATAACCGCCAGTTGTAAAAACTAAGTTAATTTTTTTTTCTTTTAAGATCCTAATTATTTGGAAAGTTGACATTAAAATTTCTATATATTGATAAAACAAAAAAATATTTTTTCTTGGTGTCTTTATATTCAAAGTCCTCAAATTATATTTTTTGGGAATAAAATTTGCATCAAGTCTTTGATGAACACCCAACCAATGAATATTCCATTCATCTTCCACCTCTCTAGAAACTGCTAAGGCTGGGAAAATATGCCCCCCTGTCCCACTGGCTGCGACTAATAAATTATTTTTTTTAGACATAAAAACTTAAATTAGTAGAATAACAATAACCAATGATTAATATGTTTAATTTAAACTTATTCAAAAATATAGGATTTCTTCTCTACTTATTTGTTTATCTTATTATTCCCTATTCAGCAATAACTCAAACTTTAAAAGTTGATTTTATAAGAAATCTAGAAGAATCCTTAAATGCAAGAGATTTAGAATTGATTAGAAAAAATTTTAGAAATGAAGAAAGCCAAAATATACCAAAACAATTTTCAAAGATTATTAATGATTTTCCTAACAGCAAATGGAAGATCAAAAGATTCAAATCTAATATTCCAAATGAAGATATTTTGCGAATAAAAGTTTCTGGGGAAAAAATAGTTAATGGAGAAATATATATACTCGAATCCAATTTTGATTATTTATTTTCAATCGTCAATGGGAAAATAGATGAAGGGATTATCAAAAATTTATTCACAATTATAAGAAACGATAATAAAAATATAGATATTAGTTTTAAAATTCCTGATAGAGTTCTTACTGGTTCAAAATATGATATCGATATAATTCTAAATAAGCCTCTTGAAGAAGTGATTATTGCTGGAGCTATAAAACCTCATCAAGTTAATTCATTTTTTGAAAAAGAAATATTATTGGAGCCATTGGCGTCTGGAGGGATTTTTAAAATAACAAGAGCCCCTTCAAAACCAGGTATACAAATTTGGTCAGGAATCATAGCTCACCCTGAGGGAATGATTACTTTCACAAAGAGTATTGATATTGTTGATGAGATATAGCCTAAGCGTCGTTTAACGCAGCTACACCTGGTAAGGTTTTACCTTCTAAAAGTTCCAAACTTGCGCCACCTCCAGTAGATATATGAGACATTTTCTCAGCTAATCCTGCTTTCTCTACTGCTGCGACTGAATCTCCACCACCAATTATTGTACAAACTTCAGAAAAAGCACTTAAGTCCGCAAGAGTCGTAGCTATTGCATTTGTACCGTCTGCAAATTTATCAAATTCAAAAACTCCCATTGGACCATTCCAAATAATTGTCTTACATTCTGCAAGAGCATTCTGAAAAACTTTAATGGAATCTGGACCAATATCGAGACCCATCCAATTCCCACTAATTGAATCAATTTGAGATATTTTACTATTGGCGTCCGGAGAAAATTCATCAGCTAAAACAACATCAGTGGGTAATAATAATTCTACTCCTTTTGCTTTTGCTTTTGCTTCTAAATCTTTAGCAAGCTCGAGTTTATCTTCTTCTACAAGGCTCTTTCCGACATCTAAACCTCTAGCTTTATAAAAAGTGAAAATCATACCTCCACCAATCATTATTTTGTCACACTTATCTAGTAAAGAATCAAGTACTCCTATTTTGCTACTAACCTTTGATCCTCCAACTATTGCTGCCAATGGACGCTTTGGGGAATCTATTGCTCCTTGCAAGTATTTCAATTCTTTTTCTAAAAGGAATCCAGCCACCGAGGGACTTAAATAATTAGTAACACCCTGAGTTGAAGCATGAGCTCTATGAGCAGCACCGAAAGCATCATTTACATACATATCTGCATGTGATGCTAATTTTTTAGCGAACTCCAGGTCATTATTTTCCTCTTCACCAAAAAAACGAACATTTTCAAGTAAAAGAACATCTCCATTAGATAAGCTATTTGATTGTGCAACTGCTTCATCACCAATACAACTATTAGTAAGAGAAACATTTTGCCCCAACAATTCACTTACTCTTGCTGCTACTGGAGTTAATCTCATTTTTTCATTTACCTGACCCTTTGGTCTACCAAAATGAGCAGCTAATATAACTTTTGCAGAATGATTAATAAGATATTCAATAGTTGGGATCGCTGCACGAATACGAGTATCGTCGGTTATTTGACCATCTTCATTTAATGGAACATTAAAATCTACTCTTACAAGAACTTTTTTTCCTTCTAAATTTGTCTTATCAAGACTGGAAAGAGATAATTTTGACATTAAACAAGCTTAATTTTAATCTTAAGACCCTAACGTTAATTTGGGCTTATTGGGTTAAAAAGTAGTTACTGTTACCTATGCCTTAATAAATTTTAAGAATTAACGATTATAAAAATTTTTTAGTCATTAAATTTATACTAAACTTTAGAAGTAAATACTTTTGAAACTTATAAAAACTTAAAGGAATACAAAATTTTATTTGATTTATTGAAGTGGACATACCCAAAATTCAATGGTACCCAGGCCATATAGCAAAAGCAGAAAAGAAATTATCTGAAGTTATCAATAAAGTAGATTTAGTTATAGAAGTTAGAGATGCACGAATTCCTTTGTCAACAGGACATCCACACTTAAATAAATGGATAAATAATAAAAAACATATTCTTGTTATTAACAGATCAGACATGATCTCCCCTAATACAATCAATAGTTGGAATAAATGGTTTAATGCCAAAGATCAATATCCTCTTTGGTGTGATTCTAAAAGAGGAATAGGTATTAAAGAAATTTGTAAGTCAGCCAAAGATTCTAGGTCGTCAATCGACGATAGAAGACTCTCTAGAGGAATGCGAATTAGGCCAATTAGAGCCCTTACACTTGGTTTCCCAAACGTAGGAAAGTCAGCATTAATTAATAGAATTGCAAAAAAAAGAGTTGTAGATAGCGCTAGGAAAGCAGGCGTGACTCGTAATTTAAGATGGATAAAATTAGAAAGTGGTATAGATCTGCTAGATGCTCCTGGTGTTATACCTCCAAATTTAGAAGATCAAAAATCAGCACTTAATCTTGCACTGTGTGACGATATTGGTGAGGCTGCTTATGAAATAGAGAGTGTCGCAATTGGATTTATCAAAATTATATCCACTCTCAACAAAGATAAGAATGCGAATATCTCAGTTAAACAAATATCTAATAGATATGGAGTTGATATTGCAAAAGGCTTTAAGAGTCCTTCTGCTTGGATCGACGAAGCAGCTTCAAAACATACCTCAGGCGATAAAAGGAGAATGTCTCATAAGTTATTGGAAGATTATAGAAATCAAATGCTGGGTAAAATTGCTTTAGAAGTCCCACTATGGAATTAAATAATCAAAATTCTTTTGGCATTGGAGAAGGTGAGCTTATAGAAATTATTTATGAGCTTCCTCTTCCTATGAGGCTAGACAGATGGTTGGTAAGTAAAAGGCCAGAACAAAGTAGAGCAAGAATTCAACATTTTATAAATTCAGGTTTAGTACTTGTAAACTATAAGACCGCGAAAGCAAAGACCCCATTAAAAAATGGCGACAATGTTCAAATATGGATGCCTCCTCCAGAACCTCTTATTTATTTGAAACCTGAAAAAATGGATTTAAATATCCTTTTTGAAGACGAGCACATCATAGTAATCAATAAACAATCGGGACTAATTGTTCATCCAGCCCCTGGACACAAATCTGGAACTTTAGTGAATGGATTACTTTTTCACTGTAAAGATCTACCTGGAATTAATGGGAAACTAAGACCTGGGATTGTTCACAGATTAGATAAAGATACCTCCGGATGTATGGTGGTTGCAAAAAGCCAAGAGGCATTAGTAAATCTCCAGAAACAAATTAAAGAAAAAATAGCATCACGCGAATATATTGCAGTAATTCATGGAGCACCTAATTCTGAAGAAGGCCAAATAATAGGACACATTGGCAGAGATAAATTAAATAGATTGAAATATAAAGTAGTTGAAGAAACTTCAGGAAGGTATGCCTGTACCTATTGGAAATTAGAAGAAAGATTTGGAAATTACTCATTAATGAGTTTCAAACTAGATACGGGGCGAACGCATCAAATAAGAGTTCATTGCGCTCACATTAATCATCCAATTGTGGGTGATCCATTATATGGAAGATGTAAAAAACTACCATGTAAATTAGATGGCCAAGCTTTACACTCCATTAAGCTTGGACTTATACATCCAATAAATGGTAAAGAAATGATATTTGAATCAGAATTACCATTAGATTTTCAAAAATTACTAAATGTTCTTAAAGTTAAATAAGATTTAAAGAGGAATTTAGAAGCGATTTTGTATACGTGTTTTGAGTTTTAGTGAATATTGTAGAACTTTCTCCTTCATCAACTATCTTTCCTTGATTCATAACTAGCAACCTATCACAAAATCTTTTAGCAATGCCTAAATCATGAGTAATAAAGATAATCGTTAAATTCATTTTTTCTTGCAAGACTCTAATTAATTCAAGAATCTCTATTTTTACTGAAGCATCCAACATATTTAGGCTCTCATCACAAATCAAAATTTTTGGTTTCAATAATAGCGCTCTGGCTAAAGAAATTCTTTGCAATTGACCACCAGATAATTGGCTAGGATAAGAATTAAAAAAATCATTATTTAAGGGAAGATTTAAATTTCTTAACATTAATTTTATTTCTTTTTTGATTTTTCTTTTATCTGAAATTTCTTGAATAAAAAATATATCTTCCAAAATATTTTTAATTGTCATTTTCGGATTCAAACTTGAAAAAGGATCTTGAAAAATAATTTGCACATTATTTTTATTTTTAAAAGATTTATTTTTTTTCGATGCATGATTTTTATCATAAATTTTGATTTCACCACCTCTTACTTTAAGAAGTCCAATTAAAGCCCTACATAATGTACTTTTACCGCTCCCTGAAGAACCAACTATTCCAAGAGTCTCATTCTCATATAACTTGAAACTAACTTCATTTAAAGCCTTATTCCATTTATTAATGAAAATTGAAGAATTTAATTTATACCAATGTCTTAGGTTATTTACCTCTAGAACGACCTTATCTCGAGCATTATGTTTAGTATTTGGTTCTAATACTATTTTTGAAGCATTTACTAACTTTTTCCCGATATCTGATTTTGGTGATTGAAAAATATCTAATATGTTCCCTTTTTCAACAATCGATCCCTTTTCAATTATTGCAACTTTTTTACACCACTTTGCTGCAAGATTTATATCGTGACTAATTAAAATTAAAGTAGTATCAAATTCATTACATAGATGAATTATTTCTTGCATAATTTCAAAACTTGTTTTTGTATCTAAGCTTGTTGTAGGTTCATCAGCTATTAATAATTTAGGTTTCAAAGCAAGTGCCATTGCTATAGAAACTCTCTGTCTCATTCCACCGCTAAATTGATGTGGGAAAGAATCAAGTCTACTTTCTTCAATTCCTACTTTTTGAAAAACTTCTTTTACTAATTTTTTAATAATTACAGATGATTTAGTTTGATCATGCGTTTTAAATAATTCATATAAATGATCCCCAACTCTCATTAGCGGATTAAGTTTTTTTATAGAGTCTTGATAAATAAATCCAAAATTCTTTCTTCTAAATAATTGTGCATCTTTGTTATTTATTTTCCTAGGATCTACACTAGAAATCGATAAATACCCTTTAGAATTGGCCTTTTTAGGCAATATATTTACTAATGTTTTTGCAAAAGTGGTCTTTCCACATCCAGAAGGTCCTATTATGGCCAAATGATCTCCACTATCTATTTCCAAATTAAAATTTTTGATAATAGGTTGCTGTTTTAAACCATATTTAACAGTAAGATTTTTAACTACAATAATTTTTTCTTTATTTATTTCCATGATTTATAGCAAATTTTTCTAGACCTAAATAAAATACATCTAAAGCAATATAAAATGTCCGAGGCAGCTGCAAATTCAAAAGAAAAAAAAGAAATTGAAGTTTCCAAAACTATTGTGCCTGAAAATAAAAAATATGAAAGTGCATCTTTGAATTATCAAATAAAAATTCCCAATTGGCTTCTTAAATTTATTCATAATTTTGAAAAATCAAATAAAGAAAATGATGAGAATCAAAACCTTATAGTAAAGGCTTTTAAACTTGCTTATAAAGCTCATGATGGACAATTCCGCGCGAGTGGCGAGCCATACATTATCCACCCAGTTGCAGTTGCAAATCTCCTCAAAGAAATAGGTGCTAGTTCATCTGTTATTGCTGCAGGCCTTTTACATGATGTTGTTGAAGATACTGGCATTGATTTATCCGAAATAGAAACAAATTTTGGATTAGAAGTCAAAATACTTGTAGAAGGTGTAACAAAATTAGGAGGAATTCACTTTAACAACAGGACTGAAGCACAAGCTGAAAATCTTAGGAAAATGTTTTTGGCTATGGCCAGCGATATCAGAGTTGTCTTAGTAAAACTTGCAGATCGACTTCATAACATGAGAACAATTGAATGGCTAAATGATGAGAAAAAACTAAGAATAGCGAGAGAAACAAGAGAGATTTATGCACCATTAGCTAATCGACTAGGAATTAACAGATTTAAATGGGAATTAGAAGATTTAGCTTTTAAATTCCTAGAGCCTAAAGAATATCAAGATCTTAAAGATCAAATCGCTGTTAAAAGAAGTGATAGAGAAAAAAGATTAAAAGTAACTTTGAATCTTATGAAAGAAAACTTGGTTGGAGCAGGTTTGAAAAATTTTGAAATAACAGGAAGGCCAAAACATCTTTATGGCATCTGGAGCAAAATGGAAAGACAACAAAAGCATTTTCACGAGATTTATGATGTTGCTGCCCTAAGAATTATCGTGGACAATTCAGATAGTTGTTATAGAGCTTTAGCAGTTGTTCATGATACTTTCAAACCAATTCCAGGTAGATTTAAAGACTATATAGGTTTACCAAAACCGAATGGATACCAGTCCTTACACACTTCTGTGATTGGAAGACATCGACCTATTGAAGTTCAAATTAGAACTACTTCCATGCATCAAATTGCTGAATATGGTATTGCCGCTCATTGGCAATACAAAGAGGGTGGTTCTCCTGCTAAAAGTAATGCCGAGAGATTTAATTGGCTAAGACAATTAGTAGAATGGCAACAAGAAGGTAATGAAGGGGATCATAATGATTATTTAGCTTCAATTAAAGAAGATTTATTTGATGAAGAAGTATTTGTGATCACTCCAAAAGGAGATGTTGTTGGTTTAAGGAAAGGATCTACCGCGATAGATTTTGCCTATAGAATTCATTCTGAAGTTGGAAATCACTGTAATGGAATAAGAATTAATGAAAAGCTTTCTCCATTATCTACAGCACTTCAAAATGGTGACTTCATAGAAATTTTGACAAGTAATAATGCTACTCCAAGCTTGGATTGGCTGAACTTTGTAGTTACGCCAACTGCTAAAAATAGAATCCGCCAATGGTATAAGAAAAGCCATCGTGATGAAACGATTAAAAGAGGTAGAGATTTACTTGAAAAAGAAGTAGGTCGAAACGGTTTTGAAACATTACTTTCTAGTGAAGCCATGAAAAAAGTTGCAAATCGATGCAATTTAAAAACTACTGAAGACCTTCTTGCATCTCTTGGTTTTGGTGGTTTAACTTTGCATCAAGTATTAAACAGACTAAGAGAAGAAATAAAATTACAGACAGAAGTTGTAAAAAATGATTCTGACTCTGAGATAGCAAAATCTCTTAAAAGTAATAGTAATTTATCCACTAATAAATCTAATACGGCAGCTAAATCACCAATTTCCGGAATAGAAGGTCTTGATTACAGAATAGGTAAATGCTGTACCCCACTTCCAGGCGAGGATATTATCGGAACTGTGTCGCTCGGCAACCATGGGATAACCATACATAGGGAAGATTGTGAAAATGTAATACCAATTCCAATAGAGAGAAGATTACCTCTTGGTTGGAATCAAGATAATAAAACTGGCGATAATAAGTTTCCAATTCAGCTACGAATAGAAGTAATTGATAGAGTTGGAGTTCTTAAAGATATTCTTATGCGGTTATCTGATAAAGGTATAAACGTTAGCGATGCCAATGTTAAAACTGCTTATGGTAAACCAGCTATTATAAATCTTTGTGTAGGTCTTGAAAGCTATAATCAACTTCACAAAACAATTGAACAAATTAAATCAATGGCAGATGTTTTAGATATTGCCAGAGTTGGACAAAGTTAATTTTACAATCAGATCAATCTATCTTTTACTTTTTATCTTGTAGATAAAGAAAACAATACTGCCGCAAATCAAAGCTAATAAAATACCTACACAAGATGAACCTAAGAGTAATTTTAGGGAAAAAATTCTACCTTGTTTCCATAAGTCATCAATAACTAAACTTTTTTCAAGAATTTTATTAGAAGAATTATTTAAAAAAATCGAACCAACCTTATAGTTAAAATAATACAGTGGAATATAAGTAAAAGGGTTGCTGATCCAGGTACCAATTGCAGCTAGAACAATATTTCCCTTAGCTATTTTCGCAAAAAATACCCCTATTAAAGTCTGCAACCCAAAAAAAGGAAAGCAGCCACTAAATACCCCTATAGCTAAACCTTTAGCATTAAAGAAAGGACTTCCATGCTGATTCCTAAATAATGATAGAATTTTCTTATAAATAATATCTCTTTTAAATCTCATTCAGAAAGAAAATTTCAAAATTAAATTCTTGATAATTTTACTTAATTATCCATAACAAAGCGAGAGATGGATTCGATAGTTACTACAGAAGATACTATAGCCGCAATTTCTTCAGCTATAAGTATAGGGAAAGGAGGAGTTGCGATAATAAGAGTATCAGGGAAAGACTCAATAAATTCTTGCAAAAAGATTGTTCAAACTAAATCTAAATATGCATGGGAATCACATAGAGTTTTTCATGGTTTGATTCAGGAAAATAAACAAAATCAATTTATAGATGAGGTTTTAATTTTAGTGATGAAATCACCAAATAGCTTCACAGGAGAGGATGTTGTTGAACTTCATTGCCATGGAGGAATTATCCTAGTAAATAAAGTTCTAAAGAGATTATTATCTAGTAATTCTAGAGTTAGACTTGCAAACCCAGGAGAATTTAGTCAAAGAGCTTTTCTTAATGGGAAAATAGACCTTACTCAAGCCGAGTCGATTAATCAATTAATTAATGCAAGCAATACCAGATCAGCAGAGTTAGCTTTTAGTGGGGTTCAAGGGAAAATAAAGAAAAAAATTAATGATATTAAAAATGAACTTATAAATCAACTTTGCGAAATAGAAGCGAGAGTTGATTTTGAAGAAGACTTCACAGATTTTGATTACACCAAATATCAAAAAAACATTAAAAAAGTCAAAGAGAAAATAGAATTACTAATAGAAAATGCAAAAAGAAATTCATATATTCATAATGGAATATCCATTGCGCTTATAGGCAAAACAAATGTTGGTAAAAGCTCTTTACTAAATTTGCTTGCAAAAAAAGAGAAAGCAATCGTAACTAATATTCCTGGAACAACTAGAGATGTTATTGAAGTTAATTTAACTATTAATGATATTCCAATGCAAATAATTGATACTGCTGGCATAAGAGAAACACATGAACAAATTGAAAATATTGGAATTAAAAAAAGTTTTGGGAAAATTAAAGAGTCAGATTTTATAATTTATATTTATAGTCTTGAAGAAGGATTTAATGAAGAAGACAAAAAAATAATACAAGAAATCCCCAAAGAAAAATTAATTACTATTTTGGGCAATAAAAAAGATTTAATTGATTGCAAAAATATTAATTCAAATGAGTTAAAAAACACAATTCTTATGAGCATTAAGAATAATGTTGGTGAAAGATTATTAATCAACACAATTATAAAAAAATGCGGATTAAAACAAGTAGAAAATATCAATATATTTTTAAACGAAAGACATCTAACAAATTTGTCTGCTTGCCTATCTAATTTAAATGATACTGATGAAATAATTAAAAATAAATTGCCATTTGATTTGTTATCAATAGAACTAAGAGATGGAATTAAAAACTTATCTAAAATAACTGGTCAAGAATTAACAGAGGAACTTCTAGATAACATTTTTTCTAAGTTTTGTATTGGTAAATAAATTTGAGTTAAATTACATAGTGATATATAGTTAATTCTCTAACTTCAGTTGAATTTTTATTAATTAATTATTTTTTAGTGTAGTGGATTTTAATACTCCAATAATAAGTAAGATCATTGATAATTGGATCGATGAAGATATAGGTAGTGGAGATCTTACAAGTCCTTCTATTACAGAAGAGAATGGTAATGCATATTGGATTGCAAAAGAAGGTGGTATATTTTGTGGTGTCGAAATTATAAAAGAAATTTTTAAAAAAATTGATTTAAAAATCAGTTCAAAATTTAATATCTCTGACGGAGATAAATTTGTTAAAGATCAAAAACTCCTGGAAATATATGGACCTTCAAAAGGTTTGCTGGCTAGTGAAAGAATAGGCTTAAATATAGCAATGCATTTATCTGGAATATCAACATACACAAAGAATCTTGTAAATAAGTTAGAAGGTACAAATATAAAATTAGCTGATACTAGGAAAACTACTCCTGGCTTAAGAATATTTGAGAAATATGCATTCAAATGCGGAGGTGGAGTGAATCATAGAATGGGATTATACGATGCAGCTATGATAAAAGAAAATCACATTGCATGGACAGATAATCTTAATAATGCAGTAAAAAAAATTCGACTAAATTCGCCTTTTACAACTCATATCATAATTGAAGCTGAGAATATCGAACAGGCAAAAGAAGCAGTATTAGCAGGAGCAGATAGTGTCTTATTGGATGAACTTAGCCCTGAAATAATCCAAAAAAACGTTCAAGAATTAAGAGATTTATCAATAAATAGCTTAAAAAAAGAAGTCAATAAAAATTTGATAATAGAAGTTTCTGGAATTAACCCTAAAGAAATTAGTAAATATCTAATAAAAGGTATTGATTTGATTTCAACAAGTTCTTCAATTACCAAAAGTAATTGGATTGATTTAAGTATGCGTTATATTAATTAATTATATAGATAAATAATTGAATAATTAATGCTAATCATTTTTAAAGAATTAACAAAACAATTTGAACAATCTCTTTTAGATAGTCTTGAAAAAAATGATAAAAAAGGAGAATTCGACAATCTTAGAAAAAATTTAGTTACACAATCATCAAAAGAAGAGTTTGGTGATTATCAATGTAATGTTTGTCTAAGTTTATCTAAAATATATAAAAAGAAACCAAGAGAGATCTCTGATGATTTTGTGAATCTTTTAAAAAAAAATAAAAACATATCAAAATTATGCAAGAGTCTAGAAATAGCAGGCCCTGGATTTATCAATATAAAATTAAAAGATGAAGTTCTAATAAATGAAATCAAATCAAATATTCAATGCCATAGGGCTGGCATACCTCTAATTAAAAAAGATTTAGATAGTGGTTTTTCTAATAAAGTTATTGTAGATTTTTCTAGTCCTAATATTGCTAAAGAAATGCATGTAGGGCATTTAAGATCAACAATAATAGGTGACTCAATATCTAGAATTTTCGAGTTAAGAGGTTATCAAGTATTAAGACTCAATCATGTTGGTGATTGGGGAACACAATTTGGAATGCTTATTACTCAGCTCAAAGATTTATATTCAAATGATCTAGAAGAAATAGGAAAGATCAAGATAAGTGATTTAGTTGAATTTTATAAAGCATCAAAAAAAAGATTTGATAATGAATCTGAATTCCAAAAAAGATCTAGGGAGGAAGTAGTAAAGTTACAAAGTGGAGATAGTAAATCGATCCAAGCCTGGAAATTGTTATGTGATCAATCGAGAAAGGAATTTGATGAAATCTATAAAAATTTAAAAATAAAAATAAAAGAAAGAGGTGAATCTTTTTATAATCCATTTTTAAAGTCAGTTATTGAGGATTTGAAGTTTAAAAAAATACTCATAGAAGATCAAGGAGCTAAATGTGTATTTTTAGATGGGATGACTAATAAAGAAGGCAAACCTTTACCGCTAATTGTTCAAAAAAAAGATGGCGGTTTTAATTATGCCACCACGGATCTTGCTGCTATAAGATACAGATTCAATAAAGCGCCTAATGGGGATGATGCTTCAAGAATTATTTACGTAACTGATCATGGACAAGCAAATCATTTTGCTGGAGTTTTTCAAGTTGCAAAAAAAGCAAAATGGATCCCAGATAAGTGTCAAGTAGACCATGTCCCTTTTGGGTTAGTTCAAGGAATTGATGGCAAAAAACTAAAGACAAGAGAAGGTGAAACAATACGTCTAAAAGATTTATTAAATGAAGCGGTTAGAAGAGCAAAAGAAGATTTATTGAAAAGATTAGAAGATGAAGATCGTTACGAGACCGAAGATTTTATTGCAAATACTTCAAGAATTATTGGATTAGGAGCTGTTAAGTATGCAGATTTAAGTCAAAATAGGATTACTAATTATCAATTTAGTTTTGATAAAATGCTTTCCCTTAATGGAAATACTGCTCCTTATTTGCTATATACACTTGTAAGAATTTCAGGAATTAAAAGAAAAAATGATTTTGTTTATTACTCTAAGGATTTTCAGAACATAAAGTATGAACATAAATCTGAGTGGAAACTTATCAGAAAATTACTTAAGTTCGATGAAGTGATAATTTCTATTGAAAAAGACTTAATGCCAAATAGACTATGCAATTATCTGTTCGAGCTATGTCAGACTTTTAATCGATTCTATGATCAAGTTCCAATCCTCAAAGAAGAAGAAAATATAAAAATTTCTAGACTTAATTTATGTGACCTAACTGCAAAAACACTAAAATTAAGCTTAGAGATTTTAGGAATTGAAACTTTAGAAAGAATGTAATGAATAATTTTGATCCATTAAATAATCTTTTCCCAAAACCAAGAGAAGAAATAATAAATATGAAGTCTTACTCTGCACCTTTAGAAAATAGAAGAAATTTACTCCGCTTAGACTTTAATGAAAATACTTTAGGTCCAAGTCCTAAGGTTTTAGAGGCATTACAAGCCATAAAATTAGATGAGATTTCAATTTATCCAGAATATAATTTTTTAAAAAAATTTTTATGTGATAAATATCTTGATTCAAGAAAATTTGGTAATGATGAAATCGGAATTTTCAATGGAGCAGATGCAGCAATAAATGCAATTTTTAATTGCTTTGGAGAAAAAGATCAAATCTTTCTAACCACAAATCCAACTTTTGGTTATTATTCTCCTTGTGCAGAAATGCGAGGAATGAAAAAAAAAAGTTGTTCTTACATTGGAGAAAATTTTCTATTCCCCATCGAAGAATTTAGGGGAAAAATAATAAAGCATAATCCAAAGTTAATATTTATTTGCAATCCAAATAATCCAACAGGAACGGTGCTAAGCTCTCAAGAAATAATTAACTTAGCTAATATCAATCACGATTCATTAATAATTGTTGATGAACTATATGAAAAATTTAATGGAGATAGTCTTCTTGAATCGATAGATTTTGAAAAGAATAACAATATACTAATAATCCAATCGCTTTCAAAAACTGCAGGTTTAGCTGGTTTAAGAATAGGTTTTACTTTTGGCAATAAAAGTTTAATTCAGTTCATTAATAAAGTTACAGGACCATATGATGTAAATAGCTATGCTATAACAGCAGCATTAGCAGCACTTAAAGACAAATCATATATTGATAATTATGTTTTAGAAGTAAAAAAGGCGAGGGAATGGATTTTAAATAAATTTAAATCAACAAAAATCAGAACTCACTTTAGTGGAGGTAATTATTTCTTAATTTGGCCAAAAAAAGATCCTAAAATCTTAATACAACAGATGAAAGAAAAAGGTATACTTATTAGAAGTATGGAAAACAAAAAAGATATTGGTAATTCAATAAGGGTTAGTATTGGAACTAAAGAACAAATGATTTTTTTCTGGGACAATTACAAGATCTTAGATTTAATAAATTAATTACTGAAAATATAAATTGTATTTTGATCGATTCTTTTAGGTTTTATTTGAAAATCTTTTCCAACATACTCTACTTTAAAATCTTTCATATTTTCGATAAATAAATCAGCATTTGAGAAATCACATTCTTTATTAATTTGTTTACTACGTTCAAAGTGAACAGGAATAACTACGTTAGGTTTTAAGATCTTAACTATTCTTGAGGCTTCTTTCCCATTATAAGATTTTATTCCTCCTCCAATTGAAATAAATAAGATATCTGGACGAGACAAAATAATTTGACTATTTATATCAATATCACCAGCAGCTCCTCCCATATGAACAATTTTAAGATCATTCTGCTCCCAACTCCAAACAGTTGCCATCCCAAATCTTCTTCCATCTAATCTGTCATGTGGTACAGAAATTCCATTTAATAAAATATCCTCAAATTGATAGATTCCTGGCTCAACAAACATTAATTGATCATTAGGATTATGTCCTTCATCTGGAAGCCTAGAACTAGCCAAAATAAAATCAACGTTAACTTCTTTTGGCTCCGTTAAATTACTTGCACAACCTATTGCTTTAAAGGGATTTATTAGAATAGATTTATCTGGACTATTAATTAAAAAACTACTATGTCCCAAACTTTTTATTACTAAATTCTTTGCCAATACTGAGGTAGGTAAAAAAGAGCTAAATAATATCAAAAATAAAAAGTTTTTAATTGGAGAAATCATAATATTAATTTTTTTTATTTTACTTTTGTTCAGCCATTTTTAGAAAATTACTAATTAATTTATGACCAAATTGCGTCAACACACTTTCAGGATGAAACTGTACCCCATGTAAATGTTTATATTCTTTGTGAGAGATAGCCATAATAGTTGAGTCTTCTAAAGTCGCAGTAATGTCGAAACAAGATGGTAAAGAACTTGAATCAACTATAAGACTATGGTATCTAGTTGCCACAAATGGATTCTCGATATCTTTAAACAATCCTTTTTGATTATGAAATATTTTAGATGTTTTACCATGCATAAGTTCTTTACCAACTATAACCTTACCTCCAAAAGCTTGAGCCAAAGCTTGATGACCTAAACAAACTCCCAATGTTGGAATATTTTTAGATAATTTTTTTAGTATTGGCAGACAAATTCCAGATTGATCTGGATTGCCTGGACCTGGAGATAATAGAATGCCACTAGGATTTAGTTTGATAATTTCTTCTAAAGTAATTTCATCATTTCTTTTAACTACTAATTCTTTAGTTATTTCATGCTCAACTGAAAGTTCTCCTAAATATTGAACAAGGTTATAAGTAAAACTATCGTAATTATCAATAACAAGAAACATATTTATATGGATTCAAAATAACAACTTTATTTTAGGAACAAAGATATATACAGCAATAATAACAGAATTAATGGAAGCTAATAATACTGCTCCTGCAGAAGTATCTTTTGAAATTCTAGCCAAAATACTAAATTCTTTTTGCACTACTAAATCAACGATTGATTCAATAGATGTGTTTAACATTTCTAATATTAAAACAGACATAATTGTTGCAATCAAAACTATATAATTACTTAGACTAATTTTGAGTAAAAAACCAATTATTAAACTTGTAACTGCAAAAATTAATTGAATTTTAAAATTTCTTGAAGTTTTTAATACGTAACTAATTCCACTGAAAGCATACTTAAAACTTATAAAAACATTATTAGAAGTTTTGTATGATTCTTTTCTATTTTCTAAATAGTTTATTTTTGTTCCCATTGATTTTTAATCTAATCGAGTAATTAAATATTCTTGAAAATTTAACATATTTTCTAAATCATGCTCATTATTATGTTCCCATCCCAAAAGATGTAAAAATCCATGACTAGCCAACCAGATCATCTCTCTATAGATTGAATGTTTATATTCATAAGATTGCTCAAGTGCCATCTCTAATGATATAAATATATCTCCCAACTCTATGTGATCTAAATTATTTAGAGATTCATCAGAAATGATTGGAAAAGATAGAACATCAGTTGGACCATTTTTTTGCATCCACTTCTTATTCAAAGAAGCAATTTCTTGATTAGATATTATCTGTAATCCTAATGAAAAAGATTTTTTTTCAAAAATATAATTTGGCAATCCATAATCCTCTTTTTTTAATATTGTATTTATCCAAGATAAAAAAACTTTCTCCCAAAAAATAGATTCAAAAATAAGCTTAGTTTTAATATCTTTTAACTTATTTGAAAATTGAGAAAAATCATTACATTGAAAAACCAAATCTAAATTTATTTCAGAAATAATTTTTTCTTTCATACATTCTTAAACAGGAATATTGGGCTTACCTATAGTGGCCACAAGTATTAATATCCCAATTAAAACTAGAAAGGTTATAGAAAAATGAGAAATACTTTTTGAACCTTTCCTTACCATATTTCTCATAGCAAGCTTTATAAAGCTTGGAGGAGCAACTTTTTTTTCTAAAATTTCGTTTTTATTTTCCATTAGTTATTCAATAGATTCGTTAGAAGAAATATTCATACGTAATAATTCATGAATAAATGGTTCAAGTCCACCATCTAAAACACTATCTAACTCATTAGTCTCCTGCATAGTCCTAAGATCTTTTACCATTTGATAGGGATGGAAAACATAATTTCTTATTTGATTGCCCCATGCAGCTTCCACAATATCACCTTTAATATCAGCGACTTCTGCAGCTCTTTGTTCTTTAGCAATAACTAATAGTTTAGACTTTAGAAGTAACATAGCTTTTTCTTTATTTTGTAATTGAGATCTTTCTTGAGTGCATCTTACTGAAATCCCTGAAGGCAAATGAACAATTCTTACTGCTGTTTCTACTTTATTAACATTTTGTCCTCCCGCTCCACCGGATCTACTCGTTGTAATTTCTAAATCTTTTTCAGGTATATCAAGTGAAATATTATCATCTAATTTTGGCATAACCTCTACCCCAGCAAAGCTGGTTTGTCTTTTGCCATTAGCATTAAAAGGAGAAATTCTTACTAATCTATGAGTTCCTTTTTCATGTTGCAGATAGCCATATGCATATTTTCCATCAATTTCAAACGTTACACTTTTAATACCTGCTTCTTCTCCTTGAGATAATTCATTAATTATAAGGCTCATTTTATTATTATCGGCCCATCTTGAATACATTCTCAATAATATCTCTACCCAATCCTGCGCATCTGTTCCACCCGCACCTGCGTTAATAGAAACTACTGCTCCTTCCTTATCGTATTCACCACATAACAATCTTTCAAATTCCCATTTATCTAAATTCTCTCTTAATTTCTTTAATCCCTGCTGGGATTCCAAAATCATTTCCTCTTCAGGTTCTAAAGAATAAAGCTCAAGAGAGGCATTAGCATCAGAAATAAAAGTTTTCCACTTATCTAACAATTCGAGTTGTGCTTTGACATCATCAAGAATTAACATTTGCTTTTTAGCTGCTTCTTGATTTTCCCAAAATTCAGGTTGAGCAGAAATTTGCTCTAACTCTCTCCTTTTCGCTTTTAATCTTGGAACGTCAAAGACAATCCTGAGCATTACCCAGGCGCTCTGTTAGTTCCGAAAGATCTTTTTTGAAATCTGTAATATCTATCAAAATAGAATTTAATCGTTATTTATAATCTAACAAGCACTTTTGTTTAATAGTATAAACTAAGTATTATTTTAAAAAATGTCCAAAGTTGAAATTTATACTTGGCAATATTGTCCATTCTGTATTCGAGCAAAATCACTACTCAAGAAAAAAAATGTAAATTTTACAGAATATAGAATAGATGGCGACGAAGATGCCAGAGCATTGATGATCGAAAGAGCTGATGGTAGAAGAACATTACCACAAATATTTATAGATAATGAGGGTATCGGAGGCTGCGATGATCTCTACGCATTAGAAAATGAAAATAAATTAGAAGCATTATTAAACTAGATCTTATGAAATTTCTATTCGTAATAGATCCAATTAAAAATATAAATCCCTTAAAAGATTCAACTGCTGCTTTAATGCAAGCATCATCAAAAAAAAATATTGAAATCTGGAGTTGTACTCCTCAAGACCTTGAAGCTAGAGGTGATGAAGTATGGGCATCTTCCGTACAAGTTGAAGTAAATCCGTGGATTTCTTACAAAGAGAATGATTGCATACCTCTCGCCGAATTTAATTGCATTTGGATGAGAAAAGATCCTCCTGTAAATGAGGCTTATTTATATGCAACCCATCTTTTAGAAGTTGCCGAAAGAAAAGGAGTAAAAGTAATTAACAAGCCCGCATCTTTAAGAGCATGGAATGAAAAGCTAGGTGCTTTGAGATACAGCCACTTAATGGCACCTACAATAGTTGCGAGTAAGGTAAAAGATCTTATTAATTTTGCAAATATAAATAATGAAGTAGTCATAAAACCTCTTGGAGGAAAAGGTGGTCAAGGTGTTATAAGGATAAATAAAAATTCTCCAGGAATTAAATCAATCATTGAATTAATCACTTCTCAAGAAGAATTACCCGTTATGATGCAAAAATTTATTCCTGAAGTCATAGAGGGTGATAAAAGAATAATTATCGTAAATGGTGAAGCAATTGGATCTATAAATAGGATTCCTCAAGGAGGCGATTTTAGGAGTAATTTAGCGATGGGAGGGAAGGCTGAACCCACATTATTAACAGATAAAGAAAAAAGTATCTGCTCAGAATTATCTCAACACTTCAAAGATGAAGGTTTATTTTTTGTGGGTATTGATGTAATAAATGGAATGCTTAGCGAGATTAATGTAACCAGTCCAACAGGTTTAAGAGAAATAGAAAATTTATCCAATAAGAATGTTTCAGAGGAAGTTATTGAAAAATTAGTAGAAATTATTTAGGATTTTCAGCGAAAAATATCTGTTTTACTATAGATTCAAATTTTAATTTAATCTCATCTATTTCTTTCTCTAAAACGGAGCCTGAAACTATACCTGAACCGGCAGTAAATTCAATATTTTCTTCAATACATCTTGCGCCTCTTATTGCTAAAAGAAATGAAGTATTTCCTGATGAATCAACCCAGCCCATTGGAGAAGCATAATTTCCTCTAGGAAAAGACTCAAGAGTGTTTATCCAATCCAATGCTGCATTTTTTGGGTATCCACAAACAGCCGGAGATGGATGTAGGTTTTTAAGTAATTCAAAAGGACAAATATTTTCAACTTTGGAGAAAATGAGTGTTTGCAAGTGAGAAATATCTCCAAATGAATTTACCTTGATATCACTTTTTTTATAGTTTGTTATTTTTGAAACTTCTAAACATTTAATCAAATACTGTATTACATAATTATGTTCCTTTAAGTCTTTAGTACTTTTTAGGAGTTTCTTAAAATTTAAATTAGTAGAGATAGTTCCAGCAAGCGCCTCCAAAGTTAAATTAGGTTTAGTAAAAGAAAATAATTTTTCTGGAGATGATCCAAACAAAATATCCTTACTATTCCTTTTCCAAACGTATCTACATGTATTTGGTTGATTCTTTTTAAATCTTTTTAAAATTTCTACTAAATCTAGTTTATTTTTAAGTTTTATTTTAATCCTATTCGCTAAAACTATCTTTTCGAGGATACCATTCTCTACTAATTCAATTCCTCTATTTACTACTTTTTTAAAATTTGTTGTAGAAGTTTCTAAGGAGCGTGAGAAATCATCAATAATAGGGGAATCAAAACTAGTTTTTAATCCAGATGATTTTATTAATTCTGAGCCAGAATTAATAACTTGATTTCTAATTGTCCATATTTCTTCAATTAATGTTCTTAATGATGATTTACCTTCAACATGACCATTGATTCTTAGCCAGCAATTCTTATCGCTTTTAATAATTAATATTTTTGGTAAGATGGCTTCCAAACTAGGAATATCTGAAGATAAATTCTTATTATTCAAATTTTCAGAGAAAGAAAATAAATAAATTATTTTTGAAAGTGCAGAATTATGCGATTCATTAGTTAAGTTAATTAAATTTTTAAAATTCTCAGAATTAAACTCTTTTGCTACCTCAAATCTTTTTGGACCATCCAAAGTAACATATTTACACTTCTCGAAAGCTATATATGAAATGCCATCAGATTCCTCCCAAAATGAAGAAAAAGGATATTTATTTATTAACAATTCATAAACTTGAAATAAATCAATACAAGGAATCTCAAGACAAATACTTACTAATCCAGAATTTTCCACTTTCTTATCGAAAGAGGAAAATACATCTTTTAAAAAATCTGTTAAGTTTAAATCATTTTTCATTACTTATTGAAAATAACTAAAAATCATGCAATAAAGTAAAAAATGTAACTCAATTTATAAACTAAATTTAATAATTATCTAATTTTGTGTGTTAATTAAAAATGGACGAAGATAAAAAAAAATTATGGAAACAAGCAATAAAATGGCCTCTTTATTCTGTTGCCATACTTCCAGTTTTAATAACAGGGGCTTATTTACTCAATCAATATGAAAAGGTAAAAATTTATAATTTGATTGCATTTACTTTAGCTGCAATTTTGATATTACTTTGGGAAAATCTAACTAATGATTTATTCGACGCAGAAACAGGAATCGATGAATTTAAATTCCATTCAATTGTAAATCTTGTAAAAAATAAAAAAATAATTTCATTTATTGCATATACATCTTTAGTTGTTGGTTTATTAATAATTTCAATTATTTCAGTATCAACAAGTATAAATATTTTGATTTTGGTGGCAGCTTGCTGCTTCTTAGGATATTTATATCAAGGACCTCCTTTTAGATTTGGCTATCAAGGTTTAGGAGAACCATTATGCTGGCTTGCATTTGGACCTTTTACTTACTCTGCAGTCTTAATTGCGTTAAATCCATCTAATATTTACTTCGAAGATATTCCCTGGAAAGTTTCTTTATTACTTGGTTCAGGACCTTCCTTGGCAACAACTCTTGTATTATTTTGTTCTCATTTTCATCAAATTTCTGAAGATAAAAAGCATGGCAAAAATTCACCTTTAGTTCGCTTAGGGGCAAAAAAAGGTTCTCAATTTGTACCTTGGATAATTTTTACAATATATATTTTTCAACTTTTCACAATAGTTACTGGATTTATTCCAGTGTTTTGTATCATTTATTTGATTAGTTTTCCTCAAGCAATAAGACTTATAAATTTATTAAAATCTTCATATAAAAAACCTTCTGCAATAAAAAATTGCAAATTCATCGCAATAAAATTTCAAACTCTTAATGGAGTTGGCTTAATCACAGGATTAATATTTAATTACTTGCTTAATAAATGAACTTAATATTTCAAAAAAAATCTTATAGCTTTAAGTTATCCACCAAAGTAGAAAATTCTAAAACCACTTACCGTACAAAATCGGGTTGGATAATTAAATTAAAAAGTAATGATAAAAAAATTGGGTTTGGAGAAGTTTCACCCCTTCATAAAGAAGACTTAAAAAAGTGTGCGAAACAACTAGATATAATCCCTGAGTATGTAGAAGTATTTAATTTATCTGAGCAAATAAATATTTTTCATCCATGCATTCAATCTGCAATAAATTCTGCATTAGCTGAGATAAATGGAAAAATAATTTTTAAAGAAAACTATTACTTTGATGAAATTGATAAAACAGCCATACTGTTAAATCCTGAAAATATAATTTCAGATCTAAATGAAATTAAAAAAAGACAATCTAATCTTGGAAAATCAGTAACAATAAAATGGAAAGTAGCATTAAAAAATAACCATGAGGAAGAAGCAAGTTTAGAAGAAATTTTAAGCCAAATAGGCAATAATATTAAGTTAAGAATAGATGCTAATGGTTCTTGGGGAAGAGAGATAGCTAATAGATGGGCTGATATTTTGAAGGATAACAAAAATATAGATTGGTTAGAACAACCTCTCTGTGTTGATGATATTGATGGACTGACAGAACTCAACAAAAAAATCCCTATAGCCTTAGACGAATCACTTTTAAAATTTCCAACTTTGATTGATGAGTGGAAAGGTTGGCAAATTCGAAGGCCTTCTCAAGAAAATAATCCAGTTAAGCTTTTAAGAGAATTAGAAAATAAAAAAGCTTTAATATCTATAAGTACCTCATTTGAAACTGGTATAGGGAAGAGATGGCTTTATCATTTATCTTCTATACAATTACAAGGACCAACTCCAAAAGTTCCTGGTTTAGCAATGAATAAATTCCCTAATTCGTTTCTATTTTTAAATGAAGCAAAAAAGATATGGGATCTACTATGAAAAATAAAATTCATACTATTGAAGTTGAAAATAACGAAACTCAATCTGTAGAGAAAATTATTGAAAAAATTAGAAAGAATAAAATTATTTATGTAAAAAACAAATTTTATGAAGACAAAGATGTATTAGATTCAATTACTGAAAATGGGCCAGCAATTATCTTAAACAGTAGTGGGAGTTCTGGAAAACCGAGACAATGTTTTCACCATTTAGATAATCTTAAATTATCTGCAGCTACATCAGGTCAATGGCTAATAGAGCAAGGATTTGAATTGCAAAACTGCTTAATTTTAAATACTTTACCCCTGAACCATATAAGTGGATTAATGCCAATTTTTAGAAGTCAAACTTGGGGATGTGCTTGTATTAATATTTCTCCGAATTTGCTAAAAAAAACTCGAGAACTTTTACTTTTTACAATTAAATCTAAAAAAAACAAAAAACACTTGATTACTTCATTAGTACCTACCCAATTACAAAGACTTTTAGCTCAAAAAGATGGAATTAGTTGGCTAAAAATTTTTGATGTAATTTGGGTAGGTGGAGCTTCAATTTCAGACGAAACTGCAGAACAATGTATACAAGAAAAAATAAAATTAGCACCTTGTTACGGCTCAACTGAAACAGCAGCAATGGTTACGAGTTTAAAACCAAAAGAATTCTTAATGGGTATTAAAAATGTTGGAGAAATACTACCTGATACAAAAATAAGAATTAACTCAAAAGGATTAATCGAGATGAAATCAGCCAGAATTGGAATCGAAATAATAAACTCTTTAAAAACTAAAAATTTCAAAAATAAAAATGGGTGGTGGCAAACCGGTGATTTAGGTGAAATTAATCAAATCAATAATTCTTTATATTTAAGCTTTCTTGGAAGAAGTGATAACGCTTTTAATTCAGGAGGAGAAATCGTTTTTCCAGAAGTAATTGAATCTAGATTAAATGATTTCATTATGAAAGAAAATATCCCAATTAATAAATTCAATATTTCAAAAGTATCTAACAAATTATGGGGAAATAAAATTAAAGTAATTGTTGAATTTAGAAAACTTACAAATAATAAAAATATTGAAATTTCTTTAAATTTATTAAAAAAATTTTCTCAAAGTTGGCCTAAACATGAAAAGCCTGAAAAGTGGATTGTTAAAAACAAAAATACCAGTACAGAAAAAATAAACTATAAATTTAAAAAATAATAATTAGCATTCTTTTAAATTTGTACTTACATTTGAAGCCTCTATCCATCTTTCTAACTGATCGGGAAGTTCTATTTTATTTCTTGAATAAACATCTATAGAACAATGTATAATTTTCCCTTCGGCTACTTTATTTCCATTTTTTATAAAGAAGCTATTTACTTGGAACAAATGAGTATTAATTTTATGAGGAGCAATTTTTACTTTTAAGAAATCTCCAATTTTTATAGGCGCAAGAAAGTTTGCTTCACAATTTACTATGGGAAAAATAATTTGACTTTTACGTATAGAAAAATCTGGGAAAATATCTTGAGAAGGAATCCCATAAATTTCAATACTTTCTTCCCAAGCTTCGTGCGACCATTTTAATAAGTTATGAAAATGAATTACACCTGCAGAATCACAATCACCAAATCTTACCTTCTTCTGCAATATTAACCAATCAGAGGGTTTCATTTAAAGTACTTATCTATCAACAGATCCCATAATGACGTCTATTGAGCCAAGGATTGCCATAATATCGGCGATTTTGGCACCTTTAAGAATATGAGGTAAAATTTGCAGATTATTTAAATCCGCTGCTCTGATTTTAAATCTCCATGGGGTAACTTCATTATTTCCTTGAATAAATACACCTATTTCTCCTTTTCCGGACTCTAATCTTGTATACAATTCTCCGTTAGGAATTTTAAAAGTTGGAGCAACCTTCTTAGCTACATATTGATAGTCAATACCAAATATTTCACTCTTCTTATCTTCAGTCGCCATTCTTTGGGCTTCTAAATTTTCTGTTGGACCTCCTGGAATCATTTTACAGGCTTGGCGAATGATGCTTAGTGATTGTCTCATCTCTTCAACTCTTACTCGATATCTTGCATAACAATCTCCTTCTTTTTCTGAAGCAATCTGCCAATCAAAATCTTCATAACATTCATAACTATCAACTTTCCTTAAATCCCAGGAAACTCCAGAAGCTCTAAGCATTGGCCCAGACAAAGACCAATTAATTGCCTGGTCTCTTTGTATTGTTCCGAGACCTTCAATTCTTTTTTTAAAAATTGGATTATTTGTGATTAATTTTTCGTATTCATCTATCTTAGGACCGAACCAATCGCAAAAGTCTATACATTTTTCTAACCATCCGTATGGAAGATCACATGCGACACCACCTATCCTAAAGAAATTATTATTTATTAGCCTTTGTCCAGTAGCAGCTTCCCAAAGATCATAAATCATTTCTCTTTCTCTAAAAATATAGAAAAATGGAGTTTGCGCTCCTACGTCTGCTAAAAAGGGACCAAGCCATAAAAGATGATTAGCAATACGATTAAGTTCCAGCATTAAAACTCTGATGTAACTAGCTCTTTTAGGAACTGGAATATTAGCTAATCTTTCAGGAGCATTTACTACAATAGCTTCATAAAACATTCCTGCTGCATAATCCATTCTGCTTACATAAGGGACATACATTACATTTGTCCTATTTTCAGCTATCTTTTCCATTCCCCTATGTAAATATCCAATGACTGGCTCACAATCAATGACATTCTCACCATCAAGAGTTACAACTAACCTTAAAACTCCATGCATTGAGGGGTGGTGAGGGCCAAAATTGACCACCATTGGTTCTGTTCTAGTCTCTAGCTGAGCCATTAGGAATTTAACTTCTAAATAAATCTTAGTCGAAAGTTATGCAAACTGACCTATCTGATTCATCTTTTTTCAATCATAAATCAGTTATGACAGATGAGATTATGGCTTCATTAGAGCATTACCCATTAATACATAACAACCAACTTAAAGGAATAGACGCAACTTTAGGCGGAGGCGGACACTCTTATCATTTATTGAGAAAATATTCGGATTTAAATATAATTGGACTTGATCAAGATCCATTCGCGAGAAAATCAGCATCAAAAAAACTTGATGAATTTAAAGATAGGATTGATATAAGGGCTTCAAATTTTGCGGATTTTGTACCAAAAGAAAAAGTTTCTTTTGTGATTGCAGATCTTGGAGTAAATAGTAACCAAATTGATGAGCCTAAAAGAGGATTTAGTTTCCAAAAAGATGGGCCTCTTGATATGCGCATGAATCCTTCTCTTGAGTTTGATGCAGAGAAATTAATTGAGGCTTTAAATGAAAAAGATCTAGCTAACCTAATTTATAAATATGGAGATGAGAGATTATCAAGAAAGATTGCTAAGAAAATAAAAATGCATTTGAAGGAAAATGGGAAATATTCTGGGACAAAAGAGTTAGCTTATTCTATTGCCGGCTGTTTCCCACCAAAACAAAGATATAAAAAAATACACCCAGCAACAAGAACATTTCAAGCACTAAGAATTGCCGTTAATAACGAAATTGACGTATTAGAAAAATTTTTGCAAGTTATCCCTGAATGGCTTTTGCCGGGCGGAATTATTTCTATTATTAGTTTTCATTCCCTGGAAGATAGGTTAGTTAAAAATTCTTTTAAAAATGATCAAAGACTAAAAAACCTGACAAAAAAACCAATAACTCCTTCCGATCAAGAAGTCGAACTAAATAAAAGAGCTAGAAGTGCAAAATTAAGAATTGCTCAATTAAATTAAAAAGCCAATAATTTCTAACGTAATGATTTGATTGTATGTGTAAGAATTTGTATTGCTTGTTTTATATCTTTTGAATTAGTGCTTAATCCAATACTTAACCTTATTGAAGATTCTGCTTCTTTAAAAGATCTACCTAAGGCTAGTAAAACATGAGATGGTTCACCATTACTGCATGCAGATCCACTAGAACAAATTATTTTAGATTTTAAAAGTTTATGAAACTTCGCTCCGTTTAAATCCAATATAGTCAAATTTAAATTGTGAGGTAATCTTTTTTCTATTGAGCCATTAATTAATAAACCAGAATTATTTTCTAACAAACCCTCTAAAAGGTTATTTCTGTACAAAAGTAATTTCTCAGCATTATTTTTTTGATTAAAAACTGCTATCTCTATTGCTTTAGCAAAGCCAACTACTAACGGAAGAGGTAATGTACCAGACCTGAGACCATATTGCTGACCTCCTCCAACAATTAAAGGCTCAAGATTAATTTCTTGATCTATCAAAAGAAGTCCTATCCCTTTAGGACCATATATTTTGTGAGAACTCATCGTTATCATATTTACATCTGATAAAAGATTGTCTAACTCGATATACCCTAAACATTGTGCGAAATCAGAGTGAAAAGTTATTCCTCTCGCTTTACATATCTTTGAAATACTCTCTATAGGCTGAATAACTCCTATTTCGTTATTTGCCAACATGACACTAACCAGAAATGTATCATCTCTTACATTTTTTTTGAATTGTTCTTCTGAAATTAAGCCATCTTTCTCAGGATTAATTTCTGTAACCATAAATCCCTCTTTTTTTAGTTGTTTTAGTGGCTCTAAAACAGCTTTATGCTCTGTTTTTAAGGTAATAATATGTCCATAATTTCCTGTTTTTTTATAGTAATTTCTAGCAAAACCTAATAAGGCTAAGTTATTAGATTCAGTTGCTCCACTTGTAAAAATAACTTTTTTATTCTTAATAAATAAATTTTGTTCTATTTTTTCTCTTGAGGCTTCCAATATAGCGCTTGCGTTAATCCCCGCCAAATTAGATTTGCTTGCAGGGTTAGAAAATATCTCACTCCAAAAAGGTTTCATAGAATCAACAACATCTTTAGAGCAAGGAGTCGAAGATTGATAGTCTAGTAGTATGGGAGTTGATAGCATTATGTTTAGTATATAAAATTCTGTTTATTACTAGAAAATCAAATTAAAGAATTTAAAAAATGAATGAAATTAATCAAATAAATAATGAACCGGTAAGAAAATCAAAAATTTTATTAGTTGATGATGAGCCTGGTTTAAGAACAGCTGTTAAAACCTTTCTAGAAGATGAAGGCTTTGAAATATTTATTGCAGTGGATGGAGAGGATGGATGGGAAAAGGCTCAAACAGTTTTTCCCGATTTGATAATTAGCGACATTATGATGCCCCGAGCTAACGGTTATGCTTTATTAGAAAAAATTAGAGAGGATGAAAAATTAGGAGGAACTCCAGTTATTTTTCTGACTGCAAAAGGAATGACCCTAGACAGAACAGAAGGCTATCTTGCAGGAGTTGATGATTATATTTCCAAACCTTTCGATCCCGATGAATTAGCTGCAAGAGTTAAAAATGTAATCAAGAGACAAGAACGTTTACTAAAAGAAGCGGCACGATTCGCAGATATTGATGTAAGCAAAATGGCTAAACAAATTACTGAAATAAAATCTATGCTCACAGACCAAAATCCAACTAATTCAGAAAATACAATAAACATTCCTAGTTTTACTCCAAGAGAAGCAAGTGTACTTCAATTAGTAGCAGAGGGCCTTATGAACAAGGAAATTGCAAGACAGCTTGAAACATCTATTAGAAATGTTGAGAAATATGTAAGTAGACTTTTTATCAAGACAGGTACATCTAGCCGAACCGAATTAGTTCGTTATGCACTTGAAAATCATTTAGTAAAATAAATTATTAAATTTTTTCGAATTCAATTAGTTTTGAAAAATAAAAAGGAGCTTGATTTAATTTCTTTTTAACCACTTTAAATCCTCTTTGTTTAGCAGCATTAATAATACCCTTTTCTTTCAATGTATATGCTCTTGTAGTTTTACTTGGCCCAGGAAATAATTTTCCAATATTTTTTAGAACAGCAAGAACTGGAGTATAAGGAGCAAAGCTAACGATTAGTTTTTCTTTGCTTAAATCGCATAGATGTTGGACCATTTCTTCTGCGACCGGTTGAGGATAATGAATAAATACGTCCAAACAAACTACAACATCAAATAGTCCTTTTAATTTTTCCAGATCACATACTTCATATTTTATTTTGCCTTGATTCAAACCTAATTCATTAATGCGTTTCTTTGTTTCATTAATCATTTCAGAAGAAATATCGCTCACCTGTAATTCTTTTATACCAAGTCTTAATAAAGGTATGGAAAGACTTCCTACACCACATCCTGCATCACAATAACTTTTTTTTGTTAGTTCAGGATAATTTTTGATGTATGAGACTACATCATCTACAGTTTTTTGATGTCCTTTCCTAATATTTTTCTGAACTGTATTAATTTCATCAGATTTGCTATAAATTTTATTCCATCTTTCAAAGCCAGTACCATTAAAATACTCCCTAACTTCGCTTTTTTCGATAATCTTATTTGACGTCATAATATTCTATGAAAATTTCTTCTTTTTATACTAACTAACTGGCACCAAATTAATTGCACGCCATTATAGGAAAGAATTGATTTGTTATTTTGTCAGAATTGAATTCTAAAGATATTTATAAAATTGCTGTCGTAATGGGTAGTGATTCAGATCTAAAAACATTGAAACCAGCCATTGACATTTTAAGAGAATTTGGAGTAAAAAATGAAGTTTGTATACTTTCTGCTCATCGAACACCTATTGAAATGATGGAATATGCAAAAAATGCAGAATCAGAAAACATAAAAGTAATAATTGCTGGTGCTGGTGGTGCTGCTCATCTTCCAGGAATGTTGGCATCCATAACTTGCATTCCTGTAATTGGAGTACCAGTAGAGAGTAAGACACTTAAGGGGATTGACTCTCTTTTATCAATCGTTCAAATGCCCGCTGGGATTCCAGTTGCAACAGTTGCAATTAATGGAGGTCAGAATGCTGGATTATTGGCAATAGAGATGATCAGTTTATTTGATGAATCCATAAAGAAAAATTTAAAAGAATTCAGAGAAAATCTTCATACACAGGTAAGAACAAAAAATAGTAAGTTATCAACTATTGGACCTGACAATTATCTTCAAAATAAATGAACTAATATTTTTCTATTAGGCCTTGTTAAGAAAGTTTTCTTTTTTAAGGTAGTTAACAACTTTTTCAACGGAATAATTTAAATCTAACGAACCTGTATCAACAACAATTTCTGGATTATGAGGAGCTTCATATGGACTAGAAATCCCTGTAAATTCCTTAATTTCACCCAAACGAGCTTTCTTATAAAGACCTTTAGTATCCCTATTTTCGCAAACTGTAATATCAGCAGCACAATAAACTTCAATAAAATCCTTAGATCCAATAATTTTTCTTACCTTATCTCTATCGCTAATAAATGGCGAAACGAATGCTGTAATAGTTATTATCCCAGCATTCATAAATAAATTCGCAACTTCTCCAATTCTTCTTATATTTTCTTCTCTATCTTCATCCGAAAAACCAAGATCTTTACATAAACCGTGTCTAATATTATCTCCATCCAACACATAAGTCGAAAAGCCATCTAAGTGTAAAACTTCATTTAAAGCGTTGGCCAAAGTACTTTTGCCAGAACCAGATAAACCTGTAAACCAGATAACCATACCTTTATGACCTCTCATTTTCTCTAGCTTTTCTCTATCAATAGTTAAATTGTGCCACTTTATATTGGTTGAATTTATTTGATCTTGTTCTTTCATTTTTTGCATCATCAAAATTTAAAACCTATCCTAACCCTTGCTTCATAAATTATGAAATCCCTCTTTACGAAGAAACTCGATTGATTTCGATACCATATCACCCTGTAACTGGATATTTCTATCAATTAATGTTCCTCCAGTCCCACAAAAAACTTTAATTTTTTTTAGTAATTCTTTTAATAAGATTTCATCCTCAGTGCCTAAACCTCTAATTAAAGTTATAGTTTTGCCCTTTTTACCTTTTTTTTGTTTTGAAATATTTATTTTTGATTTTTTATTAAAAATATCTAACTTAGCTGTTTCTTCAGATTTTTTTTCTTGATTATCAAATTCGATCCAATTCTTTTTTCCCATTATTTTCAATATAATCTATAGTTAGTTAATACTTATTCTATAGAAAAAGTGGTAAGTACATTTTCTCGCAAAGATCAAAACTATAAAAATGATGATTTAAATCAACCTTCCAAAGAGGGAAGATTTGGAAAATATGGTGGTCAATATGTTCCTGAAACGCTAATGCCTGCTCTGTTTGAGCTTGAAACAGCTGCATCTAATGCATGGAAAGATAATTTTTTTGTAGAAGAATTAAATCATCTACTTAAGACTTATGTAGGAAGAGAAACACCACTTTATGAAGCCAAAAGACTTACTGAACATTACAAAACTAAACAATCAACTCCAAGAATATGGCTTAAAAGAGAAGATTTAAATCATACTGGTGCCCACAAAATTAATAATGCCCTTGGACAAGCTTTATTAGCTATAAGAATGGGCAAAAAAAGAATAATTGCAGAAACTGGAGCAGGTCAGCATGGAGTTGCTACGGCTACTGTTTGTGCGAGATTTGGCTTGAAATGTATTATCTATATGGGTGCTGAAGACATAAAAAGGCAATCCCTTAACGTTTTCAGAATGAAACTTCTAGGAGCTGAAGTTAAAGTTGTAAATTCTGGAACTGCAACACTTAAGGATGCTACTAGTGAAGCCATTAGAGATTGGGTTTCTAATGTCGAAACCACACACTACATTTTAGGATCTGTTGCAGGCCCACACCCTTTCCCAAAGATTGTGAGAGATTTTCATGCAGTTATAGGAGAAGAAACTAGAAAACAATGTCTGGAATCATTTGGATCTTTACCCGATATTTTACTTGCTTGTGTAGGCGGGGGATCAAATGCAATGGGTCTTTTCCATCCTTTCGTTAAAGAAACTTCTGTACGACTTATTGGAGTTGAAGCAGCAGGAAGCGGAGTTGATACTGACAAACATGCTGCAACTATCACTAAAGGGTCAATTGGAATTTTGCATGGATCAATGAGTCTTCTTTTGCAAGATGATAATGGTCAAGTACAAGAAGCTCACTCAATAAGTGCAGGATTAGATTACCCAGGAGTAGGGCCTGAACATAGCCATTTAAAAGATATAGGTAGAGCAGAATATGGATCAGTCACAGATCAAGAGGCTTTAGATGCTTTAAGACTTGTTAGTGAACTTGAAGGAATTATTCCGGCACTTGAAACATCCCATGCATTTGCTTGGTTGGATAAATTATGCCCTACTCTTGAAAAAGATACTCATATAGTTATCAACTGCTCTGGAAGAGGGGACAAAGATGTTAATACCGTTGCATCTTCATTAGATATTTAATCAATACCTTGGAATTGATGGGTCAATATATCTACTCCATCCATCAATTCCCTCCTCCAAATTCCATATTTCACTCACAATATTATTATCTAGGCACCATTGACAAAAGTTATAACTTCTTATTCCTGCATGACAGCTAACAATAATTTCTCTGTCTAATAAACCAGCAAATATTTCCTTAACGTATTCAGATGTGACTTTACTAATAGGTATATGTAAAAATTCTTTTGAAAAACGAGCAAGTTCAAGCTCTGACTGTTCTCTCACATCAATCAAAACTGGATCTTCTTTCTCAGAATTAAACCAATCATTGAGACTAGAGGCATTTATAGATTTTGGATAATTTCCCAATGGAGAGGATAAATTATGTGTTATTTACAATTTAATAAATTAAGTTGCAGTAGGAAATTTATTGTTAAAAATAAAAATAAACATTGATAATGAAACTTAGAGTAGTAGCCATAATATTATTATTATCTTTATTACTTTTTATTGGTTGTAAAAAAGTTTCTGCTAATAAAAATACGAAGCAAAGTATAAATATTGAGCAGCTAAATATCTTAAAATATATACCTGATAACAATAAATTATTATTTATTTCAAATTTAGATAGTTTTAATATTGTTAACAATAATGAAAAAGATAAAAACCCAAAAAATCAAGCTAACTTTGTTTTAATAAAAGATTCTATATTAAATTACTTAGGTATAGATCTAGGCAACAATAAATTAGAAGATATCTATGATAATGAAATTATAATCTCAACTTTTGAGGATAATAAAAAGCTTAAAGATGATATTTTGATTGTATTTAAAATTAAGCCAGAAAAAACAATAGATGATTTATTAAATTGGCCTAATAAAATTGATCAGATTGATGAGATAATTTCAATTAATAGAGAAAATAAACTAAATTTCATTAACTTTATATATCGGACCGAGGATAATTATATAATTGCTTCATCAGATAAAAAATTAATCACAAATAGTATTAACTCTAGTAATGATTTTAAAGAAAAAAAATTTCAATATGAGCGAGAACTTTTTGGATTAAAAAACGAAAAGAACATATTATTTAGAAATAAATTTTGGGAAAGTATATTTTTTAATAATCAAATTTTTACTGAGAATAATGAAAATATTATAGCTACCACATTTGACTTAAAGAATAAACATTTAATCTTAAAATCATATTTACTAAATAATAAAAAAAATATTGATATTCATACTTACGATAAGCTAGTAAATAAAGAGAATACGGATGAAGATAATCTTGAGATTTCAATTTTTAGTGATGTAGAAAACTTTGACAAATATCTAAAACCTTTAATAAATGATTTTGAACTCAATTTTTTTGAAGAGTTTAATGACAATGCAAATCAAAACATTCTAATTATCAATTCAAATAAAGATTGGCTTATTACATTTGAAAAAAATAATGAAGATCAATTTGATTTAAGTGCTTTGAAAAAACTAAAAGATTTCAACCTATATACTTTAATACAAAATGAAGATTCTTATTCGATATATTCCAAAGATATTCTTGAAGAAAAAGACGATGTTATAAAACAATTAACTTTTGAAAATATCTATTCAATAGAATCAGGAGGTCTACAAACCATAAGTAATTATTTAATTGATAGTAAAAAACTAGAGACAATATCAAAGAAATTTTTTAACCTAAAAAGTAATAAAGATAAATCTGCTTTTCTTTATTCAAAAGTTGATATCAAAGGTGGTAATTCTAATAAAATTGAATATTTTTTAGATTTGCAAGACCTTAATTTTCTCATTAGAAATATTTTAAAAATATCAAATGAAGAATCTCTACACATCATAAGACAAACTATTCCTGAAAAAAATCCAATTCTTTATACAGAAACAAAATTAAAAATTCTTTAAATTAAATTTAATCAAACAAGCTTTAGACACAATCATTTTAAATTTCTGTGAAATTAATATCTTGTGGTTAATTAAAAATTATTTGACTATCTTTAATCTATAAGTATTTGATATTGAATTAAGCAATTGGATAGTAACAAACTAATTTTAAAACCAGGATTAGAGGGCGTCCCAGTTACTAATTCATCTATCTGTGATATTGACGGCAACAAAGGTAAATTGTTGTACAGAGGGTACTCAATTGAGGAACTATCCAAAAAAAGCAGTTTTTTAGAAACTGCTTACCTATTAATTTGGGGTGAATTACCCACAGCTATTCAACTTAGAGATTTTGAACAAGAAGTTCAGATGCACCGAAGGTTAAGTTTTAGAGTCAGAGATATGATGAAATGTTTCCCTGCTACAGGTCATCCTATGGACGCTCTGCAATCTAGCGCAGCATCTTTGGGGCTTTTCTATTCTCGTAGAGCGATAGATGATCCTAATTACATCTATAACGCAGTCATAAGACTAATAGCTAAAATACCCACAATGATTGCTGCGTTTCAACTAATTAGAAAAGGACAAGACCCAATTCAACCTAGAGATGATTTAACTTACTCATCAAATTTTCTTTACATGCTGACTGAAAAAGAACAAGATCCTATAGCTGCAAAAGTTTTTGATAGGTGTTTAATTCTACATGCCGAACATAGTTTAAACGCAAGTACATTTAGCGCTAGAGTGACTGCCAGCACTCTTACAGACCCATATGCTGTCATCGCCTCTGCAGTAGGAACCCTTGCTGGCCCACTGCACGGAGGAGCAAATGAGGATGTGATTGCAATGTTAGAAGAGATTAAAACCCCAGAAAATGCTGGGTCTTTTTTAGATGACGCGATAAAAAACAAAAGCAAGATAATGGGCTTCGGCCACAGAGAATATAAAGTCAAAGATCCAAGAGCAATAATTCTTCAAAAACTGGCAGAAGAGCTTTTTATTAGATTTGGAGCAGATGAAATGTATGAAGTTGCTAAATCACTTGAGGCAGAGGCAATACCAAGACTTGGCCCGAAGGGTATATTCCCTAACGTAGACTTTTATTCTGGTCTTGTTTATAGAAAACTTGGTATTCCTCGTGATTTATTTACGCCAATTTTTGCCATATCTAGAGTAGCTGGTTGGTTGGCTCATTGGAGAGAGCAACTTGGAGCAAATAGAATTTTCAGACCATCGCAAATCTACACAGGTTCAGCACCAAGAGAGTGGATTAGCCTAGAAAACCGAGAATAATATTTGCAGCTTTTCATAAAAAACACACATATCGTTTGTGAAGAGTTAATCTATTAAGTAAATAACATAAAAATTTTGGAATACGGATTAGACCTCGAATATAGTTTTAATGAATTCTTAAAAGGTTTTGGCCTGTCCAGCGAAATCGCTCATATAATTTGGCTCCCTTTACCTATGCTTTTGGTTTTGGTAGCGGCAGTTGTTGGAGTTTTAGTAACAGTTTGGCTTGAAAGAAAAATATCTGCTGCTGCTCAACAAAGAATAGGTCCCGAGTATGCAGGTGCTCTTGGCGTCCTTCAACCAATTGCAGATGGTCTTAAGTTACTTGTCAAAGAGGATATTATTCCTGCTAAAGCGGATGGAATTCTCTTCACTGCAGGACCTATATTAGTTCTTGTTCCAGTGATTTTGTCCTGGCTAATTGTTCCTTTTGGACAAAACCTTTTAATAAGTAACGTTGGTATTGGAATTTTCCTATGGATCGCTTTAAGCAGTATCCAGCCAATAGGACTTCTTATGAGCGGATATGCATCAAATAATAAATATTCTTTATTAGGAGGATTAAGAGCAGCAGCTCAATCAATAAGTTATGAAATTCCTTTAGCTTTATCTGTATTGGCTATCGTACTAATGACAAATTCTCTAAGTACTATTGACATTGTCAACCAACAAAGTGGAGCTGGAATCTTAAGTTGGAATATATGGAGACAACCAGTTGGTTTTATAGTCTTTTGGATTTGTGCTCTTGCAGAATGTGAAAGACTTCCATTTGACTTACCTGAAGCTGAAGAAGAATTAGTTGCAGGATATCAAACTGAATATGCAGGAATGAAATTCGCATTGTTCTACCTTGGTAGTTACATTAATTTAATCCTTTCAGCTTTATTGGTATCAATACTTTATTTGGGAGGATGGGGTTTTCCTATTCCAGTTGAATTAATAGCTAAGTTTCTAAATTTGCCAATTAATGCACCCTTTATACAAGTCTTCACTGCATCAATAGGAATTGTAATGACTGTATTGAAAGCATATCTTTTAGTTTTCATTGCGATATTATTGCGTTGGACAACTCCTAGAGTAAGAATAGATCAACTATTAGATCTAGGATGGAAGTTTCTTCTTCCAATTTCTCTTGCTAATCTTTTGATAACTGCAGGATTAAAACTTGCTTTTCCGCAATTCTTTGGTGGATAAACTTAAGTAAAAATACTTAAATTAAAAATTAATCCACTAAAATAAAATAACTAAGTAAATTCTTCAAAATGAAAAATTTCCTTCAACAAATAAATAGCTATATCAAAGAAGCATTTAATGCTGGCAAATATTTATACAATGGCTTATCAGTTACTTTTGATCATCTTCGAAGAAGACCTGTTACTGTCCAATATCCATATGAAAAGTTAATACCTTCTGAAAGATATAGAGGAAGGATACATTATGAATTCGATAAATGTATTGCTTGTGAAGTTTGCGTGAGGGTATGCCCCATAAATCTACCAGTAGTTGATTGGGTAATGAATAAAGAAACAAAAAAAAAGGAACTAAGAAACTATTCTATAGACTTTGGAGTTTGTATATTTTGCGGGAATTGCGTTGAATTTTGTCCAACTAATTGTTTATCAATGACCGAAGAATATGAATTAGCTACTTTTGACAGACACAATCTAAATTTTGATAATGTTGCACTTGGTAGACTACCTACAAACGTCACAACAGATCCTTCAGTTAAACCTCTCAGAGAACTTGCCTATCTTCCCAAAGGTATCATGGACCCTCATGAAATCCCAGCTTCAGATACTAGAGTTGGTAAATTACCTGAAGAAGTCTATGATTGGATGAGACCTGAATCCAATGAAAATAAAGATAAAGTTTCTAATCCAAACAATTAATTTCCATTAATTTATGTCTATTGCAATAACAACTCAAATTATTTGTTTTACAGTTCTATCTTTAATTATCATTATTGGAGCACTTGGTGTTGTATTGCTCGAAAGTATTGTTTATTCAGCCTTTCTACTAGGAGGAGTTTTCATGAGTGTGGCAGGATTATATCTTCTTTTAAATGCGAGTTTTGTTGCTGCAGCACAAGTTCTAGTTTATGTGGGCGCAGTTAATGTATTAATAATCTTTGCAATAATGCTAGTCAATAAAAAAGAAGATTTAAAACCCATTAATGATATTAAATCGAGAAGAATCATATCAACATCAATATGTTTAACCCTACTAAGCCTCTTAATAAGAGTTGACTTGACCAATGTATGGAACCTATCAAGTCCTCAAAACTCTATAGGAGAAGAATCAACTGTCAGAATTGGTGAACATCTATTTAGTGATTATTTACTCCCATTTGAAGTAGCTTCAGTTTTACTCTTAATGGCAATGATTGGGGCTATTGTTTTAGCTAGAAGAGATGTAATGAGCAAAGATATTTCCACTGGATTACCTGTTGATCAAGAGTTAATTGAAAAATCATCAGAACCATTACTTACAAATAAAAATTAACCTTTCAACTTTCTTATGATGAGTTTAGAATCAATTCCTATTCAAGCTTTTTTAATAGTATCTTCAGCACTCTTCTGTATTGGTATTTGGGGATTATTAAATAGCAGAAATGCAGTCAGAGTTCTCATGAGCATTGAATTAATGCTCAATGCAGTAAATATAAATTTGATGACTTTTTCTTCCTTTGTTGATAATAATTTAATTCAAGGTCAAGTTTTTGCAATTTTTGTGATTACTGTTGCTGCCGCAGAGGCAGCCGTTGGATTAGCTATATTATTATCTCTTTACAGGAATAGGGTAACTGTAGATATGGAAAGTTTTAATTTATTAAAATGGTAAAACCACTAAATGAAAATTTCATTAGTGCTCATTGTATATCGTTCAGATAGTTCTGTAGCTAAAAAGGCTTCTAAATTCTGTGAAGAAGTCCTCAAAGCTAAAAATATAAAATCAAATAGAATTGAAAGTGATTTTCATAAAGATGAAATTGAAAAACATCTTTGTAATCCAGAATTTCTACCAAATTTTGGCATAGTTCTTGGTGGAGATGGAACCTTCTTAAAATGTGCAAATGCTTTAGCTGATTATGATATTCCTTTGTTGAGCATTAATATTGGTGGGAATCTGGGATTCCTTACGCAAGAAAAAGATTTTTTGTTTGATAAATCTTTTATTGAAATCCTTGAAAACGAAGAATATACAATTGACTTTCGTAATAGATTAAATTGTAATGTTTATATTAACGGGACAAGTTCTGAGAAAAAGATTATACAAAGCTACGGCGCCTTAAATGATTTCTATTTTAAATCTGTTGAAGAAGACATTTCTCCTACCAACCAAATACAAATTGAAATAGATAACGAGAAGGTGAATGAATATAAAGGTGATGGCTTAATCATATCTACATCTACTGGATCAACAGCCTACTCAATGGCTGCAGGTGGTCCAATAGTGCACCCTAGCATTGATGCAATGATAATTAACCCTATATGCCCGATGAGTTTGGCTAGTAGACCAATAGTTATACCTAATACAAGTAAGGTAATAATTAAACCTGTAAAAAAAAGTAAAGGGGAAATTAAATTATGGAGAGACGGTTCAAAATGTATGACTATTAAGGAAACTTATTATTGTGAGATCACAAAAGGGCAATCACCCTGCAAAATAATAAAGTTTAAAAAAAGCACTAATTACTATAATACCCTCATAAAAAAACTTGATTGGAAAGGTGATTTATCTCAAAAAAATCCAAAAAATTAAATGGCTTTAGAAATAGAAAGAAGATTTCTTATAAAAAATGATAATTGGAAAGAATTCATAACTAAAAAAATTTATATAGAACA